>NZ_JBEZDU010000002.1:116570-956819 GCF_040648495.1 Nonomuraea sp. NPDC049129 | reverse complement strand
CCCACAATTAAAACCCAAATCCCGCATACCTATTTTTGGTTTTGTGTGATTTCTTTTAACGGTGTGATATACCCACCCCCCCCCCGGGGGCGGGGGGCGCGCCCCCCCCCCGACGGTGAGCATCTGTCGGCGGTGGCCTCCGGGCTGCAGAGCCTGGCCAAGGGTCTGTCGGAGCATGTGAGCGGTGGCGTGGTCAAGCAGACGGTGGTGGAGTGGCGCTCGCGATTCCTCATCGTGACCGTGGCGGGTGAACGGGCGTGCCTGGCCGTCCTGTGCGCGCAGACCGCGGACATCGGCCTGGTCGCCTACGAGATGGCCATGCTCGTCGCCCGGGTCGGCCAATACCTCACCTCGGGCGCCCGCGTCGAGGCCGTGGCCAGGGGTGATCGGTGAACACCCCTGGCCACGGCCCCACGGACGGGCCCGAGGACGAGCACTGGGTCGATCCGGAGATCATCCGGCCCTACGTGGTGACGCGGGGGCGGACCCAGCCCACCCACGGCAAATTCGACCTGATCTCCATGGCCCTGGCCATCGGCCCGACGCCCGGTCCCGAGGCCGGGCTCGACCCCGAACATCTGTCGATCCTGCGGCTCTGCCGCGAGCCCAAGTCCGTCGCCGAGATCGCCGCGCACCTGGACCTGCCCGCGGGCACAATCCGGGTGCTCCTCGGCGACCTGTTCGACAAGGAACTCGTCTCGGCCCAGGAACCGCAATCCGAGGTGGACATGAACGATATGAAGATGTACAGGGCGGTGCTCGATGGCCTTCGATCGCTCTGACCGCCCGCGCCTGCCGACCGCGATCAAGATCCTGGTCGCGGGTGGTTTCGGCGCGGGCAAGACCACGCTGGTCGGCGCGGTCTCCGAGACGCGCCCCCTGCGGACCGAGGAGATCCTGACCGACCGCGGCATCGGCATCGACGACATCTCATCCGTAGAGGCCAAGCGGACGACGACCGTGGCGATGGACTTCGGCCGCATCACGCTCAGCCCCGACTACGTGCTGTACCTGTTCGGCACGCCGGGGCAGGAGCGGTTCTGGTTCGTCTGGGACGAGTTGGCCGAGGGCTCGCTGGGCGCGGTCATCCTGGCCGACACCCGCCGCCTGGCCGACTGCTTCCCCTCGATCGACTACTTCGAGCGCCGTGGCACGCCGTTCGTGGTGGCGGTCAACTGCTTCGAGGGCTCGCGGACGTTCGAGCTCGACGAGGTACGGCTGGCGCTCCAGCTGAACCCGTCAATCCCGATCATCATGTGCGACGCCAGGAAGCGCGACTCGAGCAGGGAGGTGCTGATCACCCTGGTACAGCATTCCGCCAAACTCCGCGCGGAGCCTGTGGCTCCTTGACGCCGGTCGGAGCGCGACGGTCGTGGCTGCTTGACGCCGGTCGGTGCGCGGCGGATCTTGGCAGGTAACCGCTGCTGAGGGGGGCCGCCCCATGACGACGTCCGGCGACGACCTGCTGTCCGAGCGGGTGGCGGGCGGGATCCTGCCGAAGGTGCTCACCACGTTCGACATGGTCGCCATCTTCGTGGCGATCGTGCTGTTCATCACGAACGCCGCGGTGATCCAGAGCGCCGGTCCGGCCGCGTTCGGCTGGTGGATCATCGCGTTCGTCTTCGCGGCCGGGCTCGCCTACCTGCTGCAGGGCAACGCGGCGGCGACGAACCCGTGGGACTTCGCGGCCTGGAGCCCGTCGGCCGAGCACGGGATCAACCTCGGCAACTGGAGCTTCTTCGGCCTGGCGGTGCTCGCCTTGCTCGGCGTCGAGGTGCCGCTGAACATGGGCGTGGAGATCCGGCAGGACCGCGCGGTCACCCGCTACCTGCTGTGGGGCGGCTGCCCAAGGCCGTCTCGCACGTCAACGCGCAGGAGGTGCCGGACGTGGCGGTCTGGATCCGCTCGTGGTGGGGCCCTGCTGTACCTGCTCGGCGCGGGTGGCAGACGAAAGGGCCCGGCCGGAGCCGGGCCCCTTTGACCAGCGGGTGTCAGTGCTCGGTGGCCTTCTCGGCGCCGACACCGGTGAGCGAGCGGACCTCGATCTCGGCGTACTTGGCCGCGTTGTACTCCTTGCTCAGGATCGTGCCGAGGTAGCCGAACAGGAAGCCCAGCGGGATCGAGATGATGCCCGGGTTGCTCAGCGGGAACCAGTTGAAGTGCGCCGTCTTGAACAGGGCCGTCTCCGAGCCGGACACCACCGGCGAGAAGATGACCAGCAGCAGGGCGGAGATCAGGCCACCGTAGATGGCGCTGACCGCGCCCGCGGTGTTGAACCTCTTCCAGAACAGGCTGTAGAGGATCGCCGGCAGGTTGCCCGAGGCGGCCACCGCGAACGCCAGCGCCACCAGGAACGCGACGTTCTGTCCCTGCGCCAGGATGCCGAGGCCGATGGCGACCGCGCCGATGACGAACGCCGAGATGCGGGCCACCAGCACCTCCTCGCGCTCGGTGGCGTTGCCGCGCCGGAACACGTGCGCGTACAGGTCGTGCGAGAAACTGGAGGAGGAGGCCAGCGTGAGCCCGGCCACCACGGCCAGGATCGTGGCGAAGGCCACCGCGCCGATCAGCGCCAGCAGGATCGTGCCGCCCGCCGAGCCGAGGAACGTCTCGCCGACGGCCTTGGCCAGCAGCGGTGCGGCCGTGTTGCCCGCCTTGTCCGAGGCGGCGATGGCCTTGCTGCCGACCAGGGCCGCCGCGCCGAAGCCGAGGACCAGGGTGAGCAGGTAGAAGACGCCGATGATGCCGATGCCCCAGAGCACCGACTTGCGGGCGTCCTTGGCCGTCGGGACCGTGTAGAAGCGGATCAGGATGTGCGGCAGGCCCGCCGTACCGAGGACCAGGGCGAGACCGAGGCTGATCAGGTCGATCTTGCCCGTGAGTCCCTGCGCCGCCGTGGCGTACTTGCCACCCGCGTTGAGGAATGCCTCGCCCTTGCCGCTCTGCGTCGCCGCGTCGCCCAGCAGGGACGACAGGTTGAAGCCGTAGTGGCCCAGCACCAGGAGGGTGATCAGGGCGGCGCCGGTCATCAGCAGGACGGCCTTGACGATCTGCACCCAGGTGGTGCCCTTCATGCCGCCGAACACCACGTACACGATCATCAGGGCGCCCACCCCGACGATCGTCCACGCCTTGCCCGAGGGGCTGGTGATGCCGAGCAGCAGGCCGACCAGGGCGCCCGCGCCCACCATCTGCGCCAGCAGGTAGAAGATGCTCACCGTGATCGTGGACACGCCCGCGGCGGTCCTGACCGGGCGCGGGCTCATCCGGAAGGCCAGCACGTCGGCCATCGTGAACTTGCCGGAGTTACGCATCAGCTCGGCGACCAGCAGCAGCGCGACCAGCCACGCCACCAGGAAGCCGATGGAGTAGAGGAACCCGTCGTAGCCGGACAGGGCGATGATGCCGGCGATGCCGAGGAAGGACGCGGCCGACATGTAGTCGCCGCCGATCGCCAGGCCGTTCTGCACGCCGCTGAACGACCGGCCGCCGGCGTAGTAGTCGGCCGCGGTCTTCGTCTGCCTGCTGGCCCAGAACGTGATGACCAGCGTGAGCGCGACGAAGGTGAGGAAGAGGATGGTGGCCAGGGTCTCGGACTTCACTGGGTCTTCTCCTCGACCTCGTGGCGGAGCTTGTCGGCGATCGGGTCGAGCTTCTTGTCGGCGTGCCTGGAGTACGCCCACGCGATCCAGAACGTGGAGACGAACTGCAGCAGGCCGAAGATCAGCGCCACGTTGATGTTGCCGAACAGCTTGATCCCCATGAAGTCACGCGCCCACCCGGACAGCACCACGTAGAGCAGGTACCACACCAGGAACGCCGCGGTCATCGGGAACGTCCACCGCCGGAAGCGCCGCTTCAGGTCCTGGAATTCGGCGCTCCCCTGAATCTCTTCATAGACGGATGCGTCATGTTGTTTAGTCGTCACGAGCCCTCCACTGTGATGCGGATCACGCACAAGATAGGAGCGAAACCTATCCTTCGTGGAGGCCCCTGGGGAGGCTGTTCGGCGAGCCGCCGCAGCTCAGCGCCTAGTTGGGAGGGAGTTGCGGCGAAAGGTCGCATCCACGCGATGAACGGTCACGACGACTAGCACCGGCGCCGCGATGAACGGTCACGGCAATTCGCGCCTGCATCGTGAACAGCCAGCCACGGCGCGAACCGGCCCGGCTCCTTGAGCGAGCTGACATCTCACCACCAGTAACTCATCTGCCACCTTGCCTCCTTACAGCACACTCGGGGCGAAAGGCCATCAGGTTCATACTTACTCTGAGTGATCAAATGACTACCCTGAGAGGCGATTGTGGTGAGCCCTCCCGCCATGCTGATGTGATCGGCGTGATTCCATCGGAGGATCGGCTCTTCCGCGAGCTCAACGCGGCGATGGGGCAGGGCGCCAGCCCCGACGAGCTGGGTGAGGCGATCTCGCGCGCCGTCTCGCGGTGGGTCAGTCATGACGCGCTGCGGCTGGTCGGCACCAGCCCGGCGACCGGGCTGGGGCTCGGGTCCTTCAGCTTCTGGCACCGCTACGAGCCGGCGCTCATCCGCGCGCTCGCGATGAGCCGCTACCTCGACGACGATCCGTGCCGCCCGGCCGCGCTGGCCCGGCGGCCCGTGCCGGTGGGCCTGGTGGGCGCGGGATGCGACGGCAGCCGCTGCAAGCAGCACGGCGAGGGGCCGTGCGACCTGCACGGCGACCGGCTGACGCGGGAGGTGCTGCTGGCACACGGTGCGGGCTGCGAACTCCGACTGCTGCTGCGCGACTCCCGCGGCGTGTGGGGGTTGCTCGGGCTGATCCGCTCGGAGGGCGGGCGGCCGTTCGGCGCCGAGGACGCGGACAGAGCGGTACGGCTGGCCCCGGCGCTGCTGGCCGCGCTGCGCCGCTATGTGACCGTCGCGCCGCTGACCCCGTCGTTCCCGGTGCTGCCCGCGGGCCTGATCGTGATAGGCGCCGACCACGCCGTCCGCGCGGTCACGCCGCAGGCCCGCGCGTGGCTGGCGCAGATGTGGACGCCCGGCCGGTGCGACCTGCCCGACTGGCTGGCCGACACGTCGATGATCGGCCTGTCACTCGACACGCGGACGTACGCCCGCGACCCCGACTCCTGGCGCCCGCTGATCTGCGCGCCGGCGGCCAGCTTCGGCCGCTGGACGGTGATCGAGGGCCAGCCCCTCTCCCCCGACGGCGACGGCGATGTGGCCATCGTCATCCAGGCGGCCACCGGCCCGCTGCTGCTCCCCTCGTTCTGCGACTGGTACGGCATCACCCCGCGCGAACGGTGCGTCGTGGAGTGCCTGTACGACGGCGCGGCCCCCAAGCAGATCGCCCGCCGCCTCGACCTGTCGGTGCACACGGTCAACGACCACCTGAAGGCGGTGTTCCGCAAGACCGGCGCCAGCGGCAGAGACGAGCTCATGGCCGCGCTCACCGGCTGACGGTCGTCACCCCTTGACCGCGCCGGCCGTGAGCCCTTCGACGATGTAGCGGCGGATCGCGGCGAACAGCACCAGCGTCGGCAGCACCGAGACCACGGTGGCGGCGGCCATCGAGCCCCAGTCGATGTCGTACTGGGTGATGAAGGAGTTCATGGCGACGGGGATGGTCTTGGCGTCCTCGCTGTCGATGAACGTGATCGCCAGGAACAACTCGTTCCAGCACTGCACGAAGGCGAAGATGAACGTCGCGGCGATGCCCGGCAGCATCACCGGGATCACCACCCGGACCATGGCGACCAGCCGGGAGGCCCCGTCGACCTGCGCGGCCTCCTCCAGGGCCACGGGGACGCGCTCGTAGAAGCCGCGCATGATGATCGTGGAGAACGGCACCAGCATGGCGACGTACACGAGCATGAGCCCGGCCAGCCGGTTGAGCAGGTCGAGGTCGGACATCAGCAGATAGAGCGGGCCGAGCGCGATGAACAGCGGGAGCATCTGGGTGACCAGGAAGGCCAGCATGAGCGCACCCCGCCCGGGGAAGCTGAAGCGGGCCAGCGTGTAGCCGCCGAGCACGCCGATCATGGTCACCGCCCCGGCCGCCACCAGCGAGACGAGCAGGCTGTTGAGCAGGTAGGTGCCGAAGTCGGCGAAGGAGAACAGGTCCGCGTAGTGCTCGAACGTCACGTTGCCCGGCCAGTATTTGATCGGCATCGAGAAGATCTCGGCCTTGGGCTTGAGCGAGGTGACGACGATCCAGTAGAGGGGGAAGAGCGTGATCAGCAGCCAGACGCCGAGCACGATCGCTTTGGCCAGGCGTCTCATCGGGCCTTCTCGAATCGGGTGGCGTTCAGGTAGAAGACGCTGAAGGCGAGCAGCAGGCCGAGGACGAGCATGCCGACCGCGCCCCCTCGGCCGTAGTCGCCGCCGATCACCTGCTGGATGAGGAACGTGGTGATGATGTCGGTGCTCCCCGCGGGTCCGCCGCCGGTCATCGAGTAGATCAGGTCGGGGAAGTTCAGGATCCAGATGATGCGCAGCAGCACGATCAGCGCCAGCGTCGGCCGGATGTGCGGCAGCGTCACGTGCCAGAACTGCCTCAGCCGTGACGCCCCGTCCACGTCCGCCGCCTCATAGAGCTCACGGGGCACCGACTGCAGGGCCGCCATGATCATGATGGCGAAGAAGGTCACGCCGTACCAGACGTTGGCGACGATGACCGAGGTCATCGCCCACCCGGGCGTCGCGAGGAAGCCGATGCGGTGCTCGATGATCCCGCTCCTGAGCAGCAGGTCGTTGATCACCCCGAACTGCCCGTTGAACATCCACCGCCACAGCAGCCCGATCAGGAACCCCGACATCGCCCAGGGGAAGAACACCCACGCCTGGTAGAGCCCCCGGCCGCGGAAGTGCCGCCGCAGCAGCAGCGCCAGCCCGAAGCCGAGGAAGAACTGGAAGAACAGCGACACGACCACCCAGGTGCCGGTGTTGCGGAGCGCCGTCCAGAACCGGTCCTCGGCCAGCACGGCACGAAAGTTCTCCAGGCCCACGAACGGCGTCGAGGTCAGGTCGAACAGGTTGTACTGCTGGAAGGCGATGATCGCGCCGCGGATCACCGGGTAGTACGTGAAGAGCACCACGAAGACCACGCCGGGCAGCAGGCACAGGGCGATGAACCTGGCCTTGCGGGTGGTGAACGCGGGTCTGGCCGATCCTACGCTCACGAGACCTTCTTCGCCTGGTCCGTCCAGAACGCGTCCCACGACTTGAGCACCTCGGCCGTGGTCTTCTTGCCGGTGAGCAGCGCCTGCACGTCACGGTCGGAGTCGACCTGGAACTGGCTCCAGCCCGGGTAGTCGACCGGCCGGATCGTGATCACCTGCTTGGGGTCCTGCTGCGCCTGAAGGTAGGCCTTCCAGGCGCCCTGGGAGAACTGCGGGTCGCCCTGGGCCTGCTTGGAGATCGGGATGAGCGAGTTGCCCTTGGCGAAGGCGATGCTCTGCTTGGCCTCCGACAGGAACTGCACCAGCTTGACCGCCTCCTTGGGGTGCTGGCTGAAGGAGGTCGCGCCCCAGCCGGCGTAGCCGACCGGCTGGAAGGCGTAGCCCGACGGGCCCTTGGGGATCGGGGCCGTGGACCAGGTCTTGACCGAGCTCTCCTCGACCGTCTTGATCACTTCGGGGTCCTGGATGAGCATGCCGGTGACGCCCGAGGTGAAGCCCTGGACCATCTCCGGGTAGCCCCACGACACCGAGTCGGGCGGCGAGATCTCCTTGAAGATCTTCACGAACAGGTCCGTGGCCTGGACGGCCTCGGGGGTCGAGAAGATCGTCCGCTTGTCCTTGAGGAAGAAGGATTTCTCGGGGTTCAGGGCCTCGCCGTTGTAGGCGCTGATCATCTGGACGACGTAGTCGGCGCCGCCCTTGCCGCCCCGGAAGGAGTAGCCGAACCTGTCGCCCGAGGTCATCTTCTTGCCGGCCTCGTAGAGCTCCTGCCAGGTCGTGGGCGGCTGGGTCATGCCCCAGTCGGTCCGGTAGAACAGCGTGCGCTCATAGAAGCCGTACGGGATGAGGTACGGCTTGCCGCCGACCTCGACCGCCTTCTTCTGGGCCAGCTCGGTCAGGTCCGACCAGCCCGGCCAGTCCGTGGTCGGCAGTACGGCCAGCCAGCCGTTGTTGGAGAAGGACTTGGCCGTGTGGTCGCGGACCTCCAGGACGTCCAAGCCCTTCTTCGTCTGCAGGATCTGGGTGATCTTCTGGTCGGCGCTGTCGAGCGGCGGCGAGATCAGCTCCACCTTGATCTTCGGGTTCGCCTTCTCGAAGTCCGCGATCAAGGTCTTGATCAGCTTCGTCCGCTCGGGGCTGGTCAGGCTCTCGATCATGCGCAGCCGTACCTCTCCAGAGGACGACCCGGAGCCGCAGCCCGCGAGCACCAGGGTTGCCGCGACGAAGGACGCGAGGAGGGGGGTTCTCATCTGAGCCTCCAGAGAGGAAAGACAGCGCTGTCAATCACGCTAGGGGACTGGCACCCTCCAGCGCTAGACCGAGGTCCTTGATCAACGTATCGGCGGGTTCCAGCCCGACCGACAGACGGACCAGCCCGATCGGGATGCCCATGGTCGCTCGTACGCTCTCCTCGGTCGAGAGCGCGGGCGCGTTGACCAGACTCTCAAAGCCTCCCCAAGACACCCCGATCCTGAAATATCGCAACAAATCGATGAATGCTGCGACCACCGGCCGGGAGTCGGTGTCCAGTTCCAGGCTGAACAGGCTGGAGAAGCCGGACATCTGGCGAAGCGCCTGCGCGTGACCGGGATGCGAGGGCAGCCCCGGATAGTTGACCCGCCGCACCGCCGGATGATCCGCCAGGAACCCGGCCACCGCCAGCCCGCGCTCCTGGTGCGCCGCCATCCGTACCGGCAGCGTACGCAGGCCCTTGATCACCTTGGCCGCGTCGTGCGGCGACATGGCCGCCCCGTAGAGCTGGTACTCGGTCAGCGCCAGCGGCCTGATGAGCCGCGACGGCCCGATCACCACGCCGCCGACCAGGTCGCTGTGGCCGCCGATGTACTTCGACAGCGAGTGCACGACCAGGTCCACCCCGAGCGTCAGCGGCTTCTGGAACAGCGGCGTGGACCAGGTGTTGTCCATCACCGTCACCAGCCCCCGCTCCCGCGCCCAGGCGGTCACCTCCGCGATGTCCACGACGGCGTAGGCCATGTAGGAGGGCGACTCGAAGTAGAGTAGGCGGGTGCTCGCCGTGATAGCGCTGTCACAGCCTTCGAGGTCATCGACGTGCGTATGCGTGACGCCGAACTTCTCCAGGTAACGCAGGAACTGGGTGGTGGGCCCATAGACCGCGCCCAGCACCAGCACATGGTCACCGGCCTTCACCAGCGAGGAGATGGTCGCGGCGATCGCGCCCATTCCCGAGGCGAAACACTTGGCCCGCTCCCCCCGCTCCAGCGCGGCAAGCTTGCGCTGCGCCAGGTCGACCGTCGGGTTGGTGCCCCGCCAGTAGACGTAGCGCTCGTCCTCGTTCCTGATCGCCTCACCCAGTTCGCCGGCCGTCTCGAAGGTGAACAGGGAGTTCTCGAACACCGGCGGGTTGACCGCGCCCAGCATCCACGGCTCGTCCTCGCCCAGCCGTCCGCAGATCCATTCATCATCCATGGGGGCACCATATGACAGGCCACAAGGGAGCCATCAACCCGACCATGGCCGACGTCGCCAGGCGCGCGGGGGTGAGCCTGAAGACCGTCTCGCGGGTGGTCAACCAGGAGCCGCACGTGAGCGCGCCGCTGCGGCAGCGGGTGCAGGAGGCCATCAGCGCGCTCGGCTTCCGCCGCAACGAGGCGGCCAGCCGGCTGGCCCGCCGCGCCACCATGCTGACCCTCGGCCTGGTCATGGAGAACATCTCCAACGAGTTCTACTCCCGCCTGGCCAAGGCGGTGGAATCGGCGGCGGCCGACCATGAGGCGCTGGTCGTCTTCGGCTCGTACGAGGAGCGTCCGGAGCGGGAGCGGATGCTCGTGGAGTCCATGTACGCCCGGGGCGTCGACTCGCTGATCATCGTGCCGTCGGCCGCCGACCACGGCTGGCTCGGCGAGCACGGCGGCCTGACCACGGTGTTCGTGGACCGGGTGCCGCACGGCCTGGAGCAGGCGGACGTGGTGCTGCTGGACGACGTCAGGGGCGGCCGGATGGCGACGGAGCACCTGCTGCGGCACGGACACCGGCGCATCGGGCTGATCTCCGACGACGACGGGCTGAGCTCGGTCCACGACCGCGCCTCCGGCTACCGCGCGGCGCTGCGGGAGGCCGGGGTGGCGGTGGACGAGTCGCTGGTGGTGCGGGAGGTGTTCGACCCGTGGCGGGCCGGACAGGAGGTGACGCGCCTGCTGTCGCTGGCCGACCCGCCGACGGCGTTCTTCGCCACCAACAACCGGGCCGCGATCGGCATCCTCCAGGCGCTGCGCGAGCGTCCCGAACGCCCGGCGTTCGTGGGCTTCGACGACTTCGCGCTGGCGGAGGTGTTCAACCCGGGGGTGACGGTGGTGCGCTACGACGTGACGCGGCTGGGCCGCAGCGCGGTGGACCTGCTCCTCGACCCCTCGGACCAGCCGCGGCGGGTCAAGGTACCGGTCGAACTGATCACCCGCGGCTCCGGCGAGCAGCCTCCTTGAGACTCAGGACGAGCGGGGCCGCCAGTCGCCGCGGTCCAGGTCCAGGTCCTCCGGGGTGTGCAGGCGGACCATGGTCCGCGCCACTCCCGCCGGGACCCGGTGCGGCGTCAGGAACGACACCGACACCATCACCGCGAACGCGATCGGCACCGTCCAGGCGGCCGGCTGGGCCAGCAGGGCGCCCGCGAGCCCGTCGTACGGCCCGCCGGTTATCGTGGCCAGCACCGCCGCGCTGGCCAGGCCGCCGCCCACGAGCAGCCCGGCCAGCGCGCCCGTGGTGCTGAGGCGGCGCCACCAGATGCCGAGCACGAGCAGCGGGCAGAACGACGAGGCCGCCACCGCGAACGCCAGCCCCACCACGTCGGCCACCGGCAGGGCCCGCGCCCACAGCGCCAGGGCCAGCGGCACCGCGACCGCCATGAGCGTGGCGGCCCTGAACGAGCGGACGCTGCCCTTGAGCAGGTCCTGGGCGATCACTCCGGCCACCGACACGGTCAGCCCCGACGAGGTGGACAGGAACGCCGCGAACGCCCCCGCCGTGACGAGCGCGGTCAGCAGGTCGCCCAGGGTGCCGCCGACCATCCGCTCCGGCAGGGTCAGCACGACCGCGTCGGTCCCCACCAGTTCGGGTACGTACAACCGGCCCAGCCAGCCGTACAGCGCGGGCAGCAGGTAGAACGCGCCGAGCAGCGACAGGACCACGAGCGTGGTGCGGCGCGCGGTCCGGCCGTCGGGGTTGGTGTAGAAGCGGACGAGTACGTGCGGCAGGCCCATCGTGCCGAGGAAGGTGGCCAGGATCAGCGAGTACGTCGAGTACAGGCCGTACTCCTTGCCGCCGGCGAGCGGCACCTGCCAGGTGGCCGCGTCGGCCGCGCTCACCGCGGGCGCCCCGTCCGCGCGCCACGCCATGAGCAGGAACACCAGCGGTACGGCCAGCGCCGTCAGCTTGAGCCAGTACTGGAACGCCTGCACGAACGTGATCGACCGCATGCCGCCCGACAGCACGTTGACCGCGACCACGGCCGCCACCAGCAGCCCGCCCACCCACACCGGCGCCCCGGTGACCGTCCGCAGCACCAGGCCCGCGCTCTGGAACTGCGGCATCAGGTAGAGCCAGCCGATGAGCACGACGAGCACGCTGGCCGTGCGGCGTACGGTCATCGACTCCAGCCTGGCCTCGGCGAAGTCGGGCAGCGTGTACGCGCCCGAGCGGCGCAACGGCGCGGAGACCAGCACGAGCAGCACGAGGTAGCCGCCGGTCCAGCCGACGGGCAGCCACAGCATGTCGGCGCCGAACGACAGGATCAGCCCCGCCACCCCGAGGAACGACGCCGCCGACAGGTACTCGCCGCCGATCGCCGAGGCGTTCCACAGCGGGCTGACCGAGCGGGAGGCGACGTAGAAGTCGGAGGTGGTACGGGAGAACCGGATGCCGAACGCCCCGATGAGCACGGCCGCCACCACCACGATGACGACCGCGGTGAGGCTCATGGGCGTTCGACCAGGTCGGCGAAGTGGCGCTCGTTGCGTTCGGCCTGCCGTACGTAGAGCCACGCGCCCACGACGAAGGCGGGGTAGATGAGGCCGGCGAGCACCGCCCACGGCAGCGGGATGCCCAGCAGGTCCGCCTCGCGCAGCTCCGGGATGGCCAGGAACAGCAGCGGCAGACCGCCCACCACGCACGCCAGCACCGTGCAGACGAACAGGGCCAGCCGGAACTGGGTGCGTAGCAGCGAGCGCATGTACACCTCGCCGAGGTGCGTCTGCTCGTCGATCTCGCGGGTGGCCGGGTAGCGGGGGCGGCGCGCGGCGGCGGTGCGAGGGCTCGTCACCGTGACCCGGCGCGCCGTGTCGTGGCGGGCGAGCGGCACCCGGCGGGCGGGGCGGGGCTCCGGGCTCACTCCGGCCGTCCTCTCTTGGCCCGGCGGACGAGCATGTCGCGCAGTTCGCGGGTGTGGCGGCGGCTGACCGGGATCTCGGTGTCGCCGACCCGGACCGTGCACTTGCCGGAGTCGATGTGCAGCTCCTCGATGTGCTTGACCGCGACGAGGTGGCTGCGGTGCACCCGGACGAACCCGGCCGAGGCCCAGCGGTCCTCCAGCGTGGCCAGCGGGATGCGTACCAGGTGGCTGCCGGCGGCGGTGTGCAGGCGGGCGTAGTCGCCGTGCGCCTCGACGTACACCACGTCGGCGCTGGAGACGAACCGGGTCACGCCGCCCAGCTCGACCGGGATGGTGTCGGACTCGCCGAGCTCGACCGGCACGTCGGCCGAGACGGCCACCCGCCTGATCGCCTCGGCCAGCCGTTCGGGGCGCACCGGTTTGAGCAGGTAGTCCTCGGCCTTGATCTCGAAGGCGTCGACCGCGTGCTCCTCGTACGCGGTGACGAACACGACCCGGGGCGGATTGGCGAACTGCGACAGCAGCCGCCCGAGCACCACGCCGTCGAGCCCGCGCATCCTGATGTCGAGGAAGACGGCGTCGATCGGCCGGCCGTCGGCGATGGCCCGGTCGAGCAGCTTCAGCGCCGCGGCGCCGTCCCTCGCGGTGGCCACCTCCCCGATACGAGGGTCGGCGCGCAGTAAGTACGACAGGTCTTCCAGAGCGGGTAGCTCGTCGTCGACGGCGAGGACCCGGAGTTGTGCCATACACAGTGATAAAACCGACAACAAAGATCGAGGTCAACGGGCCGAGACGCCGGGGTGATACTTCGGCAACCTGATGTTGACCTTCGTGCCCGCGCCGGGGCCCGTCTCGACGACCAGCCCATACTCGTCTCCGTACACCTGGCGCAGTCGCTCGTCCACGTTGGCCAGCCCCACGCCGCCCGCGGGGGCTATCTCACCTGCGAGGATGCGGCGCAGCTTGTCGGGCTCCATGCCGAGGCCGTCGTCCTCGACGCTGAGGCGGCACTCGGCTCCGGCGTCCTCGGCGACGATCGTGATGCGACCGACGCCGTTCTTGCTCTCCAGGCCGTGGCGGACGGCGTTCTCCACCAGCGGCTGCAGGCACAGGAACGGCACCGCGACGGGCAGCACCTCGGGGGCGATGCGGAGGGTCACCTGGAGCTGGTCGCCGAAACGGGCGCGTTCCAGGATCAGGTAGCGGTCGATCGAGCGCAGCTCCTCGGCCAGCGTGGTGAACTCGCCGTGCCGGCGGAAGGAGTAGCGGGTGAAGTCGGCGAACTCCAGCAGCAGCTCGCGGGCGCGTTCCGGGTCGGTGCGGACGAAAGACGCGATCGTGGTCAGCGAGTTGTAGATGAAGTGCGGCGAGATCTGCGCCCGCAGCGCCCGTACCTCGGCCTCCATCAGCAGGGTGCGGGAGCGGTCCAGCTCGGCCAGCTCCAGCTGCGAGTCCACCCAACCGGCCACCTCCTGGGCGGCCCTGACCAACCCCGCCGAGGCGTGCGGACCGTAGGCCGCCAGCGCGCCGACGACCCGGTCGTCGGTGGTGAGCGGTACGACCACGGCGTGCCGGATCGGGCATTCGAGCAGCTCGCACTCGATGGCGAGCACCTGGGTGCGGCCGTCCTTCAGCGTCGCGCCCGCGTGCTCGAACGCCTGACCCGCGTGGTGCTCCCCCGCGCCGTCGTAGACGAGCAGCCGCTTCCCGTCGGTGATCGCCAGCGCCGACGAGCCGAGCAGCGTACGCAGGTGCCGCGACGCCTTCTGCACGGCCTCCTCGGTCAGCCCGGCGCGCAGCGGCGGCCCGGCCAGTGAGGCGGTGTGCAGGGTCTCGAACGTGGCCCGCTCGGCCGGGCTGGTGCCCAGCTCGCGCCGCCCGCGCAGGACCCTCCAGAGCACGATCGCGGGCACGCCCACGAGCACGGTCACCACGGCGACTCCGACCAGGTATTCCACGCCGCCGGAGCCTAGTGCCCGCCTTGACGCTTCGACAGTCCCGATCTACGTTCCGACAAAGAGCAAGGAGTTCCTGTCATGGGCCTCGATCCGAAGAACTGGGCCGGCCTGAAACCGTTCGGGCTCGGCGAGCAGAAGCCCAACAACTACCTCGAGATCTGGAAGGCCGTCCGCGAGAACCGCGGTCAACGGCGGTATGCCTGGCGGATCCTGCGTGACGGCGCCTGTGACGGCTGCGCGCTCGGCACCACCGGCATACGCGACTGGACGATGGACGAGGTCCATCTGTGCAACATCCGCCTGCGGCTGCTGCGGCTGAACACGATGCCGCCGCTGGACGGCGGGCTGCTTTCTGACGTGTCGCAGCTGGCCGGCAAGAGCAGCGCGGAGTTACGCGACCTGGGCCGGCTGCCGTACCCGATGCTGCGGGAGAGCGGCGAGGCCGGGTTCCGGCGGATCGGCTGGGACGAGGCGCTGAACCTGGCCGCCGACCGGCTCCGGCAGGCCGGGCCGGACAAGTTCGGGCTCTACATGACCAGCCGCGGCGAACCCAACGAGAACTACTTCGCCGCGCAGAAGGCCGTACGCGCGCTGGGCGGCAACTCGATCGACAACGCGGCCAGGATCTGCCACTCGCCGTCGACCGTGGCGCTGAAGGGGTCGCTCGGCGTGGCCGCCACCACCTGCTCCTACGCGGACTGGATCGGCAGCGACCTGATCGTCTTCATCGGCTCGAACGTGGCCAACAACCAGCCGGTCGCGATGAAGTACCTCTACCACGCCAAGAAGGAGGGCACGAAGGTCGCGGTGGTCAACACCTATCGCGAGCCCGGCATGGACAAGTACTGGGTGCCGTCGAACATCGAGAGCGCGGTCTTCGGCACCCGGATCACCGACCGGTTCTTCCTGGTGAATGTGGGCGGCGACGTCGCGTTCCTCAGCGGCGTGCTCAAGATGATGATCGACAACAACTGGGTGGACCATGAGTTCGTCGACTCGCACACCGCGGGCTACGCGGAGCTGGCCGAGTCCCTGGGCAAGCGCTCGTACGAGGAGCTGAGCGCGCTCTCCGGGGCGTCGGAAGACGACATGCGCGAGCTGGCCAGGATGCTCCACGAGGCGAAGACCGCCGTGCTGGTGTGGTCGATGGGCGTCACGCAGCACGAGTTCGGCGAGGACAACGTCCGGTCGATCATCAACCTGGGGCTCACCAAAGGCTTCGTGGGCCGCGAGAAGTCCGGGCTGATGCCCATCCGCGGCCACAGCGGCGTGCAGGGCGGCGCCGAGATGGGCGCCTACAGCACGGCGCTGCCGGGCGGCCTGGCCGTCACCCCGGAGAACGCCGCCACGTTCGCGGAGCTGTGGGGCTTCGAGGTGCCCTCGTCGCCCGGCCGTACCGCCCCCGAGATGCTGGAGGCCGACCTGGACGTGCTGATCTCCAGCGGCGGCAACTTCCTGGAGGTCCTGCCCGACCCGGCCGCCTGCCGCCGGGCGCTGGCCCGGATCCCGCTGCGGGTGCACATCGACATCTGCCTGTCGAGCCAGATGCTGGTGGAGCCCGGCTCGGCGGTGCTCCTGCTGCCCGCCCAGACCCGCTACGAGATGATCGGCGGGGTCACGGCCACCTCCACGGAGCGGCGGATCATCTTCTCCCCCGAGATCCCCGGCCCGCGCATCCCCGAGGCCTGGCCGGAGTGGAAGATCACCACCGAACTGGCCGCCCGGACACGTCCCGAAATTTCGGAACACGTGCGCTATACCGGCACGCCGCAGATCCGCGAGGACATCGCCCGGTCCGTCCCCGCCTACGCGGGCATCGAGAACCTCAAGGCCAAGGGCGACAACCTCCAGTACGGCGGCCCGCTGCTCTGCGCGGGCTGGAAGTTCCCCACCCCCGACGGCCGGGCGCGCTTCTCGGTGGTCGAGGTGCCGCCGCTGAACCGCCCCGACGGCACGTTCGTGGTCACCACCCGCCGGGGCAAGCAGTTCAACTCGATGGTGTACGAGAAGCGCGACGCCCTCACCGGAGCCACCCGCGAGGCCGTGCTGATGAACCCGATCGACGCCGACCGGCTCGGCCTGAAGGACGGCGACCCGGTACGGCTGAAGAGCGACACCGGCGAGCTGACCGGGCGGGTCGTGCGCGCCCCCGTCACGCCGGGCAACCTGCAGGTCCACTGGCCGGAGGGCGAAGTGCTCATCGACCGGAACAAGCGCTCGCCACAGGCGGGCATCCCCGACTACAACGCGGTGGTGAGGGTCGGATGAATCGCTGGTTACTCGCGGCGGCCGCGGTACTCTTCCAGCTCGCGCTGGGCGCCGTCTACTCCTGGAGCGTGTTCTCCAAGGCACTCCAGGCCAAGGCGAGCGACTTCGACCTCACCAAGGCGGAGGCCGCGCTGCCGTTCTCGGTGACGATCGGCATGATCTTCCTGGGCACCTTCATCGGCGGCCGGATCCAGGACGTACGCGGCCCGCGACCGGTCGCCCTGGCGGGCGGCGTGCTCTACTCGCTCGGCATCCTGCTGGCCGGCTTCGCCGCCGATCACTCCCAGTTATGGCTGCTCATCCTCGGCTACGGCGTCATCGCGGGCTTCGGCCTCGGGCTCGGGTACATCGTGCCGATCGCCATGCTGCAGAAGTGGTTCCCGGACAAGCGCGGGCTGATCACCGGGATCGCGGTGGGCGGCTTCGGCTTCGGCGCCGTGGTGACCTCGCCCGTCGCGCAACGGCTGGTCGAGGCCAATCCGGCGGTGCCGACCAGGGCGTTCCTCACGCTGGGCGTGGCGTACCTGGTGATGACGCTGGTGGGCGCGTTCTTCTTCCGCAACCCGCCGGCCGACTACCAGGTGGCCGCGACCGGGCGGATCGCCGCCAGCGGGCGCGAGTACACGCAGGGCGAGGCGCTGCGTACGCCGCAGTGGTACCTGCTGGCCGCCATCCTCTGCCTCAACGTGACGGCGGGCATCGCGCTCATCTCGGTGATCAGCTCGGCCGCCACGTCCATCGCCGGCTACACCGCGGCCGCCGCGGCCACGCTGACCGGCGTCATGGGGCTGTTCAACGGCGCCGGGCGGATCTTCTGGGGCTGGATCTCGGAGCGGACCGGGCGGATGTTCGCCTTCGCCGGGATGCTCGGCCTGCAGGGGATCTGCTTCCTGCTGCTCGGCCACGCCTCGCAGGTGGCCCTGTTCGCGGTCCTGTCGGCGGTGGTCTACCTCTGCTACGGCGGCGGGTTCGGCACCATGCCCGCCACCGCGGGCGACTTCTTCGGCCTGCGCAACGCGGGCGGCATCTACGGGCTGATGATCGTGGCCTGGAGCGTCGGCGGGATCGTCGGACCGCTGCTCGCGGCCGCGCTCATCTCGGGCGACAACTACACCACGGCGTTCACCGTGATCGGGATCATCGCGCTGGTGGCCCTCGTGCTGCCGCTCGTCACCCGGCCGCCGAAGGCCGAGCGGGTCGTCACTCCGCAGGAAGCGCTTTAGCGATCAGCTCGGCGTAGGACCGCGCCTCCTCCTCGGAGGCGTACTTGGTGCGGGGCCAGAAGAAACCGCGCAACCCGTCTTTCGGGTTGCGCGGCACCACGTGGACGTGCAGGTGCGCCACGCTCTGACTGATGCGGTTGTTCATCGCGACGAACGTACCGGCCGCCTCCAGCCCCTCCTCGACCGCGCGGGTCACCAGCTGGACCCGCTCGAAGAAGGGGCCGACGTCACCGAGCTCGCCGAAGGTCTCGACATGGAGCCTCGGTACGACCAGGACGTGGCCCTTGAAGACCGGGCGGACGTCGAGGAAGGCGACGACGATCTCGTCGGAGTGGACGAGGTGGGCGGGCCGCTCGCCCGCGACGATCTCGCAGAACAGGTCGTTGCTCACCGGCCGACCCTACCGGGCCTTATCGGGCGGACTTGTCGGCGAAAGCCGTCCAGCTTGTCACGTTGGGCGCCGACCACTCCTCGGGCGCGTGCAGGAAGTGCTCGCCCACGTGCGCGCGGAGCCGGTCGGGCACCTCGGTCGTCTTGTGGCCGCGGCAGTGGTAGACCAGCCCGCCCTGGCGCTGCCCCATCGCCATCCACGGCAGCCACGGCGAGACCCGGCACCACGAGAACACGCACGGCACGCTCGGCTCGCCGGAGTCGAGATCCTTGGCCGAGGCGAAGAACTGGAACAGCTCCAGCGCCCGATAGGTGTCACTGGCCGAGTTGTCGGGATAGTCGGCGACCTTGAGCGGCGACGGGTAGGCCAGCCGGATGTCGGCGTTGAAGACGACCTGGTCACCGAGCCTGGTGGTGGGCACAGGGTAGGCGCCGAAGCGCTGGTTGACCGGGTCGTTGAAGACGTGCCGGACCTCGACGGACGCCCCCGTGAACGGGTTGTCCCAGGTGTCGATGATCTCGCGGGACTTCGGGTCGAGGTAGGCCGCGGCCTCCCTGGTCAGCATCTGCCAGCCGCCGTCGACCTCGACCGCCCTGGCCACGTTGACGCCCTCGAAGCCGAACAGATGGTGCGGTCCGTCGTCCTGCTGCCAGCCGTAGACGTCACCGGTCCACCACGAGATCGTCTCCGCGCCGTCGGTCGAGGCGCGCACTCGCATGAAATCCACAGGTCTCCCCCACGGGTGCTCTATTTGACGACGACCGCGAAGATCGCTTCGCCCGACTGCGCCTTGCTCTGCTCGTCGACCGGGCTGGCACCGGCGCTGGGGCAGCGCCAGCAGTCGTACAGCCTGATCTCGGTGTTGCCCGGGTGCTTGCCGTTGAAGACGAAGTAGCTGGTGCCGCCCGAGCCCGTCCCGCCGCCTTCGCTCTTGTATTCCTTGCTGATGAACGAGGCCACCTTGGCGTCGGGCACCGCCACGAGGCGCCACTGGTCACCGACGGACGGGTTGTCGACCACGGCCAGCGAGAACCGCTGGCCCGCGCCGACCTCCACTGTGACCGTCGAGCCCTTGGCGCCCTTGATGACCTTGCCGTAGTCGCTGACGGCCGACCCCGCGCCACAGCCCGTGCCGGCCCCCAACATGAGGAGGGCCAGCAGGGCGGTGGCGGCCGTTCGACGAATCACTCAGGCAGGCTATCGGGATCGGGGCTCACTTGCTCCTGTTGCGCCTCATGATCCGGCGCAGGACCAGGGCCACGAGGGCGCCGGCGGCGGCGATGACCAGCACGGGGCGCTTCCTGGCCTCCGTGGTGACCTTGTCGGCAGCGTCCTTGACCTGGTCGGGGGTGACATCTCGTACCTTGTCGGCCACCTCGGCGGCCTTGTCCTTCGCGACATCCGCCACTACGACGGCCTTGTCCTTCGCCAGTTCGGCCACGGCGGCCGCCTTGTCCTTGGCGACCTCGGCCACTTCGACGGCCTTGTCCTTGGCGACCCCGGCCACCTCCGTGGCCTTGCCCTTCGCCGCCTCCGCCGCGTCGTTCGCCCGGCCCTTCACGTCCGCCTTGTCGGCCAGGGCCGCCACGGTGTCGCCAAGTTCCTGACGGGTGTCCTTGATGTTTTTGTGCACGTCGTCCTCTTCCTCATCCTCGTCGTTGGCGTGCTCCGCCCTCACAGACTCCGTCTCGCCTTCCCGGGCCCCTGCCGCCTCGGTGCGCTCGTCCACCACGGGGGGTTCGGGGATGAAGGTCTCGTGCTCCTGGCGGGCGGCCTCCGCCTTCATCGCGTTCTCCACCGCGCCCGGCCTGGTCGGCGGTACGTTGACGGACTCGTGGTCCGTCGGCATACCGACCGTCGTCCGGCGAGCGCCCACGTCCCCGGCGTGCTGCTCGCTATATCCCTGCCCGCCGTATTCGGGGTCCGTCTCACTCATCGCCGAGCCCTCTCCTTGACCACGTCGATATCGGCCTTGACGCTGGCGATCGTCTCTTCCGGCACCAGCGGCGCGGCCTGCTTCACCTGGTTCTTGCCCATGAGACCCAGCACGGCGGCGACAACGAACAAGACACCCGCCACTATCGCGGCAGCCGCCCAAGCGGGCATCACCAGGGCGAGCAGCAGAATGACGGCGGCCACCAGAGCGGCACCGCCGAAGAACGCGGTCATTCCCGCGGCCCCGAACAGGCCCGCGCCGAATCCCGCCCGCTTGCCCTTCCGCGTGAGCTCCAGCCGCGCCAGCCGCAATTCATCCCTGACGAGCCGGGAGACCTGCTCGGAGAGATCATTGACCAGCTTGTGGGTGTCGTTCACGTCGCCTCCTCTGCCGAGGAGGCGACTACCCAGCGAAGTGGCTTTCTATCACCGCTTGGCGGCTCGCAGCAGGAAGCCGACGACGGACAGAACCGGGGACTTGGGAACGTCGCACCAGTTGTCGGGCTGCTTGGGCTTGCTCCACGGGGAGGGCAGCTCACACGAAGGAGCCGACGGCTTGGGCCGTTCGCACCACGATCCGGGAGGATTCATATTTTCACTGTACAACTTCAGCTGCGGGCGCCACCGGAATCTTCACCGTCGGGCGTCGCCGGAATCGCCGGGCAGCGCGATGATGCCGGGCTGCGCGATGACGTGGGTCAACGGGGCCACCCGCCGGTAGGGGTCGCTCGACCCGGCCCGCTCCTCGCACTCCAGCAGCAGGTCCAGGTCGTCGGGGAGGGGCGCGTCGTCGGCCGCCAGGTCCGTGAGCACCCGCACGCCGTACCACTGCAGGACGCCCAGCCCTCGTACGGCCAGGCGCCGCGTCAGGTCGTCGAGCCGGTCGGCCCGCGCCCGGACGCCCAGGCGGTTGGTGTACGCGTCCGCGTCGAACGCCTCCCTGGCCGCCGCCCAGTCCCCCGTCATCCCGGGCCGCATCGCCAGCGCGTCGCCGTTGCGCACGAGCAGGGACAGCACCCCGCCGGACGCGAGCACCGCCGCCATGGCGGTCAGGAGCGGGTCGGGGTCGTCGAAGTACATGAGAACGCCATGACAGAGGACCACGTCGAAGCTCCCGGGCCCGAACAGCTCCCCCAGCCGCTCGGCGGGCGCGTGCACCACCTCGATGGCCATCTCAGGCTCGACCCGCTCCTTCAGCAGCCCGAGCAGATCACTGGACGCGTCGAGCGCGGTCACGCGATGCCCCTGGGCGGCGATCCTGAGCGCCTGGGTGCCCTGCCCGCAGCCCACGTCCAGCACCCTGGCCGGGACGGACGGGAGATGGGCCGCCAACTGTCGGCTCACCAGCTCCTGCCTGACCACGTCACGCAGGCTGCCCAGCCGCTCCCGCCACCGTTCCTCGCCTGCTGAGAACCCCATCACGAAGACCTTTCACAGAGTAAAACTACGGTCACGCAGTGTAGTATTTCCGATGACGCGAGCGAGAGGATGACCGCCATGGCCACCGGCACCACGCGCAGAAAGACACGCAGGCGTGCACCCGCACCTGAGCCCGGCTGCGACTCCCGACCTTCGCCCGCGTGGGGGCCGGGCTGGGGACGGTCCGGACCGACCCACACCGAGCTCAAGCGCGAACAGCTCTGGCAAACCCTCATCGGAGAGGGTTGGAGAGCCGAGATCATCCGTGGAAGGATCATAGTGAGCCCCTGGACGAAGAGGCGCCATGCGCAGCTGGTCCACCGCGTTCAGATGCAGCTCTTCGAGTTCGCGCTCGACAAGGGCTGGGAGTTCTACCAGACCTGGGCCGTTCACATCCCGCCCGATCGAGGCGACAAGCGGCTTCCTGATCTGCTGGTCGCGCCACCGGACAGTCCGGAGTTCGACGAGAACCAGGCCTACGGCCACGGCACGCTCCTGGTCGTCGAGATCACCTCCTCCGACAATCGGACCGACGATCTGCAGGTCAAGCCCGCCGAATATGCCCGGGCAGGCGTACCCATCATGCTGATCGTCGACGAATTCTCCGAGCCTCGATCGGTCACCCTGCTGTCGGACCCACGTGATGGCGAATATCGCAACATGACCAAGGTGGACGAAGGCGAGCAGGTGAAGTTGCCGGAGCCGTTCGGGGTCGAGCTCGACACCGGCCTGATCTTCCGCTGAGCAAGGCACCCAGCCGGGGGCGCAAGTACGGGGCCTGAACAGCTTGATGACGCGAGCGAAAGGATGACCGCCATGCCTACCGGCAGCACGTACGGGAAGGCACACGGGCACGACCCCGCCCCGGGTCCAGAGCGCCCGCCGATCGCCGCACCCACGTGGGGCCCTGGATGGGGCGCCCTGGGCCCCACGGACGAGGAGCTCCGCCGCGAACAGGTGTGGGAGAGACTCGTCGGGCAAGGACTGAGGCCGGAGATCGTGGATGGGCGGGTCTATGTGAGCTCCAGGGCCAAGAGACGGCACTGTGTCCTGGTCGACCGGCTGGCGGACCAGCTCTGCGACGTCAAGCGGAAGAACGGCTGGGAGTTCTACCAGTCCTGGGCGGTGCACATTCCGCCGGGGCGCGGCGACAAACGGCTGCCCGACCTCCTGATCGCCCCGCCGGGGAGCCCGGAGTTCGACGGCAACCAGGCCTACGGATACGGCACGCTGATGGCCGTCGAAGTGGTGTCGTCCGACAGCCGCGACGACGATCTGGAGGCCAAGCCGGTCGCCTACGCGCGGGCGGGGGTCCCGATGATATTGATCCTCGACGACTTCTCCACCCCACCGTCAGTCAGGCTGCTCCACGGGCTGTCCGACGGCGCGTACGATACCTCGATCGTCGTCGAGGCGGGGCAGCCGCTGCCACTGCCGGAGCCGTTCGGGGTCACGCTCGAGACCGGGCCCATCTTCCGCTAGGCGAGATACGCTGCCGAGATGCTGGTCGTACACGGGGTCTGGGCAGGAGACGCCCTCGCTTTCTGGGCAGAGGACACCGAGGGCACCTCGCAATCCGCCGACGCGCCCACCACCGGGACGACCGCCCGGCCCGCCACCGGGACGACCGCTGGAGCCGCTCGGCCGGACACCGGGACGACCGCTGGAGTCGTCGTGCGGCCGCACCCGTTCGCCGCGTCCGCTGTCGCGCTCGGCGATCTGCTCGGGCTCGCGTCTGCCCTGGCCGTCACGCTCCGTGAACACGCCTCCTCCGCTGAGGGTTCGCAGGGGGTCCTCACGGAACGGCGGCCGGCCGATCGGCTGCCTGCGGTCCCGTTGGACGGGTCCGTGCGCGGTCTGCGGTTGCTCCTGCCCGGTTCCGCCAAGGAGCCGCTGGCCTCGCCCGAAGCCGGGCGCCTGTCGGAGATCGTCCGGCCGCGCCTGCATCTGTGGGAGGTGCCCGCTGTCGTCCCGGCCACCGAAGACGCGCTGCGGGTGCTCGCCGAACACCCCGGCGCCGCCACCGTACGCCACTGGAGCGTGGTGGCCGAGTTCGCGCGCGATCTCGTACGGCGGGGGCGGGTCATCCCTCAGCTCATCCCCCATGCCCACTCGGAAGAGGCCGGTGGGCGGGCCGTGTGGCGGGCGGTGCTGACCGGGGCCGACGCCGCCTACTTCCGAGACCTCGCCCTCGCCATGCCGCCCGCCTGCCGTACCTCCGAGGTCGAGCGCCCCTCAGTGGAGGTGCTCGGGGCGGCGCTGGACGCGTTCGCCGACGCGCTCGTCCGGGCGGCGCTCACCGAGCCGCTCGTGACCGGCCCCCGTACGGGCCAGGAGCGGTGGCTGGCGGCGCTGACCGGGGCCGACGACAGCTGCCCGGACAGCCCGGAGCTGCGCCGTGAGCTGGAGGAGTGGCGGGCTTCCGTGGCCGCCGCGGACGGGGCCGCCAGGGTGTGCTTCCGCCTGCTCGAACCCACCGGCGATCTCGACCTCACGCCATCTGCCGACGACCTCAACCACCTGGATAGCACCGCCCCCGCCGACCAGGCTGGCGGCACCACTGGCACCGGCGCTGACGATGGCCGTGGCTGGCGGGTCGAGATCGCGTTGCAGGCCGCCGACGATCCCAGCCTCTACGTACGCGCCGAACGGGTGTGGAGCGGCGAGCCGGTGCCCGGCCTGCCCAGGAGTCCGGAGCGCGAGCTGCTGGCCGGGCTGGGCCGTGCCGTACGCCTGTACCCCGAACTCGACCGGGCTCTTCGGGTCGCCCGGCCGACCGGGCTGGAGCTGGACACGGCGGGCGCGTTCGGGTTCCTGCGGCAGGCGGCGCCGCTGTTGCAGGCCGCCGGGTTCGGGGTGCAGCTGCCGCGCTGGGCGGGCCGTACGAGGCTGGGGCTGAAGCTGACCACCCGCACCAAGAAGCAGAGCGCGGCCACCGCCCAGGGGTTCGGGCTGCGCGAGCTGGTGAACTTCCGGATCGACCTCGCGGTCGGCGACGAGACGATCAGTGAGGCGGAGCTGGCCGAGCTGGCCAGGCTGAAGGTGCCGCTGGTACGCGTCCGCGGGCAGTGGGTGGAGCTCGACGACCGCCAGCTCAAGGCCGCGCTGAAAGCCGTCGGGGGCGAGCGCACCGGCGAGTTGCCCGCCGCCGACCTGCTGCGTCACGTGGTCCAGGGTGACGACGAGCTGCCGCTGCTGGAGGTCGACGCCGACGGTGTGCTCGGCGATCTGCTGTCCGGCCAGGCCGAGCGGCGGCTCCTGCCGATGGCCACGCCCAGCGGCCTGGACGCGACGCTGCGCCCCTATCAGGAGCGCGGGCTGGCCTGGCTGAGCTTCCTGTCGGAGCTGGGGCTGGGCGGGGTGCTGGCCGACGACATGGGGCTGGGCAAGACGGTCACCACGCTGGCGCTGCTGGTCCACGAGCGGGCCGACACGCCGACGCTGCTGGTGTGCCCGATGTCGCTGGTGGGCAACTGGGAGCGAGAGGCGGCCAGGTTCGCGCCGGGGTTGCGGGTCTATGTGCACCACGGCAGCGGCCGGGACGCCCAGGCGATCGGCGACGCCGACCTGGTGATCACCACGTACGGCACCGCGCAGCGGGACCTGGAGACGCTGCGGCGGGTCGAGTGGCGGCGGGTGGTCTGCGACGAGGCCCAGGCGATCAAGAACAGCGGCACCCTGCAGTCCCAGGCCGTCCGAGCGATCCCCACGGGCACGCGGCTGGCCCTGACCGGGACACCGGTCGAGAACCATCTCGCCGAGCTCTGGTCGATCATGGAGTTCGCCAATCCGGGGCTGCTCGGGCCGCGGTCGCGGTTCAGGACCCGGTTCCAGGAGCCGATCGAGGCGCGCCAGGACGAGCAGGCCATGCGGGCGCTCAAACGGGCGACCGGCCCGTTCGTGCTGCGCCGCGTCAAGACCGACAAGTCGATCATCTCCGATCTACCGGAGAAGATGGAGGTCAAGGAGTGGTGCCCGCTCACGCCCGAGCAGGCCAGCCTCTACCAGGCCGTCGTCGACGACATGCTGGGCAGGATCGACGACAGCGAGGGCATCGAGCGCCGCGGCCTGGTGCTGGCGGCCATGGCCAGGCTCAAGCAGGTCTGCAACCACCCTGCCCATCTGCTCAAGGACGGCTCGCTCCTGTCGGGCAGGTCGGGCAAGCTGGCCCGGCTGGAGCAGCTCGCGGAGGAGATCGTGGCCGAGGGGGAGAAGGCGCTGGTGTTCACCCAATACTCGGAATTCGGGACGATGCTCCAGCCCTACCTCGCGCAGCGGCTCGACCGGCCGGTGCTCTGGCTGCACGGCGGCCTGCCCAAGAAGACGCGCGACCGCCTGGTCGAGCGTTTCCAGCATGATGACGAGCCGATGCTGTTCCTGCTGTCGCTCAAGGCCGCGGGCGTCGGTCTCAACCTGACGGCGGCCAATCACGTGATCCACGTGGACCGCTGGTGGAATCCCGCCGTCGAGGACCAGGCCACCGACCGTGCCTTCCGCATCGGGCAGCGCAAGAACGTACAGGTGCGCAAGCTCATCTGCGCGGGAACCCTGGAGGAACGCGTGGATGAGATGATCGAGCGCAAGAAGGCCCTGGCCGAGAGCGTGGTCGGCACCGGCGAGGACTGGCTGACCGACCTGTCCACCGGCGAGTTGCGCGAGGTCTTCCGCCTGACCGCCGAGGCGGTGAGCTGAAATGGTGTGGTTCGAGGCCGCCAAGCCGATCAGGGTCGAGGGCGGGCTGCGGGCGCGCACACAGCGGGGTTCGATCGGCTCCACCTGGTGGTCGCGGCGCTTCATCGACATCCTGGAGCGCGTCTGCGACAAGGGCCGCCTGTCCCGGGGCCGCGCTTACGCCCGCGCGGGCCAGGTCCTGTCGATAGACCTCGCCCCCGGCCTGGTCACGGCGGCCGTCCAGGGCTCGCGGCGCAGGCCGTACGACATCAGGATCGAGATCGAGGCGTACGACGAGGCGCGCTGGACCGCCATCGAGGAGGCGATCGCGGCCCAGGCCGTCTACCGGGCGAAGCTGCTGGCCGGTGAGATGCCGACGGAGATCGAGGAGCTGTTCGCCGCGCTGGGCATCGACCTGTTCCCCCGGGACCTGGACATGGAGTGCTCGTGCCCTGACTGGGGTCTGCCGTGCAAGCATCTGTCGGCGGTGCTGTACCTGCTGGCGGAGTCGTTCGACGACGATCCGTTCCTGGTGCTGGCCTGGCGCGGGCGCAGCCGGGAGCGGCTGCTGGGGTCGTTGGCCGATCCGGAACCGGAGCCGATCGCGGTGCGGGACGTGCCGTTCGCCGACCGGCTGGCCGACTTCTACGCTCCAGGCGCCACCGCCCACCGGCCCGAACGCCGTCCCGGTGCGGCGGCGTCCGATCTCCTGCCCCGCGTCTTTCCGCCGCCGCGCGATCTGGCGGACCCGCTGGCCGCGGCGTACCGCCGCCTCGGCGAGCCCCCGCATGATGAGAGCCGACGGGGGGTATCGCCACCGGATGGCATGCCGTATCAGTGAATTGGTGATCGACTGTCGAGACCCCGAACGCCTTGCCGCGTTCTGGTGTGAGGTGCTTGGCTACGTCATTCTCGATCGGGAGGAGGACGGCAGCATCGAGATCGGTCCCGAGGCCGAAGGCTTCGGCGGCCTCCAGCCGACGCTCGTCCTCAGCCCAGACGACCATCCGAAAACCGGAAAACTGCCGCTGCACATCGACGTGAACCCCACCGACCGCGACCAGGACGCCGAGCTCGAACGCCTGCTGGCCGCCGGCGCCAAGCCCGCCGACGTCGGACAGACGGGCAAGGAGTCCTGGTACGTCCTGGCCGACCCCGAGGGCAACGAGTTCTGTCTTCTGCGCCGACGCCTGAGCGGCTAGTCGCCAAGCCTTAACGGTCGTCGAAGTCGGCGGGCACCATGACGCGCACCCCGTTGGGCACCACGCGGAGCCGGATCGGGGTGCGCAGGCGCACTTCGCCGTCGACGTCGGCCGC
Organism: Nonomuraea sp. NPDC049129; assembly: GCF_040648495.1. NCBI lineage: Bacteria > Bacillati > Actinomycetota > Actinomycetes > Streptosporangiales > Streptosporangiaceae > Nonomuraea > Nonomuraea sp. NPDC049129. Next base: position 929,118 of record NZ_JBEZDU010000002.1, on the reverse strand, counting down.
CATCGGCGGGTCGGTCTCCAGCAGCATCTCCCTGCCCATCACGAACGGCCCGCCCGCCAGGCTGCGCCAGCGGCCGGTCGTGGCGCGCACCAGCGTCTCGCCGAGCAGGCGCAGCTTCTTGCCCGAGCCGAGCTGGTAGGCGACCAGCATGCCGTTGTCGATGCTGACGTCCTTGGCCAGCTGCCAGCCGCCGTGGAAGCGGCCGTTGGCGATGTTGAGCTGGTGGGTGAACAGCTCGTGGCGCGTGCCGTCGACCGTGATGTACGCGCGGAACGGCCGGTGGCCGGGCAGGACCCGCAGCGCGGTCAGCGGGTAGGCGGGACGGCCGAGGATGCGCTTGAGCCACGGCTTGACCGTGCCCGCCACCTCGACGGACACGCCGAAGCTGGCCAGGTTGGCGAACGGCCGGTCACCCGCCATGCCGAGGTCGATGTCGGCCACCTTGCCGGTGGCGAACACCCCGACCGCCCCGGCCAGGTCGAGCGGCAGGCCCAGGCTGCGGGCGAAGTTGTTGGTGGTGCCCAGCGGCAGCACGCCGAGCGCCACGTCACGGTGGGCCACGTGGCGGACCGCCGAGGACAGTGTGCCGTCGCCGCCACCGACGATCAACAGGTCGGGCCGGGTCTCGAGAGCCTGGTCGAGCAGGGCGCGCAGCCGCTTGGGGTTGGAGACCGACAGCTCGGCCTGCGGCTCGAAGCCGAGGGCGTGGATCTGGTCGATCACCTCGAAGTAGTGCCGGCGGCCCCGGCGCGAGCGAGTGTTGACCACCACCGCCACCCGGCGGTCCTGGAGGATCGCCTCGGTGTGCTCGGTCTTGGTACGCAATTCGCTCATGGTCATCAATGGTAGGCGCGCGGAGCCCCCTCTGGGGCCAGCCGAAGGGGCCGCCGGATGACCCGGCGGCCCCTCGATTTACCTTTTCGGCCTTACTTCTTCGGCGGAATCACCTGGACTATGGCGCCCAGGTTGCCCGGCAGCGGCGAGACCAGCTTGAACTGGACGCCGAGCGCCTTGCCCTCGTCACCCGGGTTCCCGGTGCCGGCCACATGGCCGCCACCCAGGTCCGTTCCGTACAGCTCGGTGGCCGGGGTTCCGTCGACGTTCACGACGCGGGTGCTGTACGGCTGGTCGCCCTTGGACGGGACGACCACCGACGCGTCGAAGTCGCGGTAGAACAGGCTGCCGTTCTGCAGTTCCAGACCCGGGTACCAGGTCTTGGCGTCGGTGAAGTTCGGCACGCCCTTCAGCGCCGGGATGTCCGTGCAGTACTCGCTGAACGGCTCGTCCGCCGCCTCCAGGCACTCCTTGAGCGGGTACGTCTTCCCGAAGGAGAACGCCGCGTTGGACGACTGGGTGCGGCCTTCGAGGTTCTTGTGCCGCGTCGGGTCCTTCTGCGCCGCGGTACCGGTGCGGCGCAGCGGATCGAAGTGCGAGTCCACGACCAGCAGGCTGCCCTTCGACCCGATGCTCGGCTGGAGATCGAGGTTGTTGGACAGCGAGTTGTTGGTGAACGTCGAGTCGCGGTACCACACCAGCAGGCCGGGGGCGTTGTACTTGACCTTCTCCACCTTCCACGCCCCATCACGGGAGTAGTTGGTGTCGTAGGAGTACTGCAGGCCCTGGTCGAACCCGTCGAAGTTGCGCCACTCGGCCAGGTAGAAGCGGGACACCTCGCGCGAGCCGTTGTTGATCGTCCAGCCCTGGCCGCTCGTGTTGGTGTGCGTGCCGCCGATGGCCTTCCAGCCGTTCTCGCCGCCTTCGACGTCGTCGCTCCACACGGCGGTGCCGCCGTTGGTGAGCTGGAAGTCGTCGGCGTGCCAGCCGCGCGGGGTGAAGGCCGCGTCGGTGTTGTACGCGAGGCGCAGCTTGATCGTCTTACCGGCGAACGCGTTCAGGTTGACGTAGTCGTGCCGCCAGCCGTTGGTGTTGCCGGTGAGCCCGTACTTCTTGTCGCCGAACGTCTTGAGGTTCTTGTTCGGGTCCGGGTAGCCGTCGGGCGTGGTGACCTCGTTGCCCGCCTCGTCGTAGACCTTCTGCTGGGCCCAGGTCTCGCCGCCGTCGGTCGAGACCTCGACGAAGCCGAAGTCCCAGTCCTGCTCGATCTCGTAGTTGTTCCACATCCAGAACCGCAGGTCGGTCCCGGCGGGCACCGCCACGTCACGGGTCAGCTTGACGTCCGCCCATTCCTGGTCCAGGCCGGACCACCAGGCGTTGGCGCCGCTGTGCGGGTCGACCATCTTCAGCGGCGTGGAGGCCAGGTTCACCCGGACGCCGTCCTGGGTGAGCTTGGGCGTCCGCGACGACTGTCCGACGGTGACCAGCTTGGCGGCGTCGCCCGGGTTGAACGTCTTCGGGTTCGCCCAGCCGAGCACCCACTTGTCCCACAGGCCCATGTGGGTCGGCATGGACTGGAAGATCGGCCCGGAGTGCGAGCCGCTCGACATCAGGTCCCAGAAGTCGACGGCGGAGCTGGCCTGGCCCGAAGTGTCGTACAGGTCGGGCAGACCGAGGTCGTGGCCGTACTCGTGGGCGAAGACGCCAACGCCGGAGTCCTCCGGCTGCACGATGTAGTTGGAGATCTTCTTGTCGGTGCCGGGGATCTTGTAGCCGCCGGCCACCGCGCTGGAGTGCGCCCAGATCGCGTACGTGCCCTCGGCGCCGCCGTTGGACGACTTGTCCTTGCCCGCGTGCACCATGACCAGGTGGTCGATGACGCCGTCGGGCTCGCTGAAGTTGCCGTCACCGTCGACGTCGGAGACGTCCTCGACGTCGTAGTCGGCCCACGGGAAGTTGGGCTGGCTCTTGGCCAGCGCGTCCACCGTGTCGATGGCGAGCTGGCCCGCGCCGAGCGGGTTGTCCGGGCTGCCGGTCATGTCCTGGGGAGCGCCACCGCAGGCCGCCGCGCCGTACCAGGCCTCGGAGTGCGGCGCCTTGATCCAGCCGACCGCGGAGCCGGTGACCGAGTAGGCGCCCTTGGACATCTCCTCGTACATCTTCTTCATGGTGAAGCCGGAGATGTCGATGCCGGGGCGGCCGTCGCGCGGGTCCTTCAGGTCAGGACGTACGCGCTGGGTGATGCCCTTGTCGGTGTAGAGCATCGTGTTGAAGTGCGAGGTGCTGAAGTCCTTGACCCAGAAGCTGTTGTTGTCCTTGTGCGGCAACGTCGCGGGGTCGGGGATGTTGTTGTGCAGCGGGCCGTTCTTGACCGTGCCCGCCGGCTCGACCACGCAGTCGTCGGGCGCGCTGTTGACCGTGCGCAGGCGGTTGTAGCCGGAGAAGTCGTCGTTGGCCTGCTCGTTGAACTCGACCAGGACGGTCAGCAGCTTGGCGACGCGGGTCTGCTTGGACTTCTTGAAGATGAAGTCGGCGGGGTTGCGCCCGGTCTTGATCGCCTCGTTCTCGCGGGCCGCGAGCACACGGGCGGCGGCCGGGTTGCCGCTGGTGAACTTCCTGTCGACCTTCTGCGCCGGGCTGAGCGAGCGGGCCTTCTGGTTGGGCAGGAGAGGCTCGTCGGGCGTCTCTTCGACGCTGGGCGGCGCATAGTTGATGTAGAAGTCGGACGCGCCCGGCTCGTACCTTGCGGCAGAGGCGGGGGCGGCGGGGACCGTCAACGCGGCGCCGAGGAGGGCGACCGCGGGTAATGCGGCTAACAGACGCTTTGTGCTGGGCACTGATAACCCTCTCTGCCCGGGATCGCCGGGCGCATGGCCACAGGGTGTGCAATGCCGGAATTTAGAGGGTTAGTAAAGCAAACGTAAAGAGCCCGGTCGAAATGTGATGAAACTAGAACAAAAGCAGCGCCCCAGTCACACCACCCACGATCGCCCCGCCGTAGCAGAGCACCGCGATCAGCGAGTCGTACCGGGCGATGCCGAACAGCTCCTCGCTGGTGAACCGGATCCGGTGCGCGGCGTGGAACAGGCAGAGCACGATGACCACGAGCAGCGCGAGCCGTACGAGGACGTTGCCCAGGAGCGCGCGCAGGTGCGCGACGGTCGGCCAGTCGATCACACCGAGCGGCATGAGCACGCCGAACAGCAGGACCAGCACGGGCAGCAGCAGCGCGGCGGCCACTCCCCCGCCGCTGAAGAGCAGCCACAAGTACGGCTCCAGCGTCCGCTTCACGGTGACCTCAGGATGAAGTAGGCGATCAGGACGGACAGGGCCAGCCACGCCGAATGGTTGCCGCCCTGGATCATCCAGGCGGGCACCCGCCAGCCGTCGAGCCGGACCACGGTGGCCTTCGGCGCCAGGTTCAGGAACGTGACGGCGTGGAAGACGGTCGCGACCAGGGCCACCAGGTTGACGACGATCATCCAGGGCTGGGCGGCCAGGGCGGTGAAGTCCTGGAAGGTGCCGCCCAGCAGGGCGCCGACCAGCAGGAGCAGGAAGACGATCGTCCACGCGACCAGCACGCTGGTCAGCTCGCGCAGGACGAAGATCGTGTAGTTGCGGGTACGGGCGAACCAGAACGCGTCCCGCGGCGGCCGGTATGCGCTGGTCATCGCTTGCTCCAGGGCAGTACCGAGCGCAGGGCGGCGGTCAGCTTGCCGCGCTGGATCGCCTCGGCCGGGTCCACGTGCTTGGGACAGACCCGCGTGCACTCTCCGACGAACGTGCAGCCCCAGACCGCCTCCTCCAGGTTGAGCACGTCGAAGCGGTCACCCATGTCCCGGGAGTCGAGGTTGTAGCGCTGGGCCAGCGCGATCGCGGCCGGGCCGAGGAAGTCGGGGTTGAGCACGTACACCGGGCAGGCCGAGTAGCAGAGCATGCAGTTGATGCACATGCTGTACTGCTTGTAGGCGTCGAGTTGCTCGGGCGTCTGCGCGTACTCCGTGGTCAGCGGCAGCTCCTCGCCCTCCCTGATGAGCCACGGCCGCACCGACGACAGCTTGGCCAGGAAGTCGTCGATGTCCACGACCAGGTCCCTGATCACCGGGAAGCCCTTGAGCGGCTCGATCCTGATCGGCCCGTCGCCGTACTCGGTGAGGAAGGTCCCGCAGGTCAGCCGGGGCTCGCCGTTGACGGTCATGCCGCACGAGCCGCAGATGCCCATCCGGCACGACCAGCGGAACGACAGGCTGCCGTCGAGCCGGTCCTTGACGTAGTTCAGGCCGTCGAGCACGGCCCAGTCGGCCGTCAGCGGCACGTCGTAGCCCTGGAACACCGGCTCGCTGTCCTGACCCGGCCGGTAGCGGGCGATCTCCAGCCGGATCGTGCGGGTGGCCGCCGCCTGCCGTACGGACTCTTCGGTGTCAGTCACGTCCATAGACCCTTTCCCCCGGAGGCCAGCGGGTGATCGTCACGGGCAGCAGGCCGACCGACGGCGTACCGTCGGGCGCGCGGTGCACCAGCGAGTGCGCGAGATAGGTGCTGTCGTCCCTGGCGGAGAAGTCGGTGCGCTGATGCGCGCCGCGCGACTCCTTCCGGTTGAGCGCGCAGGCGACGATGGCCTGCGCGACGTCGAGCATGGTGTGCAGCTCCTGCAGGTTGATCAGCTCGGTGTTGAACGTCGTGCTGGCGTCGTCGACGCGCGCCTCTTGCACGCGTTCGCGCAGGTCGGCGAGGGTGTCGACGGCCCTGGCGAGCACACCGCCGGTCCGGTATATCCCGGCCGCGCCCTCCAGGGTGTGCTGCATCTCCTCGCGCAGGTCGGCGATCCGCTCGCCCTTGCCCGACGCGTCTCGCGCGCGCTCCAGCCGCCGCCGCTCGTCGTCCCCCTGTGTCCGTACGGCCTGGGGCTCGCCCTGCTCTTTGTGCTCTTTCGCGAACCTCGCGGCGGCCAGGCCCGCCCTTCTGCCGAAGACGAGGATCTCCGGGAGCGAGTTCGAGCCGAGCCGGTTGGCGCCGTTGATGCTGACGCACGCGGTCTCACCGGCCGCGAACAGCCCGGCGACCGGAGTGGCGCCGTCGAGGTCGGTGTGGACGCCGCCCATCATGTAGTGCACCACCGGGCGGACCGGGATGAGGTCGGTGGCCGGGTCGAGGTTCTGGTAGCTCTTGCACAGCTCACGGACGAACGGGATGCGGGCCTCGATCTTGCCCTCGCCGAGGTGGCGCAGGTCCAGGTAGACGACCGGCCCGTACGGGGTGTCGACCGTGCGGCCGAGCTGCTGTTCGTGCACGAACGCCTGGGAGAGGCGGTCGCGCGGGCCCAGCTCCATGCTGCGCAGCTTGGGCGTCGGCGTGGGTTTGCCCAGGTCGTAGTCCTGGAGGTAGCGGTAGCCGTCCTTGTTGATCAGCCAGCCGCCCTCCGCCCTGGCCGCCTCGGTGATGAGGATGCCGGTGAACGGCAGGCCGGTCGGGTGGTACTGGACGAACTCCATGTCCTTCAGCGGCGCGCCCGCCCGGTAGGCCAGGGCCATGCCGTCGCCGGTCTTGATCGCGGCGTTGGTGGTGAAGGGGAAGACCCGGCCGCAGCCGCCGGTGGCCAGGATGACGGTCCTGGCGGCGATGGTCTCGACGCGGCCGGTCCTGATTTCGACGGCCACGACGCCGTGGACCTGGCCGTCGTCGACGACGAGCTTGGTGACGTACCACTCGTCATACCGCACGATGCCCCGATATTTCAGTGTTGTTTGGAACAAGGTGTGGAGAAGGTGGAAACCGGTCTTGTCGGCCGCGTACCAGGTGCGCATCCGTTTCATCCCGCCGAACGGACGGACGGCCACCCGGCCGTCCGGCTCGCGGCTCCACGGGCAGCCCCAGTGCTCCAGCTGGATCAGCTCCCGGGGCGCCTCCTCCACGAACGCCTCGACCGCGTCCTGGTCACAGAGCCAGTCGCCGCCGGAGATCGTGTCGTAGCAGTGCTCGTCGAGCGTGTCGCCGACGCCGATCACCGCGGCGGCGCCGCCTTCGGCGGAGACCGTGTGGCTGCGCATCGGGTAGACCTTCGACACGACCGCCACCGTGAGCGCGGGGTCCGTCTCGGCGACCGCGATGGCCGCGCGCAGACCCGCTCCGCCTCCTCCGACGATGAGCACGTCGATCATGTGCGATCAGCTCCCGTGGTCGGGTTGTATCGGGTCCTTCACCCGCTTGCCGTCATGGCGGATGGCGGAGAGGTGGATGCTGCCGTCGTGGTACTCGTGGCGGATCCTGCGGCAGCCGCAGTCGAAGAGCTGGTCGCGGATCACCAGGCCGTAGCCGTCGTCGTCGACGAGGCGCTCGCCGGCGGACTTCTTGCCGCAGGGGGCCGTCTCGGGGGTGAAGGGAGTCTTCGTGCCGGTCATCGCCGATCTCCTTAGATGGGCGAAACGTCATCTCCACACAAGCACCCGGACCTGCTTCGGAGAAGGCCCGGCTTTGGGCTGGCTTTCGAAGCGGCTCTTTGGCACGTGCCGGTCAGCCGGGCTGCTCCTCGGTCTCTTTCGAACCCTCTTCCCCAGTCTCCTCTTCCCCGCTCCCCTCTTCGAGTTCCTCCTTCAGCAAGTGCGGATAGTGCAGATCGAACGCGGGCCGTTCGGACCGGATGGGCGGGAGGAAGGTGAAGTTGTGCCGGGGCGGCGGACACGAGGTGGCCCACTCCAGGCTGTTGCCGTAGCCCCACGGGTCGTCGAGCGTCACCTTGGGCGCCCGCCTGGCCGTCTTCCAGACGTTGTAGAGGAACGGCAACGTCGAAGCGCCGAGTAGGAATGCCCCGATGGAGGAGATCTCGTTCATCCCGGTGAAGCCGTCGGCCGCGCTGTAGTCGGCGTAGCGCCTGGGCATGCCCATCGCCCCGAGCCAGTGCTGGATCAGGAACGTGGTGTGGAACCCGATGAACAGCGTCCAGAAATGCACCTTCCCCAGCCGGTCGTCGAGCATCCGCCCGGTCATCTTCGGCCACCAGAAGTAGAACCCCGAGAACATGGCGAACACCACGGTCCCGAACACCACGTAATGGAAGTGCGCCACCACGAAATACGTGTCGCTGATGTGGAAGTCGAGCGGCGGTGAGGCCAGAATGACCCCGGTCAGGCCGCCCAGCAGGAACGTCACCAGAAACCCGACCGCGAACAGCATCGGCGTCTCGAAGGAGAGATGGCCCCGCCACATCGTGCCGATCCAGTTGAAGAACTTCACCCCTGTCGGCACCGCGATGAGGAACGTCATGAACGAGAAGAACGGCAGCAGCACCTGACCGGTGGGGAACATGTGGTGCGCCCACACGGTCATCGACAGTCCGGCGATCGCGATCGTCGCCCCGACCAGCCCGCCATATCCGAAAATCGGCTTGCGGCTGAACACCGGGATCACCTCGGTGATGATCCCGAAGAACGGCAGCGCGATGATGTACACCTCGGGATGCCCGAAGAACCAGAACAGGTGCTGCCAGATCAACGCCCCGCCGTTGGCCGGGTCGAAGACGTGCGTGCCGAATTTGCGGTCCGATTCGAGCACGAGCAGCGCGGCGGCCAGCACGGGGAACGCCATGAGGACGAGCATGCTGGTCAGCAGGGTGTTCCAGGTGAACAGCGGCATCCGGAACATCGTCATTCCGGGGGCCCGCAGCCCGATGATCGTGGTGATGAAGTTGACGGAGCCGAGAATCGTCCCGAGGCCCGACAGCGCGAGCCCCATGATCCACAGATCGCCGCCTATGTGCGGCGTGAAGGTGGCGGTGGAGAGCGGCGTATAGGCGAACCACCCGAATTCGGCGGCCCCACCCGGCGAGATGAACCCGGCCAGCACGATCAGCCCGCCGAACAGGAACATCCAGTACGCGACCGCGTTGAGCCTGGGAAACGCGACGTCAGGAGCACCGATCTGCAAAGGCATGATCACATTGGCGAATCCCGCGAACAGCGGAGTGGCGAACAGCAGCAGCATGATCGTGCCGTGCATGGTGAACAGCTGGTTGTAGAGCTGCTGGCTCACGAGTTGCATCCCGGGCTGTACCAATTCGGCCCTGATGACCATGGCCATAATGCCCGCGACGAGGAAGAACCCGAACGAGGTGATCAGATAGAGATAGCCGATGACCTTGTGATCGGTCGTCGACAGCCAGGACACAATGATCTTCCCGGTGCGCCGGCGTCTGACCTGCTCGATCGAGGTCTCGCGAACAGTCGTCACGAGTGCTCCCTCCTTTGCGGAGTGTGCTCTGCCCCCGATCCTCCAATTCCACGCCAACGATCGCCATACGGGAAGCAATTTTCAACATTCGCCGCACACGTCTTTGCCTGGCGCCCCTTTTTCGGCCCTTATGGCATGCACGCGGCGCATGGATTCCATGCGAGATCGTCGCTGGTGGACCACCCCCCGCATCCGTAACGATTCCCAATATGTCCCCCATCACCCCCTCCACCCGACCGTCCACCGAACCCTCGGCGGGCCCCTCCACCGGACACTCCGTGGGCCCCTCCACCGGACCTTCCGTGAGACCCTCCACCGGGCCCTCTATCGGCCTCCACATGCCTAACGGCTTCGCCGCCGCCGACCGCCAGGGCGCCGCCCGGGTGGCCAGGCTGGCCGAAAGCCTGGGCTACGAGTCGCTGTGGACCGCCGACCACATCGTCCTCCCCAGCCCTCGACCGGACTCCGCCCCCCTCGAACCGGACGCGCCGCTCCTGGACGCCGTCGTCTCGCTGGCCTTCCTGGCCGCCCACACCGAGCGCATCCTGCTGGCCACCGGCTGCGTCGTACTCCCCCAGCGCGACCCGTTGCTCCTCGCCAAGCAGTTGGCCAGCGTGGACGTCCTCAGCGGCGGCCGCCTGATCTTCGGCCTGGGCGCCGGCTACCTGGAGCCCGAACTCCGCGCTTTGGGCGTCCCCATGTCCGACCGCGGCTCCCGCCTGGAGGAGTACCTGGCGGCCATCCGCTCCCTCTGGCAGGACGAGAAGCCCGCCTTCGACGGCCGGCACGTCTCCTTCAAGGACGTGGACGCCCACCCCCGCCCCCTCCAGCGCCCGGTCCCCGTGGTCATCGGCGGCCACACTCCAGCCGCCCACCGCCGAGCCGCCACGCTGGCCGACGGCTGGTACGGCTGGATGCTGGGCCTACGCGCCACGGCCTCCCAACTGGAGTCACTCAGGGCCGTGTCGACGAAGCCCCTGCACATCTCAGTCACCCCCGCCCGCCGCCTCGACCCCGCCACCGTGAGGTCGTACGCGGAACTGGGCGTGAACCGCCTCATCGTGGCCACCCCGCCGGGTCTGTCCTTGCCCGAGCTGGAATCGTTCGTCCAACGAAACGCCCCAGCCGAATTCCTCACATAAGTCCCGAACCTTTCCCCACTCCCCGGCATCCAACTCCGCATGAACATAAAGAAGATCACCTTGCTGACCGGCAGCGCCCTGGTTACCGCCCTGCTGCTCCCGCCGGCGGCGGCCCTAGCCGGCCCGTCCATCCCGAAGAACTTCCTCCTGTACGAAAAGGAGGCCCGCAAGGACACCAAGCACGAGCACTGGCTCCTCTCCCAGAACGACAACCTGATCGAGGTGGAGAACATCCAGTGCTCGGGCGCCAAGCTGAAAAAGGACTGGATCGCCCGCCGCGACCTCACCTATGACCCGCACATGGGCGGCGGTGAGAAGACCAGCGCCGAACGCGGCGAACAGGTCTTCCTCTTCGCGAAGGCAAGCGCCGCCGAGAAATTGATGACCGAGTTCCGCACCCGCCTGACCAAGTGCGGCAAACTCGTCAAGGTAATCGACCCGAAAATCGGCGTCGACTCGGTGGGCGCCTCGAGGGCCACCAAGTCGACGAAGTCCAATCCCGTACCTCAGACCCAGCAGTTCATCGCGGTACGCAAGGGCGCAGCCATAGCTATTTATTGGGACATGCACAACGACGCCCCGGCCATCAGAACCCTGGCCAAGCACCAGTCGGACGCGACGAAGATGGCCGCCAAGCTCTGCCGCATCGGCAGTTGCTGAACGTCCTGGCCAACAGTCAGTTCGACAAGATGCATGCCTACCCCCGGCCAGCAGGACGCTGCCGTCACCCGTTGTCCGCTCCTGTGCCGTGAGCGCAGCCATCAAGGCGCATACGGAGGTCGTCAGGTCGAGGGAGTCGAGACCAGGGCACTCCGTACTAAAGGAGATCGGCCAGATCGTCCGCGCTGATTCCCACGAGGGACAGGATGTTCCGCAAAGTCCCTTTGGGAAGATCCCGGCCATGATGGACGGGAACACTCACTGTGCGTCCGTCGTCATGGCGCAGGATCTGGTGACTGCCGCGGATGCGCGCGACACTGAACCCGGCCTTCTCCAGGGCCCGGACGGCCTGGGCGCCGGTGATCGATGGAACAGGCGGCATCAGGCGACGTTCACCGTCACGGTCACCTCGGGTGACAGGCCGACCTCCTCGATCAGCGCGATCAGCGCTTCACGTAGGTCCTCCACCGCGGCCTCCGCTGTAGACCCGTCGCCGACCGCCCCAACTCCCGGACGAAGCTGGGCACTGGCGCACCACACTCCGTCCTCATCCCGTTCGAGAACGTACGGCACATGTTGGGTCCCGCTCATGACTCCATAGTGTACGGCCCCGGCCTGCCAGGTGTTCGTCAACAGGGACAAGAAGCCGAAGACAAACGCGGTCCACCAGACCCGGCAGTTCATCGCGGTACGCAAGGGCTCGGCGGTGGCGGCTGTCGGCCCTGCCCGAGTCCTACCGGCGCGATCGAGCATGGTTCGGGGCCTGCCTGGCGCGAGCCCACATCATGCAGGGCGATGCCGAGGCCGGCACCGCCATCGCCTTGAACGTGGTTCCGGATGCTGCGGCGGTCAACGCCTACGCCGTAGCCGAGCTCCGACGTGCCGCGCACGAACTGGCAGGGCCAGGTGCATCAGGTGCACAGGCGATCAGAGACTCACTCCTCGCCAAATAGCGTTGGATACGTCGGCTAAGCGGCGCCCGCCAAGATCGATCAAGGCTTCCTGAAATCATGTCCATGCACGTCAGGCGGGCCGCCCAGCGCAGTCGGCCTGTGTCCCGGAGCCGCCGATGACCTTCAGTTCTCCACCCAGGGCATGGATGTACAGGTTCAGGGTGGCCAGTTCGGCGTTGGACCCGTTCTCGATCGCCGAGACTCGCTGCTGGGACACCCCCATCACCTGGGCCACCTCGGCTTAGGGCAGCCCACCCTCCTTGCGCATGTCGGCCAGGAGCCCCCGCACACCTGCGCCACCCGGCGCTCCCGCGCCTCCTCCAACGCCTGGCGGTCGTCGGGGTGGACGAACTCGGTGATGAACTCCTCACGCGTATAGGAGTGGAACTCGGCGCTCATGGCAACTCCTTCAGATACGCCTCATACCGTTGCCGTGGCCGCTGTCATACGTTTCGTCTATTCGAATCCCCATCACACCGCCGAAGCACAGCGCGGAGTGCTTGGACTACTCAGGCCGCGTTGGTGCGGTGTCCGGTGAAGCTCACCCGGGTGTCGTCGTGGTCGAGGGCGATGTTAAGGGTGGCGTCAAGGGCCTCGGCCAGCTTGGCGAGAAGCGGCAGCGTGGGAACGGTGTCAGAGCCTTCGATCCGGGAGACCTTCGCCTGGGTGAGGCCCGCGCGGTCGGCCAATTCAGCCTGAGTGAGCCCGAGTTCGGTGCGCCGATCGTACACCGCCTTCGCCAGGGCCATGGACAGCCGGATCTCGCGACGAGCCTCGGCCACGTCCTCCGGCTCGGTGAAACCCGCGGCGAGCTTGCGTTCGCGCAAGGTCTTCCAACGGCTGTGGCTCATTGCTCCACCTCTCCTTCCTCAATGGTGCGGATGAACTTCTCGTGTGCTGGACCGTGTTCGGCCTCGCAGACCTTCTGAGCGAGCTTGGCGCGCTTGACGGCGTCCTCCCGCATAGGCGGCCGGCGTGGGGAGTGCGACTTACCGTTTCATTCGTCTGGATTCGTGGCAGCTTCCCGCCGCTGCGTCCGCTAGCTAGCGAAGTGGTACCAAAGGGGGAAGACGCTTACCGGCCTGCAGTTGATGCCAGTGGGCGTCGGAGTGAGATGGGATCCTCGAAACCAGGCGGGCGATCGCGGCCTGGCATGGCGGGGCCGGCGGCTCCGGTCTCACGATGCCGCCGGCCGATGAGATCGTTCCCTCGACTCGCTAGAACGCGGTGATGATCTGCGTGAACTCGCAGTTGACGAAGGTGTCGGGTGGCCCCGACACGAGCCGGATATCGGATATGCAGTGATCGGTTCCGGCGCCGCCGTCAAGGGTGCCGCCGCCGTTCTTGCCGGTGAGCTGATCGGCGCCGCCCAGGCCCTGGATCTGGTCACGGCCGCCGCCACCGTCGATGACGTTCGGGCCCGCGTTGCCGATGAGCACGTCGTCGGCGGTGCCGCCCTCCAGGTTCTCGACATCCGCGGCGATGGTGTCCCGTGCCCCTTCGGGCCCGTCTTCGGGACCGCCGTCGTCGCCGGTCGCGCCGTCGAGGTCGGCCCGGATGGCGAGCCTGCCGCCTGTCTCGCCGTAGGAGACGGTGTCGGAACCGCCGCCGCCCTGCAGGACGTCGCCGCCGAATCCTCCGTCCATGGTGTCGTCGCCGGAGCCGCCGACGAGCTGGTCATTGCCGGTCTCGCCGAACAGGTGCGCGGGGATGCCGGTGGAGTTCGTGATCACGTCGTTGCCGTCCAGGCCGCGGATGCGGATGGACGGGGAGGCCCCGACCTGGCAGTGCGCTTCGTGCGGGGTCACCAGGGTGCATCCGGTGCCTGCGATGAGTGTGGCGGTGGGGTCGGTCAGTACGAAGGACCCGTTCTCGACGCGGACCGTGATCTGGTCGTCCACGCCAACGGGAGCGTCGTACCTGAGGTCCCCGAAGCCACGCACCACACCAGGTTGGCAGTCACCGTAACAGGGACGTGCCGCCATCGCGGGCTGCACGGCCACGACGGCCGGGAGAATGGCGAGCGCCGCCGCACCGCCGAGCAGCCGCATCATGCGGCGCGGAACCCGGTACGTCCGATCACGAATTCGTGTACGTGTCATCTGTCATCACAGCCCTTGGCATGGCTTGGGCGATGTTGCGACATGTGCGTGACCCTTCGTCGTAGGAGACGGCGCCTTTATTGGCATCCACCCAGTAGGCGTTCCACCGGGTTCCATCACCCGCCGCCTCGCCCAGCCCCACCGCCGACGGTTCCGCCTGCGGCCTTCACCTCGGCCTGGTCGTCGGCGGAGACCTTCGCGACCACGTTGCGGCGCGGTGAACGAGACACCTTTGGCGCAGCGGTCCGTGATCGGCGATGCGCGGGTGCGGGCCCTGGGCCCCCACCGGAACCGCACCCGGACGGGGAAACCGTGTGGATCAGCGAGTGCAGTGGACGATGCCCGCCAAGTTCCAGACGCCGAAGCCCGGCGGGGCACTGGCGGCGAAGTCGAAGGAGACAGGCGAAGAGGTCACGTTCGGCCGGAAGAACAGCAGGTGCGCCCCGAAGCCGACGCTCGAGATCGCACCGCCGGTCGCCTGGTACCCGCTCGGGCAGGTGGTCGTCACCTTCTTCTGGGCTGCGGCGTCGTTGCTCGTCTGATTCTCAACGACCAGGAAGTCGAAGAGGCGGTTCTCCCGTGCGCAGATCGCGTATGAGGCCACCTGGTAGGGGTCGGTGGGCGCGACCGAGAAATCGTCCTTCGCGGCCTCAGCGCCCACACCCGACGCGACGCCGTTCAGGTGGTTCGGCCCCATTGTCAGATCGAGCTGCCCGTGGGCGCCGATGAGCTGTCCACCCGACCCGATGACGTTCTTGCCGGGTGAGCAGTTGGCGAGCACCGAATCTGACGGCCTCGTCGTCGGCGGATTGACCTGCGTGATCACCTCGTATCCGGGCGGCGCGACGGCGCAGGAGACGAACGTCGACACTGCCCATGGTGCTGTCACCCCGATCTGGTCCACCTGGACCGTGACGACGAAGCCGGCCCCGGCCGCGTCAGAGATCGGGCGAGCCTCGGTGATGATGAGGTGTTGCCCCCCGGAGGTCTGGGCCCCACCGCCGAGCGGGACCTTGCCGGGCGAGCAGTTCACCCGCTGGGACTTGTTCACCAGGCTGAACGGCGACAGCACCGTTTTCACCTCGATCGACCCTGCCGGGATCGTCGCCGCCGCCGTAGGTTGCACCGTGAGGACCTGCGCGGCCAGAACGGCCATGCCGAGCCAGATCGCTGCGTACCAGACTCGTTTCATGCGCTGATGTACGGCTCTTGCCGCATTGGTTGTCAGATCCTAAAGACGTTCCGGCCCGTTCCATACCGGCCGGTCTGCAGCTTGTGGCGAGTAGACGCTGCGCCGGTCAAGCATCCAGGCGCAGCGCGGCGGGCACCTTTCGGCCGATCCGTGCCGCGTCCCGGACCTGTTCCAGCATGCGATGCCGTCGGACGTCGTACAGGGAGTCGGGAACGCCCTCCGTGTCCGGCGCAATGCGCCCGGTGATCTGCTCGCGCAGAAGCGCGTACTGGTGGACGACGTTGTAGGAGGGCTCGGCGGATCGCCCGGTCCACGTCAGCGACCGCTCGTAGCGGACGGGAACCGGAAGTTCGGTCAAGGTGCCGTCGCTTCCCCGGGCGGCGGACAGTACGCCCGTCGAGCCTCCCGGCCACGTCGTGGCCTGAACACTCAACGTGGGTTCCGTGGTCATCAACTGGATGCCATTGCCGGGAGACATCGACGTCACCGTGTGCGGCGGCGCCTTGGGACAATCCCCGATCAGCAACCAGCCGGTCCCCTGCTCCTCAGGAGGATAGACATTGAGTTGGCAGGAATGTTCTGAACCACGCAGGGCGCCCCAAAGCGCCGGACGAAGCCCGCGGACCCCCTGCCCGGTCGGCCATCCACATGGCGGACCGATTCCTGCTCAGGGCCCCGCGTCTTCTATCCTTCGTATCCGACCCGATCGGAGGAGTAGATCCAGTGAACGCTCAGCGCGACTACGCCGAACTCGTCCAGCGTGGCCTTTCGCTCGACCTGACCCGGGGGAAGCCGTCGCCGCGACAGCTGGATCTCGCCAATGACATGCTCAAACTGCCGACGTCCTACAAGGCAGCCGACGGCACCGACGGGCGTAACTACGGCAACCTGCAGGGGCTCAGCGAGCTGCGGGAGCTGTTCGGGCCGTTGCTGCAGGTGCCGGCCGAGCAGTTGGTCGTCGGCGGCAACTCCAGCCTTGCCGTGATGCACGACACGATCGTGCACGCGCTGCTCACCAAGGTGCCCGGGGTCGAGCGGCGGTGGGTGGAGGAGCCGGAGATCACGTTCCTGTGCCCGGTGCCGGGGTATGACCGGCATTTCACGATCTGTGAGCGGTTCGGGATCAAGATGGTGCCCGTGCCGATGAACGGCGAAGGGCCCGACATGGACGTCGTCGAGCGGCTGGTCGCCGAGGACGCGAGCGTCAAGGGCATCTGGTGTGTGCCGAAGTACAGCAACCCGTCCGGGGTCACCTACAGCGACGAGACCGTGCGGCGGCTGGCGGCCATGTCCACGGCGGCGTCTGATTTCAGGATTTTCTGGGACAACGCTTATGCGGTGCACCACCTCACCGACACCCACGCCGAGCTGGCCGACCTGCTGGCCCTGTGCGCCGAGTACGGCAACGCCGACCGGGCCTTCGTGTTCGGGTCCACGTCCAAGGTGACCCTGGCGGGCAGCGGCGTGTCGTTCTTCGGGTCCTCGCCCGCGAACGTGAAGTGGTTCCTGGCCAACACCGGCAAGCAGTCCATCGGGCCCGACAAGATCAACCAGCTTCGGCACGTCGAGTTCCTGAAGGACGCCGACGGGGTGGCCGCGCACATGCGCAAGCACGCCGAGCTGGTGTGGCCCAAGTTCGAGCTCGTCGACCGGGTGCTGGCCAAGGAACTCGGCGACCTCGGCACCTGGACGAGCCCGCAGGGCGGCTACTTCATCAGCCTCGAGGTGTCGCATGCCGGTGAGGTCGTGGCCAGGGCCAAGGCGGCCGGGATCGCGCTGACCCCCGCCGGGGCCACGCACCCCTACGGCCAGGACCCCGACGACCGGACGATCCGGATCGCACCCACCTATCCCGATCTGGAGGAGCTGGAGCAGGCCATCACCGGTCTGGCCGTCTGCGTCCGCGCGGTGGCCGAAGAGCGCGCCTGATCCCACAGTTCTCTCTAAGCCCGCGTACGCCTGACGCATCTGCGACTTCCGGTACGGCGACCCGTCGTACCGGAAGTGTGGGGCTAGCTAGCGCTGTGACGGAAACGATCAAGCCGGGACGGGCTGGGCGGCGCAGGGCGAGCCGGACCGGCTGCCGGCCACCTACCACCGCACCCACGGCGTCACCTACTTCCACGGCTGCTACTGCGTCGGCGACGACTTGCTGTGGGCCGTCAATCACCGGCGCAAGGGCAGCAACATTGGCTTCCCGGTCGTGTACCGCGGGGATTCTCCTCGAATGGGGATGGGGCGTTCGCTTCCCCTCTCAAGGATGAGTCGTCCCCCGAGTGGTGCACGCAGCCGGACATCCACGGTGTAGGGATGACCAGCCGCGGAACTCCGCACCCTTCCCCAGGACATGAAGGGAGCGCACTCGTTGTATACCTGTACGCCCACCGCCACCCGGGCGGCCGACTCCTCCTCCACCACCGTGTCCACCACCCGCTCGCAGAAGGTGCCATCGGGCCTCGGCCTGCTGAACAGCAGTTCCGCGCGCAGAGTGCGCCCGTCGGCCAGCGGTTCCACCTGGGCGATCCACTGCCAGTGCGGTTTGTTGATCTGCGCGGTTGCGAAGAGGACGGCGAAGGCGACCAGCAGCATCGCAAGGATGATGCCAAGCTTCCTACGGCGAGTGGCGAACATGAGGTGGTGTTGGGCGTTCCTGGTCGGCGAGATGACGGCTGTTCTAGCGCTGGGATTTCGCTGGTTCAACGCTTTCGTCTTCTGGGTGGTCATGGTCTCCGTGGCAGGCATGATCGTGGCCGGTGCTTTTATCCCCATGATTCGGCTGTTCTACAAGCCTATGGAGGGGATAGGGCTGATAAGGGGCCAGACTAACCGCGGGGCACGCAACTGCCGGTTGAGCATGGCCGTGTAGTCACGGAGCCGCTGCGCGGCGTCGTACACGGCGGCTTGGGCCTGCTCAACGGGCAGCGTCCAGTGCGCAGTCGGTGGAGTGCCACTGCATGCCGCCGCCACGGGTACGCCCTTCAACGCGGGTGACCTGCTCGGGTACGGGTTTTACTGTGCCGCACGGATTACCCGGCTGGGATGGAACGCTGCGCAGTGTGATGGCGATTACCCGACATGGGGACGGAAGCGTTCTACACCACTGCCGCGCAGGTCCTGCCGACAATGTTGATAGCCCTGTCAGTCGAACTACTCCTACTGACGCAGGGGCGGGTACGTGAGTGGAAGGAGAAGGTCGCGAAGTGGGATAAGGAGAAGGTGTCGAAGAGGGGGCCCATGCCGTTTGAGGGTGGCGATGCGGCGCTCGGGCCGTTCTGGATCTATGTGCTACTGGCAGTGGTGTTCGTGGTTGGTGAAGTCGCAGCCTTCCTTGCGATTGGGGCGGGCTGGCGCAATGCGGGGACGTTCTGGACGGTTGGATCGTGCTTGCTGATCATGATCGTTGGCGCAGCGGGAGTACCGATAGCGCGCCTGGATGCCGCGCTGAGGTGGCGCTGAGGTGGAAAGGGCGCTGGACCGGCTAGCCGGTCCGTGCGGGGCCGAACTCGACGGCCGGTGGCTCCGCGAGTGCGGCAAGCCGGACTGCGAGCGCGTCGTACCGCCGCCATCCTGGCCGGCTTCGTCAAAGAGGTGGGCGCCGAGGACACGGTGATCGTCGGACGGAGCCTGGGCGGTCGCGCGGGCGGATCCGGCGGGCGAGCCTGACCCTCCACGCGGCGCCGGACCCGGTGATCGCCCTCAAGCCACCCGGCCACCACGACGCGCCCCGCCCCCGGCCTGAGCACGGAACTCCCCGGAACCTCCCGGCACAGCACGGAACGCCTTCAGGGCAGACATGCGCTCCGCGTGTCACAAGATCCCCGAACGCTCAAGGAGCGAACGTGCGTCGAATCCTCTTCTCCGTACTCACCGGAATGGGCCTGATGCTGGCCCTGGTGATGGCTGCCACCGCAGCTCAGGCCGCGGCTTTCCCGTCCACGATCATCCGCAGCAATGGTGTCGTCTCACCCGCCAGATGCATCGGCCCGCTCAACGGCGGCACGGCTGACAACACCCCTGTGGTGCTGATGGACTGCAGTCAGGTCTGGCACGGCTTCGCGCCCATCGGCGTGTCGATCGACAACTCGATCCGTCACTCCAGCGGCAAGTGTCTCAGTCTGGCCAACACCCAGAACCCGACTCCCCTCGGCACCCGGCTGATCCTGCGGACCTGCGCCTTCGGCGTCACGGGCGACCAGCAATGGACCTTCCGCGCGCTGACCCCCGGCGCCCCCGACAACGTCTGGGTCCTGGGACAGCACTTCAGCTTCAACTGCGTGGCCCCGGTCGGCAACAGCACGGCCAGCGGTACCCCGCTGAGTGTGCAGAGCTGCAACTTCGGCCCCCTGCAGCAGTGGGTGATGCCGCCGAACCCGGGCAGCTTCGGTTTCTCCTTCGATGACGGAACGACTCCCTGACCGCCTGAAGGGTGAATGATCGGCCGTCCGCCTTCGCGTACTGACGATCACGAGAGCACCGCGTCCTCGGCTTCAACCCGGTGGCCGGCTCGACTAGCTAGATGGTGCGGGTCTGGCTCTGGCGGAAGCCGAAGATGTACTCGCGGGTCTCGCTCGGGTGGAACGACACTCCGACCCCGGGTTCGAACACCACATTGTCCCGCGGGCAGTAGCACAGCCTCTCCCACACGGTGAGCGCCTGTACCCGGGCCGGGGCCTCCGCCGTGTCCCGCTTGCGGGCCCCGTACGACCCCAGCACGAACAGCAGCCCGAACCCCCAGAACAACCCGGTCAGGCAGAACGGCGCGAGCAGCACCTCGGTCCAGTTCGCGTCCTTGCCCATCGCGATCACCAGCGCGGTCACCAGGTGGACCAGGGCGGCGACGCCGAGCAGGATGTAGCCCTGGTTCCTGGTCCACGCCGTGTAGTGGCGGCTGGGGAACGACAGCCAGACCGCCAGCTGCGTACGGCTCATGAGGTGTTTCGAGGCGCCCAGCGAGGCCGCCGTCGGCAGGTCCACGATGTCGCGCGTGGCGGCCATCCGGGCGCGGCCGATCCGGTACGTGGTGCCCGCCGCCACCACTCCAGGGACTGCGGAGACCTGGTCAGATCGGCTGCATACCGGACACGTGACTTCCACCTGGGCAGTCTGGCCTTTAGCCGCTGTCGGCGCAAACCGTAGAGTTTCCCATGTGAGACCCATTGATGCCTTGGTGAACGCCCTGCCCGAGGGGCGCGTCCTGACCGACCCCGACGTCATCGACTCCTATGCCCGCGACCGTACGTTCCTGGAACCCGGCAAGCCGCTGGCCGCGGTGCTCGCCACGTCGCGTGACGATGTGGTGACGACGCTCAAATGGGCGACCGAGCACCGGGTCCCGGTGGTGCCGCGCGGCGGGGGCACGGGGCTGGCGGGCGCCGCCACCGCCGGCGACGGGTCGGTGATCCTCTCCGTGGCCAGGATGACGGCGATCAAGGAGCTCTCCCCCGCCGACGAGATCGCCGTGGTCGAGCCCGGGGTGATCACCGCCGACCTCGACCGGGCGGCCAGGGAGCACGGGCTGATGTACGCGCCCGACCCGTCGTCGTACGAGATCTCCACGATCGGCGGCAACCTGGCCACCAACGCGGGCGGGCTGCGGTGCGTGAAGTACGGCGTGACCCGCGACTCCGCGCTCGGCCTGGAGGTGGTGCTGGCCGACGGCCGGATCCTCGAGACGGGCCGCCGCACGATGAAGGGCGTCACCGGGTACGACCTGACCGGCCTGTTCGTCGGCTCGGAAGGCACGCTCGGCGTGATCACCTCGGCGACGGTACGGCTGCGCAGGGCACCGGACAAGCCGCCGGCGACGTTCGCGGCGGAGTTCGGCTCGCTGCGCGACGCGGGCGCGGCCGTGTCGGCGATCATGGCCGCCGGGTGCCAGCCGTCGCTGATGGAGCTGCTCGACCGGGCGACGCTGGAGGCCATCGACGACTATCGCAACATCGGCCTGGAAACGAGCACGATCGCCATGCTGATCGGCCAGTCCGACGCGTCGGACAGCGAGGCGGTCGTCAAGCGCATGGAGCAGCTGTGCGTCGACAACGGCGCGTCGTTCGTGGCGGTCTCCTCCAGCCCTCAGGAGACCGAGGAGCTGATCGGGCTGCGCAGGATGGCCTACGACGCCAAGGAGCGCCTTGGCGCGTGCCTGGTGGAGGACGTGTGCGTGCCGCGTTCTGCGCTGCCCGACATGATCATGGCGATCGAGGCGGCCGCCGTACGGCATGGCGTGAAGATCTGTACGGCCGCGCACGCCGGTGACGGGAACATTCACCCGGTCTTCATCTTCGAGCGTGGTATGACCGAGCCGCCGCCCGAGGTGTGGGCCGCGGCGGACGAGGTGTTCAAGCACGCTTTGCAGCTCGGCGGCACGCTGACCGGCGAGCATGGTGTCGGCGTCCTCAAGCGGCGCTGGCTCGGCCTGGAGTTCGGACCGGTGGCGCAGGAGATGCAGCAGGGCATCAAGGCCGTCTTCGACCCGCTTGGCCTGCTCAACCCAGGCAAAGCGATCTGAGTTCATCAAGCCGTGACCTAGCCCGGTCAATGGGGACACGACCTGCTCCGAAACGCTGACATCTTGCGTCAAAAGATGAAACATCTGATGGGTCCGGGCAACGCCCCAAGGGTCACGCTGGTAGCGTTTCGCACCATCTGTCGATTTGTTATACGTGGTCTTGGGGGTACGGCGTGAATCAGCACCAGCCGCTGGCGGCGGACGACCCGCGGCGGCTGGGGGCCTACGACCTCGTCGCCCGGCTTGGTGAGGGCGGCCAGGGAGTCGTGTACCTCGGCCAGAGTGACACCGGCGAGCAGGCGGCGGTAAAGCTGCTGCACAACGCGCTGGTGGCCGACGCCGACGCCAGGAGCAGATTCCTGCGCGAGGTCGCGGTGGCGCAGCGGGTGGCCAGGTTCTGTACGGCTCCGGTGCTGCACGCCGACCTTGAGGGCAGCCGGCCGTACATCGTGAGCGAGTACGTACCGGGGCCGTCCCTCCGGCAGCTGGTGATCAACGAGGGCCCACGCCGGGGAGCGGCGCTGGAGCGGCTCGCGATCAGTACGGCGACCGCGCTGGCGGCCATCCACCGGGCCGGGATCCTGCACCGCGACTTCAAGCCCGCGAACGTCCTCATGGGGCCCGAGGGCCCCGTCGTGATCGACTTCGGCATCGCCCGAGCGCTGGACTCCCCCGGGGCGACGGCCACGGGCATGGCCATGGGGACGCCGTCGTACCTGGCGCCCGAGCAGCTCAGCGGGGCGGCCGTGTCCGAGGCGGCGGACGTGTTCGCCTGGGGCGTCACGATGGTGTTCGCGGCGACGGGCAAGCCCGCCTTCGGCGCCGACTCGATTCCCGTGGTGATGAACCGGATCCTGAACGAGGAGCCGGAGCTGGGCGGGATGGAGGGGGCGCTGGGCCAACTGGTGGCGGCGTGCCTGTCCAAGGACCCGTCGCAGCGGCCCAGCGCGGACCAGCTGATCGTGCAACTCACAGGGCAGCCGGCGCCGCCCGCGTCCGTGGACCCGCTGACCACGGGCCCGAACCGCCAGGGCACCGGTCCTCAGCCTGACATTCAGACGGGCGCCGTCATGGGCGCACCGGCGGGTACGGGGCCACAGCCGGGCGCGAACCCGCAGGACTCCTACCCCGGCCCCTGGATGCGGCCCGGCGCCGCCTCCCAGACGGGTCCGACCGGTCAGACCGGTCAGACCGGTCAGACCGGTCACTTCGGCCTTCCCGGCGCGACCAAGGGCGGCGCCCCGGCTCCCATGGCGGCGGCAGGTCCCTCGGCCGGATCACCCGGTATGCCCCAGGGCAACCCCACGAGCGGCCAGAACATGCCGCACGGCAGCGGGCCGGCCGCCCCCGGGATGCCCGTCGGCGGCCAGGGAGCACCCGGCGGTCCGATGCAGCAGCAGGGCCCCATGGCCCAGGGGGCAGGCGCTCCCGGTCAGCCCATGGGTGGCGCTCCGGGACAGCCCATGGGTGGCGTGCCGGGACAGAGCGGCGCTCCGGGGTTCGGCGCAGGCGGACCGGGCGGACCGGCATACGGTCCTGGCGGCCCTGGCCCTGGCGGTCCCGGCGGTCGTGGGCCTGGCGCGAGTGGGCCCGGTGCGAATGGGCCCGGTGCGAATGGGCCGGGGCAGGGGCCACAGGCGGCTGACGCCGGGTCGGCGAAGCAGCGCCGTACCCTGACCTTCGCCCTGACCGGCGCCGCCGCGGCGGCCCTGCTGGTCGTGGGCGGCGCGGTGATCGTGCAGGCCAACAGCGGCGGCATCCAGAAGGTGGTCGCCGTCGGCAACACCTCCGAGGCCACCCCCACCGACGGCTCCGGGGGCGGACAGCCCGTCGAGCCGCCCCTGACGGAGGACAGCCCGGTCGTCTCGCAGCCGGTCCCGACGCTGAGCGTGGAGCAGCCCGAGCCCACCAAGACCAAGACCAAGGAGCAGGTGATCCAGGACCCGAGCAGCCAGGTCCCGGTCACCGTCCCCACGGTCCCGCAGACGTCGAAGCCGACAACGCACAAGCCGGAGTCGGATCCCAAGCCCACCAAGACCAAGCGCACCGACACGGTGGCCCCGGACCCCGGCCCCACGACCTCGCCCACCGAGGACAACACGGACGACCCGAACCCCCAGCCGACCACCAAGCCCACGACGAAGCCGACCGTGAAGCCGACCGTGAAACCCACGGTGAAGCCGACCGCCAGCCCCAAGCCGAACACCTTCAGCGCGACAGCAGTGTGCGGCTCCGGCTTCAAGGTGATCGACAGCCACGCGCTGGGCAGCTCCGCGACGATCTACCTGCTGTACGGCAACGGCAAGAACTGCGTCGTGACCATGTCCAAGCTGGTGTATCCCGGCAAGGTCTCGATGAACGCCACCCTCCAGGTACAGAACGGCGGCAGCGGCAGCAACCCGGGCAAGTTCACCGCCTACGCGGGCCCGGTGCGAGTGGCGGCCGTCAAGAAGTGCGTGATCTGGGGCGGCTCGTGGGGCACCGCGTCCTGGAAGTCCGGCTGGAGCCACTGCACCTGAGACAGCGGAACCCAAGCCCTCCACGACAGAAAGGATCGTCGTGGAGGGCTTTTCGCGTGCCGGACAAGCGGGTTACCCTAGTTGACGTGATCGTCAAGTCCGAGCTGACCGCCCGAGGACGGCGTACGAGGGACGCGCTCGTACGGGCGGGCCGGGAGGCGTTCGACGAGCACGGCTACGAGGCGGTGCGCATCGACGACGTGTGCGCCCGCGCCGGCGTCTCCCACGGCACCTTCTACACCTACTTCGACGCCAAGGAAGCCCTGTTCCGCGAGGTGGCGGCGGCGGTGGTCGGGGAGATGTTCACGGCGAGCGTCGTGGGTCCCGGCGTTCCCGGCGACCCGTACGCGCGCATCGAGGCGGCCAACCGGCTCTACCTGCGGGCCTGGGCGGCCAACTCACGGCTGGTCAGGATGCTCGAACAGGCCGCCACCGCCGAGGAGGGCCTGCGTGGCCTGCTGCTGGAGCTGCGCGAGGTGTTCGTCCGGCGCGGCGCCGAGGGGCTGCGGCGGTTGCAGGAGCAGGGACTGGCCGACCCGGCCCTCGATCCCCGGCTGACGGCGGTCATGCTGGGCGGGATGGTGGAGCACTTCGCCCACGTCTGGCTGGACCTGGGCGAGCGGGCCGACGAGCGGACGGCCGTGGAACTGCTCACCAAGCTCTGGGCCAGGGCCATCGGATTGACATCGGCGTCAAGTTGGCAACAGGAGGGCGTGTGATCCGGAGCAGGCTCGATCCCAGCGGCGCCGACCATCAGGAGCGGCGCGCGGCGATGCTGGACAAGCTGGAAGAGCTCGACGCCGAGCAGGCCAAGGCGGTCGCGGGCGGCGGCGACAAATACGTGGAACGACACCGGAAACGGGGCAAGCTGCTGGCCCGCGAGCGGATCGAGCTGCTCATCGATCCCGACTCCCCCTTCCTGGAGCTGTCGCCGCTGGCCGCGTGGGGCAGTGAGTTCCCGGTGGGCGCCAGCATGGTCACCGGGATCGGGGTGATCGAGGGCGTCGAGTGCGTGATCACCGCGAACGATCCCACGGTCAGAGGCGGCGCGTCGAACCCGTGGACGCTGAAGAAGTCGCTCAGATCCGCCGACATCGCGCTCCAGAATCGCCTGCCGTACGTCAATCTGGTGGAGAGCGGTGGCGCGGACCTGCCGACGCAGAAGGAGATCTTCATCCCGGGTGGGCGGATATTTCGGGACCTGACGCGAATGTCGGCGGCGGGGATCCCGACGATCGCGCTCGTGTTCGGCAACTCCACGGCCGGAGGCGCCTACGTGCCCGGAATGAGCGACTACGTGGTGATGGTGAAGGAGCGGGCCAAGGTGTTCCTCGGCGGGCCGCCGCTGGTCAAGATGGCGACCGGTGAGGAGTCCGACGACGAGTCGCTCGGCGGGGCCGACATGCACGCGCGCACCAGCGGCCTGGCCGACTACCTGGCCCTCGACGAGCACGACGCGCTGCGGATCGGGCGGCAGATCGTCCGGTCGCTCAACTGGCGCAAGCTCGGCACGCAGCCTCAGGCCGTACAAGAGCCGCGATATCCGGTCGAAGAGCTCCTCGGGATCGTGCCGCAGGACCTGAAGGTGCCGTTCGATCCGCGCGAGGTGATCGCGCGGATCGTGGACGGCAGCGAGTTCGAGGAGTTCAAGCCGCTGTACGGGGCCTCGCTGGTGACGGGGTGGGCGCGGCTGCACGGCTATCCGGTCGGGATCCTGGCCAACGCGCGCGGGGTGCTGTTCAGTGAGGAATCGCAGAAGGCGACCCAGTTCATCCAGCTCGCGAACCAGTCGCGCACTCCGTTGCTGTTCCTCCAGAACACGACCGGTTACATGGTCGGCAAGGACTACGAGCAGGGCGGCATCATCAAGCACGGCGCGATGATGATCAACGCGGTGTCCAACTCGACGGTGCCGCACCTCACCGTGGTGATGGGCGCCTCCTACGGCGCCGGAAACTACGGGATGTGCGGCCGGGCCTACGATCCGCGGTTCCTGTTCGCGTGGCCGAGCGCGAAGTCGGCGGTGATGGGGCCCGCGCAGCTCGCCGGGGTGCTGTCGATCGTCGGGCGGGCCTCGGCCGAGGCGCGCGGTCAGGTGTACGACGAGGAGGGCGACGCGGCCATGCGGGCGATGGTGGAGGCGCAGATCGAGGCGGAGTCACTGCCGTTCTTCCTGTCGGGGCGGCTTTATGACGACGGGGTGATCGACCCCCGCGACACCAGGACCGTTCTGGGATTGTGCCTGTCGGCGATCAACAGTGCCGCGATCCCCGAGGCGGCGGGATTCGGGGTGTTCCGGCCGTGATCACTCGTCTGCTCGTCGCGAACCGGGGCGAGATCGCCCGGCGCGTCTTCCGTACCTGCCGCTCGCTCGGCATCGAGACCGTGGCCGTCTTCTCCGACGCCGACGCCGGGTCGCCGCACGTGGCCGAGGCCGACTACGCGGTACGGCTGCCCGGCGCCAAGCCTACGGAGACATATCTGGACATCGAGCGGATCGTGGCGGCCTGCCAGGCGGCCGGCGCCGACGCCGTGCACCCGGGATATGGGTTCCTGTCGGAGAACGC
This sequence comes from Nonomuraea sp. NPDC049129, assembly GCF_040648495.1. Classification (NCBI taxonomy): domain Bacteria; kingdom Bacillati; phylum Actinomycetota; class Actinomycetes; order Streptosporangiales; family Streptosporangiaceae; genus Nonomuraea; species Nonomuraea sp. NPDC049129. The sequence goes on along the minus strand of NZ_JBEZDU010000002.1, from coordinate 902,418 downwards.
GGACTTCGCCCAGGCTGTGCTGGATGCCGGGCTGGTGTGGGTGGGTCCGTCGCCGGAGTCGATCGCGGCCATGGGGTCGAAGATCGAGGCCAAACGGCTGATGGGCGAGGCCGGGGTGCCGGTGCTGCCGTCGCTGACGGCGGCGGTCACGGAGTTCCCAGTGACAGCGTTCCCAGTGACAGCGTTCCCAGTGACAGGGTTCCCAGTGACAGGGTTCCCCGTGCTGGTGAAGGCGTCGGCCGGTGGTGGCGGGCGGGGTATGCGGGTGGTGCGCGACCCCGCCGAGCTGGAGCGGGAGATCGCGTCGGCGCGGCGCGAGTCCGAGTCGGCGTTCGGCGACGGGACCGTGTTCGTCGAGCCGCTGCTCGAAGGCGCCAGGCACGTCGAGGTACAGATCCTGGCCGACCGGCACGGCACCGTGTGGGCGCTCGGCGAGCGGGAGTGCAGCATCCAGCGCCGGCACCAGAAGGTCGTGGAGGAATGCCCCTCGCCCGGCATCACCCAGCGAGTCAGGGACGAGCTCTGCGAGGCGGCGGTCAGGGCGGCCGGGGCCATCGGATACGTCGGTGCCGGGACCGTGGAGTTCCTGGTCAAGGGCGATCAGGTGGCCTTCCTTGAGATGAACACCCGGCTCCAGGTCGAGCATCCGGTCACCGAGCTGGTCTATGGGGTGGACCTGGTACGGCTGCAGATCGAGGTGGCCGAGGGGCTGGCGCTGCCGGGCTCTCCGCCGCCGCCTGATGGGCATGCGGTAGAGGTACGGCTGTACGCGGAGGACGGGGACTATCTTCCGCAGACCGGGGTCCTGCGGCGGTTCGAGGTGCCCGGGGACGTACGGGTTGATTCGGGGGTGGAGGCCGGGTCGGTCGTCTCCGCTCATTACGACGCGATGCTCGCCAAAGTGATCGCTCATGGCTCGTCCCGGGATGAGGCGGTACGGAAGCTGACGACCGCGCTGCGACGCGCTCGAATCCACGGGCTCACCACAAACAGGGATCTGCTGCTTAGCGTCCTGACAAATCCTGACTTCAGGGCCGGAGACACGCACACCGGGTTCCTGGACGGACACCAGCACGGCCTGAGACGCCTCGATGAGCTGGCCGTGCTGGCCGCCGCCCTGGCACAGGCCGCCGCCAACCGGGCCGCCGCGCCGGTCCTGCGCAGCCTGCCCTCCGGCTGGCGCAACGTCCGGTCGCAGCCCTCGCGCGCCGTCTTCGACGAGGCCGAGGTCGTCTACGAGCCACTCCCCGACGGAATCGAGCTGGTCCATGCGGACCCGTCCAGAATCGTCCTGGAAAGCGGGGGCGTACGGCACACGTTCGACATCGCCCACTACGACGGGAAGGTCTGCGTCGGCTCCCCCAGCGGTTCCGTCGAGCTGACGCTCGTACCCCGGCTGCCCGAGCCCGTCGAGCAGGTCGCGCCCGGCTCACTCCTCGCTCCCATGCCGGGTAGCGTGCTGCGGGTCGAGGTCGAGCCGGGTGACCGCGTGACGAAGGGCCAGGCGGTGCTGGTGCTGGAGGCGATGAAGATGGAGCATCAGATCGCCGCGCCCGCCGAGGGCGTCGTCTCCGGCGTACACGTCGAGAAGGGGCAGCAGGTCGAGGCGGGCGCCGTGCTGGCGATCATCCGGGAAGGGGACTCATGACGAGCCTGGTCCACAAGGAGCTGGCCGGCGGCATCGCGACCATCACGCTGGATTCGCCGGCCAACAGGAACGCGCTGTCCGTGCGGCTGCTCGGCGACCTGGAACGCCGGCTGAACTGGGCGCTGACCGAGCCGGAGGTCCGGGTGATCGTGCTGACCGGCGCGGGCCCGGTGTTCTGCTCGGGCGCCGACCTGAAGGAGCAGCGCGTCGAGCCCGCTTCCGGGGTCGGCGACGCGCCGGTGACGGCGTCGTTCCCGGAGATCCTCTCGTTGATCTGGGAGAGCCCGAAGCCGGTCATCTGCCGCCTGAACGGCACCGCCCGCGCGGGCGGGCTCGGCCTGGTGGCCGCGTGCGACTTCGCCATCGCGCCGGTGACGGCCTCCTTCGCGTTCACGGAGGTACGGCTCGGCGTGGTGCCCGCGATGATCTCCGTGCCGGTCCTGCGAAGGCTCGATCCTCGGGCGGCGGCCGAATACTTCCTGACCGGCGAGGTGTTCGACGCGGCCAGGGCGGTGGAGATCGGGCTGCTGACGCGGGCCGTACCCGCCGAGGAGCTCGACGCGACCGTGCGGCACTATGCCGGGATGCTGCTCAAGGGCGGCCCCGAGGCGCTGGCCATCACGAAGCGGCTGGTCAGGGAGCTGCCACAGGTTTCGTTCGAGGAGGGGCTGCGGCAGATGACCGCGCTGTCCGCCCAGCGCTTCACCTCTGAGGAGGGTCAGGAAGGCATCGCGGCCTTCATGGGCAAGCGCCCGGCCAAATGGGTTCCCGGCGTATGACCTTGCGCATCGCCAACTGCAGCGGCTTCTACGGTGACCGGCTGTCGGCCGCGCGGGAGATGGTCGAGGGCGGGCCGATCGACGTGCTCACGGGTGACTGGCTGGCGGAGCTGACGATGCTCATCCTGGCCGGCAACCGCCTCAAGGGCCGCCCCGGCTACGCGCCGACGTTCCTGACCCAGCTCGAAGAGGTCCTCGGCACTTGCCTCGATAAAGGCATAAAAATCGTGACCAACGCCGGCGGGCTGGACCCGGCCGGGTGCGCCGCCGCCGTACACGAGCTCGCCGCCCGCCTCGGCCTCTCCCCCAGGGTCGCCCACGTCACCGGCGACGACCTCACCGGCCGCGACCTGGACCTGACCAACGCCGACACCGGCGAGAAGCTCACCGCGACGCCCCTGACCGCCAACGCCTACCTGGGCGGCCGCCCGATCGCGGCGGCCCTGTCGGCCGGCGCCGACGTCGTGGTGACCGGCCGCGTCACGGACGCCGCCCTGGTCACGGGTCCCGGCATCTGGCGGTACGGCTGGGCACCCGGCGACCTCGATCCCCTGGCGGGCTCGGTGGTCGCGGGCCACATCATCGAATGCGGCTGCCAGGCCACGGGCGGCAACTACGCGTTCTTCCAGGACGTACCGGATCTGGCGCACTGCGGCTTCCCCGTCGCCGAGCTGCACGCCGACGGCTCCTCCGTGATCACCAAGCACCCGGGGACCGGCGGCCTGGTCTCGATCGGCACGGTGACGGCCCAGCTCGTCTATGAGATCGCCGGCCCCCGCTACCTCGGGCCCGACGTCGTGGCCCGCTTCGACACCATCACGCTGTCGGACGACGGCCCCGACCGGGTGCGCGTCTCCGGCGTACGCGGCGAGCCGCCGCCCGGCACGCTCAAGGTCGCGGTCAACTACCTGGCCGGCTACCGCAACACGATGACGCTGGTCCTGACGGGCCTGGACATCGAGGCCAAGGCCCGCGTGGCGGAGGAGGCGATCTGGGCCAGGGTGCCGAAGGAGTCGTTCGACTCGGTGGACGTCACGCTCGCGGACGGGGGGCTGCTGCGGATCACGGTCATGGACGCCGACCAGCGCCGGGCCGGCCGCGCCTTCTCCTCGGCCGTGGTGGAGACGGGGCTGGCCGGTTATCCCGGCTTCTACGGTCTCACCCCGCCGGGCAACGCGTCGCCGTACGGGGTGTACTGGCCGGTGCTGATACCGGCCGCGGAGGTGCGGGCCCGGGTCTTCCTGGACGGCGAGGAGGTGCCGGCAGTCACGGACCGTGAGTCAATGGCTCCCACCGCCTCCCCGTCTCCGCGGTCACAGCGGGCCGACGACGTGCGGCGGCCCCCGGCGCGGGTCTCAGGCGCCCAGCCGGCGGTTCGCACCCCGCTGGGCCGCCTGGCGGGTGCCCGTTCGGGAGACAAGGGCGGCAACGCCAACCTGGGGGTCTGGGTCGACACGGCGGAGCGGTACGACTGGCTGGCGGCGCACCTGACTACGGACCGCCTAAAGGAGCTCCTCCCCGAGCTGGCGGCCCATCGGATCACCCGTTATGAGCTCCCGAACCTCCACGCGCTCAACTTCGTCGTCCATGGCCTGCTGGGTAGGGGCGTGGCGGCCAGTCCTCGCATGGACCCCCAGGCCAAGGCCCTTGGCGAGCAGCTACGCGCCCAGCCGGTCGACGTGCCGGCGATGCTGCTGGCCTGAAAGCGGAATCCACTTGCCTGATCACAGTCCGTAGTCTTATTGTTACCGGCGGGATGACTATGCGGAGTCGCTAACTAGGCGACGGAGATCGTCATGGGTAAGCACGAAGGCGACCCCAAGAAGTACAAGCCGTACATTGCCCCCAAGGCCAAGGACGAAGACACCTTGTGCGGCGGAAACGGCAAACACAGCGGCGGAAAGGGCGACAACAAGGACAACAAAGACAACGGGGACAAGAAGTGAACGCCCCCGGCCGAATCGAGCGGATGCTCGACGAGATCATGGCCGTTTCCCCACGCAGCAAGTGGGTGCTCAGCGCGCTGCGAGCCGTTCCCCGTCACCTGTTCATCCCGTCGATCGCTCAGGCGTTCGTCGGGCTGGAGGAGCGTGAGAGCATCATCGACCGCGACGCCGACCCCGATACCTGGTGGGAGGTGGTCTACTCCGACAGCGTGCTCGTCACCCAGCTCGATGACGGTGCCACCGAGATCCAGCTCGGCGCCAGAGGCTCCACCTCGTCCAATTCCGCGCCCAGCACCGTAGCCGACCTGCTCCAATGGCTGGACCCCGAACCCGGCCATCGGGTGCTCGAGGTGGGCACCGGCACCGGCTGGACCGCCGCTCTGCTCTCCCACGTGGTCGGCGCGACCAACGTCACCTCGATCGAGATCGACAGGGCCAACGCCGAACAAGCGGCCAAGAACCTCGTCGCCGCCGGAGTACAGCCGCATCTTCTCGTCGGCGATGGCGCGTACGGCTTCCCCGGCCACGCCCCTTTCGATCGGGTGCATGTCACGTGCGGCATCCACACCGTGCCCTACGCCTGGATAGCACAGTCCCGGCCCGGCGCGGTGATCGTCGCCCCATACTGTCCCGGCTTCGGCCTCAACAATGCGCTGCGGCTCGTGGTCAGGCCGGACGGCACGGCGATCGGCCGCTTCCCCGGCTTCGCCTCGTACATGATGATGCGCTCCCAGCGGTTGGTCGAAATCGGCGACTTCGACCCCGACCAGGCGCAACTGTCCACCACCAGGATCGACCCGCGCACCCTCGCCTACGCACCGGCCGGAGCCGACCTGGCGATGTCGACGCTTACCGGCCTGCAATCTCGCACCTACCGCGAGGCTGATTTCTATCGCATGTGGGTTATCGGCGACAGCGACCGGTGGGCGGCGGCGACCTGGGAGCTGAAGGGGGACGACTACGAGGTCTTCCAGATCGGCGACCGGGCCGTGTGGCAGGAGGCCGAGGACGCCTACTTCCGGTGGGTGAGCTGGGGCGAGCCCGACCGTGACCGGTTCGGCATGACGGTCACCCCCGAGGGCCAGCACATCTGGCTGGACACGCCGGAGCGTGTCATCAGCCGATAGGTCAGAGTCATACGTGAGCCTCCTGGGCGCGCCAGCCCAGGAGGCCCGCGCCCAGGAGACCCGCGTGGACGCCGAGGGCCGAGACGCGCAGGGCCGGTGGACGACGGAAGGTGAGCAGGTCCGGCAGCCGTTCTCGGAGAGGCCCGATCAGAGTGTCGCCCGCCAGCGAGAGGCCGCCGCCGATGACGACCAGGTCCGGGTCGAGCAGCAGCGTGTACGTGGCCAGGGCCAGGGACAGCGCCTCCACCGCCTCGTCCCAGACCGCCACGGCCTGGGCGTCGCCCGTCAGCACGCGGGCGACCACGTCGGCGGCGGAGTTCTCGCCGCAGCGGGCCGCGATGGCCGAGGCCGAGGCGTACGCCGCCAGGCAGCCGCGCTGGCCACAGGCGCAGAGGAGACCGTCGGGCCGTACCGGGATGTGGCCGATCTGGCCGGCCCAGCCGGCGGCTCCGCCGTACAGGCTGCCGGAAAGGACCACCGCGCCCGCGATGCCGGTGCCGATGGGGAGGTACAGCACGTCTCCCGACCCGCCGCCGTACGCCAGTTCGGCCTCCCCCGCCGAGCGGACGTCGTGGCCGAGCGCGACCGGTAGGTCGACCTCGGTGAATGCCTCAACGGGGACGTCGCGCCAGCCGATCGCGGCAGAGAACACCGCGTGCGTCGCCGTCACCAGCCCCGGCACGGCCAGCCCCACCGCGACCGGCTCCAGAACCCCACCACCGGAAGAGCGTGCGCGGGACAGGTCCGTGACGAACGCCGAGATGGCGGCGATCACCCTTTCGGGGCCCTCGGCGCGCGGTGTGGCCCGGCGCTCCACGTACAGCGGAGTCCCGTCGCGGCCGACGAGGCCGCCCTTCAGCGTCGTCCCACCCACATCGACCGCCACCACGCATTCCACACGCCTAGTAAATCGTTTTGAACGAGCGGCCGAGGACCAGGAAAGATGTGCGGCATGAACCCGCGCCTGCTGTCCCGAGCCGACCTCGACGCCTGCACCCGCCTGGCCCAGGACCGCGAGTGGCCGCCCGAGCGGCACAAGTGGGGGCTGCTGTTCGAGGTCGGCGAGGTGTACGGGATCGACGCGCCCGACGGCGACGGCCTCGCCGCGACGACCATCCTGACCCGCTACGGCCACGACCACGCCGTGATCAGCATGGTCCTCACCGCCTCCAGGTACGGCAGGCAGGGATTGGCCGGCAAGCTGATGGAGCATGTGCTGCGGCAGGCGGGAGACCGCGTCGTCTGGCTGCACGCGACCGAGAACGGGCGCCCGCTGTACGAGCGGCTCGGCTTCCGTACCGTCGGCAGGGTCGCCGCGCATACCGGTGTCTTCCAGGGCGAGCGTTCCGGCCGGACCAGGCCCGCCACGCAGGAGGATCTCGGCGCGATCCTGGCGCTGGACGCGGAGGTGTTCGGCATGGACAGGTCGCCGCTGCTGCGCCGCATGTTCGGTTTCGGGGAGCAGGTACGGGTCGCCGAAGGCGGGTTCGGGCAGGCGTGGCGCAACGACGGCAACGTGGTCATCGGCCCTGTCGTGGCACGCGACCAGGCGACCGCCGAAGCGCTGATCGGCGACCTGGCCCTGGACATGGGCGGCGTCGTGCGACTGGATATCGACCTGGCCAAGGACGGCCTGATCAAGTGGGCGGATGCGCACGGGATCGGCAACCCGTGGCCGGTCTCGCTCATGGTGCTGGGCGGCGAGCTTCCTGGCGACCGGGCCCGCCAGTTCCTGCCGTACATGCAGGCGCTCGGTTGACCGGCCGAACGTGCCTCTCATAAGGTACTAGAACTTCATTCTACTAAAGGGCAGCGATGACCTCCACCCACATCGACGTCGGCGCCATCGACTTCGGCGCGCTCGGCGCCTGGATGGACGCCCAGGGCCTGCCCGGCGGCGACATCGGCGACGCCGTCCCGGTCCTCGGCGGCACGCAGAACGTCATGGTCCGCTTCGAACGCGGCGGCACCCCGTACATCCTGCGCAGACCGCCCCTGCACGCGCGGCAGCAGAGCAACGAGGTGCTGCGCCGGGAGGCGCGGGTGCTCGCGGCGCTGCGCGACACCCCGGTGCCCGCGCCGAGGCTGGTGGCCGCGCAGACGGCGGACGAGCCGGTCTACTACCTGATGGAGCCGGTCGACGGCTTCAACCCGTCGAACGGACTGCCTGAGCCGCACGCCTCCGACCCGGCGATCCGGCACCGGATGGGGTTGGAGGCGGCGGGCGCGCTGGCCGAGCTGGGACGCGTCGATCCCGCCGCGCTGCCCGGCTTCGGCCGGCCTGAGGGGTTCCTCGAACGGCAGGTGCCGCGCTGGCTCAGGGAGCTCGACTCGTACGGCCGGCTCGACGGCTACCCCGGACCCGACATCCCGCGCCTCGCCGAGACGGCCGAGTGGCTGGAGCGGCACCGGCCCGCGACGTTCACGCCGGGGGTCATGCACGGCGACTACCACTTCGCGAACCTGATGTTCGCCCACGACGGCCCCCGGGTGGCGGCGATCGTCGACTGGGAGATGTGCACCATCGGCGACCCGCTGCTCGACCTGGGCTGGCTGCTGGCCACCTGGCCATCGAACAACGAGCACGTCCCGGGCCTGCCACCGCCGGGAGAGCTCGTCGCCTACTACGCGGCGCTGTCGGAGCGCGACCTGTCGGCCATCGACTGGTACGCCGTGCTGGCCTGCTTCAAGCTGGGCATCGTGCTGGAGGGCACGCATGCCAGGGCCTGCGCGGGCCGGGCCCCCAAGGACATCGGGGATCGGCTGCACGCCACCACGCTGGCCCTGTTCGCGAGGGCCCAGGAGTTCATGGGAGGGCTGCTCTAAATACCGATTTTTCCCAAAACGATCACTTATGTCCGCCTGAGTCATACAATTGCGCGCAATTGCAGTTGATGCTCGGGGAAGGATAGATATGCGGATGCGGTTCCTCGGCTCCACCTCGGAGGCGGGCGCCTGCCCCACCCTGTACGAGACCGATCGGGGCACGATCGTCGTTCAGGGCCTCGAACTCACCGACAAAGAAGCACTCGCGGACCTTCGCGACATCCTCGATGGCGAGACGGCAGTGGAGGTACCCCGCGAGCTCATTACCGAAATAGCCCGCCGAGTCCTGGCCGAAACTCCGGTAACCGCTTTCCCGAGCAGGGACGGGACACCCCCAGCGACCGATTGATCACAATTGCAGACCGGGTCTGGCATGATCCACGCAACCCGGTCTAGCCTCATGCGGTGACGTCGTTTCAGCAGGCGCGCGTCGACCTCGGCAGCCAGCTCCGCCAGTTGCGCGAAGCCGCCCACCTTTCGGGCAAAGAGCTCGCCGAAAGGCTGCGGTGGCAGCCGTCGAAGGTCTCACGCCTGGAGAACGCCCGGCAGACCGCCACAGAGGACGACGTGGTCGTCTGGGCGGCTGCCGTACAGGCGTCTTCGGAGACGGCCGACGACCTGATCCGGCAGTCCATCGCGCTGCTGGAGCGGCACGACGACTGGAAGCAGCGGCACCGCAGCGGCCTGGCCGCGCTCCAGGAGGACATCCGCGACCTGGAGGCCCGCACCAAGCTCTTCCGGGTGTTCGAGCCGGCGATCGTCATCGGGCTGCTGCAGACCTCCGAGTACGCAAGGCACGTCTTCCGCAAGGTCAAGCGCCTCTACAGCGCCGCCGACCAGATCGACGCGGCCGTTCGCGTACGGATGCAGCGCCAGGAGATCCTCTATGACCGCAGCCGTACGTTCAGGTTCGTCGTGACGGAGTCGGCGCTGCGCACCCGGATCGCGCCGCTCGACGTCATGCACGGCCAGCTCGACCGGCTGCTGGCGGTGAGCACGCTGCCGAACGTGGAGTTCGGGGTCATCCCGTTCGACACCGAGATCCCCTCCTCGCCGATCAACGGGTTCTGGATCTACAACGAGGCCATGATCGGCCTGGCCACCATGACGAAGGACCTGGTGCTGCGCGACCCCGACGACATCGCCTTCTACGTGCGGGCGTTCGAGGACTACGCGAAGTGCGCCGAGTTCGACGAAGCTGGACGGGACGTCATCATCCGCATTCTTGACGGGTATCGGAAACAATCCTCACATTAACCATCGCAATTGCTTGCCTCCCACCACAAGATCGTGCAATTCTGTCGCGAGACGTTGCGGAGGTGATGCATGATGCTCGACACCGCGCTCAGCCTCGAGCGGTTCGCGTGGTATGCGCGACGACACGCCGACCTGGCGATTCAGAACGTCGCTCTTTCCAGCGACCCCGCTTATGTGTCCGTGCGCAATCGCTTCTCCGCGAACCTGGCCGAAACCGTCACCCTTTCCGAGGGCGGGAGTTTCCTCACCTCGTGGGGCTATCGGCTCGGCACGACGGACGACGTCGAGGGCGCGGCCGCCCGGCTGGCCTTCCTCCTGGCCGCACTGCCCGCGTAGCCCCTTTTTTAAGGCCCGTCGGGAAAGCGCCTTCCCTACTCGAACGACGAAGGCTCGATCCCGGCCTCTCTGGCCGCCGCCGTGTGCGCGTGGTCCAGCAGGCGGGAGCGGGTCAGGACCGCCGGGTGGAGCGTGTAGCGGATGACCAGGCCGTCCAGCATGGCGTCGATGCGCTCGGCCGAGGCCGCCGGGTCTTCGCAGCTGAACTCGCCTGACTCCGTACCGTCCGCGAGGACCTGAGCGAGGGCCCCCAGCCACGCCGACTCGAGCTCCAGCATGATCTCGCTGACCGCCGGCTCGCGGAGGGCGGTGTTCCAGGCGTCGATCCACAGCAGCCAGCTCTGGTCGGAACGGGACTCCGGGATGTAATAGCGGAGAACCCGGTCCAGGCGCTCGACCGCGGTGCCGGGGCCGGCCGCCAGCTCCCCCAGGCGGGCGCCCTCGATGTCGAGGGTGGCCCGCAGCATTGCGGTGATCAGCTCGTCCTTGGTGGCGAAGTGATAGTGGATGAGGCCGCCGCTGACGTTCACCGACTTGGCGATGTCGGCGATCCGGGTGTGGGCCAGGCCGCGCTCCAGGACCACCTTGCGGGTGGCCTCCAGGAGCTCGGCCCTGCGCTGGTCTGCCTGCTCGGCCCGGTTCGTACTCCGCACCGGGTCAGCCTATCGGCCCTCAGCAGCCGGCCTTGTAGAGGATCTTCTGGATCTCGGGGGTGTTCAGGTTCTGCTTGGTGACGATCGTGGCGTCGGTCGGGATGGAGGCGGTGACCGGCTGGCCCTTCACCGCGGCGACGGCCTGCTCGACGCCCTTGGCGCCGATCTCGCCGGGCAACTGGGCGATCAGGGCGGACACGACGCCGTCCTGGAGCTGCTTGACCTGTGCGGGACCGGCGTCGAAGCCGACCATCTTCACCTTGTCCAGCTTGCCCGCCTGCTGGAGCGCGGAGCCCGCGCCGGTGGCGGAGTTGAGGTTGGTGGCGAAGATGCCGGCCAGGTCCGGGTCCTTGGCCAGCGCGGCGTTGACGATCTTGGAGGCTTCGCTGACGTCATTGTGCGAGTACTGCACGCCGAGATAGGAGATCCCCGGGTGGCTGGCCTTGATCTCCTCCTCGAACCCCTTGATCCGGGCGTCCACCGAGCTGACACCCGGGTCGGTGGAGATGACCAGCGCCTTGCCCTTGTCGCCGATCTGCTCGGCCAGCGCCTTCGCGGCGGCGGCGCCGCCCTTGACGTTGTCGGTACTGATCCGGGACAGCCCGATGCTCGGGTCCTCGACCACCGTGTCCACCAGAATGATCTTGATGTCCTGCTGCTTGGCCTGGGTGAGCGGCGCGATCAGCGCCTTCACGTCGGTCGGCGCGATCAGCATGGCGTTGGGCTTGCTGGCGATCACCGAGTTGACGATCGGCGTCTGCAACGTCGGGTCGAACTTCTGCGGCCCCTGTACGTCGAGCTGCACACCCAGCTCCTTGGCCTTGGCCTTCGCGCCACAGGCCATGGTCTCGTAGAACTCCTCGCCGGCCAGCCCCTGGACGAGCGTTATCTTGGTGGGCCCACTCTGGGTTGATGTCCCACCACCACCACAAGCCGCGACGGTGAACAACAGCGTCGCGAGTGCCAGAGCCTTACGCATGCCTGTCTCCTTACTGGTCGCGCCTGCCGCGCTGCCACTGGTCGACATAGACGGCGGCGACGAGCACGGCGCCCACCACCACCTGCTGCCAGAACGGCCGCACCCCGAGAATCTGGAACCCGTTCTGCAGCACCACCGGGATGAACACCCCGATGACGGTCCCGACCACGGTCCCCACGCCGCCGAACAGCGAGGTGCCGCCGATCACCACGGCCGCGATGGCCTGCAGGTTGTCGGTGGAGTGGGCGGAGACGCCGGTGATCCCGTACTTGGCGAGCGACAGGTACCCGGCCAGGCCCGCCAGCAGCCCCGCCAGGCCGTACACCTTGATCAAATGTTTGTTCACGGCCACGCCGCCACGGCGGGCCGCCTTGGCGTTGGAGCCGATCGCGTACGTGTGACGGCCGAACCGGGTGCGTGTCAGCGTGACGCCGAGCACGGCGGTGATCGCGGCGCAGATCCACGCGATCACCGGCACGCCGAGCCAGCGCGCCAGCCCCAGGCCGAGGTTGAGGTCGCCGGGCGCGCGCAGGTCCACGCCGCCGGTCAGCAGCAGCGCGCCGCCCAGCGACATGCCCAGCGTGCCGAGCGTCACGATCAGCGCAGGAATGCGGCCCTTGGCGATCAGAAAGCCGTTCAGCAGCCCCCAGGCCAGGCCGGTCAGTACGGCGGTGGCGGCGCCGAGCAGGAGTGAGCCGGTGGCGTCCATGAGCTTGGTGGCCGCGACCGCGCTGAACACCAGCACACCGCCGACGGAGAGGTCTATGCCCGCGGTGATGATCACGTAGGTCATGCCGGTGGCGAGGAGGAGCAGGATGGCGGCGTCGCTGACGAGGTTGAGGAGGTTGAAGGAGGTGGCGAAGCTGGTTGGGCGCAGGATCGAGAAGAGGACCAGGAGGGCGGCTAGGACGGCGGCGATCCAGATGACTTGGCGGTCGCGCAGGCGGGTCTTCTCGGGGGCGCTCGCTTCGGGCGGCGTTTCAACTACGCTCACTTGGGCCTCCGCACAACGCTCACCTTTGTATTTCCGGCTGGTCGGTCGTCGCTTGCTCAGCGGCTTGGCCCTCCGCTGGCTCAGCGGCTTGGCCTTTGACCGGCTCAGTCGCTTGACCGGAGGCTTGCTCAGCGCCTTGACCCGAGAGCGCTTCCTCAGTGGCTTGTTCGATGGCGCCCGTCATGGCGCCGACCAGATCCTCCATCGAGACCCGCGCCGTCTCGAACCTGGCCACCCGCCGCCCGAGCCGCAGCACCTCAACCCGATCAGACACTGCCTTGACGTCCTGCATGTTGTGACTGACCAGCACCACCGCCACCCCGGTGTCCCGCACCCGGCGGATGAGATCGAGCACCTTCTGCGTCTGCACCACCCCGAGCGCGGCGGTCGGCTCGTCCATGAACACCACCCTGCGCGCCCACGTCACCGCCCGCGCGACCGCGACCCCCTGCCTCTGCCCACCCGACAACGTGGAAACAGGCGCACTCTGCGATTTGAGCCGCACCCCGAGCGTTTCACAGGCCTCTCTGGTACGGGCGCGCATGGCCGCGTTGTCGAGCAGCCCGAGCCGACCGCGCAGCCCCTTGTGAAGCAGTTCCCTGCCGAGAAAGAAATTGGCCGCCGGGCTCAGATCAGCACACAGCGCGAGATCCTGATAGACCGTCTCGATCCCGGCATCCCTGGCCTCCTCCACCGACCCGAACTCCACCGGCTCGCCATCCACGACGATCTCACCGGCGTCCGGCCCTTCGGCGCCCGAAAGGATGTTGACCAGCGTCGACTTCCCGGCGCCGTTGTCACCGACCAACGCGACGACCTCGCCGGGGAGCAGCGCGAAGTCCGCGCCGCGCAGCGCCTCCACGTGGCCGTAACTCTTGACGATCCCGCGGGCTTCCAGCAGCGGTGCGGACATAGAACTATCAAGTGCCGCGTATGACATCGTTGTCAACCCCGATCTTCACACGGCTTGGCATGGCCTCGTACGAAGTGCGCAACCATGCGTGACGATGACGATCGACCTTAGTGAAGATCATCGCCCGGGCACTCATCTCCCAGCTCCGTCTGCCAGGATTCGAGCTACCCGATCTATTCGATCTAGGAGAAGGGAGTCTCGACATGGCAGTGACCAACACTGGGATACGGCGATTACTCGCGGACTCGGGAGAGCAGCGCGGGTGGGTGTCACCCAGAACGGACCTGGTCACCGCGCTGCTGGGCGTCTGGTTCGGCATCGGCTTGATGATCGACGCCTGGGCGCACTCGAACCTGACGCAGCTGGAGACGTTCTTCACGCCTTGGCATGCGGCGTTCTATTCGGGGTTCGCCGTGGTCTCCGGCTGGATCATCTGGCAGGTATGGCGCAACGTCCAGACCGGCCGCCAGGGGGTCGCGGCGGTGCCCACCGGCTACCTGGCCGGGCTGCTCGCGATTCCCGGGTTCGCCGTCTTCGGGCTCCTGGACATGATGTGGCACACCTTCCTCGGCATCGAGACCACCATCAACATCCTGTTCAGCCCCTCGCACCTCGGGCTGATCGTGACGATGCTCCTCATCATCACCACACCGCTCCGCTCCGCATGGAACGCCCCCGACCTGGGCCCGCGCCCTTCGCTCGGCCGGATGCTCCCGGCGCTGATCGGGCTCGCGTTCGCCACCACGCTGGTGACGCTGTTCCTGGGGTACGCCGACGCCCTCCAGTGGGGCCCGCAGGGCATTGTCAGGGCCTTCTCCGACATGCACGACCAGGGCGCCGACCGGCTGGCCAGCGGCATGGTCATCAGCAACGTCGTCACGCTCGCCCCCGTACTGCTGCTGGCGCGCCGCTGGCGCCTTCCGTTCGGCAGCGTGACCATCCTGCACGCGGTGGGCATCCTGATGTCGGGCGCGCAGACCGCGTTCGGGAACCTGCCGGTGCTGCTGACGTTCGTGGCCGCGGGCCTCGTGAGCGATCTGCTGATTCTGTGGCTGAAGCCCTCGGGCGAGCGACGGGGCGCTTACTGGGCGTTCGCCGGGTTGTCGGGCTTCCTCACCTGGTCGCTGTACATCGGGGCGGCGTCGGTGGCGGGCGGCGGGCTGCCCACTGTCACCGAGTTGTGGACCGGCGCGCCGGTCGTGGCCGGACTGGTCGGGCTCGCGCTCGGGGCGCTGTTCCTGCCCAACGCGGTCACTGCCGAGCCTGTTCGGCCCAGCGCGGCCGACGCGGAGCCGGTTCCGCCCAGCACGGCCGACGCCGAGCCGGTTCCGCCCAGCACGGCCGACGCCGACCGGGCATGATCCGAGTCCTCCGGGTCCTCTGTCTGGCCGCCGTACTGATGCTGGCGGGCGCCGCTCCGGCCGCCGCGCACAATGTCACGGTCGGAGCGGATCTGCGGATCGCCCAGACGATCGCGGGCACGGAGCTCACCATCGTGATCAAGGGTACGAAGCGGGTGCCCGGGCCTTTGCAGGTCGGTGTCATCGCCTTCCAGCCGGTGACCGACCTGCCGGTCGCCCTGGAGCTGCGCTCGGTCGCGGACGGGCGTACGGTGACGGGCGTGGCGCGGGCCGCGTACGAGCCTCAGTACACGCAGCTCACGGTGGACCGGACGGGCCCGCACGAGCTCACGCTACGGGCGGGGAACGAGACCGCCGTGGTGCCGTTCCGCGTCCTGGTGGACCGCGGGTCGGCGATAGAGCTACTGATCTACGGCGGCCTGCTGGTGGCGGCCCTACTGATGATCGGCGGCCTACTCACCGGAGCACTGGCCCGCCGCAATCAGGCGATGCTACTGAGCGGCGGCGCCGCGATCGGTTTGACGGTCGCCGCCATGGTCGTCATCTTCGAGCCACTACTCCCCGCCGCCCCACCCGACGGCGCCCCACCCACGGTGGCGCCGACGGTGGGAGCGGGTGCGGGAGCTGGGGCAGCGTCGGGGGCGCAGACCGGCGGCCGCCCGTTCGCGCAGGGCCGGATGGCGACGCTCCCGGCCCGCCCGGCCGCCGGAGAGGAGTTCACGTTACGGCTCGACCTGGTCGACGGCTCCACCGGCAGGCCCGTGGACGACCTCGTCCTGCACCATGAGGCCCTCGCCCACGTGATCGTCACAAGCGAGGACGGGCGCTATTTCCGCCATATACATCCGCTGCGCACGGCACCGGGCCGGCTGGAGGTCAAGATGCGAGCCGACCGGCCGGGCCGGTATCTGGCGTACGCCGAACTGGAGCGCGAGGATTCCGGCGGGCAACTCATCACCGGCGAGTTCAGCATCAGCGGCGACACTTCTGTTGGGGCGGAGACGCCCGTTGAGACCGTCACGCCGCTCATGCAGCCCGCCGCTCCCGTCGCGGGCCGCCCAACGACGATCGAACTCAATACGTCCGGCACCCCACGCCCCTGGCTGGGCATGACCGGCCACCTGATCGTCCGCAGCCAGGACGGCACTTTCCTCGGCCACGTACACGAGATGGGTACGCCCGGCCCCCGGCTCCGCTTCACCTTCAGCTTCCCGTCGGCTGGCCGCTACCTCGCCTGGGCGCAGTACGCGACCGGCGACCACATCGTGACCGCGCCTTTCACCATCAACGTCACGGCATCGGGAGCCGCGCAGTGAAGCGGGCTGCGGTGGCCGTCGCCGTTCTAGCGGTGGCAGTGGTGACGTTCCTCATCGTCGGAAGAAACTCGGCCCCCGACCCGCTCCAGGTGACCGCCAGGGGAACGCACTACGCCGCCACCGTCTCAATCGACCGACCGACCACGGGACGCGTCGTCGTGGACGTGCGGCTGACTTCAGGTGACGCGAACAGCGCGGCCCTGTCCGCGGTGATGCCCACCATGGGGCATGCCATGCCGGAGATCACCGCCCGGAAGCCGGAACCCAGCCACTTCGTCGCCGAGGGCGAGTTCTTCCCGATGACCGGTGTCTGGGAGCTCTCAATCCGGCTGAACGGACCTGCGGGCGAGGAGGTACTGACCGTGAACGCGCCGATCACCGGCTGATCGGCGCGCGACCGGTCAGCCGCTACGTCAGAGCTTCAGCTCCTGCTCTTCTGGGCGCACGAGATCACCTCATTGTCCGGCAGATGACGCGAGCTGAATTACCTGGTTCCACTCAGATCGGTAGAGCGTGGCCGGCAATGAGAACCATTGATCGTACTCACCGTCCACCGCCCCTCCTTGCGCGACATAGACAAGTTCATCGGATTGCCAGATCAAAATATGCCAACCTTGATCCATGTCCTAATAGGGCGACTCAATCGATCCGATTGGAATATCAGCCAGCGACCATTCGCTGATTTCTGCCTTTACATTTCCCCACCACGGAAACCGGACAGTAATATTAAGCCCAGGGGCGAGAAAGCGAATCGATGACTCCACTCCCTCGCCAGTCAGCTCGACAGTGAAGTCCACCGCGAACGGAAATGCCTTAAGATCAAGGTAGCGGAGCTCGTCAAAGCTGTTGACCTGAAGTTCTGTCGCGCCTGCCATGAACATCCTTCACTTTCAGCGCCTCACGGATCAACGATCGTGTAACCGGATCTACGAATTCAACCTGGGCACTGCCGCCATCGCCTCAACGCGATATTCACGCCGCAGGGAATCACTCCAGCGCATGTTCGATGCACAAGATAATATCTTCGAGATCTTCCATTGAATCCCGAGAATAATCTGGGCGGCTTTCCGCAAAGTACAGGATGGCTTCCGAGTCGGTCCGCCAGCCTCCGCGACCAAACGTCTCCGACAGTTCTCTTGGGATTAGAACCCAGTTGCGATCAGTCTGCTCCAACAGCCAGCCGACCCTTCCGCGGAAGGCGTTTACCGCGAGAGCGAACCGTTCTTCAAGAGGCTCGTCCCCTTGCTTGAACCGCCACACCAGCAACGGCGGACGCGGTTTTCCGTCAAGCGTTGGCCCAACTGCAATTCGCGCCCATTCCACTTCGCCTACCAGACCAAGAAGAGCCATGATTCGCGCTACAGCAGATCGATCATCCGCTTCCATTTTCGGAGCATACCAAGGTTAGCCTCGATTCTTCAGTGGGCTTTGTTCTCTGAGTCTCTCCGCGGTTTGCCCGTAATGTCCCCGATGCGGTTGGGGCGGGCCATCGCGTGACGCTGCGGGGCGCCGGCTTCCACAGGCCCGGTGAGGCTCCTTTCTGGATCGTTGTGGTGGGGACCGGCTCTCAGGTGAGAGCGGGCAGGTCGGTGAGGCGCCGCCAGGTCAGGACGAAGGCCTGTGCCCAGGGCCAGGTCCGGTCGATGCACAGGTAGCGGTGGCGGGCGTGATGACTCAGCCGGGCGGACAGGTGATCGGCGCACGATCGGTCAGCATGGCGCGAGATCCTGGTAGACGGCGGTCCAGATCTATCAGCTTGCACAGCCCACGCCCGAACCTGCTCGCGAAAACGGTAGGAACGTCTTCCTACCGTGCGTGACACGTGACCCAGGGCCGCGCCGCTGCGCGCGAACTGGTGGCGGAGTACGAGAGCGAGCACGGCAAACTCCCCGAGGAGTCGAGGCAGCGCGCCCGCCAGTTCATCATGAAGGCCGGACTGCTGGACGACGAGCCGTGATCGGCGATCGGGTAGTGCGCATGATCGTCTATGACACCGGCACCCTGCTGGCCGCCGAGCGCCGCAACCCGGACTTCCTCGCCCCGCACGACAAGCTCACCGCCGCACACATCCGCCCCATCGTGCCTGTCGTCGTCCTCGCCCAAACCTGGAGAGGCGGACCGCAACACCAGATCTCAAGGGTGCTCAAGGGCTGCGACATTCTCCCCAGCGACCAGCGCACCGGTCGCGCCGCTGGCCTCGCCTGCGGGGCCGCGGGAACCTCCGACGTAGCCGACGCGATCGTCGTCGCCACCGCCGTCCAGCACCAAGCCTCCCTGGTCACCAGCGACCCCGACGACCTGACCCACCTCGCCGACTCCATCGGCGTCAAACTCCGCCTCTTCACCATCTGACCGCCACGGCCGGTCAGCACCACGGAGGGCGGTGGAGCGGGCTTTGGCCGGCGCCCTGCCCGGGTTAGGGCTGATCCGCCCAGGGGATCTCGACTTCCTCGCAAGCGACGGACAACATCCGGGAATCGTCCGTCGGTTGACCACGCTGGGCGGATGCGACCGGCGACCGCATCGACTGCGCCCTTCACCATCGACGTCACGCGCGCCTGGCCTCCTCGACGGGCCCAGACGCGATCGGCTTACCGTCCAGGGCGATCTCGCCCGAAAGCGCATTATGAGCGCATGGACTGCTCTTCATTGGCACGGCCATACCAACATGTCCCACGGATGTGAGGAGCGCGGGGGCGACGAAGTCGCCGCCGCCCGCCTGTCAGCGGTCATGTGGAAATCTTGGTAAGCGGACACATCATGCCTGGTAGATGGCCAGGTGCCTCCCGGTGGGCGGACGTAGGCGGTCCAGGTAGGCGGACAGCAATCGGGCACGATGGCGGCCGAGCGCGAGTCGGACTGCGCCAATTTGCGTTGACAGCACGCCGCCGACCTCAGCAGTATCTCGACGAACAGTCGTATGCGATCCAGTGAGAAGGACGGAACGAATCATGCGCGGACTCGTGTGCCCAGAAGCCACCGCCGACCTGCACACGAGGAGCCATGAGCCGTTCGAACCCGCCGACGCCCGCAGGACCTGACGCCTCTCACGAGCACCCGCACCCCGGACCCCGCGTCCTCGCCCGCCGCTTCCTGGTCTGGAACTTCCTGCGGGCAGTGCTACACAACGGCTGGTGGCTCGTCACCAGCCTCTATATGGCTATCGATGCGGGCCTGTCCCCTGCGCAGCTGCTGCTCATCGCCGCCGCGCAGGGGGTGGCGAGCATCCTCTTCGAGGTCCCGGCCGGGGTTGTGGCCGACACCCTCGGCCGCAAGAAGGCGATCGTCGCGTCGCACGTCCTGATGGCCACCGCCATGGCGGTCACCGGCCTGTTCCCCAGCTTCGTCCCGCTGATGCTGGCCCAGATGCTGTGGGGCATCTCCTGGACCTTCACCAGCGGATCGGACATTGCCTGGGCGACCGACGAGATTGACCGGCCCGACCGCATACACCTCCTGATCGCCGCTCAGGCCCGATGGCAGATGATCGGCGCAGGGGCCGGGATCGTCGCGTTCGGCGTCTTCGCGGCCATCGTGGACCGCCCGACAGCCATCGTCTGCGCGGGCGTCCTGATGCTCCTGCTGGGGGCGTGGTTCACCGGGGCCTTCCCCGAGAAGAACTTCGTCCGCGTCCGCAAGGACCACCTCAAGGCCGCCCTCGGTATCGCCCGCCGAGGCGCACACCTGGCGGTCACCGATCGCACCATCCTCATGCTGGTCGTCGTCACCGTCCTGGTGAACGGCGCGGCCGACACGTTCGGCCGGATCTACCCGGTACACCTCGCCGACCTCGGCCTCCCCCCAGGCGCCTCCGGCATGGCCTGGTTCACCGCGATCAACCTGGCCGTCTACGCCACTGCGGCCCTCGCCCTCGCCGCCGCCCAGCGCCGACTCGACTCCGATGGCGGCGCCCGCACCTCCCTGGCCCTTTCCTGTCTTACCGGGCTGGTCAGCCTCGTCCTCCTCGGCTCGGCGTCGAGCCTCCCCCTCGCGGTCGCCGCCGTGATCACCACGAACGGCATCGCCATGCCCCTGGTGCGGACCGTCACCACCATTTGGGTCAACCGTCGCACCACCAGCGACATCCGGGCCACCACCCATTCCTTCCTGGCGCAGGCCGAGTACACCGGCGAAATCCTCTGCGCCGCCGCCCTCGCCGCCCTCGCCGGGACCTTCGGAACCGGCGGCACCATGCTCCTCGCCGCAACACTCTTCGCGGCCGGCGCAGGGGCCGTCGCCCTCAACTGGTCTCGAACGAAAAGCCCGAGCGAGGGAGTGTCGACTTGAAGGCTGATCTTGGCGGCTGGGCGGCGGTAACCGGCAACTGACGACCTGGAAACGCCCGAAACCCGGGGGCTCCTGACCTGGGAACGGTCACCAGCATCTGAAACACCATCGCGTGTCGGCCCGGCACTGTGATCATGTCAACGATCGGGCTGTGATGAGGGCACCGGGAGTCAGGCGCTGCGGACGAGGGCGTAGCCCGCAGGTTCCACCAAGCTGCGCAGAGCTGTGTGCCCGATGCCGGAGACGTGGCGAGGAGGACCTTGCGGCCCTGATCGCCGTGGCCCTACGGCGAGTGCCGAGGTCAGCGATCGTGACGGCCTCAGCTTGAAGCCCTTCGAAGGCCACGAGGTGCTCATTCGATGGCCGTCCGCCGGGACGCGTGGTGTCCGTCTGCCGGGAGGTCGCGTGGCCATGGATCTGGATCGTCATGGCCGTCTACCTGGGGGAACTCGTGTCCGTTCACACCGCCCGTGCCGTTCACCCCTACGGGCCTGGAGAGCACCTCCTACGCCAAGGAGGACGGCAAATGCAGGATGGCGGCGTCGGGATCGTACGGTTTACGGTCCCTCGGGCACGTCCTCTTCTGCTACCAGACTCTTACGTAGAGGTTGGTGACGGGAATGCGGTTCCAGACTGCGGCTGAACCAGATGGTCTTCCCCATACCGCAGGGGACCGGTTCGTACTGCCATTCGTCCGTGAGAGCAGCCACGATCGACAGGCCGCGGCCGTGGTCTGAGTCGTGTCGGACCATGAGACATCGAGGTCGTCCAGCACCCTGGTCATAGACGTGCCCGGTCAGCGCCTCGGGGGTTAGGCCCAAGTACAGCCTGATCGGAGGGGCTCCGTGGATCAGCGCGTTGGTGACCAACTCGCTGATGACCAGAGTGATGTCGTCGATCAGGTCGTGC
This sequence comes from Nonomuraea sp. NPDC049129, assembly GCF_040648495.1. Taxonomy (NCBI): domain Bacteria; kingdom Bacillati; phylum Actinomycetota; class Actinomycetes; order Streptosporangiales; family Streptosporangiaceae; genus Nonomuraea; species Nonomuraea sp. NPDC049129. The sequence goes on along the minus strand of NZ_JBEZDU010000002.1, from coordinate 881,087 downwards.
AGATTCCACGAGGTGAGGGTGTCGCGAACCAGATCGCGAGCCTGCCCGATGATGACTGAATCATCAGGCAGGTCCCAGTGCAGGGCCTGCTCGACATGCACAGGGCTCGCCATCAGGCCACTCAGAGACCACGTCGGCGGATGGCAGAGGTACTTGGGCACAGCATCTGACTTGCGGAAAGGCCTACGGAAGCGCTTGAGGAAGCCGAGCGTGAACGCCATGAGCACGTACCGTTCAGTATCAGTGGCTGTGAATGGGTGCGCTGGTAGCCCCCGTCAGGCATGCGGGCACCACGGGGGCATCCGTGTGCCCGACGACGGGGCCTGCCAGCGTCTATGGGCGCGGGTTGGGGGCGAGGTAGGCGGCTCCACGCCATATCTCCCTGCCAGTGGCGGGTGGCAATTCGGCCAAGGGGCGACTACCCAGTTCGTGGTAGCGGGCGGCGAGCCGTTCCGCTGCGGCCTGGACAGTGACGGCGTACGTTCAGAGCGGCGTGGGGCGCTCACAGGCGTTGGGGACGAGCCACCAGAGCCGGGTCCCGTCGGTGTGGACCAGAAGGCCGATGCAGATCGAGATGATGACCTGGTCGCCTCGTAGTGGCAGAGCGAACGCAGGGATGTTGTGCTGCCGAGCAAGGGTCTGGATGAGCTCGCCCAGGCCATCCAGGTCAAACGCCGCCGCACCGACCACAAGACCGGCAAGACCATCATCGTGACCATCTACGCCGTCACCAGCCTCCCACCGGGACGGATCACACACGCACAGCTCGCCGGGCTGATCCGCGGACACTGGAGCATCGAAGCCCTGCACCACATTCGCGACGTCACCTACCGCGACGACACCTCCAAAATCCGCACCGGCACCGCACCCCGAATCATGGCCACCCTCCGCAACCTGGCCATCGGCCTGGCCCGCCTCATCGGCTGGACCAACATCGCCGCCGCCACCGACCACTACCGCAGCCACCCCGCCGACGAACCCCAGCTACACACAGCTTGAATGCGTAGTGTCTTAGCGTCGTGACGGATCGCTTCGGGTGCGGTACGACCGTGGGCTGCGGTATGGGCAGAGGGGTGAGTACACGCCCGCTGAGCAGGAGCGGCGGGAGCGTGTACGGCTGCAGGCGGCCGAGTGGTTCGAGGCCGGAGAATCGACCAGGGCGGTGGCCGCCTGGTTACGGATGCACGGGCGGCCGGTGACGCGCTGGCGTAAGGCCTGGCGGGAGGGCGGCGCTGAGGCGTTGCGGTCCAAGGGGCCGGTCTCGGCGGAGAGCTTGTCGGCGGGGCAGTGGGAGGGGTTGGATGCCGAGTTGCGGTAAGTCTACGGTAAACAGAGCGCGATTACACCAGAACTCCTTGAATGCACTCTCCATCTGCTTCAACGCTACAGAGGAAACAAACTCGAGACGTCAGGTGGTCAACCAAACATACATAATTCTGACAATCGCCAACACACAGCCAGCACACCCAGGAACAAGAGCCCATTTTTTCCAGATAATTACACTTGCCCCACCCGAGAAAATCACTGCAAGTATGGCCATCACAGTAGCCCCAAGAATGTTGCCCAAAGATGGAGGATTAGTCGCCCCAACATCAACCGCGTCATAGGTGCGGGCATCCACGGCGAAACTCAGCCATAGACAGAGAGCAGCCATTGCATAGCAGATGCCACCGACTATAGTCCTAAATATCCGCATGAAACAAAATCCTTCTCCGATGAATCAGAGCTCAAGCCCTTCCCCTTCACGGGGCGAGCAGTTTGCCAACTTCTATGCGACTTGCCATAACCCAGTAACCGTACCGCTGGCCATTATGGACATATCCTGGATTGTAAACGTTTGCGATATTTGTCCATGCCTGCGTCCATTGTGCATCGGTGACCGGCTCCTTCTTCCCCTGCATATAGCTATCGCGATAGGCGGCGATATGTTTTGCGGCAATAAAGATTGAGAGGACCGGATCGGCGAGAGCATCGAGAACTAGTCGAGCCTGTACGGCCTTCAGCTTGTTCGGATCGTACCCGAGCGCCACTGCGGCCACCCTGATCGATACATTCATCGCACCGAGACTCGTATCTAACCACCTCCCTCCCTTGATAATCGTATTGGGGGCCGCAGCCCGAATCTCTTCTGCGATTTTCTCCAATGTTTCCCATTTTTTGCCGACTTCGATTAGCGCGATGCCACCGAGGACGATAGCAGGGATGGCATAAAAAGCAGCCGCCCCCTTGATGACCTCTCTGTAGTGGCGCACCCAACCTCTCTTGAAGTTGTTTAGCTTGTCCCAGTTCTCCTTGAGTTGCCAGGCGGACCAGTCACTGAAACCCCATTCCGGCGCACCCTGGTTATATTTCTCATACTTCCTTGCGGCATCCTTGAGCATCTTATGCGCGGGAGACATGTAGCATGATGCCGACTGCGCTTTGGACTCTCCAAACTTACATGGATTCCGAGGAATGCCCTTCCCGCCGGCCATCGTGCCGGCGTTCATCATCAAGGCGCCGATCCATGCGGCCAGAAGCTGCTTATCGTCGAACGCCGGACTGTAGGCCGCCATAAAGGCATTCTGCACCGCAGCGCTAGCTTTCCAGAACTGAGACTCTATGTCTTTCGGCACCGCCCTGCCGTTGGGCATGACCCTATATCCGAGTCTCTTGATTTCCTCGTCCGAGGCCAGTGGGAGATGCTCGTAGTCGTATCCAGGGGAGGTGACGTATTCGTTCCACCATTGCTGGTGAACAAAGGTCTCGGAACAGATATTTCCGGCACAGATATAGCCTCCGCCGCTGACACAATTACTGGCCCATGCACACATGTCACCGATCTCGTAGTTGTCCCGGACGGGACCATAAGGTGTGCCTGCGACTCCTGAGACCGGCAACCCGACGTAGGAGGGGGTATCCGAGATTGAGCCGAAGCCGCTGGTCGTGACGGAAGCATGGCCGGTGGGGTCGGTGCCGGTGAGGGGGGAGGCGTTGGCGTAGGTGTAGCGGTTGGCCTGCACGGAGGGGTTCGGCGTGAGAGTAGCGGTGTCGCGGCTGGTGAAGTTGCCGGTGCCGGGCTGGTACCAGCGGGCGTGCATGTTGACCTTGCCGGTGTCCGGGTCGGTGTATTCGCCCTGGTAGCCGAGGGTGGTCTTGACGCCGGTCTGGGCGGTGACGGTGCCGAACGGGTCGTAGGCGGTAGTGGTGGCCAGGGCGGTGGTGCTGTAGGTAGCGACCAGGTCGCCGTGCAGGTCACTCAGCGTGGCCAGGGCGGGGTTGGTGCCCTCTTGCTGGCCGAGCAGCGTGCCTCCTGCGTCACGGCCGTATTTGGCCTGGATGGCGCCGCTGCTGTCGGTGAGGGCGGCCAGGTCGTTGCTGAGTCCGGCATAGGCGAAATTCTGCTTGACCGCCCCTTTGATGCGCGAGCTGATGCGGTCGAGGGCGTCGTAGCTGTACAGCGAGTCGCCGTCGGCGATGAGGCGGTCGAAGGCGTCGAAGGTGTAGTTGGTGGTGGCGCCGGCTTTGGTTTCCGTGGCCAGGGTGCCGCGCGGGGTGTAGGTGTAGTCGGTGCCGTCGCCTGAGGTGAGGCGGTTGCGTTCGTCGTAGGTGTAGGTCTTGGCACCGGCCTTGGTGCGGTTTCCAGACTTGTCCCACTCGTACGCGGTGGTGGCGCCGCCGGGGGCGGTCCAGGACGTTAAGCGTCCGGCCTGGTCGTAGCCGTAGGTGTTGGTGCCCGCTCCGGCCAATCCTGCGGTGGTCTTGGTGGTGAGGTTGTCGTCCTTGTCCCAGCCGTAGGTGATCTTGGCGAGCTGGGTGCCGCTGGCGGCGCCCTTGCGCAGGGTCTGGGTTTCCAGCCGGTCGGCGTAGTCGTAGGTGAAGACCTGAGTGTCGACGGTGGTGGTACCGGTCTTTGCCGTCAGCGAAGCAAGGTTGTTGGCGGCGTCGTAGCCGTAGGTGAGTTTGCGGCCGGTGACCGGATCGCTGGCGGTTTCGGCGCGGTTGTTGGCATCCCAGGTGAAGGTGGCGGTACCAGCGGCGTCCACGCGCTGGGTGGGATTGCCCAGGCCGTCGTAGGCGTAGCCGGTCAGCTGGGTCGTGCCACGCTTGATCGATAGGGGCAGGGTGCGGTCGTTGTAGTCGACGGTCAAATCACCGATGGTGGTGGGGCGGTCGGCCAGGTCGTAGCCGAAGGTGCGCTCCGCAGTAGCGGCACCGCCGCCCGCACCGCTCTCCTTGGTGAGCCGTCCGAGGTGGTCGAAGGTGCGGTCGATACGCACCCCGCCGGGCTGGATGACCACATTGGGGTTGCCGGCCGCGTCATAGCCGGTGGTCCAGGTACGGTCGGCCGGGTCCGGGTGGGCGATGGTGGCTGGCTCGGTCACCGTTTCGGCCAGGGCGAGGCTGTTGTATGTGGTCCAGGTGGCGTTGCCGCGGCCGTCGGTGAGCCGGGTGCGGGCGCCGGTGGCGTCGTAGCCGAAGCTGGTGGTGATCGAGTCAGTGGCGGAGATCGGCTCGATCAGTGAGGTGGCGCGGTTGAGCGCGTCGAAGGTCTGCCTGGTGGTATGGCCTTCGCCGGAGGTAACGCTGGTCTGATTGCCAACCGGGTCGTAGCCAGCGCTGGTGGTGCGCCGAACCGTCGTACCTTCCAGTTCCTTGGTGCCGATTTGACGGCCGGCCAGGTCGTACTCGACGGTGGTGGAGTTGCCTCGGTCGTCGGCGGTCTTGATCAAGCGGCCGGCCAGGTCGTAACCCATCGTGGTGGTGGTCGCCGTGGCCGTGCCCTTCGCGGCGATCTGCGTCACCACCTCACCAGCCGCGTTCGGCGTGTAGTCGATGGTCTTGTTGCCCGGGGCGACCGTCTTAATAAGGAAGTCGGCCTGGTTGTAGAACAGGTTGGTGATGTAGGCGGCCGTGGCTGGCTTGCGCTCGATCTGTGTCTGGGTGATCTGACGGCCTAGGCCGTCGTAGGTGGCCTCAGTCCGGGCGCCAGTCGGGTCGACGGTCGCCTTCTTCGCGCCGTCCATGTAGTACTCGATGATCGACCGGCCTGGGGTCTGGCCGTCCGGGGCGGGGTCGGTGATGCGGACCTGGCGGCCTAGCTTGTCGTACTCGAAGGTGGTGACGTAGCCGCGCGGGTCTGTGGTGGTGATCAGCTGACCGGCTGTGTCGTAGGTGTTGCTGGTGGTGGGGGTGACGGCGGTGCCGCCGGGCGGGGTGTAGCTGGGGGCGCTCTGGCTGGTCAGTCGCCCGGCCTTGTCGAAGACCGAGGTGACCGTACGGCCCTCGGCGTCGGTCTCGTGGGTCTTGACGCCGAGCGTGTCGTAGCCGAAGTGGGCGGTGGGGTGCACATCGCTGGACGTGCCGGCCTTGTCCACCTTCACCTGCGGGCCGCTCACCTCGATCAGCCGACCGAGCGCGTCGTAGCGCATGGTGGAGGTGAAGTCCGCCGCATTCGCGCCGGTCACGTTGCCGCGCGGGTCGGTGCTGGCGACGGCCAGGCCGCGATCGTCGTAAGTCGTGGTGGAGACCAGGTCCTGGTCGCCATTCTCCACGGTGGTCTTGGTGACCTGGTTGACCTTGTTGTAGGCGTACTCGGTGACCTCTGCGCGGGTGGAGCCGGCGCCGGTGCGGGTGGTCTTGAGCACGTTGCCGTTGGCGTCGTAGACGAAGGCCGTCTTGCGGGCCAGGCTAGTGGGATCGAAGGTCTGTGAGGTCAGTCGGCCGGCGGCATCATAGACAGAGTTGGTGGTGATCGACTTATCCCCGCCACTGACCAGTTTGATCTGATTGCCTGCCGCGTCGTAGGTGTGATTCTCCAGCACCACATCGCTGGTGGTGGTCGTGGAGTCGTTCAGCAGGGCGCCTACGGCTGTCTTCTTCTCCAGCAGGTTGTCCTTGAAGTAGCTGTAGAAGGTCGTGCGGCGCATCGCGTCCGTCTGAGTCTCAAGGCGACCGCCTGGGTCATAGGTGAACGACTCCAGTACCTCGTCCTTGGCCGGTTGCGGGTTGACCGGGCTGCCGGTCCAGCCCTTCAACGTGCGTGAGGTGAGTAGGCCGCGCGCGTCGTAGCCGTACTCCACTAACGCGCCGCGGGCGTCGGTGATCGTCGCCAGCTGGCCGATAGCGTTCCAGGTTTGCCGAACGACGCCGCCCTCGGGGTCGGTGGTCGTCTCCAGTTTTGCGTGAGTGTCGTAGGTGTAGCCGATGACACGCTCGGCATCTCCGCCAGTCAGGTCGGTGAGGGTGTCACTGAGCTTGTTGCCGTCCGGATCATAGGCGAACGTGGCGCGCTTGGTGTGCGTGACCCCGGAGACCTCGTTCTTCACTCCTGGATCGGTCTGCGTCAAGGGACGGCCCACCCCATCGTAGGTAAAGGTGGTCTTCACGCCGTCCGGGTACGCCTGCGAGACCTCGAACTTCTCCCGTACGCGCCCGAGCCCGTCATATGCCAGCTTGACCAGCAGGCCCTCAGGATTGGTCTGCTCGGCCAAGTCACCAGCTGCGGTGTAACGGTAAGTCCACGCGTAGCCTCTGGCATCGATCTGCGAAGCGACCAGGCCCGCGGGAGTGGCCCCACCACCGATCGCCGCCTCAGTCCCGTCGGTAAAGCTCATGCCGATCGAACGGCCATTGGGGAAATCGGATGTCGCGGGGGAAGTCTGCTTCGTTGACTCCCCGTACTGGTTGTATTCCCAGGTGGTGACGTAGGTATTGTCCGTGGAACTAGACGATCGGGCATCCCGATTAGTCAGCACACGGTCGTTACGCGGGTCGAACTCGTCATTCTTGTTCAGGTAGTACGTGGCATAGGCGATCTGGCAGTCGACCGTGCTGGTACGGCAGGTCTTGCCGCTGATCGGGTTTCCCCGCTCATCATTGGCCAGCGTGGTGACGTTATCATTGGGGTCGATCACCTGTGCCAGGAAACCACCAGTGTCGTAGTCGTAGCTGGTCTCTCCGCCGACCTGATCGGTTACCGAGACCAGCCGGCCGCCACGCCAAACGCTGTGCACACTTGTGATCTTCTTGCCATTCGGGTCGGTCACCTCAATGGTGGACGTTCCCTCAGCGGAATCGATGACCGGCTCACCAATCTGCCACGTGCCGCCATGCTGATCGGTGTGGGTCTTGATCCTGTCCGTCGCCGCATCGTAGGTGTTATCCGCCCACACCCGGCCGGACGGCAAGGTGACCTTCGTCAGCTTGTTGGGCGCTTCCAGACGGGCCGCGTAATGCGACTGGATCTCCGCCTCCGTCAATGGCCGGTCATAGATCGCCGCCTCATCCAGTTGGCCACGGAAGCCAGTGCTTGCGACAGGCCAGCGGAAGCCGAGCTGCCCGCCGGCGAACTGTGCCACAGGCTGCCAGGCCTCATCCCGCACGGACTGCAGCACGCCCACGGACTGTCCGTCCAGGTACAGCCGATCGGTTCCGTTTTCAGCTGTCAACACCACGTGGTGCCATTGTCCGTTGGTGACCGTGGCTGAGCTGGTGATCGGTGTGTACCAGTCGTCCACGTCGAGACCATGCGCTCGAAATTGCGCACGCAGCTTGCCATCGGTGCCGACATAGATCGCCGAAGACGAACTCCCCATCTCACCAGCGGAGAAGACCACGCCGGGTTGAGTGGTCTTGAACCACACCTCCACCGAAGCCTGTCCCGCCAGCCGCCCGACCACATTGGGCCGAAGCTGGATGCCGCCAGTCGCCAAACCGCCAAACGTGAACCCGACCGAGGCGTCAGCAGTGCCGGCCAGCGCACCCGGCTGCCGCAGCGTGGGATCGTTATAGGTCGCCGGACCCGCACCCCATCCGAGATTGGCCGCGTCGGTACCCGTGGCCTCGTTCAGGCGCCAATATCCATACGGGTCCGAATCCAGCACTCGCGGCCGGTACGCCGACCCGCTGCCATATCCGTACTGGGTACAGTTCGGCGCCGCCACCGGCGAGCAGGAGGCCGTCAAACGATCACCGTCGTACTGATACGACCACGTCAACGCCGCGCCATCAACGGGGTCAGTCGACACGGTGGTGACGTGGTTCCCCGTCCAGCCGAACCGCAACGACCGGCCCCCTGTGGCGGTCGCCGAAGCCAGCTTGCCGTCGGTTCCGTACGCCAGATCCTGCGTACGACCGCGACCGTCACGCACCTTCAGCACCCGTCCAGCAGCATCGAACACATACGAAGTCGAGGACTGATCCATCAACCGCCAGCCGCCACCGGTCTGCGCGGCAAGCGCGGCATGCATGCCCGGTGGGGACTGGAAAGTGCCGTCCCCGTTGGCCGCGAAACGCAGAATCTGGCCATTAGGCCAGGTGACCAGAAGCGCTCCCGTCTCCTGGACGATCCTCATGTCCCAGCGCGTCGACCACCCGGCGCCGAACATCCCATCCACGCGTGCATCCAGCGTGTTGTAGGTGCGTACGACCGACAGCGGCGGGCCGGCCGTCGCGACCGACGCGTCGGCGAACGTGGTCGTGTAGTTGCCATCCAGTTGGTGGAACTCCTGGCCGTTCACGCCCCGCGCCGCCAGTTGAGAACCCACCACCGGCTGCTTCACGCCGGTGGTGAACGTGTTCACCTCCGACTCGGTCTCCACCAGCGTGCCGCGATCCGTGGCCGTGACCTGCCAGTAATACTGCTTGCCCCATGCCAGCTTGCCTGCGGGCACCCTCCAGGTGTTGACATCGCTCAACACCGCGGACGAGGAACACCCCGCCAGCATCGAGGCGTCACGGCACACCTTGAAGGAATAGTCGATGCCGTTATCGCTGGTCGCATAGACGACCAGCAACGGCGTCCTGGTCCCGACCAGCGCAAAATCCAGCGGAAACATGTCCTCGATCAGCGGAGCACAGCACGCGGCGTCCAAACGCTCGGCACGAGCCACCCCACCAGGTAACGCCCGCTCATCGGTATCTTCCGCCGCCTGTTCCGCAGGCCGACGTTCAAGCGGCAACGCCCCCTTGGGCCGCTCCCCCGTTGTGGCCCGGACAGGACCCGTCGCCGATGTCGCGTCAGGCTCCACCAGCGTCGGCAGCAGACCCGTCCCACCAGTCAGCTGCTTGGGTGTCATGGGCATTCCCTGCGCCTGCTCCGCCTCGCTTGCCACTTGCGCCTGCGCAGATAGGGGAAGGACCGCCAGCGTCGCAACAGGCATGCTCACCACAAGGGCGGCCACCGCACACGAACGAGCCCAAGCCAGCAATCGGCGCATACGCCGTCACACTCCGAACCACGCGGGGCGCCGCACAGCGCCGGACGAAGCCCCAGCTCACCTGACATGAGCCCGAAGGCCCCCGCCCGTGTGGTTCGGAGCAAGATTGCCAAACGGGCAAAGCGTAAGCTGCGTATAAAACCGACACAAGATCGATTTTTGTGATCAAGAGTCACGGAATGCGACTTACCGCACTATCAGGCGTGCATAAGGACATGTATGCGCATGCAGGGCCAAGGAGTAACAGATCGCACCGCTTCGCTGGACAGGGAGGGTGTTCGGGACCGGCCAATTGCAAGTTCAGGCCGATGAGCCGCCTATCCAAGACCCGTGTTCGGACACCGGCTGAACCGCCACGACTTTGATGGAGTCCTCGGCGCAGATGTGGGTGGGGAGGTTGTCCAAGACGATCGTGCGACCCGGCCGGAGCCCTTGCCGGACACGCTCACGAGCGGAATCTGTCCGCACCGCGCTCGGCGACCTGCTCCCAATATGCGGCCAGATCTCCTTCACCCAGGCAGTGATGGCTTCGTCATCGCATTCGGCAGCGCGGTGCGCGGGCACCTGCGGCTCGCGGGGTGTAGTCGATACGGAACAGCTCCTTGATCAGAGCGGTGACGCGGGCCAGATGTGCGCATAGTCACGGTTTGACGTCACTTACCAAGCTTGCGACCTGCTGCGATCACCGCAGGTGACCACCTTCTGGACGGTGATCATCGATGACTACTGATCGTAGATTTTGACCAGAGGTGTACTGGTGTGGCTTGATCAGGGCGCTTCATCTCTTCCTCATTCCTCACGAGCGGAGATCCACGTGCGTCTCTTATCCACGGAACGTCGCAGACCCGCCGCATTATGGCCGGCCGCCCTCGGCGGCGTTCTGACCCTGATGGCCGGCCTCCTCATCGCTCTGGCACCCACCGCCTCGGCCGAGGATTCCATGACCGACCTCCACGTTGTCTCCAACAACAGTGACCTGGTCGTCGGAGGCGACCAGGTCGCCGTCGCCGCCAACGATCGCATCGTCGTCGCGGACACCACCGGCAAGATCGAGGGCGCCGTGACCGGCCTGTCCGGTGCCTTCAGCCTGGCCATCACGCCCGACGGCGCCCGCCTCTACGCGGCGCTGTACCGCTCGAACGAGGTGGCCGAGATCAACACCGCCACATTGGAAATCACCCGGCGGATCGACCTCGCCGACTACCCGTGTCCGGGGAGCCTGGCGCTCACCGGTGAGCGGTTGTGGGTCGGATACTACGGCTGCGGCAATGGAGGATACGGCGTCGTCGGCCTCGACCTGTCGGTGGCGAAGCCGGAGCCGGAGCCGTTCGACACCTCTCTCCTCAAGTCGGCCCCGGTAGTCGCGGCGGCCGGGAACACGCTGGTGGTCGGCGAAGGAGGGAACTATCCGACCGATCTGTTCGTCTATGACATCAGCGGCGCCGCTCCTGTCCTGCGCGGCGAGATCGACGGGCACGCCAACGACAACGCCCGGCTGATGGACGTCACCGTCACCCCGGACGGCTCTCACGTCATCTCGGCGTTCGCCCTCCCCTACTCGTTCGACGTGTGGGACGCCACCACCTTGGCGAAGGTAGGCGGCTATGACGGGCCCGCGTGGGCGACGGCGGTCGCTATCAGTCCAGACAGTGCCTACGTCGCGGGCGGGCGCGACAACGGCCAGGGGGTAGCGTCGATGACGCTGTACGACGCGGCCTCAGGGGCGAACCTTCACACCGAGAACACCACCGTGGGTGAGGTGGTCAACGGGAGCGTCGCGTTCTCTGGCCGGGACGTCTTCAGCCTGGTGAAGTCGCGCACGGACCAGCTCTACCTGTGGCGGCTGCACGACATGACCTTGCCGCGCTCGACGCTGACGCTGACGGCGGCACCCGGCGGGACGGCGCATGAACCGCTCACCATGACAGGACAGCTGGCGTTCGCCGACGGGACGGCCCCGGGCGCGCAGCCCCTCGCCGTGACCCGCACTCTGCCCGACGGAACCAGCGCGGAACTGCCCGGGGTGACGACCGCGGCGGACGGGACCTTCTCCATCACGGACGCACCACCGGTCGGAGGGCGGATCACCTACACCGTGCTCTGGAAGGGCGACGGGGAAGTCCGGTGGAGCAAGGCCTCGGCCACCACTGCGGTCAGGTATGGGACCACGCTGACGCTGACGGGGCCGACGAGCGGGGTCGCCGGCAACACCATGGTGTTCAGCGGAGTGCTGCGGTTCGAGGGCGTCGCGTTGCCGAGTAGCGCCCGCGTCACCGTCCAGCGCACTCTCACCGCCGACGGCAGCGGCCTGCGCCGGTGGTCGGCGAGGGTCAGCAGCGACGGGTCGTACATCTTCGTCGACACGCCGGAGGCGGGTGAATACACCTACACCGTGCTGTGGCCCGGCGACAGCAGGACCGGACCGGCACAGACCAGTCAGGCCGTCACGGTCGACGAACCGAGCAGGTGACCAACGGTGCTGCCCGGCCCTGCCGCCGCCGGGCAGCACCTTTCGAGGATCTTGCCCTGACGCGGTGAGCGCGTCAGGGTGCGGCCGTCATCTCAGCACCGCGGGTGCAAGGCCAGCGGCTTGACCCGCGGCGCATTCACGATCTCCCGACGCTCATGAACGACAGGCTGGCCATAGGACCTGGAATCAGCGAATCGAGCAGCTCCCACTCAGCATCGGACAGATCGGTCGGGTACGGACGCCGAGGAACCATCGCATGCCTCCAAGCTCACGCCCCCGACATCTGTCAGCATGACTCGCCCGACCCTTTTCAGACACCCTCTGCTTCGGCCCTTGGAAGCCCTCTCCATTTCCTCTAGGCCCGCCCCGGGGCGCCGCGCCGCTACGGATCACAGCGCCCTTAGACGGATCACGAGGAGCAGTGGTACAGGCCGTCCTGGCCGGTTACGGCCTTGCAGTTGGCCTGGACCCACGTGGTCACCTCGCTGTTGCCCCTGCCGGGGCCACCCCGGTCGCCGTCACCGGCCAGCACAAAGCGGAGCTTGCCGGATGCCACCAGCTCCTTGAGGCGGGTGACGGTCATGGCGGGGTCGCTGCCGGTGAAGCCGCCCATGGCCATGACCGGCTTGCCCGTGGACAGGATGATCGACGACGCCTGCATGGCGCTGCTCACGGCCACAAGCCACTCAGCCTTGCCCTGGTTGGCCTCCAGATAGGAGATCATCGAGCTGCTGACGCCCCCGCCGAAACCGCCCATTCGCCCGAACCGACCGTCCGCACCCTGCCCGTCCTGCCTGTCCTGGACCCGGCCGTACTGGCCGTCCTGGGCCTGGCCGTCCTGGCCGTTCGGTGGGGTCATGGGAGGCTGACCGTTCTGGCCGGGGCGCATCATGCCGCGGAAGCCGCCGCCCGGCCCGAAGGCTGCGCCGCCCGACGGTCCTGCCGTCGGGTTCGAGCCGTTGACCTGCGACTGGAGCGGCGTTACCGCGTACGCGGCCGGACCGGCCAACCCGGCGATCACTGCCGCTGCCAGCCCGATCGCGACCAGTCGGACCGCGACCTCGCGACGGAACGTGGCCAAGACCAGCCCCACCACCGCCACAACGGTCGCAGCGAGCACTACCCAGGCCAGCCATGGCAGGAAGTCGGGTGTACGGCGCAGCACCATGAACGACCAGGCGCCCGTGACGGCGATGCCCGAAGGCAGGACCCACGCCCATGCCCGCGAGTGTCGGTACGCGTCCCACATGGCCAGTCCGCCGAAAGCGGTGATGGCGGCTACGGCGGGCGCCATGGCGGTCGTGTAGTACGGGTGGAAGGTACCGCTGGCGAAGCTGAACACCATGAAGTGAACGACGAGCCACCCACCCCAGACCAGCCATGCGGCGAGGCTTGCCCCGAGCTGATCGGCGGCCCCTGAAGTGCCAGCGGCTATGGACGGGCCAGTGGCCTCGGGCGCGATTCCAGCCTCGGACGCGACGCCAACCTTGGACGCGGTGGCAACCTCGGGCGTGACCAGGCCGACCCAAGGCGTGGTCGCCTCAGGCTTGGCGGCGGTGCTCGTGTCCGTGTCGGCCCAATGCGGCGCGGTGAGCTTGGCGCGCCGCCACCCGGCGGTCAGCGCGAACACCAGGGCCAGCCCGCAGAACGGCAGCAGCCACGAGATCTGGCCCGCCATCGTGTCATTGAACAGCCGGTCCGCCCCCGCCGCGCCACCGAACGAAGCGCCACCGCCACCGCCACCCCCGGGACCGCCACCGCCCTGGCCGAAGATCCGGCCCAGGCCGTTGTAGCCGATGACCAGGTCCCAGACGGTGTTGTCGGTCGAGCCGCCTATATACGGACGGGAGTCGGCGGGCCAGAGGTCCACGATGACCATCCACCAGGCGCTCGACACCACCATCACGGCGCCCGCCGCCAGCAGATGCCCGACACGCTTGACCCACGAGACCCGCGCACACAGCAGGTACGCCAGCGCGAGCGCGGGCACGACCACGTACGCCTGGAGCATCTTGACGTTGAACGCCAGCCCCACGAACAGCGAGCACACCAGCAGCGACCCAAGCCGTCCGGTGCGCAGCGACTCCAGGCAGAACCAGGCGGCCAGGACGAGCAGCAGCACCAGGATCGTGTCGGGGTTGTTGTCGCGGTTGATCGCCACGGTGATCGGGGTGAGGGTCATGACCACGGCCGCGATCAGGCCCGCCACGTGTGCCTGCCGTACCTCCGAGTGGGCAGACACGACGATGGGGTAGGCCCGTCTGACGGCGGAGAAGACCAGGCCGACGGAGGCCACGCCGGCCAGCGCCTGTGGGATCAGCATGCTCCAGGTCGAGAAGCCGAAGATCCGTGCTGACAGGCCCATCACCCACAGGGCCAGCGGCGGCTTGTCTACCGTGATGTACGAGCTGGAGTCGATCGCGCCGAAGAAGAACGCCTTCCAGCTCTTGGTGCCCGACAGGATGGCGGCCGAGTAGTACTCGTTGGCGTTGCCGCTCAGTGCCCAGGTGTAGAGGATGAGGGCGACGGCCAGGACGGCCCAGAGCGCGGGCCGGGACCAGCGGGGGTCCTCCGGGGCGCCGCGCCAGATCTGGGCTGGACGGGACATGCGACGGTGACTCGGACGGTCGAGGGCAGCCGTGGTCATGACGTGCTCCGGCGAGGGTTGAAGACCCAGACGCGCAGCAGCAAAAAGCGGACCAACGTGGCCACCGCGTTGGCCACCACGACCGCCACCAGCTCCACCCCATGAGAAACCCCGTCCGGCAGCAGCGCCAGCACGCCGCTGGTCAGCGCCAGCCCCACGAGGAACGCGATCAGCCCCTCGAACTGGTGCCGCATGGCCCCCGCCGACCCCGTCACCCCGAACGTGAAGCGCCGGTTGGCGGCGGTGTTGGCCACGGCCGTCACCAGCAGCGCGATCGCGTTGGCCGCCAGCACCGGGATCGCCTGCCGCAGCCCCGAGAACAGCAGCAGGTACGCCAGCGTGCTCACCACGCCCACGACCGCGAACCTGGGCAGCTGCGCTGCCATCCCGCGCGGCAGCCGCGCCTGGGAGACGCGGGCGGGCACCGGGATGCGGGCCGCGCCGGACAGCGTCTTGCGGGCCACCCTGACCAGGCCGCGCAGGTCGTCCATGGCGGTCTGGAAGACGTCCACCCGGCTGTCGGGGTCGTCGACCCAGTCGACGGGCACCTCGTGGATGCGCAGCCCGTGCCGCTCGGCCAGCAGCAGCAGCTCGGTGTCGAAGAACCACTGTTCGTCCTCGACGGCGGGCAGCAGCGCCTGCGCGATCTCGGTGCGTACGGCCTTGAAGCCGCACTGCGCGTCGGAGAACTTCGCGCCCATGACGGAGTGGAGCAGCAGGTTGTACGAACGGGAGATGAGCTCGCGCTTCGGTCCGCGCACCACCCGCGACGACCTGGCCAGCCGGGTGCCGATGGCCAGGTCGCTGTGGCCCGACAATAGAGGGGCCACCAGGGGCAGGAACGCGTCCAGGTCGGTGGACAGGTCGACGTCCATGTAGCTGACGACGTCCGCGTCGCTCTCCGACCACACCTGGCGCAGCGCCCGCCCGCGTCCCTTGCCGTCCAGGTGTACGGCCCGCACGTGCGGGAGTTCGGCGGCCAGCTCTATGGCCAGTTGCCAGGTGCTGTCCGTGCTGGCGTTGTCGGCGATCGTGATGCGGTAGTCGTAGGGGAAGGTGCCTGAGAGGTAGGCGTGCAGCCGGCCGATGCTGTCGCGCAGGGCCCGCTGCTCGTTGTAGACCGGGACGACCACCTCGACCAGCCGGGTCTTGACTGTTGTGTGCATGACCCAGATCCCATCGTGGGGGTCTTTAACGGGAATTAGCCGATTATGAGTGAGGGGTGAGATTCCCGGGCAGTTCGACGATCGCGATCGCGCCGCCGCCGGGGGCGTTCTCCAGACGTACCTTTCCGCCCGCCTCGGCCACGGCCTGCGCGACGATCGCCAGGCCGAGCCCGGAGCCGGGCAGGCCGCGCGCGGCCGGGGAGCGCCAGAAGCGCTCGAAGACGTGCGGCAGGTCCTCTTCGGGGATGCCGGGTCCGTGATCGCGTACGGTCAGCTCGCCCTGCCGCAGGGTCACCTGGACCTCGCCGTCCGGGCTGAACTTGGCGGCGTTGTCGATGAGGTTGAGTACGGCACGTTCCAAGGAGGCGGCGTTGCCGACGACGTACCAGGGCAGGAGGTCGATCGTGACGTCGGCGCCGCGCAGCCTGGCCCGTTCGACGGCGGCGGTGACCACCTGGTGCAGGCCCAGTTCGACGTGCGGTTCGTGGTCGGTGTCGCCTCTGGCCAGCTGGAGCAGGTCGCCGACGAGCGCGGTGAGCTCGGCGAACTGGGCCTTCACGTTGATCAGCAGGCGTTCCTTGGCACCGGGGTCGAGGCTGCGGCCCGTCTGCTCGCTGCGCAGCAGCAGGTCGATGTTGGTACGCAAGGTGGTCAGCGGGGTGCGTAGCTCGTGCCCGGCGTCGGCGACCAGTTGCTGCTGGCGCTCGCGTGACCCGGCCAGAGCGGTGATCATGCCGTTGAACGCCAGGCTCAGCCGGGCGATCTCGTCGCCGCCCTTGACCGGAATGCGGGTGTCGAGGTCCTCTGTCTGGGCGATGTGCTCAACAGCCCTGGTGAGCCGGCCGACGGGCGCCAGAGCCGTACGGGAGATGGCCAGGCCCGCCCATCCGGCACCGAGCACGCCCAGAGCGGCGACGGCGGCCAGCGCGAACGCGGTGTTGCGCAACGTGTCCTGAAGGTGGAAAAGCGGCCTGGCCTCCAGGACGGCCACACCTGGCGCGAAGTTCACCGTCACGACGCGCACCGGCATGCCGTCCTTGGTGACGCCGTAGCGGTAGATCGGCCGGCCGGGGTGGGGGATGGCCGGCTTGTCCTCCTCGGTCACCACGATCGGCGAGCCCAGCGAGCAGGTAGTGCCGTCCCCGTACAGCAACGTCACCAGGCCGGCGGCGTATTCGGCGGGGGTTCCCTCCGCCGAGCAATGGTCCCTCAGCCATCTCTGGTCCTTCCCGGACTCGGGGTCCATGATCGTCTGGTCGAGCTGGCGGACCATCTGCTCGCGCACGATGAGCCAGGACAGACCAGCGCAGGCCGCGATGGCCAGCGCCACGGCGACCGTGACGAGGAGGGTGAGCCGGGAGCGCAGGCTGTAGCGCCTCACGGCGCGGCCCGGAGGGTGTAGCCGACGCCGCGGACGGTGTGGATCACCCGCGGCTCGCCGCCGGCCTCGGTCTTGCGGCGCAGGTACATCACGTACACGTCGAGCGAGTTCGACGTCGGCTCGAAGTCGAACCCCCACACCTCGCCCAGGATCTGCTCACGGGTCAGCACCTGGCGCGGGTGCGTCAGGAACAGCTCCATCAGCAGATATTCGGTCCTGGTCAGGTCCAGCCGCCGCTCGCCCCTGGTGACCTCGCGGGTGTCGGGGTCCATGCGCAGGTCACCGTAGGTCAGCGTGACCTCCGGGACGGCCGAGTTGAGCGCGCCCCGCCGCAGCAGGGCGCGGACCCTGGCCAGCAGTTCGTCCAGCTCGAACGGCTTGACCAGGTAGTCGTCGGCGCCCGCGTCGAGCCCGGAGACCCGGTCGCCGACCGCGTCGCGCGCGGTCAGCATGAGGACGGGGATGTGGTTGCCCGTGGCCCTGAGCCGGCGGCAGGCGGTCAGCCCGTCGAGGCGCGGCATCATGACGTCGAGCAGCACCGCGTCGTACGTCTCGCGCGCCACCTGGTCCAGCGCGGCCTGCCCGTCGTTGGCGGTGACGACCTTGTAGCCCTCGAACTCCAGGCTCGACTGCAGCGCCTCGCGCAACGCGGGCTCGTCGTCCACCACCAGCAACCGTGCGGGCTCACTCATAATCTTTACGCTAAGGCCCCATCATGAGAACGCCATGAACGGTTCCGAGGCTGTTTCATGAGTGCTATAGCAGCTACCACGTGACGGGCATGGCGTTCGCCCCGAAGATGACCTGACTGTACTTGAACGACACCTCCTCCTCGTCCACCGCGAGACGCAGCGACGGGATCCGCTCGAACAGCGTCCGGTAGGCGATCTCCAGCTCGGCCCTGGCCAGGTTCTGGCCGAGGCACTGGTGCACGCCGTAGCCGAAGGCGACGTGGTGGCGGGCGCCGCGGTCGATGTCGAAGTCGTCCGGCCGCTCGAAGGCCCGCTCGTCCCTGTTCGCCGAGGCGCCGAGCACGAAGATGCCCTCGCCCTTCCTGACGAGCTGCCCGCCGATCTCCTGGTCCTCGATGGCCACCCGGTCGAAGGCCACCCAGTCGACGATCGACAGGTAGCGCAGCAGTTCCTCGATCGCCATCGGCCACAGTCCCGGGTCCTCGCGCAGCCTGGCCAGCTGGGCGGGGTGGCGCAGCAGGGTGAGGACGCCGAGCGGGATCATGTTGGCGGTGGTCTCGTGGCCGGCGATGAGCAGCAGCGAGATCATGCCGACGATCTCGTCGTGGCTCACCTGTCCCGCCGAGATCAGCCGCCCGAGCAGGTCGTCCTTGGGCTGCTTCTCGGCCTCGGTGACGAGGTCGTCGAGGTAGCTCTTGATCTCCACGATCGCGGCGAAGCTCGCCTGCGGGTCGTCGCTCGACACCATCATGCGGGTACGCGACTGGAAGAACTCGTGGTCGCTGTACGGCACGCCGAGCAGCTGGCAGATGACCAGCGACGGCAGCGCCAGCCCGAAGTCGGCGACCAGCTCGGCCTCCGGGCCCTTGGCGAGCATGTCGTCGATGAGCAGGTCGGCGGTCCGCTGGATGCCGGGCCGCATCTCCTTGACCCGCCTGACGGTGAACTCGGGGATGAGCAGCCGCCTGAATCGGCCGTGCTCGGGCGGGTCCATGTCGATGAACTGGCCGACCCTGAACCGTTCCATGAACTCGCGCTGCTCCTGGGTGGGCTCCTCCGTGGTGAAGGCGTTGTTCGGATGGCCGGGGGTGGCCGGGCTGGTGCTGATGCCCTGGCCGTTCAGCACCTGCCTGGCTTCGGCGTACCTGGTGACCAGCCAGACGTCGCCGTTGGGCAGCGACGTCCGTACGAGCGGCGCCTCCTCGCGCATCCGCTCGTACTCGGGCGGCGGCGCGTACGGGCACGTGCGCGGGACAGGGAAGGAGGGGGTCATAGTCTTGCTCCCTACGAAGCCGGAATCGCATTGCTTACTTACGCGAAAGTAAGCAATGATGGGCCCGGCCGTCAAGCGAACGGAGTGAAATGGCAGGGCGGCGGACCGATACACGTGAGCGGATCCAGCGGGTCGCGATGGAGCTGTTCGCCGAGCGGGGCTACGACAAGACCACGTTGCAGGAGGTCGCGGAGCGGCTGGAGATCACCCGGCCGGCGCTGTACTACCACTTCCGGACGAAAGAGGAGATTCTCGCCAGCATCGCCGACGGGTTCATCGCCTCGCTCGACGAGCTCGCGGAGTGGGCCCGTACGCAGCAGCCGGACACGTTCGAGGCCCGGCAGGAGATCCTGCGGCGCATCTCCGAACTGCTGGAGGACAAGTGGCGGCCACTGATGCGCTTCGCGCAGATGAACCAGGGGGCGTTCGCCCAGTCGTCGGTGGGCGACCGGATGCAGGAGCGCATCGTCACGCTGGTGTCGGTGCTGAGCAGGCCCGGGGCCGACGCGATCACGCAGTTCGAGGCGCGGCTGGCGGTGTTCGCGCTGATCCTGGGCGGGGTGCCGGAGCTGTTCGGCATGGACCTGCCGCCGTCCGAGCTGGCCGCCGCCGCCATGACCGTGGCGGTCCGGCTGGTCTCAGACCACGAGTCCTCAGGTCAGTAGGGCCATCGCCGCGTTGTGGCCGCCGATGCCGCTGACGCCGCCGCCCCGCCGGGCGCCCGCGCCGCACAGCAGGATCCGCTCGTGCCCGGTCTCCACCCCCCAGCCGCCTTCCTCCGCGTACGGCCAGCTCAGGTCCCGGTGGAAGATGTGCCCGCCGGGCAGGCCCGCCTCGTTCTCCAGGTCCACCGGCGACTTGGCCTCGACGCAGGGCGTGCCGTCAGGGGCCCGCAGGAGGCAGCTCTCGATGGGCTCGGCCAGCACGCTGTCGATGGAGGCCAGGGTGGCCTTGAGCGCCTCGTCCCGCGCCTTGTCCGGATTCTCGCGGAACAGCCGGGCGGGCATGTGCAGCCCGAACAGCGTCAGCGTCTCCGCCCGGCCGCGCAGTTCGGGGCCGAGGATCGACGGGTCGGTCAGCGAGTGGCAGTAGACCTCGGCGGGCGGCAGGTCCGGGATCCGGCCCGCCACCGCCTGCGCGTGGGCCCGGGCCAGCTGGTCGCGGCTCTCGTTGATGTGGAACGTACCGCTGAAGGCCGCGCGCGGGTCCACCGAGTCGTCCTTGAGCCGCGGCAGCCTGCTCAGCACCATGTTGACCTTCAGCTGGGCGCCCTCGGGCACCTCCGGTGTCGCGCCGAGCAGCCGGTCGAGCACGGCCGGCGGCAGGTTGGCCAGCACGTGCCGTCCGGTGACCGTGTGTTCACCGTCGTCCGCGCGGAACGCCACCTCACCCGATGGGGAGATCCCGATGATCTCCGCACCGGTCCTGATCTCGGCGCCCGCCTGCCTGGCGGCCGCTTCGAGCGCTCCTGACACCGCGCCCATCCCGCCGACCGGCACGTTCCAGTCGCCCGTCCCGTCGCCGATCACGTGATAGAGGAAGCACCGGTTGGCCAGCAGGTCCGCGGCGGGGTCGGCGAACGTCCCGATCAGCGCGTCGGTCAGCACCACGCCGCGTACGGTGTCGTCACCGAACCGCTCGTCCACCGTCTGCCCGATCGGCCGCTGGAACAGCTCCCGCCACGCCTCGGCGCCCACCAAGCGCTCGATCTCGGCGGGGGTACGCAGGGGTTCGAGCAACGTGGGCGCCAGGACCCGGGCCACCTCGGCGGTCAGCCCGTAGAACTCCCGCCACGCCCGGTGGTCGGCGTCGCCTCCGGTGACGGCCCTGAACGAGGCGGCGGTCGCGCCTTCGTCGCCGTCGTCCACGAGCAGGCCGGTGGCGCCGTGGGGCGTGTAGGAGGAGTAGCGGCGCCGGCGCAGGTCTAGACGGAGCCCCAGGTCGCGGACGATCTCCGTGGGGAGGAGGCTGACCAGGTAGGAGTAGCGCGACAGCCGTACGTCCACGCCAGGGAAGGGCCGCGCGGAGATCGCCAGGCCGCCCACGTACCCGAGCCGCTCCAGCACCAGCACCCGCCGCCCCGCCCGCGCCAGGTAGGCGGCCGCCACCAGTCCGTTGTGCCCGCCACCCGCGACAACGACGTCATAGGACCCCATACCGGCACCATACCTAGTGATCGCTCTCGTAGAGTCCGGGGCATGACGAGCGAGCACCCGGCCCGCTTCAGCGGAGGGGACGGACGACGTCGGCCAGCGGGGTGGCGGGGTGGCCGGTCAGGCGAGCGATGGCGTCGCTGACACCGTCCATCTCGCCGTTGGCGATGGCGGTGTAGGTGGAGACCCAGGCGTCGAGTTGCCAGTCCGGGGCTCCGTAGGAGGCGCGGGACCGGTAGGCCTCTTCCACGCCCTCAGGGTGGTAGGTGATGGCGCGCCCCGTGGTCCGCGACAGGATCGCGGCGACTTCGGCGAGCGTGAGCGATTCTGGTCCGGTCAGGTCGTAGGTGGCTCCGGCGTGCTCGGGAGCGTGGAGCAGTACGCCGGTGGCGGCGTCGGCGATGTCGTCCTGCGCGACGACCGCGGCTCGCCCCTGCCCGCCGGGACCGCGGATGACGCCGTCGTCGCCGACCAGGGCCGGCGTGAAGTCGGCGTAGAGGTTGTCGCGCAGGAAGGTGAAGGCCAGGCCGCTGGCGCGGATGTGCTGTTCGGTGGCCCAGTGGTCGCGGGCCAGCGTGAACGTGGCGTCGGGGGCGGCGCCGTAGAAGGAGATGTACACCAGGTGGTCGACTCCGGCCTCGGCGGCGGCGTCGACGAAGGTGCGGTGCTGCTGGAGGCGGTCGGGGGTTTCCGAGGCCGACACCATCAGGACCCGATCGACGCCGTCCAGGGCCCGCAGGACGGCGTCACGGTCACCGAAACCGCCGCGGACCGCGGTGGCGCCGGTCAGCTGAGGGGCGCGGTCCAGGTCGCGTACCACCATGGTCTGCGGGATACCGGCGGCGGCGAGCCGCCGGACAACGCGCCCGCCGAGGCGGCCGGTGGCGCCGGTCACGGCGATCCTCGCTTGGCTGATCATGGATGCCCTTTCCTGTCGAGGGCTCTCTATGGTGTCAAAGATCGGTGAGCCAGTCGGTGATCGACCGGTGCAGCGGGCGCCAACCGAGGAGATCACGGGTACGGGTGCCGCGCACGCGGCTGTTGGAGCCCAGCGCGTGGCGGGCGAACTGGGGATCCCAGACGTTGTCCGGCGAGCCAGGGTCCCAGGGCCGCGGGCCGGGCAGACCGAGGGAGCGGGCGATGGCGCCGGTCATCGCGGCGAAGGACTCCTCGCCGTTCTCCACGAAATAGAACGTGCCAGGGGGCGTCTTCTCCAGGGCGAGGAGATAGAGGTCGGCCATGTCGTCGATGTGGACGTTGGACCAGATGTTGCCGCCGCTCCCGACATGGCGGACCACGCCGCCGGAGCGCGCCTGGTGGACCAGCGCCGCGATCAGGACGCTGTCGCGGCCCAGACCCCGTCCAGGTCCGTAGATCAGGCTGTTGCACAGGACCGCGGAGCGCACGCCCTTCTCCGCGGCGCTCAGGACCAAGCGGTCGATGGCGAGGCGTGCTTTGCGGATGGGATGGTCGGGCTCCCATGCGGAGTCGGCGTCGAGGATGTCCTCGCCGAAGATCTTCCCGGATGCCTCGCCTTCGGTGCCGACGCCCACGATGCTGGAGCCACTGGTGTGGATCAGCGGCTTGCCGGACCCGGCCAGCGCGGCGACGAGAGCTTCGACGGCCCCGCGATGGTCGCTGCTGGCGGCGTTGACGACACCGTCGGCGCGGTGGGCCTGCTCGGTGAGCAGCGCCGCGTCGTCAAGGGTGCCCACCACCGGCCGGCAGCCGAGCCGGGCGAGGTCCTCGGCTTTGGCCTGGTCGCGGATCAGGCCGGTGACGGTATGGCCTGCCTGAATGAGGCGGGCGGCGACGGAGCCGCCGATGTAGCCGCTCGCGCCGGTGACGAAGACATGCATGGCGGAAAGGATCAGCCTGCGCTGGATGGAATCGCAAGCTGCTTTGCCGAAGCGGCAAAACCATCGGTCAGGGTCGGCTGGCGATCGCCAGGAGGGTGGCGGCGGGAGCGGCGAGTGAGCGGCCGCGGCGCCACACCGCGCGCAGGCTCCTGACCAGGTTGATCCCGGCCAGCGGCACCTCCACCAGCCGGCCTGTGGCCACCTCCGCCTCCACGGCGTACCCGCTGAGCACCGCGGGCGCCGCCCCGGCCTGGGCGGCGCCCTTGACGGCCGAGTTCGAGCCCAGCTCCAGTCGCGGGCTGGCCCGGTGCAGGCTCTTGAACGCCACGTCCAGCGTCTCGCGGGTGCCCGAGCCGGGTTCGCGGACGACGAGCGGCGTGGCGGCCAGCTCCGCCCCCATCAGCGCGGTACGGCGCCGCGCCCAGGCGTGCCCCGGCGCCACCACGACCACCAGCCGGTCGGTGCCCACCACCCGGCTGGCCAGCCCCTCGGGCACGCTCGGCCCCTCGACGAAGCCCAGCTCCACCTCCTCGGCCAGGACCCGGGCGGCGACGTCGGCGGAGTTCACCACGTCGAGGCCGACCTGCACGTCAGGCTCGCGGTTCTGCAGCTCGCCCAGCCAGCGCGGCACCAGGTACTCGGCCACCGTCATGCTCGACGCCACCCGCAGATGAGCCGCCTCGCTGCGCCGTACCGCCTGGGCGGCGCGCATCAGCTCCTGGGCGGCGGCCAGCACCTGCGCGGCCCAGCCCGCCACCATCTTGCCCTCGGCGGTCAGCGTGGACCCGCGCGGCGTACGCTCCAGCAGCGGCAGGCCCAGGCGGCGCTCCAGGTGGGCGATCCGCTTGCTGGCCGACGGCTGGGCGATGCCCGCGACCTTGGCCGCCTGCCCGAGGCTGCCCAGCTCGCCCACGTCGACCAGGAGTTTGAGCGAGTCGAGATCCGGCAGCGTACTCATAGCCCAAGGCTATGACCTCCCAGGCAACGCGTGGCTACCGAGCCCTCCAGGCGCTCAGAACACTGGGATCATGTACTCCACCGCGCGTGTGCCGCACGATCGTCCGCCTGGTGATCGTCTGCGCGACGATCGCCTGCCTGGTGTCGGCGCGGCGGCGCTGGCGGTGGTGTTCGCGCTGGTGGTGAACCGGTTCGTGCCGGTGCTCAGTCCCGCGGCCATAGCCGTGGTGTCGGGCGCGGCGCTGGCGAACCTGGTGGGCGTCGGCGAGCGGCTCAAGCCCGGTCTGCGGTTCGTCGCCAAGCGGGTGCTGCGTATCGCGATCGTGCTGCTCGGCCTGCAGATCGCGGTGCCGCAGGTGCTGGCGCTGGGGTGGCGGACGGTGGCCGTCGTGGTGGTGGCGACCGGCGTCACGTTCACGCTCACTCCGCTGATCGGCCGCCGCCTGGGCCTCACACCGGGCGCGTCACTGCTGGTCGCCACCGGCGTCTCGATCTGCGGCGCCGCCGCGATCGCGGCCATGCGCGAAAGTACCGACGGCTCCTCCGACGAGGACGCGGCCGGCGCGCTCAGCGTGGTGGTCCTGTACGGCACCGCCGCCATCGCCGTGGTGCCGCTGGCGGCGTCCTGGCTCGGTCTGTCGGCGACGCAGCTGGGAGTGTGGGCCGGGGCGGCGGTGCACGAGGTGGCCCAGGTGGCCGCGATCGGGGCCGCCTCGGGCGTGCTGGCCACCGCCGTCACGGTCAAGCTGGGCCGCGTCATCCTGCTCGCCCCGATCGTCGCCCTGACCTCATACCGTCACCGCGTTGACTCCCCCGGCCGGCTCAAGCGCCCGCCGGTCATCCCGCTCTTTGTGGCCGGATTCCTGGCCATGGTCGCGCTCCGCAGCAGCGGCCTGGTCCCCGCCGCCGTGACCACCGTGATCCCCCAGGTCACGAACGTTCTCATGGCCGCCGCCCTGTTCGGCCTCGGTACGGGGATCGACGCCCGCGCGCTGATCAAGGACGGGCGCACACTGCTGCTCGGCGCCGTGGCCACCGGCTTGATCGGGACCATCTCGCTCGCGGGTGTCATGCTTCTCGTGTGATCACCGGCGGACGTCCTCCTCCGTAACGTGCTTGTCCGGAACAAACTTCGTAAAATAGACCGTTCCACCAAGCCGTCCTACGAAGGAGCACGAAACCCACATGCGCAGCGCCGCCGACCCCATCCTCCGGCCGTCCGACGAGGTCGCCGAAGCCCTTGCCACCGGCGCTCCGGTCGTGGCCCTGGAGTCCACGATCATCTCGCACGGCCTGCCGCAGCCGCGCAATCTGGCGGTCGCCCGGGAGCTGGAGGACATCGTCAGGGCGGCGGGTGCCGTACCGGCCACGATCGCGGTGCTCGACGGCGTCGCCCGCGTCGGCCTGGACGAGGTGGAACTCGAGCGCATCGCGACCGAGTCGGGCCTGCGCAAGCTGGGCCAGCGTGACCTGCCGGTGGCGGCGGCGCTGAAGGCGAGCGGCGCGACGACCGTGTCGGCCACGTCGTTCCTGGCCGCCCGCGCGGGCATCCGGATCTTCGCCACGGGCGGGCTCGGCGGCGTGCACCGGGGCTGGACCCAGGCGCAGGACGAGTCGGCCGACCTCGACACGCTGGCGCGTACCCGCATCACCGTCGTGTGCGCCGGGGTCAAGTCGATCCTGGACGTGCCCGCGACCCTCCAGCGCCTGGAGACCCGCGGCGTGACCGTGGCGGGATACCGTACGGACACCTTCCCGGGCTTCTACCTGCACTCCTCCGGCGAGCCGATCGACTGGCGGA
The DNA here is from genome assembly GCF_040648495.1 of Nonomuraea sp. NPDC049129. NCBI lineage: Bacteria > Bacillati > Actinomycetota > Actinomycetes > Streptosporangiales > Streptosporangiaceae > Nonomuraea > Nonomuraea sp. NPDC049129. The sequence goes on along the minus strand of NZ_JBEZDU010000002.1, from coordinate 855,488 downwards.
TCGAGTCGGCCGACGAGGCCGCGGCCATCATGCGCGGACAGGACGGGTTCGGCGGCCAGGAGACCGCGCTGATCGTCGCCAACCCCATCCCGGTGGACCGGCAGCTCGATCCGGCGCTGCACGACCGCGTGCTGGGCGAGGCTCTGGCCGCCGCCGACCGCGAGGGCGTGACCGGGCAGAAGATCACCCCGTTCCTCCTCGACTACCTGGTACGCGGCACCGGCGGCGCCTCCCTGGAGGCGAACCTGGCCGCGGTCCGCGGCAACGTCGCCCTCGCGGCGCAGATCGCGCTCGCCTGGTCCCGAGCGTGAGCGCAGGCGGCCTCCTCGTCATCGGCGACGTCGTCACCGATGTGGTGGCCCTGCACGACACTCCGGTCATGTCGGGTACCGACACGGCCGCCGACATCGCGCTCCGCCCCGGCGGCTCGGGCGCGAACACCGCCTCCTGGGCCGCCCACCTGGGCGCCGACGTACGGCTGCTGGCCCGGCTCGGCTACGACAGCAGCGAGTGGCACACCGCCGAACTGCGCAAGACCGGGGTACGTCCGCACGTACGCGTCGATCCCCACCATCCGACGGCGATCGTGATCGCCATGGTGGACCGGACCGGCGAACGCTCGTTCCTCACCAACCGGGGCGCGGGCGGCCGGATCTCCGCCGAGGACTGGGACGGCTCGCTGCTCGACGGCGTGGGCCGCCTGCACCTGTCCGGCTACACGCTCTTCGCGGAGGCGGGGCTGGCGCTGGCCAGGCTCGCCATGGCCGAGGCCCGCGCCGCCGGGGTGACCGTCAGCATGGATCCCGCCTCGACCGGCTTCCTGCGCGAGTTCGGCGTCGCCCGGTTCCTGCGCGAATCCGCCCCCGCCCACCTCATCATCCCCAACCGGGACGAGGCCCTCCTGCTCGCCGGCGCGCAGACGCCCGAGCGGGCCGCCGAACTCCTCAGCGAGAGGTACGGCACCGCGATCGTCAAGCTGGGACCCCAGGGAGCTCTGGCGGCCACGGAGGGCACTGTGACGGAGGCGGCAGCGGGGGTTCCAGCCGAGGTCGTCGACTCGACGGGAGCGGGCGATGCGTTCGCTGCGGGATATCTCACAGCGAGGTTGAACGGCGCCGGTGAAGGGCAGTCTTTGGACGCCGGATGCCGGGCCGGAGCGGAGTGCGTGGCCCTGGTGGGCGGTCGGCCACGGTACGGTTTGGAGCTGAACCTTCTTTACCCTATTCACACCGATTGATAGCTTGCCGCGTAGGCTGCACCAAGAACCACATGCGTATTGAGTGGCATCACGCGGCTCACTGGGGAGGATAAGGTCCGCCGATGGAAGTCGAGTCATCGATCTGCCTGAGCGACCTGGTCCCTGCCTTGCGCTGGAGCCGTCCCCAGCAAGTCGCGGAGGCGCTGGGCGATCCGCGCCTGCCCGCCGGGTGGTGGTCGTCCGTCGCCCTGTCGAGGGCGCTCGGCACGACCGGACTCGACTGGATCTGCGACCGGCTCGCCCTGCTGGCCTCGGCCCGCTGGGACCACCTCGCCCTCTCGGACGTGCTGCCCGCGCTGACCGTGCACCCCATCGACCCGGCGCTGCCCGGCTGGCCGGAGGCCACCAGGACGGCGATCACCGGCCTGGGGGGCTGGCAGCGGTTGCGCCGCCTGTCGCCCGGCGACCTGAGCACGCCGTCGGCCACGCCTGAAGTGGTGATCGGCTCGGTGTTCCGCGAGGTGCTCAGCCGCATCCCGGTTCAACGCGAACCCGGCCAGCCCGCCGCCCAGCCCGCACTGACCGCACAGCAGGGCCACCCGGCACAGACCCGGCCGGGCCAGCCCGCCGCCCATCCGGGACAGGGCCACCCAGAGGTGACCCGCCCGCTTCAGCGCGGCACGGTCCCCGGCCAACGCGACGGAGGCCCCGGCCAGCGTGACGGGGGTCCGGGCCAGAGCCCGGCGCACACCGGCCCGCAGCCCGCCGTGGCCCAGGACAACGGCGGCTCACCCCGCCAGACCGGCTCCTTTCCCGTCCAGGGGGCCCCGCGGTCGGGTTCCTTCCCCGACCAAGGTGGGCCGCAGACCGGCTCCTTCGCCGCTCTGGGCGGGGCCGCCCGCCAGACCGGCTCGTTCCCGGCGCAGAACGAAGGCGCCCCGTCGCCCACGGCCGGTCGGCAGCCCTTGTCCGCCCCGCAACCTCAGTCCAGCCCCCAGGCCGCCCGCCAGGACACGAACTCCCCCGGCGCCAATCCCCCCGGCACCGCCCAGCAGGGCGGCCTCTTCCCCGGCACCAACGCCCCGGGCACTGGCCAGCAGAGCGGCGGGTTCCCGAACACCGGCCTCCCGGCCGCCAACGGTCCAGGCACCGGCTCCTTCCCAGCGGTCGGGTCCGTCTCGGGCACCGGGCTTCCGGGTGCCAACGTCCCCGGCAGCGCGGACCCCGAGCGCACTGGCCCGCACACCGGTCCCCATCCCACCGCCAATCCGCACACGGGCCCGCACCCCACTGCCACCGGTCCGCACACGGGTCCGCACTCGACCGTCGGCCCGAACACCGGTCCGCACCCCACCAGCGGCCCTCAGGCCGGTACGTCGCCCGCCGGCGGCCAGCTGCCGCCCAGTGGCCCGCGCACCGACCCCCGGTCCGGTGCCGACCGTCCTGGCGGTACAGCCCAACCGGGCGCCCAGCCGAGTGCCCTCCCGGGCGCCGACCGCCTCCCCGGCGGAACACCCCACACCGGACCACGCCCCGCCACCGGACCGCTCGCGGGCAACGGAACGCCCGCGGGCAACGGATCCGTCAGCGGCACCGGCTCCTTCCCCGCGGTCGGGTCCGTCGGCGGCACCGGCTCGTTCCCGGCCGTCGGGTCCGTCACAGGCACCGGCTCGTTCCCCGCTGTCGGGCCACTCGCCGGCACCGGAACACCCGCAGGCAACGGATCATCCACCGGAGCCGGCACGGGATCGCGCCCCGGAGGCGCCTTCCCAGGCGACCTGGGCACCACGCCCCGCACCCCGAACGCGGACCCCTCCACCCACACCGGCGACGTCTCTCTCCCGCCGACAAGCGTTCCGGGCCTCGGCGGCGCGTACGACACACCAGCACCGGCGGCGACGCCCGCGCCCTCCGAGACCGATCACGCCATGGTCCGGGTCGTCGACAGCCTGTTCCGCAGCCTGGACAAGCTGGCGCTCGCGGTGGCCGTACACCGCCTGTTCGCCGAAGACCCCGTCAGCCTGCGTACGCTCGCCCACAAGATGCTCGTCGACCGTGACGCGCTCTCCCAGGCGCAGCGGACGGCCGAGGAGCGCGTGCTGCACTGGCTGCGTTCGTCGGAGTCGGCGCCGGTCACCGGGCACATGTTCCGGCTGACGGAGTGGCTCGGCGCGGCCGCCACGCAGGACCAGCTCATCGGCGCCGACCCGGCGCACCCGGTGATGGTGCCGTCGTTGCGCACTCCGCTCTGGCGGGTACTCGTGACGCTCATGCCCGACCGCCGTCTCCAGGACGGCTGGCTGGTGGTGGGCGACCTCCACGGCCTGCAGGCCCGTACCAGGCAGTTGCTGGCCGGTCAGCCCGCCGACGCCGACGTGGTGGAGCTGCTCAGCGAGCTGGGCATCCGCGCGCACTCGGCCAAGGCGTGGCTTGACGCGCTGCCGGACACGTCGGACCCTGTGGCCTCCGCCCCCTCCCCGGCCCAGCCGCTCCCCCGCCGTACCCCCGGAGCCAACGGCCACCACCACAGGGGCGGCCAGCCCATCCCCTCGGCCGAGAGCAACGCCATCGACCCTTCGGCGGCCCTCGCCACGCTCTCCGCCTTGTCGGGCGGCCGGTCCGGCATGCTGCCCCCCACGCTCGCGGGCACTCCGGCCACCCCACCGCCGCCGCTGCCGAGCCCTTCCTCGGACCCGCGCCGCTGGCAGCGCATCGAGGTCACCAACGAACACCTCCGGGGCGGCCCGGTCCCGGTGCCCGAGGGGTACGCCACGCAGCTCGGCATGCGCCCCGGCACCCTCCTGTCGGTGACCGGCCCGGGCGACAACGCGATCGTCCTGGTCTGGCAGGGCCACCAGCCGGTCTTCGACTCGCTCCAGCCGGTCCTCATGCGCCTCAACGCCCGCCCCGGCGATCAGGTGTACGTCACGGTCGACGGCTACCGCCTGGAAGCCCAGCTCACCGGCTGACCACAGCCGCCCGGGACACCGCTTGGCACCAGAGGCCAAGCAGCAACCGGCGTCTTGGCGTCGAAGGCCAGCAGCGGCCGTACCCTTGTGCCGTGGTCAAGCGGTGGACGAGGCCGGTCAGTCGTCGGCGAAGAGGCGGATCCGATGGGCCACCGCGGATGCCTCGCCGCGGGAGGCGACGCCCAGTTTGGCCAGGATGTTGGAGACGTGCACGCTCACGGTCTTGACCGAGATGAACAGCTCCCCCGCGATCTCCCGATTGCTGTGCCCCTCGGCCACGTGCCGCAGCACCTCCATCTCGCGCGCCGTCAGCCCCAACGGCAACCCGTCGGGCGCCGGCTCGTCGGCCACGGCGACACGGCCCCGCCGCGCGAGCGCGTCCAGCCGCTCGACCAACGGCGCCGCACCGAGGCGCTCGGCCAGCTCACGGGCTCTCGCCAGTCTGACCCCCGCCCCCTGCCGATCACCGGCCTCCAGCGCCGCACGGGCGGCACCTTCCAGGGTGCAAGCTTCGGAGTAGGGCTCCCGCAGCCCCGCCCAAGCCGCCACCGCCGCGTCCCACATCTTTAGCCGCCAGGCCGCGTCATCGAGACCGACCACGGAATCAGACTCGGATCCGACACCCGAGCCAACACCAGACCCGGAGCCCCGCTCCGATCCGGCACCCGACTCAGGACCAGACCTTAAACCCAGCTCGGACTCGGACAGCCCCGTCAAGGCCATGAACGTGAGCCGGTGCGCCTCCTGGCTGTCGCCCTCAGCCTCGAGCCGCCCCGCGACCGACCGCAGCTCCCCCACAAGATCCCCGCCCAGCTGCGCGATCACCACCAGCAGCGGCCAGGCGTAACGCGGGCTGGCCACCAGATCCTGCTCACGCAGTGTCCGGGCAGCCGCCTCCCGCGCCTCGTCGAGGCGTCCCCGCGCCACCAGAAGCTCGACCTCCCTGCAGGCGTGCGGCAGCACGCTCTGGTCGCGGAAGCGCCCGCGCGCCAGCACGCTGCGTGAGGCCGCGAACAGCTCCTCGGCCCGATCGACCCGCCCGCGCGCGAGCGCGATGTCGGAGGCCAACCCCTGCAGGCTGGCCCGGTAGGGCGGCGGCGGCATGAGCTCCAGGGCGTGCTCGATCACCTTCAGCGCCTCGTCCCAGCGCCCGAGCGACCACAGCGGCTCCGCCAGGTTGATCGACAGGAACGTGCCCGACGTGCGCGCCACGCCGTAGCGTTCGGCCTCGGCGATCCCGTCGCGGGCGACCTGCGCGGCGCGTTCGTGGCGGCCGGCGCCCTCCAGCACGTCGGATTCGGAGATGGCGCCGCGCAGCATCGCGTTGTGGGCATCGGCCGTGGCCGCGATGCGGCGCGCTTCGGCGAACCCGTCCAGGTAGGCGTCGATGTCGGAGAACTGGCAGCGCGCCCAGGTCAGGCTGATCAGCGCGTGCGCCTCGGTGTTGGCGTCGCCCACCTCGTGGCCGAGCTCCATGGCCAGCCGGGCCGTCGAGATCTTCTCCTGCCAGTCGTCGTAGAGCATGCGCGCCAGGCTCTCCAGCACCTGGGCCCGCAGCTTGCTGGGCTTGTCGGCGGGCACCAGCGACGCCGCCCGGCGCAGGTCGTCGACATGGCCGGGGCGGCTGAGGTCGTAGCCGGTGAGACCGCGCTGGCGCAGCAGCCTGGCGGCCCTGGCCGGCTCGGCCGGCTCGTCGATCTCGGCGAGCCCGGCGGTGGCCAGGGCGATCGAACGTTCGTACTCGCCCGCCAGGTGGGCGACCGTGGCCGTCTGCCTGAGCACCTCGACGTGGTCGGCGCCGATGCGCTCCGCGGCGTCGGGCACCTGATCCCACAGCTCCAGCACCCGGGACAGCATCCTGAGCTGCTCGTCGTAGGCGGCGGAGCGGCGGGCGGCGGCCGCGGCGTGCCAGGCGCTGATCAACGCCCACGTGGTGTCGTGGGCGGCGTGCCAGTGGTGGGCCAGCTCGATCGCGCCGCGCGGGACGGGCAGGATCGACAGGTCGCGCTCCAGCGCCTCGGCGAAGCGCGTGTGCAGGCGGGTGTGCTCGCCCGGCAGCAGGTCGTCGTGGAGCGCCTCGCGGATCAGCGCGTGCCTGAAGGAGTAGCCCTCGCCGTCGACGACCAGCACGTTGCCGGCCACGGCGGGGCGCAACGCGTTGGACAGCGCCACGTCGTCCCGCCCGGCGACGGCGGACAGCAGGTCGTGCTCGATGCGCTGGCCGCCCGCGCTGGCCACGCGGAGCAGCTCCTGGGTGTCGTCGGGCAGCCGTTCGACGCCGGCGAGCAGCAGGTCGCGCAGCGACTCGGGCAGCGACTCACCGACACCGGACTCGCTGAGCAGCGCCTCGACGAACAGCGGGTTGCCCTCGCTGCGCGCGTAGATCAGGTCCATGTCAGGGCCGGACGGCTCGCGCTCCAGGATGCTCGCCGCCTGCTCGACGACCTCCCTGCGGGTGAGCCTGCGCAGCTCCAGCCTGGCCACCCAGTCGACGCGGCCCAGCTCGGCCAGCAGCGGGCGCAGCGGGTGGGTGCGGTGCAGCTCGTCGGCACGGTAGGTGACGACGATCAGCAGCCGTACGCCGGAGCGCTGGTAGCGGACCAGGAACGAGAGCAGGTCGCGGGTGGATCGGTCGGCCCAGTGGGCGTCCTCGACGACCAGGACGACCGGCCGGTCCTCCGCCAGCCGCTCCAGCAGGCCGAGCAGCTGCTCGAAGAGCCGGGCGCGGGCCTCGGAGCCGTCACCGTCGGGCTCGCCGAACTCGGGCAGCAGCCGGGCCAGCCCGCGCGTGGTGCCGCCGGGCACGAGCGCCGCGACGCCGTCGCGGCCGAGCTCGCGCACCAGCCCGCGCAGCACCGCGGTGAAGGGGGCGAACGGCAGGCCCTCGGTGCCGAGCTCCATGCAGCCGCCGACGAGCACCATCGCCTCGCCCGCCCGGTCGGCGAACTCCCTGACCAGGCGCGTCTTGCCGACGCCCGCCTCGCCGCCGACCAGCACGGTGGACGCCGCGCCGGTCCGGACGCCGGCCAGCGCCCGCTCGAGCGCGCTCAGCTCGCCGGCGCGGCCGACGAAGCGCGGGCTCACCGCGTGGATGCTCACGCCCCAAGAATGCCATCAGGCGGCGACAGAAACGGCCCCGGGCCTGATCACCAGTACAGGTGACGCACCTCAGGCGCGGTTCTCCCAGAACAACCTCTCGTCCTTGTCCGGATCGGTGACGATCTCGCACTCGGCGTCGAGCCACATCGTGGCACGGTCTTTCAGCGTGTACGCGGGCCATCTCGGCACGTCCACGGCGGTGGGACGGCCCGTGCGGGCGAAGCCCGCCCACAGTCCGCTCATATGCCGGGCGGTCGCCAGCCGCCCCGGCGATTGATCGGCGTAGAGGAAGAAGTCGAGGTTCTTGTCGGGGTTGGCGAACTTGAGGTTGATGTCCGAGGCGTGCGGCGAGCCGATGGGGAAATCGGTGCCCGGCACCACGGTCGGGTTCTTGTAGGCGAGCTGGTACATGAACACGGGCGCGGCGCGCTGCGCCACCTTGGCCTCTGCGATCTTGATCGCGTCGCGCCAGATGGGCGAGGCCGTGATCGCGAAGTAGAGCTGCGCGGGCGTCGCGTCGGGCCGCGACGCGTGGAAGGTCCTGATGATCTGGTCGAGCTCGGCACCCTGGTACGTGCGACTCAGCTCCCTGCGCAGGCCGGCCTCGTCGATGCGGAAGATGTCGGGCGGCCCGAAGAGACTGAAGAACACCGTTTCATCGCGGCATGTGCCGCACATCAGCGGCTTGCCGGCCGAGAAGGACGCGACTCCGTCGGCGAAGGGGTGCCGCGGGATGACGGTGCCATCGACGAAGGCGCCGAAGCCGGGGAGCGAGCCGGGGTCGCCCCAGGGTGCGACGCCGTTCGCGGCTTCGGACTGCTGGATCTCGAGCAGCCTTCCGGCCGGAATCTCATGCAGCTGGGGAATGTCCGACGTGGTCAGTCCCAAGAGCTCCAGCGTGCGCTCGGCCCGCGCGGTGGCGCCTTCGCGGGTGGGGAAGCGCAGCGGTGCGGCGCTTTCGATCGAGGCCTTGTGGAACAGCGACGCGGCATCCGGCATGGTGTAGACGGCCGCGGTCTTGGCGCCGCCACCGCTCTCGCCCCAGACCATGATGTTGTCGGGGTCGCCGCCGAAATTCTCGATGTTCTCCCTGGTCCAGCGCAGCGCCGCGAGAATGTCCAGCATCCCCTGGTTGGCGGCGTAGTCGCCACCGGCGAGATCGCCCAGGAACAGATAGCCCAGCAGGCCCAGCCGGTGGTTGGACTCGACCACCACCACGTCATAGAGCCGCGCCAGATGGGTGCCGTCCTGCCCCGTGGCGGAACCGGAGCCGATCATGTAGCCGCCGCCGTGGTTGTAGAACATCACCGGCCGCCGCTCGCAGTCGGCGGCCGGGGTCCAGATATTGAGGTAGAGGCAGTCTTCGGAGGGTGCCGGCATCCGGCCATTGCCGTTGGGGCCCATCTCGTTGCCCGCTGCCTGGAATGCCGGGTTGGGAAAGTCCACCGCGTCGCGCACGCCGGTCCAGCGCGTGGGCGGCTTCGGGGCCTTGAACCGGAGCTTGCCGAGCGGCGGCGTGGCATAGGGCACGCCGAGAAACTTGACGATGCCGTCCTCGCGTCTGCCGCGCACCCTGCCATAACGGGTTGCCGCCTCGTCCGTTCGCCCAGTTCCCTGCGCGAGTGCCGGGGAGCCCTCACCCGTCACGGCGGCGACCACGGATAACGACGTGCCGATCATCGCCCTGCGGCTCATTCCCGACCCCACCATCAGGCTCCTCTCTTGGAGAGCGCACGCGCATGCAGGACTAGCCCGAATGAGTAACGTTTTTCACATTTTCCCGACCATAGACGTCGATGTCGTCACTGGTCAAGGCACAACGAAGCAGGAGAGCAGGCCAATAGCTCATCGCAAATGTGGGTAACGTTACCCATTCACATGCCAAGGCGCCGGGGACGGTGCGACGCCGCCGGCGCTAGCGGAGGATCTTCCTGAACATCGTCGCCGACGCCTCGTAGCCCAGCGCGTGGTAGAACTCGGGCGCTCGCCGCGTGGCCATGGCCACGTAACCGGCCTGCCGCGAACGGGCCCACGCCTCGAATTCCACCAGCAGCGCCCGCCCGATGCCCTGCCGGCGCGACCCGCTCTGCACCATCGCCTCCTCGACCCAGGCGACAGGCCCGTTGGCGAAGAGCGTCAGGTGGACGAACCCCAGCAGATAACCGTGCACCCGGCCGCCCACCACGGCCGCGATCAGCATGACGTCGTCATCGCGCAGCAGTTGCGGCAGCGCCGCGTCGAAGGCCTCCCGTTCGGGCCTGAAGGTCAGCCCGAACTCCATCGCCAAGGCGAACAGCTCGTCCGCGTCGGCCTTCTCCGCTCTCCTGATGTGGAGATCGTCTGACGTCATGTCGTACGACCTTAAGTCGTGGCGTGGCCGCCGTCCACTCAGGTCAGCCCGTCAGCCCGGTCATGTCGGCTCGTCAGCCCGCTCAGGACAGCGGGCCGGCGCGGTCAGGTCAGCTCGTCAGCGCCTTGACGGCCTGTTCGGCGACCTCCTGGGCGCCCTTCATGAGCACGTCCTCGGCGACCGGCTCGGTGTCCTTGCCTTGGGCGAGGATGTCACCGTTCTTGTTGTCGGTGCCGAAGTAGCGGACGTTGATCGTCGTGTTGCCCATCACGATGTAGGCCCAGACGTTCGTGGTGCCTTTGAGGTTCTGGGTGTACATGGCGTGGGTCTCGTCGCCGACGCCGTCGAAGTCCTTCATCTCACCGTACGTGCTCAGGAACCGCAGGCCGGGGTTGTCCTCCTTGGTGCCCGCCATGTCCTTCATCGAGCCGAAGTTGAACTCGGCGTCGTCCCTCGCGGCCGCGACGCTGGGCCAGACGTTGACGGCCAGGTGGATGGTCCGCGATTCCAGGGTGCCGTTCTTGATGTTCTTGGCCGTCTGGGTCCACTCGCAGCCCTTGCGCAGCGCTCCGTACCCGTCCTTCTGGACGCCGGGCGCGGACTGCGATTTGGGCGCGAGCCGCCTGGTCAGGCTCGCGGGCAGCAGGTCGCACACCTCCGGCACCGCCTTCAGCGGCGGGAAGGTGGAGGTGGCCGCGGGCGTCTCGGCCGGATCCGACGAAGCCGCCTCCGACGGCAGCCCGGACGACGAGGGCAGCGACGAGGGGAGAGTGGACGGCAGGTCGGAGGGCAGCGTGGACGGCAGGTCGAACGAGGGCGACGGCAGCGCGACCGGAGGCGCCTCCTGGCCGACGTTGCGTACCGCGATGAGCGCCCCGCCCAGCACCGCCACCGCCGCGGCCCCCGCCAGCACGCCCTTGGCCCAGCCGGGCGCCTTCGGCGAGACGGGCCGCTCGCCGCCGCCGTCCGGCCAGTACGAGGCCGGCGGAACGGGCGGCGCCTGCGGTGCCTGTGGGCCCTGGATCATGGCCACCCCTCATCGCGGCGGATCATTACGAATGGGATGCTGTTGACGCGTCCGGGATGGAAATATAGCGAACCGAAAGTCTTGCACACTATGGTCTCCAACGTGCCTGGTCTGGGGGATTCCAAAATCGCAGGCCGCTATCGGGTGCTACGGGCGCTCGGTCAGGGTGGCATGGGCACCATCTGGCTGGCTCACGACGAGCTGCTCGACCGCCAGGTCGCCATCAAGGAAGTACTGCTCCCGCAGTCCCTCGCCCCGGCCGAGCGGGCGGAGGCGCTTCAGCGGGCCATGCGCGAGGCGATGGCGGCCGCCCAGCTGCGGCATCCGGGCATCATCACCATTCACGACGTACTGTCCGAGGACGGGCGGCCGTGGATCGTCATGGAACTGCTCCGCGGCCGTGACCTCAAGGACGCGGTGGCCGCCGAGGGCCCGTGGTCGCCGGAGCGCACGGCGGCGATCGGGTTACGGGTGCTGGAGGCGCTGTCCGTCGCTCACGCGCACGGCATCCAACATCGCGACGTCAAGCCCGCCAACGTGTTCCTGACCGACGACGGCCGGGTGGTGCTGACCGACTTCGGCATCGCCAGGCTGGAGGACCAGGCGACGATCACCGAGTCCGGGCTGCTGATCGGGTCGCCCGGGTTCATCGCCCCCGAGCGGCTGCGCGGCGAGCGCGGCGGGCCCGAGTCGGACCTGTGGTCGCTGGCCGCCACGCTGTACGCGGCCGTGGAGGGCCAGGCTCCGTACGTCGGCACCTCCCCCATGTCGGTGCTGCGTGACGCCCTGACCCTGCCGCCCCGGCCGCCCCAGCGCGCCGGGAATCTGGGGCCGGTGCTGGTGATGATGCTGGCCCGCGACCCGTACCAGAGACCCGCCCCGCAGGCGGCCGAGCAGCTGCTGCGGCGGGTCGCGGAGGGCGGCCCGGCAATGGCGGTCACGCAGCCGATGGCCGGGCGCGCGAACCGGCTGCCGATCGTCGTCGGCGGCGCGGTGGTCGCGGCGGCGGTGCTGGCGGGTACGGTGGCGTTCGTGGCCCTGCGGCCCGCGGACACCCCCGCGACACCCGTGGCGGAGACCGTGAAGCAGCAGCCGCACACCACGTCCCCCACTCCCACCCCCAGCAAGGAACCCGAGCCGGCGAAGACCCCCAAGTTCACCGCCGCCGTGAACCTGTGCACGCTGCTCACCCCCGCGCAGGTCGCCAAGCTCGTGCCCGGCGCGGGCAAGGGCAAGCGCGACGGCGACAGGTGCGAGTGGACCACCCGCGGCAAGGGGCTATCCGCCGAGGTACTGACCAACATCGGCGGGCCCGACAAATGGAGCGCGGTCCCGGAAGACGCGGAGGAGGAGTACATCGGCCGGCGCAACGGCGCAAGCGAGGGCTCGGAGTTCACCTGGACATGGCCGGAGGTCGGCCTCACCAAGGGGATCAAACAGCAGCGCCGCCACGTCGAGGACATCGACGGCATCGGCGATGAGGCGTACGGCTACGAGTTCGTCAGCCCGAAGGGCAACGCCGAGAACATCACCGTGGTCTTCCGGCTCAGCAACGTGAACGTCCAGATCGGCTACGTCAACGTCAACAAGATCGGCGACAACGCCGCCCTGCGCAAGGGGGCGCGTGACGCCGCGCGATGGCTGGCCGAGGCATTGAACCGCCAGGAGTGAGGCAATGAACCAACCGCGACTCGTGGGCGGCCGCTACCAGCTGCTCGAACAGCTCGGCCGCGGCGGCATGGGCATCGTCTGGCGCGCGCACGACACCATGATCGGCCGCGAGGTGGCGGTGAAGCAGGTGCTGCTCCCGCCGAACCTCTCCCCCGCCGACCAGGCCGCGCTGCGCCACCGTACGCTGCACGAGGCCCGCGCGGCGGCCGGGATCCGGCACCCCGCGGTGGTCGGCATCCACGACGTGATCGACGACGGCGGCCAGCTGTGGATCATCATGGAGCTGGTCCGCGGGCGCTCGCTCGACCAGGTCGTCAAGACCGGCGGGCCGATGGGGGCGCCGTGGGCGGCCTCGATCGGGCTGTTCGTGCTGTCGGCGCTGGCCTCGGCGCACACGCGCGGCCTGCTCCACCGCGACGTCAAGCCGGGCAACGTGCTACTCGCCGATGACGGCCGCATCCTGCTGTCCGACTTCGGCATCGCCGCCCCGACGGGTGCGGCCCAAGCGGGTCCCCAGCAGGGCGGAGTGCCGGTGGGCACAGCGGGGTTCACCGCGCCCGAATGCCTCACCGAGAGCGTCGCGCCGGGGCCGCCGTCCGACCTGTTCTCGCTCGGCGCGACGATCTACACGGCGGTGGAGGGCGTACCGCCGTTCCAGCGCAACACCGCGATCGCCACGCTCGGCGCGGTGATGACCGAGCCGCCCAGGCCGGCGCAGCGGGCCGGCACGCTCACCCCGCTCCTGCTCGGCCTGCTGGCCAAGGACCCCGCCCACCGGCCCGACGTACGCACGCTGCGGCGGGGACTGGAGCAGGTGGCGGGCCACGCGGTGCCCACCGTCAGGACGCCCGCGCCCGCGTGGGTGGTCTCGCGCACGGCCGCGTACGGCTCGGCGGCCGCCGTGGTCGTGGCGTTCGTCGTCGCGGTCACGCTCATCCTGACCATGGGGTCGTCCGCCGCCCCGCCGCAGGCCACACCGTCGGCGGCGGCACGGACCACGAAGCCGGCGCCGAGCAAGGCCGCCCCGACGAGCGCGGCGCCCACGGCCTCGGTTTCCGCCAGTCCCTCGCCCGCGGTCACGCTGCCGGCCGGCAAGTTCTCCAAGGTCCCCCGGCCCTGCCAGCTGCTCACCAGGGCGCAGGCCACCCAGCTCGTCGGCGCGTTCATCACGTCCTCGACCGACCCGACGTTCAGATGCGCGTGGTCCACCACGGGCCTCCCCCCGGCGGGCAAGGAGCTGAGCGTCTTCCTGACGCTCTGGCTCTACGCGCCGCAGGGCGACGGCTACGAGACCACGCTCGCGCAGGAGCACATCGCCGGGGCGCGGAAGGAAGCCGAGGACAAGGCGGGCAGGGGCGGCTCGGGCGAGAAGCAGGGCGAGGTCTTCGAGATCCCCGGCGCGGGCGAGGAGGCCATCGCGTACGAGATCTCCCGGGTGAAGTTCAACGACAAGGCGGAGGCCGAGGTACACGTACTCTTCCGCACCGGCAACATGGTGGGCGAGTTCCGCTTCGTGCACGACGTGGCCAAGGACGCCACGCTGCGGGACAAGGCCGCGCGGGCGGCCAAGTTCCTGGCCGCGAACCTCGACGCCAAGGCCTCCTGACCATGCGCGTGATCGCCGGACGCTACCAGCTGCTCGCCCCGCTCGGGGCGGGCGGCGCGGGCACGGTGTGGCGGGCGCGTGACGAGCTGCTGCACCGCGAGGTCGCGGTCAAGGAGGTACGGCTGCCGCCCGGCCAGGACCAGCAGCGGGCCCTGATCGACACGCTGCGCGAGGCCAGGGCGGCGGCGGCGCTGAACCACCCGTCGATCATCACCGTGCACGACGTGATCTCCGAGGGCGGCCAGCCCTGGATCATCATGGACCTGCTCGCGGGCACCTCGCTGGGCGATCTGGTCAAGACGCGCGGCCCGCTGCCGCCCGGCCACGTCGCCACGATCGGCCTGCGCGTACTCGACGCGCTGGAGGCCGCCCACCACCGCGGCATCCTGCACAGGGACGTGAAGCCCGGCAACGTGATGATCACCGATGTCGGTGAGGTCGTGCTGACCGACTTCGGCATCGCCGCGCACACGGGCGACGCCCCCGGCGCGGGTACGGCCGCCGCCGCGGCGCACGCCGGCGACGTCGCGGGCTCCCCCGGCTACATCGCGCCCGAACACCTGCGCGGCGAGCCCGCGGGCCCGATGGCCGACCTGTGGTCGCTCGGCGCCACCCTGTACCTGGCCGCGGAGGGCCGGGCGCCGTTCGAGCGCGACTCGGCGATGGCGATCGTCGCGGCCGTGCTCACGCTGCCACCACCGCCGCCCGTCAACGCGGGCCCGCTCGGCGGCCTGCTCCTGGCGATGCTCGACCGCAACCCCGCCGCCCGGCCGCACCCTCGGGCCATCAGGGCGCACCTGGAGTCACTGGCGATCCCGCTGCCCGTCCGGCCGCGCGAGACCGCGCCTGCCACGATTCCGATCCGGGCGGGGTCGCGCCGCCGTACACCGCTCGTGCTGGGCGGTCTCGCGGCGGGTACGGCCATCGCGGTCACGGCGGTCGTACTCGTCAACAGCTCCGGAGGCTCTCCAACCGTCACGACGTCGGCCACCCCCGTCGCCCAGCCCGCCTCGACCACGGCGCCCCCGACCCCGGCGCCCTCTCCCACCACGGCGCCCCCGACCGCACCGGCCAGGGGCGACGGCCAGTTCGGCCAGCCGCCGAAGGCGTGCTCCCTGCTCACCGACGACCAGGCGCAGACCGTCCTGCCCGGCTCCCATTCCAAGCAGCCCGCCCTCTACGACGAGAGCGAATGCTACTGGTCGGTCGGCACGCTCGGGCTTCTCGACCGCACGTCCATCAACCTCAAGGTCAAGTACTCCGGCACGGTCAAGGCCGCCGAACGTGCCTTCACCCAGACCGTACGGTCCCACGACACCAAGGCGGGCAGCCAGCAGACGGTGACGACCTCGCGCACCAGGACGGTGCGCGCGGGCGACGAGGCGGCCGCCCAGGACAACGAGGCCGGCATCACCCACACCTCGACGACCACCATATGGATGCGGGTCAGCAATGTGATCATCCAGGTGGAGGCCAGCCATCCGAAGCGAACGAAGGTGACCCCCCAACTCCGGGACACCGCTCTCAAGACCGCCCGCGCGGTGGCCGACACCCTCCAGAAGGCGCGATGAACCAGCAAAATGACTTCCCGACCGCGGCCGTGCCGCGCACCGCTCCCACCCAGCAGTCCCGCCCCGGGCTGCGGGTGACGCCGGCGATCCTGAGCGTGGCGGCGGCCGTGGTCGTGCTCATGCTGTTCACCGTCCTGTTCCTGCTGACCCGGCAGCCCGACAAGTCGGCGGCCGTGGCCGTACCCGTCAAGACCACGCGGACGGCCGAGCCCTCAGTCAGCCAGCCTTCGCCCAGCGAGCAGGCCGGCACGAGCGAGCCCGCGCCGACCGGCGCCGCCACGTTCACCAAGACCGTCGACCCATGCACGGTCACGAACGAGGACCTGGTCAAGAAGCTGACGTTGTTCCCGGACAAGTCGCAGATCAAGGCCGAGGAGTGCGAGTGGTCGACGCTCGCGCCCGGCTCGGGGATGCCGGGCAACATGCAGTTCCGGCTCCAGGTGTACGTGAAGGTCTTCCCGGGTGACGTGGCGGCGGCGCACGAGCAGTTCGTCGCGCAGCGGCAGGAGGCCGTCCTTCTGGCCAAGACCTCCACCCCCGCCGAGCCGCCCATCGGCGACGCCTCCTGGACCACCCTCTACACGCTGCCCGGCGACACGGGCAAGGGGCCGACCATCGCGACCGCCGGCGTCCGGGTCAGCAACGCGGTGATCCAGGTGACCTACCAGCGGCACGTCACCGAGGACCCGACGGGCAGGCTGACCAAGGGCGCCCTGGACGTGGCCAGATCGGTCGCCGAGAAGCTCGGCACGTCGAACTGATCGGTTTACAGGTCGCCCAGCCCCAGCTGACGGGCGATCAGCATGCGCTGGACCTCGCTGGTGCCCTCGCCGATCTCCAGGATCTTGGCGTCGCGGTAGAAGCGGCCCACCGGGAACTCGTTCATGAACCCGTAGCCGCCGAAGACCTGCGTCGCCTCGCGGGAGTTGTCCATGGCGGCGTTGGAGGAGACGAGCTTGGCGATCGCCGCCTCCTTCTTGAACGGCACGCCGGCCAGCATCTTCTCGGCCGCGTGGTAGTAGGCCAGGCGGGCGGTGTGGGCGCGGGCCTCCATGTCGGCGATCTTGAACTGGATGGCCTGGTAGTGGCCGATCGGGTGGCCGAACGCGCGTCTGTCCCTGACGTAGCGCAGGCATTCGTCCACGCAGCCCTGCGCCAGGCCGACGCCGACGGCGGCGATGGCGATGCGGCCCTCGTCGAGCGTCTGCAGGAACTGGGCGTAGCCGCGGCCGCGCTCGCCGAGCAGGTTCGCGGCGGGGACGCGGCAGTCGGAAAAGGACAGCTCCCTGGTGTCGGAGGCGTTCCAGCCGACCTTGGAGTACTTCTTCGAGACCGTGAATCCGGGCGTCCCGGACGGCACGAGGATGGTGGAGATCTCCCGCTCGCCGGTCAGCGCGGCGACGCCGACCACGCCGGTGATGTCGGTGCCCGAATTGGTGATGAACGCCTTGGTGCCGTTGATCACCCACTCGGCGCCGTCGAGCGTGGCCGTGGTACGCATGCCGCCGGGCACGTCGGAGCCGCCGCCGGGCTCCGTCAGGCCGAACGCGCCGAGGGTCTCCCCCGCCGCCATCCCCGGCAGCCAGGTCGCCCGCTGCTCGGGCGTACCGAATCGGTAGATCGGCATGGCGCCCAGCGACACCGCGGCCTCCAGCGTGATCGCCACGCTGGAGTCGGCGCGCGCCAGCTCCTCCAGGGCCAGGCAGAGCGCGAAGTAGTCGCCGCCCATGCCGCCGTACTCCTCGGGGAAGGGCAGGCCGAACAGGCCCATGGCGCCCATCCGGCGCACGATGTCGTACGGGAACTCCTCCCGCTCGTAATAGTCGCCGATCACCGGCGCCACCACGTCGCGGGCGAACGCCTCGACGGTCTTGCGCAGCTCTTCGTACTCGTCGGTCAGCATGGCGGGTCAGCCTTTCGCGAGGGCCTGGACGACGCGGGACGGGCTGGGGCGGCCGAGCCGCTCGGCCAGCCAGGTGCTCGTGGACACGAGCTTGTCGAGATCGAGGCCGGTGTCGATGCCGAGCCCGTGCAGCATCCACACGAGGTCCTCGGTGGCGAGGTTGCCCGTGGCCGACTCGGCGTAGGGGCAGCCGCCGATGCCGCCGGTGGAGGCGTCGACGACGGTCACGCCCGACCGGAGCGCGGCCAGCGTGTTGGCCAGGGCCTGGCCGTAGGTGTCGTGGAAGTGCACGGCCAGCCGGTCGGGATCGCGGAACGACTCGATCAGCGCGGTCACATGCCCGGGGGTGCCGACGCCGATGGTGTCGCCGAGCGACAGTTCGTGGCAGCCGAGGCCGAGCAGCCGCTCGCCGACCGCGACGACCTGCGCGATGGGCGTCGGGCCCTCCCATGGGTCGCCGAAGCACATCGAGACGTACGCGCGGACCTTGACGCCGTTGTCGATCGCCCTGGCCACGACCGGCTCGAACATGTCGAACTGGCTCTCCAGGCTCCGGTTCAGGTTCTTGGCGGCGAAGGTCTCGGTGGCGCTGGCGAAGACGGCGATCTCCTCGACGTCGTGGGCCAGCGCCCGGTCCAGGCCGCGCGCGTTCGGGACGAGCACCGGGTAGCGGACGCCCGGCCGCCGGTCGAGCCTGGTGAGCAGCTCTTCCGCGTCGGCGAGCTGCGGCACCCAGCTGGGGTGGACGAAGCTGGTGGCCTCGATCACCCGGTGGCCCGCGTCGGCGAGCCGGTCGATGAACTCGGCCTTCACCTCGACCGGGACGATCGCGGACTCGTTCTGCAGGCCGTCGCGCGGGCCCACCTCGTAGACGGTGACCTGGTGCGGCAGGCCCTCCATCGGGTAAGGCCTGCGCATCAGGACTCCCCGGCGGTGACGACGGCCAGGACGGCGTCCATGTCGACCGGCTGGCCCACCTGCACGGGCAGCTCGGTGACCCGTCCGTCGCAGGGGGCGGTGACGGTGTGTTCCATCTTCATGGCCTCCACGATGAGGAGCGGCTGGCCCGCGCTCACCTGGTCGCCCGGCTGGGCCTTGACGACCAGGACGGTGCCGGGCATGGGGCTTCTGACCACGCCGTCGCCCGCGTGCGCGGCGCCCGGGCGGTCGCCGGGGTCGCCGATGCGGTGACGGGTCAGGGACCAGGACTGTCCGTCCCTGCCCAGCCAGAGGGTGTCGTCGTGGCGGGCGTGGGTGTAGTGGTGGGTACGGCCGGCCAGGGTGACGGTCAGCTTGGCGCCGTCGACCAGAAGCCTTGCCGGAACGGCCACCCCGGGCACGACCCCGCCGACCGCGCCAGCCGCACCGGTCGCACCGGTCGCACCGGTCGCACCGGTCGCACCGGTCGCACCGGTCGCTGGGACGGTGGCGGTGGTGGCGGCGGTCTCTTGGGTTGCGGCCTCTGGGGGATTTATGCGGATTTCTGCTGATTTTTCGGGCAGGCCGCGTACCTGGACCGTGTGGACGCCGTCCCGCGACTCCAGCCGCCAGGCCGTCCACGCGCGCTCGCCGACCCGCCAGCCGTCCGCGACCTCCCACGGGTCCGTACCCTGAGGCACGGTGTGGAAGGCCAGCGCGGCGGCGGCCAGCACCTCCTTGGGCGGCCCGGCGGCCGGGACCAGCGCGGGCAGGACCCGCTCGACCAGCCCGGTGTCGAGCTCGCCCGCCCGCACCTGCGGGTGCGCCGCGAGCGCCCGCAGGAACGGGACGTTCGTGATCACCCCGAGCACGACCGTCTCGGCGAGCGCCTGGTCGAGCCGCCGGAAGGCCGCCTCCCGCGTGGGCGCCCACGCGATGACCTTGGCCAGCATCGGGTCGAACTCGCTGCCCACGACGCCGCCCTCGACCAGCCCCGAGTCGACCCGGACGCCGCTCTCGGCGAGCCCCGAGTCCGCCCGGACGCCACCCGGCTCCGCCAGCCGCAGGACCCGGCCGCCCGTGGGCAGGAAGCCGCGCGACGGGTCCTCGGCGTAGACCCGGGCCTCGACGGCGTGGCCGCGAAGCCGTACCTCGTCCTGGGTGAAGGGCAGCGGCTCGCCCGCCGCGACCCGGAGCTGGAGCTCCACCAGGTCGAGGTCCGTGACCAGCTCGGTGACCGGGTGCTCCACCTGGAGGCGGGTGTTCATCTCCATGAAGTGGTATTCGCCGGTCGTGCCGTCGACGATGAACTCGACCGTGCCCGCGCTCACATAGCCCACCGCGCGGGCCGCCTCCACCGCCGCGGCGCCCATTCGCTCGCGCATCGCGGCGTCGACGAAGGGGGACGGCGCCTCCTCGATGATCTTCTGGTGGCGGCGTTGCAGGCTGCACTCGCGTTCGCCCAGATGGACGACGTTGCCGTGGGTGTCGGCCAGCACCTGGATCTCGATGTGGCGGGGGTTCTCGACGTAGCGCTCGATCAGCAGGGTCTCGTCGCCGAACGCGGAGCGGGCCGTACGGCGGGCCGACTCCAGCGCGTCGGGCAGCTCGGCGGCCGAACGGACCAGCACCATGCCCTTGCCGCCCCCGCCCGCCGACGGCTTGATCAGGGCGGGGAAGTCCGTCCAGGACAGCAGCGAGTCGCCGGGTTCGGCGCCGCCCGGCACCACGGGGACCCCGGCGGCCGAGACGGTGGCCTTGGCGCGGATCTTGTCCCCCATGGCGTCGATGGCCGCGGGCGGCGGGCCGACGAAGACCAGCCCCGCCTCGGCGCACCGGCGGGCGAACTCGGCGTTCTCCGCGAGGAACCCGTATCCGGGATGTACGGCCTGCGCCCCGGACGCCTCGGCCGCCGCCACCATCGCCCCCATGTCCAGATATTTCGGGATCTGGAGGGCGGTGTCGGCTTCGCGGACGTGCCGAGCGTCCGCGTCCGAGGCCGTGTGGACGGCCACCGACATGATGCCGAGCGCACGCAGCGTGCGGATGACCCGGACGGCGATCTCGCCCCGGTTGGCGACGAGGACACGGGTGAACATGGGCAGCGTGGTCAACGTGGTCACATCCGGAAGACGCCGTAGCCGACGGGGTCGAGCGGGGCGTTGGCCGCCGCGGAGAGTGCCAGGCCGAGGACCGTACGGGTGTCGAGCGGGTCGATCACGCCGTCGTCCCACAGCCGGGCCGTGGAGTAGTAGGGGTTGCCCTGGTGCTCGTACTGCGCCCTGATGGCCTCCGCGTCGGCGTTGCCGACGGTGGTGAGCACATTCGCGGCCTGCTCGCCGCCCATGACCGAGATGCGGGCGTTCGGCCACATCCACAGGAACCTGGGAGAGTACGCCCGCCCGGCCATCGCGTAGTTGCCCGCGCCGAACGACCCGCCGATCACCACGGTGAACTTCGGCACCCTGGCGCAGGAGACCGCGGTGACCATCTTGGCGCCGTGCTTGGCGATGCCGCCCGCCTCGTACGCCTTGCCGACCATGAAACCGCTGATGTTCTGCAGGAACACCAGCGGGATGCGCCTGCGGTCGCACAGCTCGATGAAGTGCGCCCCCTTCAGGGCGGACTCGCTGAACAGGATGCCGTTGTTCGCGATGATCCCGACCGGGTGCCCGTGCAGGTGAGCGAAGCCGGTGACCAGCGTCGCGCCGTACTCGGCCTTGAACTCCAGGAACCGCGAGCCGTCGACGAGCCGCGCGATGATCTCCCGCACCTCGTACGGCCGGCGGGTGTCGGCGGGCACGATGCCGTAGAGGTCGCGCGGGTCGTGGCGGGGCTCCTCGGGCTCGACCCGGTCCCAGGGCCGCTCGGCTCTCGGGGCCAGCGTGGAGACGATGTCGCGGACGATGGCCAGCGCGTGCGCGTCGTCGTCGGCCAGGTGGTCGGTGACGCCGCTGACGCGGGCGTGCAGGTCGCCGCCGCCCAGCTCCTCGGCCGTGACCTCCTCGCCGGTGGCCGCCTTCACCAGCGGCGGGCCGCCGAGGAAGATGGTGCCCTGGTCGCGCACGATGACGGCCTCGTCGCTCATGGCCGGGACGTACGCGCCGCCCGCCGTACACGATCCCAGCACGGCGGCGATCTGCGGGATGCCGCGCGCGGACATCGTGGCCTGGTTGTAGAAGATGCGGCCGAAGTGCTCCCGGTCGGGGAAGACCTCGTCCTGCTTGGGGAGGAACGCGCCGCCCGAGTCGACCAGGTACACGCACGGCAGGTGGTTGTGCAGCGCCACCTCCTGCGCGCGCAGGTGCTTCTTGACGGTGATCGGGTAGTACGTGCCGCCCTTCACGGTGGCGTCGTTGGCCACGACCACGCACTCGCGCCCGGCGATCCGGCCGACGCCGGTGATGATCCCGGCGGCCGGCGCCTGGTCGTCGTAGAGGCCGTTGGCGGCCAGCGGCGACAGCTCCAGGAAGCGGGAGCCGGGGTCGAGCAGGCCGTCGACGCGGTCGCGCGGCAGCAGCTTGCCGCGTTCGACGTGGCGCTGCCGCGACCGCTCGGGACCGCCCGCGGCGGCCACGGCGAGGCGCTCCAGCAGGTCGGCGGCGAGCCGCTCGTTGAGCTCGGCGTTGTGCTTGTACGCCTCGCTGCCGGGGTCCGCGGCCGAGTTCAGCACCGGCCAGTCGCTCATGTATCCCCCTCCGTTATGAGGCAGATGTTAGTCATCATTAACGTAACCGTCTACCATGTGAGACGTGACGACGACGCGGAGCCGGGGCAGCCGGCGCCTGGAGATCCTCGGCGCGGCCGCGAACCTGTTCGCCGCGCGCGGCTTCCACGGCGTCTCGATCGAGGACATCGGCGGCGCCGTCGGCGTCTCGGGCCCGGCGCTCTATCGCCACTTCAGCGGCAAGGAGGCGCTGCTCGCCGAGATGCTGCTGGGCATCAGCTCGCGGCTGCGCGAATCGGCCGCCGCGGCGGTCACCTCGCCCGGCGGGCCCGAGGAGACGCTCGACGCGCTCCTGAACGTGCAGATCACCTTCGCGCTCGAACAGCCCGCGCTGATCACCGTGCACGACCGGGAGCTGGGCAACGTGCCCGAGCCGGAGCGGCGGCAGATCAGGCGGCTGCAGCGGCTGTACGTCGAGGAATGGGTCACCGTGCTGGCCGAGCTGCATCCGTCGTGCCCGCCCCCGCGCCTGCGGGCCGCCACGCACGCCGTCTTCGGGCTGCTCAACTCCACGCCGCACAGCGCCGGCGAGCTGCCCGCGCGCGCCATGCGCCTCCTTCTGCACGCGATGGCCCGGGCCGCCATCGCGGCCTCGGTTAACGCTCACTAACACAGCGCCACAACACCCAAAAATGGGGCTATTCATGCCAACTATCTAGATATATCGTCACGCTATCTCGATAGTTGGAGGCGTGATGCGTGATCCACACATGTGGGAAGGGCCGCCCGGCGCCCCACCGCCACCGCACCCCCCGCTTCCCCCGGGCCCGCCTGGTCCGCCGGTCTTTTCGGGCGGCGGGCCGGGAATGGGAGGTGCGCCGGGGATGGGCGGCATGCCCGATGTGCCGCCGATGGGCTGGGAGGGCGGCGCTCCGCGCGTACGGCGGGGAGACGTCAGGGCCGCGCTGCTGAGCCTGCTCGCCGAAGGGCCGAAGAACGGCTACCAGATGATCCAGGACATAGAGGAGCGCAGCCGCGGAGTGTGGCGGCCCAGTCCCGGCTCGGTCTATCCGGCACTCCAGCAACTGGAGGACGAGGGCCTGGTCACCGGTGACGACACCGGCGGTTCCCGGCTCTACAGCCTGACCGAGCAGGGCCGTGAGCGGGCCGTACGTCATCTCGACGGCGAGCCGCCCTGGGACGAGGTGGCGCGCTCCGTGCCCGAGGACCGGCACGAGCTGCGACTGCTGTGGGCCCAGCTCAACGAGGCGTTCAGCCACCTGGCGCGGACGGCCAACGACCAGCAGGTCGTCCGGGCCAAGAAGCTGCTCAGGCAGACGCGCAAGTCCGTTTTCCAGATCCTCGCGGAGGACTGAGCGATGACAGACGCGGCGGTGGCCGTACACGGCTTAAGGAAGGACTACGGGAAGATCGAGGCCGTCAAAGGCGTCGACTTCGACGTGGCCCCCGGCGAGGTCTTCGGCTTCCTCGGCCCGAACGGAGCCGGGAAGACCACCACGATCAGCATGCTCTGCACACTCGTCAACCCGACCGGCGGCAGCGCGACGGTCGCCGGGTACGACGTGGTGCGCCAGCGCGACGAGGTACGCCGGAACATCGGCCTGGTCTTCCAGGACCCGACGCTCGACAGCTACCTGAGCGCCGAGCAGAACCTGCGCTTCCACGCCGAGCTGTACGGTGTGCCGAAGAGCGTCGTCGGCGACCGGATCCGGCAGGTCATGGAGATGGTCGCGCTCTGGGACCGCAAGGACGCCAAGGTCATGACGTTCTCCGGCGGCATGAAGCGGCGGCTGGAGATCGCCCGCGGGCTCCTGCACTCACCCCGGGTGCTGTTCCTGGACGAGCCCACGGTCGGCCTCGACCCGCAGACCCGCTCGGCCATCTGGGGCTACATCAACCAGCTCCGGCGCCTGGAGGACATCACCATCTTCATGACCACCCACTACATGGACGAGGCCGAGTACTGCGACCGGATCGCGATCATCGACCACGGTGAGGTCGTCGTCATCGACTCGCCGGAGGCGCTGAAGGCCAGCGTCGGCAAGGATCGGGTACAGATCCACACCGGCGACGACGCCGCCGCGATCCGGGCGCTGCGCGAGGAGTTCGGCCTGGAGGCGGCCGTACACGAGGGCGCGGTGACGTTCGCCGTGGCGTCGGGCGAGGAGTTCGTGCCCCGGCTGTTCGCCGAGTTGGGCATGCCGATCAGGTCGGTGAGCGTCTCACGGCCCTCACTCGACGACGTGTTCATGAACTACACGGGTTCCACGATCCGCGACGCCGAGGAAGGCGGCGAGTCGGGCGGCCGGACGTGGATGAGAGCGATGGCGAGGCGGTAGTCATGGCCTGGATCAACGCGATGGCGGGGTGGTAGGGATGGCGACAGAGGCGATCGGCGTCCGGGTGCCGGTGCAAGGCGCCGGGCACGACCTCCGGGCGGTCAAGGTGGTGCTGCACCGGGAGCTGCTGCGGTTCGTCAACGACCGCACCCGCATGCTGTCGATGCTGCTGCAGCCGGTGCTGTGGCTGTTCGTGATGGGCACCGGGCTCGGCTCACTGGTGCGCGGCGCCATCCCGGGCATCGACTACCGCACCTTCATGTATCCCGGCATGATCTCGATGACCGTGATCATGACCGGCATGTTCTCGGCCGGGTCCATCGTGTGGGACCGCGAGTTCGGCTTCCTGCGCGAGATGCTCGTCGCCCCGGTCTCACGCGGGGCGATCGTGGTCGGCAAGTGCCTGGGCGGGGCCGTGGTGGCCACCGGGCAGGGCGTCATCATCCTGGCGATGGCCGGGCTGGTCGGCGTACCGTACTCGCCGGCACTGATCGTGACGATGCTGGCGGAGATGTTCCTCGCGGCGTTCACGATCACGGCGTTCGGGGTGATGCTGGCGGCCCGGATGCGGAACATGCAGACCTTCTTCGGTCTCATGCAGATGGCGATCATGCCGATGCTGTTCCTGTCGGGGGCCATGTTTCCGCTGGCCAACCTGCCGTCGTGGCTGCACCTGCTGACGGTGATCAACCCGATGACGTACGCGGTGGACCCGATGCGGCACGCGGTGTTCTCCCACCTCGACGTGCCCGCACAGGTGAACGCGGTGCTCAATCCCGGGGTCCGGTGGTTCGACTTCCAGGTGCCGGTGGGGGTGGAGCTCGGGGTTGTGGCCTTGCTGGGGGCCGTTCTGCTTGGGGTTGGGATCGCGCAGTTCAGGCGGGCGGAGTAGGTCGTACAGGTTTTCGTATCTGGTTGCGACGCTCCGGTCACGGAGGGTAACTTCTGCGATGCAAGCGCAATCCCCCCTTCAAAGGAGCGCCAGAGTTGGACTTGCACGCGGCAGTGATTGAGCTCGAGGGCCGGGTCTCCGTACTCGAGAGACGTACAGTTAGCGGTGTGCCTGACATGACGGTCGCCGAACGGTTCAACACCCACCATGAGCGCGCGGACGCCATGGGCAAGAACATCCTCGACAAGATCGACAAGCGGACCAAAGAGCTCAACCAGAAGATCGACAGCCGGGCGAACCAGCTCGACGAGAAGATCTACACGCTCAATAGCGACACATTGGATGGCTTCGACCGGGTCAACCAAGACATTGCAAAGGTCAATCATCGCCTCGATCAGCAGAACACCAGGCTCGACAACCTCGAGTTGTCCATGGCCCGTCGATTCGAGGCCGTCGACAAGGACATAGCCGAACTCAAGACCGATGTCAGTGAGCTCAAGACGGGAGTCGGTGAGCTCAAGACCGATGTGGGTGAGCTCAAGACCGGGTTCGGTGAGCTCAAGTCGATGCTCATCAGCCTCGGCGCGAAAGCCCCCGAGTCCTAGCAAAGACGCATGAGGCCCGGAGCAACCTGCCCCGGGCCTCAAACCAGCGATTCCGACGTGTTACCGCTTCACGCGGACATAGTCACTACGGCTGCTGTCTCCGTAGAAATCGTCGTCCCCGCCGAACACGAACTTCCACGAGCCCGACTTCCACGCCTTGACCCTGACGTACAGCTTGCCGCTGTCACCGGACCGCGTGGTCTTCACGTACTGCCACTTGTGCGAGCCGACCGGCTTGAAGTACAGCGCGACCTTGCCCGCGTACCCCTCCCAGGATCCGCTGTCGTCGATCTGCAGCACGCCCCTGGCCTTCAGGTACCTGCCGCGCTTGACCGGCTCCGGGTAGGCGTTGAACTTGATCACCCGGCTGGCCGACTTGTCGGCCGTCGGCGGCGGGGTGGGCTCGAGGACCTTGACCCAGGCGGCGTCGGAGACCGAGCCCTTGACGCCCCTGGTCCCCGCGAACGCGGCCCGCCACCAGCCCGAGGACTGCGCGGTCGCGGTGGCCCAGAAGCGGCCGTCGCGGTTCGTCACGTCGCTGGTGACGTACTCCCAGCGGCGTGAGCCGTCCTGCCTGAAGTAGATCGAGACCCGCTGGCCGGGCAGGGCCTGCCAGCGCTCGACTTGCAGGGTGCCGGTGAAGTTCAGCCGGGCGCCCTTGTCGGCGGGCGCGGGGGTGACGTCGAAGCCGACGATCCTGCTGTCGGAATTGTGCCTGATCCGGACGTCGACCCGGTCGCTGTCGCTGACCGATGCCCTGGCTTCCTTGTTCCCGCCGAACTCGGCCCGCCACCAGCCGGTGGCATCGGCGCGCACCCTGGTGCTGAACCAGCCGTCGCGGCCGCTCGTGACCGTGGCGACCCGGCGGTAGGCGTCGGCACTCCGCTCACGGAAAGTAATCGCCACGACCCCGGTGTATCCCTTGCCGTCGGCCAGGAGTCGGCCGGAGACCCTGATCATGTCGCCGCGGTGCACCTGGCCGGGGCTGGCGCCGAAGTCCACGATCTTGGTGACGAGGGCCTTCTGGACGTCGAAGGTGCCGCTGGCGGACTTGTCGCCGTCACCGTGGGCGATGGCGAGGAAGCTCCACTTTCCGGCGTCCTTCGCCTCGAAGCTCTTCGTACCGGTCCACTTCGTCCACACGCCGAACGGCGCCGACTTGAGGTCGATGGGCGTGCCGACGCTCAGGCCGGGCGGCTTGAGCTGGAGTTCGGCCTTTCCGGCGTCCTTGGTGGTGAACGTGAACGTCACCGTGACCGGCTTGTCGAAGACCACGGCCGGGGAGCCCGGACTGAGGTCCACATTGGAGATGGCGGGGGCCTTGGCCGCGGCCGACGCCGATGGTGCCAGGGCGAGAAGCCCGGCGGCCGTCGCGAGCGCGACGGCGGCGACACGGATGCGTTGTAACATGCGGGTTCCTTTCTGGATCCCCTGGTGCTCAACGCGGCATTGAGGGTGCCACGCTTATCTTTCCCAGTAGACATTCAGGTTGGCCAGAAAGTTGCGAAATCTGACAACTTGTTATAGATCGGGGTCAATCGGACCGGTCCACAACATGTCACTCCCGACGGGCAGACGAACCCGGGATCGGGGCGACATAATCGCCTTGTGGCGCGCGACACTGTTGAGACTCATTTCACCCAAGCCATTGCGACGCTGAAGGGGGGCGCGGCCCGTGATCCCGGCCGGCCCGTCCGCGAGGGCGCGTCGCTGACCGGTGAGCAGTGCCGCACCCTCTTCCAGCGCCAGCTCGACAGCCGCCTGCTCGACATCGCGGCCCGCTGGCTGCGCGCGCAGGAGCAGTCCTTCTACACGATCGGCTCGGCCGGGCACGAGGGCAACGCGGCGGTCGCCGCCGCGCTGCGGCCCGGCGACCCCGCGCTGCTGCACTACCGCTCCGGCGCCTTCTACCTGACCCGGTCCGAGCAGGCCGGACGGCTGCCCGAGCAGGGCATCCGCGACGTGCTCATGGGGCTGGCCGCCGCGGCCGACGAGCCGATCGCGGGCGGCCGGCACAAGGTGTTCGGCCATCCCGACCTGGCGATCATCCCGCAGACCTCGACGATCGCCAGCCACCTGCCGCGCGCGGTGGGCGTCGCCTTCGCCATCGAGCGGGGCCGCGCGCTGGGCGTTCCCACGCCGTGGGCGGACGACGCGATCACCGTGTGCAGCTTCGGCGACGCCTCGGTAAACCACGCCACGGCGCTGACCGGGTTCAACACCGCCGCCTACGCCACGCATCAGGGGCAGGCGCTGCCGATCCTGTTCGTGTGCGAGGACAACGGCATCGGCATCAGCGTCCGCACGCCCAAGGGCTGGGTGGCGGCGAGCGCGCGGCGTCCCGGCATCGAATACTTCGCCGCCGACGGCTGCGACCTGGCCGACGCCTACGACACGGCCGTCCGGGCGGTCCAGCACGTACGCGACAACCGCTCCCCCGCGTTCCTGCACCTGAGCACGGTCCGGCTCATGGGCCACGCCGGCTCCGACGTCGAGTCCGCCTACCGCACCCAGCGGGAGATCCGCGCCGACATGGAGCGCGACCCGCTCCTGGCCACCGCCCGGCTGCTGGTCGAAGCGGGGCTGGTCACGCCCGACGAGCTGCTCATGCAGTACGAGTCGTCGCGCGAGCACATACTGCGGATCGCCCTGGAGACCACCCGCAGTCCGCGCCTCGGCTCGGCCAAGGAGATCATGGAGCCGCTCGCGCCCCGCCGGCCCGAGATGATCGCCAGGATCAGCCCGGTGGCGGCCGAGGCGTCGGTCAGAGAACGCGCCTTCGCCGGTTCCCTGCCCGAGGCCGAGAAGCAACTGACCCTCTCCCAGGCCATCAACCGCACCCTGACCGACGCGCTCGCCGTCTACCCGGAGATGATGGTCTTCGGCGAGGACGTCGCCAAGAAGGGCGGCGTCTACGGCGTCACCCGGGGGCTGCAGAAGCGGTTCGGTGGCGGGCGGGTGTTCGACACGCACCTCGACGAGCAGTCCATCCTGGGGCTCGCGCTCGGGTCGGGGGTGTCGAAGCTGCTGCCCGTGCCGGAGATCCAGTATCTGGCGTACCTGCACAACGCGCTCGACCAGCTCAGGGGCGAGGCGTCGACACTGTCGTTCTTCTCGCAGGGGGCCTATCTCAATCCGCTGGTGGTGCGGGTGGCGAGTTACGCCTACCAGAAGGGGTTCGGCGGCCACTTCCACAACGACAACGCGGTCGGGGCCCTGCGCGACATCCCCGGCCTGGTCATCGCCTCGCCGTCGCGGCCCGACGACGCGGCGGCCATGCTGCGTACCTGTCTGGCGGCGGCCCGCACGGAGGGTTCCGTGTGCGTGTTCCTGGAGCCGATCGCGCTCTATCACACGCGCGACCTGTTCGAGGAGGGCGACGCGGGCTGGCTGGCGCCCTACGCGCCGCCGTCGCGCTGGCCGGAGACGCACGTCCCGATCGGGCGGGCGCGGTCCTATGGCGACGGGCGCGACCTCACGATCGTCACCTTCGGCAACGGGCTGCGGATGAGCCTGCGCGCCGCCGTACGCCTGACGCAGGAGGGCTACGGCTGCCGGGTGCTAGACCTGCGCTGGCTGGCGCCGCTGCCGGTGGAGGACCTGGTGCGGGCGGCGGAGCTGACGGGCAAGGTGCTGATCGCCGACGAGACCCGCCACACGGGCGGGGTGTCGGAGGGGATCGTGGCCGAGCTGATGGACGCGGGGTTCTCCGGGCAGGTGGGGCGGGTGACGTCGGCGGACAGCTTCATCCCGCTGGGCGAGGCGGCCGCTCACGTCCTGATGTCCGAGGAGGAGATCGAGCAAGCGGCGCGGAAGTTGCTTGGATGACTTAGTACGGCGAAGCGCCGCCGAACATCTCTCCCACCCGGGAGGCCAGCGTCACGTCGCCCGTTATCTGGAGGCGGCCCGACATCAGCAGGGCGGCCGGGTTCGCCGTACCTGCGACGATGCGGAGCAGGTCGGCGGCCGGGAGGGTGAGCGTGATGGACGGGGCGCGGGCCGGGCCGGGGAAAGCGCGGGCCCGGCGGCCTCGGATGGCGATGGTCCAGGTGGCACGGGGTTGGAGACGGAACTCGAGGGCGCCCTGGAAGCCGAAAGCCCTGTCCGGTCTGAAGGAGCGGGCCATGAGGGCGAACAGGAGTCGCTGACGGCCGGGGCTCAGCCAGCGGGTCAGGTCCTCGTCGGAGCGGCCCGCGACGAAGCGGGACAGAAGGTGCTGGCCCGTGAGGCGGGCTCGCTTGCGGGCCGCGGCGAAGACGTCCGCCGGGGTGGGCGGCGGGCGGTGGGTGACGCGGGACAGCTCCGCGTCCTCGTCGATCACGTACGGCTGGGAGAGCTTTCTGGCCGGAGAACGCCTGGACAGGGCGGCTTCGATGACCGGAGCGAGCCGGGCGGACTTGGCGCGCTCGCGCTCTTCACGGCCTTCGGTGAATGCGGGCAGGACCTTTTTCCCGAACAATTCAAGACTTTCGCAAATGTGCTCATGGCGATTCGGACCGGCCTGGAGCACGAAGATCATTTGATCCACGCCCGCCACCTCGTAGCGGCTGATGAGGTCGATGAGTTGCTGCGGACTCCCCAATGCGCCCGCGAGCGGATCCCTCCCCTGCGCCCCCACCTTTGGCTGCTCTTTCGTGAAATTTCCCCAAATGCTGCTGTGGCCGGGAGTGTGTTTCGACGGCCCGTAATAATGCGCCAGGGCATAGGCGAAGAAGGCCGCCCCCTGAGCGCCCCGATGCCGAGCCTCGGCGGGATCCTCGTGGCACATCATCGGCAGCACGACCGCCAGGTTGGCGTTGACCGCGAACCCCGCCGGCACGCACTCCGCCGACTCCAGCAGCTGGTAGTAGTCCCGCGACCACTTCCCCGCGTCCTCCGGATGCACGAACGCGAACGACAGCGCCCCGATCCCGTTCCGCGCCGCCAGATGGATCGTCTCCCGCCGCGAGCAGGCCACCCACAGGGGCGGGTGCGGCTTCTGCACGGTCTTCGGGATCACGTTGCGCGGCGGCATCCGCAGGTACGGCGAGTGCCACCCGGCGAACGGCTCCTCCACGAACATCCGGGTGATCGCGTCCAGCGAGTCCTGCCACATGGCCCGCTTCCGCTCCCGATCCACGCCGAACCCGCCCAGCTCGGCCGCCGAACTGGCCTCCCCGGTGCCGAAGTCGACCCGGCCACCCGAGACGAGGTCGAGCGTGGCGACGCGTTCGGCGACCCTGGCAGGGTGGTTGACCGGCGGCGGCACCTGCACGATGCCGTGGCCGAGCCGGATGTTCCTGGTGCGCTGGGAGGCGGCGGCGAGGAACACCTCCGGGGCGGACGAGTGTGAGTACTCCTCCAGATAGTGGTGCTCGACCTCCCACACATAGTCGAACCCGACCCGGTCGGCGATCTCGACCTGCTCCAGCGCGTCGGCGTACAGGCGCTGCTCGCTGTCCGGCTCCCAGGGGCGGGGCAGCTGATGCTCGTAGAAGATTCCGAACCGCACCTCAAGCCTCCGGTCTCAGAGACGATGCTTCCCACCATACGGCGGCGACATCACCGAGTCCCGGCTCAGATCTCGCGGCGCAGTGGGCTGAGCCAGATCGGTATCCAGCTGCACGCCCCATGATCGACGCACCTGCCCACATCGCCGCCCCCGTACCCCAGAGCTCGCCGAGGAGGCCCGCCAGCAGGCCGCCGACACCGACCGCGCCCATCAGGATCAGGCGCATGGTGGCGTTCATCCGGCCGAGCATCGAGTCGGGCGTGACGCGCTGCCGGAAGCTGACGAGCAGCACGTTGTTCAACCCGGGGCTTGAGCTGACATTCACCGCGCAGGATGCGGCCCATGTCCGTTTCGCCGTTTCTCCTCTGTGGGAGGTCGTCGCCAGCGTCCGGGTGGTGAAGAACCCGGCCGCCCATGCCGTACTCAAGCCCTGGGCCGAGCGGGTACGCCGGCGGCTCGCCGATGTCGACTGGCGGTTGCTGTCCGACCTGGTGCCGGTGCCCACGACCTCGATCGTCGGCTTCGTCAGCCCGCCACCCTCGACCTCCGTGCCCAACCTGGAGGTGGAGCTGGCCACGATGGTGGCGATGGCGCCCCTGGTCCGGGAGGGTCTCGACATCTGGGACGGTCCACCCACCAGAGCGCTCCAGGCGCTCCATGCCGACCCCGCGGGCGGTCTCGAACGGCTGGCCGAGGAGATCCGCGGCTACTGGGACGCGGCCATCGCGCCTTACTGGCCCCGGATCAGCAGCCTGCTCGACGGCGACGTGCTCTATCGCGCCAGGTCGCTGGCCGAGGGTGGCCTGCGGCACATGCTCAGCGACCTCGACACGGCCGTGACGTGGGAGGGAGAGACCCTGCGCCTGCCGAAGACGGCCTGCGAAGGAGTGCGTCCGCTGGACGGGCTGGGGCTGTTGCTCGTGCCGTCGGTGTTCACCTGGCCGCGGGTCTTCTCCATCACGACCCCGCCCTGGCAGCCCACGATCCGCTACCCGCCGCGGGGCGTCGCGACGCTCTGGGAGCACCGCGAGAGCGACCCGCCACAGGCGCTGGCCGCCGTGCTCGGCCGGACCCGCGCCCGGCTCTTGGCCGAACTCGACCAGCCCGCCTCGACCAGGGAACTGGCCACCCGCCTCGACCTGTCGGAACCGGGCGCGAACCAGCATCTCACCGCGCTCCGCAAGGCCGGACTGACCAGCGCGCACCGTACTGGGAGATATGTGCTCTATGCCCGTACGGCCGTCGCCGAGGCACTGCTGGCCGGAGAACGGCAGGATGGGAGCTCGTCCTGAGCGGGCGTGAAAGCGATCGGGCGGATCGGGGGATAAGAGATATCCGCTGATCGCCGACGAGACCCGCCACACGGGCGGGGTGTCGGAGGGGATCGTGGCCGAGCTGATGGACGCGGAGTTCTCCGGGCAGGTGGGGCGGGTGACGTCGGCGGACAGCTTCATCCCGCTGGGCGAGGCGGCCGCTCACGTGCTGATGTCCGAGGAGGAGAACGAGAAGGCGGCGCGGAAAGCTGATTTCTAGTCCGCCTTCGGTGAATGCGGGCAGAACCTTTTCCCCGAACAATTCACGGCTTTTGAAAATGTGCTCATGGCGATGGGGACCGACCTGGAGCACGAAGATCATTTGATCTACGCCCGTCGCCTCGCAGCGGGCGATGAGGTCGGCAGACTACCAAATGCGCCCGTGAGCGGATCACTACCCTGCACCCCGACCTTTGGCTGATCTTTCGTGAAATTTCCCCAAATGCCGCCGTGGCCGGGAGCGTGTTTCGACAGTCCGCCGCCGATGCCACGGCCAAGGGCTCCAGGTGGCCGTGGAGCTACTCCGACTGACCAAACCGACATGACATCCACCTTTCCGCAAAGGTCTCTCATCGAAATATCGCCGAATGTAGAAAACAAGATAGTGAGCGGTCAATTAACCCACCGCCATCTGGACTCCAGTCCTCCGCGACATGCATATTTAAATGATGTGCACCTTTTAGTGAAATCGTTGGAGCTCAGAGCGGCGGACCGCTATGGATATATCAACAGCAGTGCAGGAAAATAAAGTCAGGCATACCAAAGCCGCCGCCAAACGGTATCGCTGGAGCGGCTCCGATCGTTATGAAGCCTCGCGAAGGCAAGAGCAGGGTGAGGCGTTCCCCGACTCGCCAGAGATGCTCGCAGCCCGCACCGCCCGCCTCATCCAGCGTAACGGGGTCCCGGTCGAGGCAGCGATCGAGGCCACCCGGGGCGAGAGCCTGGACCGGACCAGGATGTACGAACGCATCCTCGGGGTGGCCAAAGAGCTGCAAGCCTGGAGCTTCCTGCCTCGGGGCGCACGGGCCGCGCGGACCGTCGCACGGATCTCGGTCAGCGAGAACGGCCGCGAGGTCCCGATCGGCACCGGCTTCCTGGTCTCACCACGGCTGCTGTTGACCAATCACCACGTGTTTCCCAGCGTCACGGCGGCGCGGTCGGCCTTTGTGGAATTCGACGCCCAAGTCACCGTCGACAATCTCCCTGACGTGTCCAGGCGGTTCGCCCTCGTCCCGGACACCTTCTTCATCGCCGACTACGATCTCGACTTCGCCCTGGTCCTGGTGAGCCCTGATGCCGACGGCCAGCCCCTGGGAGAGACGTTCGGGTGGAACAGGCTCAGTGTTCAGACGGGCAAACTGGTCATCGGAGAGCCGGTCAACATCATCGGCCATCCCAGCGGCCGGCTGAAGGAGATCTCCATCCGTGAAAACCGGCTGGAGGCACGGCTGGACAACTTCATCCAGTACCAGACCGACACCGAGCCGGGCAGTTCCGGCTCCCCGGTGTTCAACGACCAGTGGGAGGTGACGGCACTCCACCACAGTGGCGTGCCCAAGACCGACGACCAGGGACGGATCCTGCGGCGCGACGGGCAGATCTGGCACGAGGGAGACGGCGACGACGCCATCGACTGGGTCTCCAACGAGGGCGTGCGCATCAGCGTCATCCTCAAGCATCTGGCAAAGCTGACGCTCGACGACGCTCATCTGGCGCTCTTGGCCGAGATGGGGCCGGAGGCCGGGCTCCAGGACAGGACCGCCGTGCGGACGGCCGTCACCGGCACAGTCTCGCCTCCCGCCCCTTCGGTCGACGGGCTACCCGTCGAATCAGCCGTACGGGTCGGCGTCGGCCTGGCCGCCGGCCCGGGCGCGTTCGGCGGGTCCAGGCATCTGGTCTTCCTGCACGGCCGTGCCCAGCAGGACCATGACCCGGAGCAACTGCGCCGGTACTGGACCGCTGGGTTGAACGGCGGGCTCACCCGAGCGGGGCTGGCCACGATCGCACCGGCCGACGTCTGGTTCCCCTTCTACGCACAACAGCTCGTCCAGGCCATGCGAACACGGGGAGAAGCCCTTCCCCGCTCACCGCGGGAGATGGTCGACGATCCGGTCGATGCGGCCGCGCCGGGATCCGGCGCCACGCGTCAGCTGTACGAGCAGATGATCATTGAGGCGGCGGACCGGGCAGGTATGCCCGCCGAGCGGCTGGTCCGGAGGGAAGGGCTGGGCGATGCCGTACACCAGGGCTTGAGCTGGCTGGCCAACACCACCAACCTGGATCGGCTGCTCATAGCCGCGATCTTCGCGGATGTGGCCGCCTACCTCGACGACCAGCGAATCCGGGAGGCGGTTCTGGACTGCGTGCTCCAGACGATGCCGCAGACCGGCCGGTTGGTGCTGGTCAGCCACAGCCTGGGCACGGTGGTCGCCGTGGACCTGCTCACCCGGCTCGACCCGAGGGTCGAGGTCGAACTACTTCTCACCGCCGGCAGCCCGCTCGGTATGGACAGCGTCTACCAGCGCCTGCTCACCGGCGGGGCCCAGCGTCCAGACCGAGTGGCCCACT
Organism: Nonomuraea sp. NPDC049129; assembly: GCF_040648495.1. Taxonomy (NCBI): domain Bacteria; kingdom Bacillati; phylum Actinomycetota; class Actinomycetes; order Streptosporangiales; family Streptosporangiaceae; genus Nonomuraea; species Nonomuraea sp. NPDC049129. Next base: position 820,280 of record NZ_JBEZDU010000002.1, on the reverse strand, counting down.
GGGTCAATGTCTGGTGCCCCATCGATCCGGTCGCCATCGGCTGCCCGCTGCGCGACCGCTGGCAGGGTGAGCTGACCGAAGTCCCCGTCGCCAACCCCGCAAGCCGGGCCCACGACATCGAGGAGTATCTCGCTCACCCCGAGGTCGCCCGTGTGATCGGGACTCCGCTCACGTCACCGGCCCCGGTCATCATGCGTTCGATGAATGGAGGGACAAAGCCATGGCCACACTCAAGGTCGCGACGGTCAACGGCGAGTGGATGAACGACTGGTTCACCCTCGACGCGCAACCGGCGGCGTTCAAGCCGACATTCTCCCGCGATGGCGAGCAGGGAGTCACCGCGGAGGCCGCCGGCCGCTTGGGCGGGCTGATCTCCGCCGTCGACGCGGACATCGTCGCGCTGGTGGAGGCGCCAAGCCGAGCAGCGGAACTGGCGCTGTTCATCCACGACTATCTGACCGTTGGCGGAACCGCCACGTACGACTTCGTGCTGGGCGATTCCGGTGGAAGTCAGAAGCTGGCCCTGTTGTTCAAACCCGATCGTGTCGCGGTCACTCTCACTCCTTCGACGGAGGCGGCGCCGTTCATCGAGCCGTGGCTGGCCGACGTCGACGGCGACGCGGTGCTCGACGAGTACGCGTTCACCAGGAACCCGCTGTGCTGCACCGCCGATGTCTCCGGTACCCGATTGGAGGTAGTGGTCGCGCATCTGAAGTCGAACTTCATCAACCAGGGCCGTGCGTTGTGGCAGGACCCTGCCCGGCGCCCGGATTTCATTCGCGCCTCGTTGCGGAACCGGCGACGGATCGCCACTGAGGCGATGCGGATCCGCGGAGCCATGGAGCGGCGCTTGGACGCCGATCCGGCCTCGGCGTTCATCGTGCTCGGAGACCTGAACGACGGCCCTGGCCAGGACTACTTCGAGGAGTTGTACCTCGCGCACAACGTCACCGACATCCTCGTCGGCTCACCGTATCGGCCCGAGCGACTGTTCGGCCATGCCCAGGCCGATGTGGCTGAGGACAAGCGCTACAGCGCCGTGTTCGACGATTTCGTCACCGACGAGCCGCACCGGCACATGCTGCTGGACCACATCCTCCTCTCACCCGCCCTGACGAACGGCGGGGCAGGCGGGGCATCGCTGACCAAGGTGCCGGGGTCCGGTCGCATCGAACATGACGCCTGGGAAGCCCAGATCTCCGGCGACGGATCCGCACGGGACCACCGCGCGACCGATCACCGCCCGGCCAGCGTCACTCTCACTCATCCCTGAGACGCTCTTCCGGCGCCGGCTCAGGGCGGCGGGGGCGTACGGAAGGAGCTCGTCCGGGCGGGATGGGTATCTGCCCTGAGCGAGCGTGAAAGCGATCGGGCGGATCGGGGGATAAGAGATATCCGCTGATCGTTCGAAGGGTGGCACATGACGGGGCAAGCATTGTGAAGGGGCGACCGTGGTGACGGCACTGTCCTGGATCTCCGGCCACGCCGCCCAGGGCTCGGTCGAGCGGGAGCCGGAGTCCCTCGACCGGGCCGGGGGCGCGCCCGGGTCGCTCGTGGACGCCGAGGTGTTCGGGGCGGTGTTCGACGCCTGTTTCAGCGACATCCACGGCTATGTCGCCCAGCGCCTCGGTGCGGACCATGCTGAGGACGTCGTCTCCGACACGTTCCTCATCGCGTTCAGGAAGCGCGCGCAGTACGACCCGGCGCGCGCGACCGTGCGGGCCTGGCTGTTCGGCATCGCGACGAAGCTCATCGGCAAGCACCGCCGCCTGGAGGCGCGGACGCTGCGCGCGCTGGGACGGTACGGTCCCGACCGCGACGCGCCGGGACACGAGGACCGGGTGACCGCGCGGGTCAGCGCCCAGAGCCTGCAGCCGAACCTGGCCTCCGCCCTGGCGGCGCTGGATCAGCGCGATCGCGACGTCATCCTGCTCGTCGCACTGGCCGGGCTGAGCCATGAGGAGATCGCCACGGCGCTCGGCATCCCGTACGGCACGGTCGGCTCCCGGCTGAGCCGGGCCAGGAAGAAGCTGCGCGGCTCCCTGGGCGACACCAATCCGCTGCTCGCCCCCGAGGAGGCCGACCATGGATGAGCTGTCGTCGATCCGCGAGCTGTACGGCGAGCCCTCGGCCGACCCGGCGCTCAAGGCCAGGGTCCGCGAGCGGCTGGACGCCGAGCGCTCCTCGCGTACGTCGTGGCTCTCCTGGAGAGGGGTCGTGGGCAGTCTCGCCGCGGCGGCGGTCGCCGTGACGGCCGTGGTGGCGCTCGCTTCGCCCCGTACGCCCGGCTCGGCGGTCTCCGGGCGGTCGATCCTGCTGGCCGCGGCGACCACGGCGGCGTCGGGTCCCGCCGACAAGGGGACGTACTGGCACATCGAGAAACTCCACGACGGCACGAAGGTCACCGACCTCTGGGCGACCCCCGACGGGAAGGCGTGGATGGGCGAGCGGGTGACGGGCCGGCCCTCGAAGGTCGTCGCGGTCTCGGGACGGGCGCCGTTCAGCATGGCGGGGAAGGATCTGACGGTCGAGCAGATCCAGCGGCTGCCGTCCGACCCGGCCGCGCTGAAGGAGTGGGTGATCGGGATGCTGCCCGCCGGGTCCGGCGACGATGTCCTGGCGGACGCGCTCAGCGGGCTGCTGTGGAGCAAGCCGTCACCACCGGCCGTCCGGGCGGCGGCCTATCGGCTGCTCGGTGACCTGCCGAACGTCCGGTACCTGGGCCGGAAGACGGACCAGCGGGGACGTACCGGTGACGCGTTCACCTTCAGCCTGGCCGGCGATCCGCCGGTCCAGCGGACGCTGATCATCGATGTGACCAGTTCGCAGGTGCTGGCCAGCTCCAACACCACGGGGACGAGCGGCCCGCAGACGTCCGAGGTGGTCCTGGGCGCCGGTTGGACCGACAAGGGTCCGGCGGAATCCGCAAGCACCCGTCCATAACCCCATAGGTCAGGGCACACCCGTGCCCTGATCTCACCGCCGCGCGGGCGTCTGTGCCACGCGCTCGCACCGCCGCGCTCGGTTCTCGCGCGCCGCGGCCCTCCCCCGCATGTGAAGCTCGCGCGCCGCCGTTCGCGCCGCGTGTGGGTTTCGCGCGCCCGAAATCAGGAGTCGCCACGTGTTCTGGCGTGCCCGTACGACGCCCGGCCGGGCCATCTGCCTGGCCCACCAGTTCCCCAAGATCAAGCTGCCGGAGGTGATGGCCGGGCGGGTGACCTTCGTCGGCCTGCCCCCGGTGGACCTCGGCCAGGACATCGACTGGCGGCTGAACCCGCACGGCAACCGCTCCTGGGCGCTGAACCTGCACACCCTGCGCTGGATGGGCGGCCTGGTCGCCGAGTACGAGGGTTCGGGCGAGCGGGCCTACCTCGACCGGGCCGAGACCCTGGCCGACGACTGGATCCGCAAGAACCCGCGCGACCATGCCGACATCAGCCCTTGGGCCTGGGCCGAGCACGCCGTCGCGCTGCGCGCCCCCGTGCTGGTGTGCCTCAGCGCCCACGTCGACAGCCGCCGCCTGCTGGACAGCCTCGCCGAGCACGGCGAGATCCTGTCCGACCCGGCGCTCTACCGGCAGGGCCACAACCACGGCCTGGACCAGGACATCGCGCTGCTGGTGGTGGGCTGCCGCCTGGGCCGGAACGAGTGGCGTGACCTGGCGATCCGCCGGATGCTCGCCTCGGCCGAACTCGCCATCGACGAGCAGGGCGTCCTGCACGAACAGGCGCCGAGATATGGGCTGTACGTGCACCGGCGGCTCGGGGTGGCATTACGGGCGATCGAGGAGAGCGGCGCCAAGATTCCGAACCGGCTGACGGCGCGCCGGACCGCCCTCGAAGCGTACGTGGCCCATGCCACGCAGCCCGACGGCTTCCTGGCACCCCTCGGGGACAGCCCGGCGGACACGCGGGCGGCCGGGTTCGCGCACGACGGGGCGACGGTGCGGGTCTTCGACGGCGGGTACGTCTTCGGCCGGACCGCATGGGACGATCCGGGCTCGGCGTTCTACTCGATCAGGTTCGGGCCGGGGCGGCGGCTGCACGGGCACGAGGACCATCTGGGCGTCACCTATCACGCGCAGGGTCGCCCGGTGCTGGTCGAGGCCGGTTTCCACTCCTACGAGAAGACGGACTACGTGGAGTGGACCAAGTCGCCCGACGCGCACAACGTACCCTCCGTGGTGGGCGCGGGCTTCCGAGCGGGTACGGCCACGCGCCTGGACGCGTCGGACATCGGCCCGTCGCGGCAGTCGTACCGGCTCAGCGACGAGGCGTATGGCGTGCGCCGTACGCGCGAGGTCCTGGTCAGTCACGGAGCGGACCTGATGGCCGTACTGGACTCGGTGCCGGAGGGGCACGCGGTGCGCGACCTGTGGCACTTCGACCCGTCGCTGCGGCTGATCGACCAGCGCGACGGCGTCGTGGTGCTGGGCGACGACGCCCGCCGCGTAACGCTCCTGCAGCTCACGACCGACGGCAGGCCGGTGGGCGGTCAGACGGTACGGCCGGGCACGGTCTCACCGGGATACCTCCGGACGGCGGAGACCGTGACGGTGACGTCCCCGGAGGCTTCCCGGCTGCTCACCGTGATCGTGCCGGGCACCGAGGACCCGGCGGTCTCGGCTGAGGGCCACCTGATCACGGTGCGTACGCCCGGCGGCCCGGTCACCTTCGGCGGGTCGACACTGTGCCCACTGCGGTGATCAGGCGATCGGTTGCCACTGTTGAAGAGCGACCTGCGCCGCCTCCTGTGCATGCGCTCACTATACCCATGGGTTCAAAAACCTGAACCACATGGTTTGCATATGAACAGTCCGGATAACTATGTTGAACCCATGAGTTCAACTCGGAAGACCTTGGTCATCACAGGTGGCACCGACGGGATGGGCAAGGAGCTCGCCCGCACCTACCTGCGCCGCGGCGACACCGTCGTCATCGTTGGCCGCGACAAGGACAAAGCCCTCCCCGGCGCCCGTCTCATCGCCGCGGACCTGAGCCTGGTCAGCGAGAACAGGCGGGTCATCGACGAGATCAACGCCGCCTATCCGGCCGTTGACGCACTCGTGCTGTGCGCCAGGTACTTCCGCTCCACCCGGTTCGTCACCGCCGAGGGAATCGAGGCCACCTTCGCGCTGGAGTACCTGAGCCGCCACCTCCTCAGCCACGGCCTGACCGATCCCGGAGTCATCATCAACGTGTCCGGCCCGGGCGTCCCCATGGGCCGCGTCCACTGGGACGACCTGATGCTGGAGCGCGGCTATGACGGGGTGGCGGCCCAGATGCAGGCCGGCCGTGCCAACGACCTGCTCGGTACCGCCTTCGCGGCCGAGCGGCCGAGCGGCCGTACCCGGTATGTCCTGATCAACCCTGGGTCCGTGTCCACCGCCTTCCGCGGCGAGTACGACGCCGCGACCGCCGCCCACGTCGAGCAGCTCAAAAGGCACGGCGCGCCGGTCGCCGAAGGCGTCAAACCCGTCATCGCCCGCGTCGATGCCCCGCCCGCCGCCCCGCTCAGCGCCTTCATGCGGAGCAAGCCGATCAGCCTGGACCACCCGTCATTCTCGGCTGAGGCCGCCGCGAGGCTCAGCGACGTCACCCGCCACCTGCTGCGCTCCCTGGAGGGCTGAACAACATGACCACATGGACGGCGGCCTTCAGGTCAGCCCCGGTCAGCGCGTACGAGTCGATGACGCTCATCCACCCCTCGCGGGCCTTTCATGACCAGACCCTGCGTCAGATCGTGCGCGTCCGCGGGGCCGGTGATCGTCTACGGATCCGTCTCAGCAACCAGTACGGCAAGCAACCCCTGACCATCGCCCGGACCAGCGTGGCCGCGCACGACACCCGATCCTCGATCATCGCGGGCACCGACACAGCGGTCACCTTCGGGGGAACGGCGCATGTGACGATCGACGCCGGGGCCGAAGCCGTGAGCGATCCCATCGGCTTCGTCACAGCAGGCGACAGCGACCTGGCGGTCAGCACGTATCACGCCTCAGACGCCGGTCTGGCCACCTACCATCCCTTCGCCCTGCAGACCGGTTACGTGGTAGCGGGCGACGCCGTCTCGCGGACGCGCCTGACGGCTGCCGAAGAGGTGGAATCCCGGTTTCACCTGGGCGGCATCGACATCGGGGGGCCCGAGGGACGCCGGGTGATCGCGGCCTTCGGCGACTCACTCACCGACGGAGTGGGCACCGCCCACGGCACCCACCGTCGCTATCCCGACCTGTTGGCCGGCAGACTCGCCGACACCTCTGTGCTCAACCTCGGCATCGCCGGCAACAGGCTGCTCAGTGACGTCTTCGGCGAACGCGGCGTCGCCCGATTCGAGCGCGACGTGCTCGCCGCGCCAGGGGTGACGCACGTCGTCCTGGAGCTGGGCCTCAACGACATCGGCATGCCGGGCATGCTGGGTCTGCCCGCCGTACCGGCGGACGACCTCATCGACGGGCTCGGCTCGATCATCCGGCAAGCCGCGCGAGCGGGGCTGACGACGGTCGTCGCGACCATGACCCCCTTCGGCGGAGCGAACGGTGTCAGCCCCGGATTCGACACCCCCGAGGGGGAACGGACACGGCAACGCGTCAACGAGTGGATCCGCGCCCACTCGGACGTCGTCGCAGACTTGGATCACGTGCTGCGTGACCCGGCCGCGCCGGCTGTCCTGCGGTCCGAATACGACAGCGGCGATCACATCCATCCCAACGACGCGGGAGCCGAGGCCATAGCCGACATCGTCGCCGGAGCGGTCCTTAGAGCCGGCGGCCGAGCGCGGGCGCCGCACGGTCAGCAGTCGCGTGCCGTGACGTCGTTGAACACCGAGTAGCCCGCGACGGCGGCCCGCGCCTGTTCGGGCGAGTCGATCGCGGAGCCCTCCACCCGGTTCGGCGGGGATCAGGTGGAGGTGTTCGCGAGGGAGCTGAGACGCGCGGTCGCCGAGGTCGAGCAGGCCCTGACCGACTTTCCCGACTGATCACAGTGGGGTGACCGGGCTGGCATGCGGCACGTACACCAGGGCGTCGTAAGCCAGGGCTGGCACCGTCTTCACCGTGTACGTCCAGCTCAGGGAGCTGTAGATCGACCGGAAGCCGTCACCGACGTTACCCATCGGGACCTCCGAGGTGAGCACCTCACGGTTGCCGGGTTGCGACGAGGCCTGCGCGAGGTTCACGTAGCCCAGCGGCTGGTCGCCGAACAGCTTGGCCAAAGGCGAGGTGTGGCTCACGGTGAACCGCTTGCGTTCGCCGGAGCCGTCGTCCCTGCTGACGAAGGTGCTCGTGCCGAACTCGGTGCCGATCGTGAAGTAGTCCTTGCCGTACGCCTTGGCCAGCCGCCGCCCCATCGACTCGTAGGAGAACGCCGCACCGCTCTTGTCGATGTGGCCGTTGTGACCGCCCACTATGACCTTCTTCCGTCCTTGGGCGGCCTCCGCGTCGGCGATCCACCTGACGTTCTCGGCCATCCAGGCGTCCCGCTTGCTGTTGTAGTCATTGCCGGAATTCTGTAACTGCGCACCGCGCTGGATCGTCTCGGCGTGGTGCACCGCGAGGGCGAACGACTCCTGGGAGCTGAGGCTGACGTACTTCTCCCGATTCGCCGTCATCTGGGCGACGAGCCGCCCAGCGGCGGTGGCGGCGGCGGCGACCTTCTCCTTCTCCTGTTCGGACCTCGTGGCATCGGTGAGAGCGGCCAGCGACTCCTGGACCGGGCGGACCCGAGCGGGGTCGACCGTGGCGAGATAACGCAGCAGCCGCTCCTTGTTCCGGTCGTAACGCTGCATGTCGAAGCCGTACAGACGCACCTTGTCCGCGTCGGGGACGGCGGCGTTGTGGTCATGGATCCACTTGAGCAGATCCGCCATCTCGCGGGTCCGGTAGATGTCGAAGCCGAGCGCCCTAGCCGCGTCCTCCGCGCTGCCCCGGTCCTTCATGAGATAGTCGTTGGCCGTGGCCGTGCCGCCGAAATCGGCCTCCAGGGCGACGGTGCGGAAGCCGTACTCTCCTACCAGCTTCTGGATGATCAACGCGCGGCTCTGGACGAACTCCTTGTTGCCGTGCGTGGCCTCGCCGATCCCGACCACCCGTTTGCCGGCGGCGTCGGCGAGCGGGGCCTGGTCGAGAGGGACCACGGCGTCGGACGTCACTCGCGAGGTGTCCACCCCCGCGCACCCGGCCGCCGCCAGGCCGATCAGGGCGATGCTCAGGACGAGCTTGCGCCTCATGTCAGTTCACTTCCTTGCGGAGCACGCGCATGACGCCGAGCGTCATCGGGATGACGATCCAGAAGATCATTGACGCGGCCAGCCGAGCGGCGTCGCCCCCTGTCATGTCGCCGACCATCAGAGGGGTGGCGGTGCTGCCCAGGTCGAGCCACTCGGTCAGGGCCGCGCCGGTGGCACCGAGCCGGGCGACGACGCTCCACAGCATCGGGGTCGCCAGGCAGATCACGATCGCGGCCGGCGCGTTCAGGAGCAGCATGCCGACGGACAGTCCCATCGCGACCACCAAGACGTTCGTCGCGGTCCAGCCCAGCAGGGCGAGAGGGGTGATCTCCCAGCCCGCCGGGACGTCCTGGGCGCTGGCGACGGCCGCCGTCACCGGCACCGCGACCAGCATCGCGAACAGGGAGGCCGCCATGGCGGTGATCAACGGAGGCAGGCACTTGGCCGCCAGCACCCGCAGGCGCCGAGGTTCGAGCGCGAAGGTGGTCAGGGCGGTGCGGTGGCTCCATTCGCCGGTCAGCGTGAGAATGCCGATGACGGGGAGCAAGGTGCTGAATCCGATTCCGGCGGTCCCGATCAAGGTGCCCAGCTGCGGACCATCGATGACGCTGCGCGCCGTAATGGACATCAGGGTCAAAACGATCAGGATCACCGTCATGATCTTGCCACTGCGGGTGTCGAAGAGCTTGCGAGCCTCGACCGACAGCAGCCGGTAGAAGGGAATCGATGTGGTCATGCCGCACTCCGGTCCGCGTTCGCCGTCAGTTCGAGGAAGGTCTGTTCGAGGTCCCGGCCCCGGCCGAGCTCGTCGACGGTCCCCTGGGCGAGGACACGGCCGCGGCCGATCATCACGATGTGGTCGGCGACCCGCTCCACCTCGTGCAACAGGTGCGAGCTGAGCAACACCGTACGGCCCGAGTCGGCGAGGTTGCGCAGCAGCCCGCGTATCCATTGGATGCCTTGAGGGTCTAGACCGTTGGCGGGTTCGTCCAGGATGAGCACCTTGGGCCGGCCGAGGAGCGCGTGAGCGATGCCGAGCCGCTGCCGCATACCGAGTGAGTAGCCACCGACCGTCCGCCGGCTCTCTCTGGCGGCCAGTCCGACCAGGTCGAGGACCTCGCCGACCCGCGACTTCGGCAGTCCGAGCAGCATCGCGCTCAGGGTCAGGATCTCCCGGCCGGTCCGGCCGGGATGCTGGGCAGCGGCGTCGAGAAGCACACCCACCTGGGAACCCGGGCAATCCAACTCGGCGTACGGCCGGCCCAGCACGGTGGCCGAGCCCGAGGTGGGACGGGACAGCCCGGCCAGGATACGCATGGCCGTGGACTTTCCGGCGCCGTTGGGCCCGAGGAAGCCGGTGACGCTGCCCGCTTCGGCGGTGAAGGACACGTCGTCCAGTGCCTTCACGTTCTTGTAGAACTTGCTGACGTGGTCGAACTCGATCATGGATCAAGTTCACCGGATGCGACGCCGCCGGTCATCGAACCCAGGTCGAGTCCGGTTCTAGACCTTTGGCCACCTGGATGTGGACCTGGGTCGCTAAGGCTTCGGCCAGGAGATCTCTAGGCTGTAGGACGTGCACGACCTGAAGGAGAGCCGGGCGGCCCTGGACCCGCAAAGCATCACACTGCGCTATGTGTGCGCCCTGCTGCCGATGCTGTTCCATGGAGCCACCTTGATCGCGGTCGTTTCCCGCGACCCTTACCGGCTTCCGTCGGCACTGGTCGATGTGGGGCTCGGCGTGATCGCTCTGGTCCTGATGGGCTGGCGGCGTCGCTGGCCGTGGCAGATCGCCCTGGTCACCGCCCTGCTGAGCGCGTTCTCCAGCACGGCGAGCGGCCCGGCATACGTCACGTATGTCTCCTTGTGCATGCATCGTCGGTGGCGTCAGATCGTCCCCGTCGCGGTCGTGTCCTGGCTGAGCGTGGTGGCGTTCGCCGCCCTGCCGGCCATCACCGAGGCGACCGATGTGTCCATCATGACCGGAACCGCCATCCTCGGCGGACTGACCCTCTTCGGCCTCTACTTCCGCGGTCGCCAGGACCTGGCCGCCTCACAGCAAGAGACGGCCCTGCTCGCCGAACGTCAACAGCTGCAGCTGATCGAGCAGGCCAAGCTGGCGGAACGGCTCAAGATCGCCCACGAGATGCACGACGTCCTGGCTCATCGGATCTCCCTGCTGTCCATGCTCGCCGGCGGCCTGGCGTACCGGAAGGACCTCAGCGCCGAGGAGACCCGCGAGGCCGCACTGGCCATCCAGGAGAACGCGCACCAGTCACTGAACGAGCTGCGCACCGTGCTCGGCACGCTCCGGCACGACGAATCCCTGGAAGCCCCGCAACCGAACCTGACCCATCTCGATGCCCTCTTCGACGAGGTGCGCACCGCCGGTCAGCAGGTCGAGGTGGACGACACCATCGGTGACCGGGAACTGCTGCCGACGCCGACCGGGCGGCACGCGTACCGGATCGTGCAGGAGGCTCTTACCAATGCGCGCAAGCATGCGCCGGGCAGCCGGGTGATGGCCGAACTCGGCGGGCGGCCGGGCGACGGCCTGCGCATCCGGGTGAGCAACCCGGCGCTGTTCGCGACGGCCGCGGGACCGGGCTCGAGGCTGGGGCTGGTCGGCTTGGCAGAACGCATCCGGATGGCCGGCGGCACTCTCAGCCACGCCGTACGGGACGGACGCTTCATCCTCGACGCCACCTTGCCATGGGAGACTTCACGCCGTGACTCGACTGGTGATCGTGGATGACGACCCGATGGTACGCACCGGCCTGCGCCTGATTCTCGGCGGCGAGCCCGACCTGGACCTGGTCGGCGAGGCCGGGGACGGCCGGCAGGCCATGGACGTGATCCGCGACCTGCGGCCCGATGTCGTGCTGATGGACATCCGGATGCCCAACCAGGACGGGCTGACCACCACCGAGCTGCTGCTGGCCCAGCCGGACCCGCCCCGGATCCTCGTACTCACCACCTTCGACGCCGACGACATGGTGCTGCGCGCTCTGCGGCTCGGTGCCGACGGCTTTCTGCTGAAGGACACGCCCCCACCGAAGATGATCGAGGCGGTCCGCACCGTGGCCAGGGGTGAGCCGGTACTGTCGCCGAGCATCGCCCGGCAGGTGATCGCCGCAGCGACCGGCGCGGGCGAACCGCAGCGCGCGGAGGCGCCGCGGGAGCTGGCCAGACTCACCGACCGCGAGCGAGAGGTCGCGATCGAGGTGGCCCGAGGCAGATCGAACGCCGAAATCGCCGGGCAGCTCCACATGAGCGTCGCGACCGTGAAGGCGAACATCACCCGGATCTTCGCGAAACTGGGCAGCGACAGCCGCGTCCAGGTCGCCATGAAGGTACGCGACGCCGGCCTCCTCTAGGAATCCGCTTATCTGGCAGGTAATCGACAGGCCGCACCAGGCTCGGACAGGCTTGCGGCATGACCCATAACGCCAATGCCACCCGTGACATCGTGGAAGCGCTGATGCGGCGTATCGCCGAGGGCGATCACGACCGTGTCGCCGAGTTGTTCGCCGAGCCGATCGACTGGCAGCTCGACTGGCCCGCTGAGGGGCATCCGGCGGTGCCGTGGATCCGGCCGCGATCGAGCCGAGCCGACGTGGCCGACCATTTCCGGACACTGGAGGCCCATCACGTGCCCGAGCTGAACGGCACGTCGGTGGCGCGAATCCTGGTCGACGGGGCGGACGCCGTCGTCTTCGGGGAGATCGTGCAGACGGTACGGAGCAGCGGCACCGCTTACAGCTCACCGTTCGCGCTGCACCTCACCGTCGAGGACGGACTCATCACCCGTTACCACATTTACGAGGACAGTCTCACGGTCGCGCGCGCCCTCAGCGCTCAGGCAACGGAGAGCCCGGTGCGCGCTCCGGCGTCCGCGAGCCGCTAAGAACTGATTCGGCGCTCGCCTGTCCGAGTTCGGCCAAGCGGGTCAGGGCCGGGAGGGCGTCGGTGATCGCCTGGCGCTGCTCGGGGGTCAGCTGGGCGATGAGCGGGACCAGGTGGCGGGTGCGGTCGTCGTGGCGGGAGCGCCCGATCTGGCGTCCGGCCTCGGTGATGTGGACCAGGACGGCGCGCCGGTCGCTGGGGTCGGGGCGGCGTTCCACGAGTCCGTCGCGCTCCAGCCGGGTGACGAGCTGGGTGATGCCGGGCTGGCTGACCTGCTCTGTCTTGGTGAGGTCGGTCAGCCGCATGGGGGCGCCGCGGGTGGCGAGGGTGTCGAGCACCGACAGCGTCGTGAACGACAGCTTCTCCAGCATGGGGAGGCGGATGTAGAAGCGGTTGAAGTTCTCGATCGCGGTGGCGAAGGCATTCACGTCCAGGTCGCCGTCGCGGTCAGCGTCCAGGTCGCCGTCGCGGTCAGCGCCCTGGGCGGGGTCGCGGTCCGAGTCGCGGTCCGAGTCGCGGTCGCCCAGCGCCTCGTCCGGCATCTCGCCCGGCGTCTCGTCCGGCGTGGTGTTCACGCCGGAAATATATCGCAAACTTATTTAAGTTGCTTATGATGTCCGGCATGACACTTCGATTGGGCATCAACGGGTTCGGGCGGATCGGCCGGAACGTTTTCCGCGCGGTGGCCGCTCGCGCCGACGCCGACATCGAGATCGTCGCGGTCAACGACCTCGGCGACGTGGCGACCATGGCGCATCTGCTGGCGTACGACTCGATCATGGGCCGCTTCCCCGGCGAGGTCGCCGCAGAGCCGGGCGCGATCCGGGCCGGGGACGCGACCATCAAGGTTCTGGCCGAGCGTGACCCCGCAGACCTGCCGTGGGGTGATCTGGGCGTGGACGTGGTGATCGAGTCCACCGGGATCTTCACCAAGGCCGAGCAGGCCCGCGCGCACGTGGACGGCGGCGCGAAGAAGGTCGTCATCGCCGCACCGGCCAGCGGGGAGGACGTCACGATCGTGCTCGGCGTGAACCACGACGTCTACGACCCAGCGCGCCACACGATCATCTCCAACGCCTCGTGCACCACCAACTGCCTGGGTGTGCTGGCCAAGGTGCTGCACGACGCGGTCGGCATCGAGTCGGGCATGATGACCACCGTCCACGCCTACACGCAGGACCAGAACCTCCAGGACGCGCCCCACAAGGACCTGCGGCGGGCCCGGGCGGCGGCGCTCAGCATCGTGCCCACCTCCAGCGGGGCGGCCAAGGCGATCGGCCTGGTGCTGCCGGAGCTGCGGGGCCGGCTGGACGCGTTCGCGCTGCGAGTGCCCGTGTCCAACGGCTCGGTCACCGACCTGACCGTCACCACCAGCCGCGCCACCACCGTGCAGGAGGTGAAGGACGCCTACGCCGAGGCCGCGGCCGGTCCGTACAAGGGCCTGCTGACCTACACCGACGCGCCCATCGTGAGCAGCGACATCGTCGGCGACCCGGCCTCGTGCGTCTTCGACGCCGAACTGACCCGCGTGATGGGCTCGCAGGTCAAGGTCGTCGGCTGGTACGACAACGAGTGGGGGTACTCCAACCGCCTCATCGACCTGGCCCTCATGCTTTGACGCGCTCCCCGGCGTTCACGCCGGGGATTCAGCCTGTGCCGTGTGGTGTCACGCGGCACTTCTGTGGCTTCCTGTTTCATCGACCGTGCGCCCGTGCTCGCCCCGAGGAGCGGGCGGAGGGGTCTTACCGGTCTCCGCAGGCGTTCTCCGTCTCCGCTTCCCGCCCATCTCAGGCACGGGTTTCCGTCCTTGCGGGACCGGAAACGGGGCGGCCCCAGCCTGGGCCCCTTGCGGGTCTGGGCCAAAAAGAGACCTCTAGTAGAAGAGGAGCGGACCAGGACCGGATCTATGGGCAGGGGTGGTGTGGATCTTCGCCCACACCCTGTGGCCCACCTCCTTCTCGCCCTCACACCCCACCTGGTCGGCGATCGCGGCGACGAGGGCCAGCCCCCGGCCACGCTCCGCATCGGTCCGGAAGGCCGCGCCGAAGTGAGGGCGTCCACCCCAACCGCAGTCATAAACCGCGACAGTGATCATGGCGGTCGTGCGGGTGATCTCGACGATGAAGGTCCCGCGAGGGCTGCCGCTGCTGGTGTGCTGGAGCGCATTGGCGGCCAGTTCGGCGACGATCTGCTCGGCATCGTCCCGGCATGGGGCGTCGGCCAGGAGGTATCGCGCGAAGTGGCGGGCGTGCGGGATCTGGTCGGGGGTGCCAGGGAAGGTACGCCGCCAGTTCAGGCCGCCGGGGTGCAGGTCGATCATCGCGTCGATGTGTTCGCGCAGGACCGGGTGGGATGGCCCGGCGCTCGGGTCCTGGTCGCGTTGCCGGGGAATGAGCAGGTGAGCAGGTGCGTCCACCGTTTCGGCGGTGTCGGGCATTGGGATCCTCCGTGGACACGTGAGCCGTTCGACTCGTACCCAAACGGTGCCCCATCGGATGCGCTGTGTGGACCCCCAACGCATCCTCATGGACAACCCGCGCTACGCGCGCGCTGACCTGCACGCATCTGTCGGCGTCGAGGATCGGCACCCCGATGCGATCTCGATCTACCTCCACGATCGCCAGTACGGACTGTGATCAAAGCTTTACAATAAGCGGTAATTCCAGTCTGGAGGTGGTACGGATGGCCGGCGAGAGGTACCAGGCGTTGCCTCAGGCCCGCTCCTCACATCCCGCAACCCGCGGCTGTACGACTTCGAGTCCTAACCGGAGGCCGGGCGTCGACCGCCCGTACTTCTACCCGCCGTGGGCCCGTTGCATGAACATGACCCCGCGAGTGGGCAGTTCTTCCACGACCTTGTACGTGATCGGGACCATAGCACTCCAAATTCACCCGCAGCCTCTCCCGTACGACACAACAAGGCTGGAGACCTGGCGCGAAGGCGACCACATGTCGCCTGAAAAGAGCTTGCCCCGGGTCGCATGCAGAGCAGTGGCGATATCCCGGGGCCTACAGAAGCATCGTAGCTCACTCTCCGCGGCTAAGGGAGGTAGGCGCCGTGAATCCGATTGAGAACAAGATCATCGCAGATGCCATCTCGCCTGCCCGCCTTGCACCCTACCTGCGCGCGTGTGGAGGCGATCTGGAAGTGGCGCTCCGCCTCTATACGTGGAACAAGGAGATCGTCGGGGCGTTCTCCGGCTCGCTGTCCGAGCTTGAGGTCGTCCTGCGCAACGCTATGGACCGTCGGCTCACATCGCACTTCGGCGGGCGTGATTGGTGGGCGTCTCCGCGGATCAGACTGGCACCTCATGCCCGTGACAAGATCACGGCCGTTGCGATGCCGAAAGCCGGAGCCATACCTACGGCGGATGATGTTGTCGCAGGCCTGACCTTCGGATTCTGGGAGTCCCTCCTGGGCCGCAAACACAATTACGAGAGTCACCTGTGGTGGCCAGCACTCAGGGACGCGTTCCCCGGCTACTCCGGCGTCCGGGGCCCGCAAGTGACCATGACTGAGATCGCTGAGTTCGCAGCCCTGGCCCATGCGGACGTTCGCAACCGTCGACCCGCTTCGACCTCGATCCATCTACCATCCACCCGTGCTGAACGTAACCGTAGCTTTACAATAAGTATGCGATCTCAAGCTTGAGGGGGTGCCGATGTCCGGCGAAGGCTATCGAGCGTTGCTCCAGGCCCGCTCTTGGAGTAAGCGTCTCAGGGAGAAGGGCTTCACGTGGGATCAGATCGCTGACGTGCTCGCGCTCACCCATCAGGTGAGCCCGTTGCGGCTCTACCGGCTGGCACACGGCCGCACCGCGGCCGACGTGGTGGCGATGGTCAACGACGCCGACCCGGCGGGCACGGCCGCTCTGCGTGAGACGCGGCTGTACGACTACGAGTCCTGGCCGGAGGCGGGACGTCGGCCGCCCGCGCGTCTGCTCACCGTACTCGCCAAGATCTACCAGACCGCCGCGCGCAACCTGGCGCGAGGAGAAGACCTAGTGGCGTACGGGGTCGCTGATCGTGAGCTGATCGATGGTGCGGATTTCCGCGACCTGGACGCCAATCGGCCCGCTGGAGCGCGTGTCACCATGGAGATGAGCGCGGCAGCCCCACCCGCTGACACGTCGCCCCTGGACGCCTCAGCGTGCGTGCGGTTGCTGCATGCCACCGGCGCCGAGGAGGCCGATGTGAAGCGACGGGAACTGCTCTTCGAACTAGCCCTGGTGCTCGGCGGCACTCGGGCGCTCGACCTGCTGCGGATCCTCACATCGGAAGAGGAGGAACGCCTGGCCGGGGTGCTGCGCAGCACGTGGCGGGTGGATGAGGCAGCAGTGCAGACGTTTGAGAAGCTGACGATGCACGCGCGGCGGGCCGACGACATGTCCGGGCCTGCGGCGCTGCTACCCGTGGTGAACGGGCAGCGGGCAGCGGTCGGGCGGCTTCTCGTACGTGAGTCAATGCCGCCGGGCCTGCGCGACCGGCTCCTCGGGACGTATGCGCAGCTGTCACAGTTGGCGGGGTTCCTCGCCTGCGACCTCCGCGATTACGCAGCGGCCGAGCAACCCCTGAACGACGGGCTGCGGGCGGCACTCGACCTGGGCGATCCGACATTGATCGGCTACGTGCACTACTGGCTGGGCAGGGCAGCCGCTGAGCAGAACCGGACTGCCTCGGTCTTTGACCATGCCTTCGCGGCTCGGGAATGGGCCGTCCGGTCCCCCAGCAAATTGCTGGCGTCCATACACGAAGGATTGCTCTCGCTCGCCTACGCCGCTGAGGGTAATGCCGCGGCGAGTACCCGCGCGTATGAACGCGCACTCGCGTTGGCTGGGCCCTCGGAGGGCGACGAACCACCGTTCCTGTACTGGGTCTCACCCTCCTCAGAGGAGACCAGGAGGGCCTGGTCTTTGATCCGGCTCAACCAGCCTGAGCCCGCCCTGGCGGCGGCCGAGCAATCTCTGGCCGGACTCGATCCCCGGCGTGCGAGACCGAGGCTATATGGGCTGGCACTTGCCCGGTATGCCATTGCCTTGACCTTGGCCAAGGCAATCCCCGAGGCAGCAGCCAAGCTGGCGGAGGCCGCCGATGTCACCAAGCAGCACAACTCGGCTCGGCTGATCGACGAGGTCGGCCAGGCGCGGGCCCGGCTGGGGCCATGGGCGGACACCAGTTACGTTCGCCAACTGGATGACACCCTGCGATCTTGCGGCCTCACTTCGGCTTGTCCAGCAGGAGGGGCTTGAGCTGGCGGAAGAATTCGGTCGTTGGCCTGATCTCGCCCGATCTCGTGGAGGCGGGGTCGATTGGATGGTAACCAGGGAGAAGAAGATGTTGAAGCGGAATGCGGCAATTAAGCGGAATGGCTATGTATGCGCGGGGATTCCGGGTGAATGGCCTAGGCCTGTACGGAGTTGAGATCAGCGGATCCGCCCGCGTTCTGGTGTGAGGTCCTGGTTGGCCATCGCCATGGCGCGCGGGAACCTTTGGGAGGTTCTTCACGTCCTACGCATCATGCATAAGATCGTGACCGCAGCCATCACCGGGGTCGGCATCCTCATCTTTTCGTCCGCCTGTACCACTTCAGCCGTGACTGCTTCCCAGGAGTCATGCACGTTCACCTGGTCCAACATCGACGACCGTGACGTCCTCACCGCGGTCTCCGAAGCGAGAACGTTGGCAAAGGGCGAGAAGTGGGTCCCGTCCATGCATGTGCTGCGGTCGGGCGTCGCGCAGGTGACCGGGGTGAAGCTCGACAACCCGCAGACAGCGATCACGTCGTTGGGCAAGCGGGTCGGCCAGTCGTTGGCACCGATCGGCCAGATGTATCCGTCCAAGGGCCGTCACGGTGAAAACTCTTTCGGTGCCGCGGGACGGTATGTCGTCTACCAGGTGGCGCGTCACCTGGTAGACGCTGACTTCGTCGTGGAGTGCGGCGGGAAGCGGCTCGGCTCGGGACACGCCACCTCCTGGCAGTCCGGCGACTCCGGCGGGACGGCGGAGTGCGGCGTCAAGACGGGGGACGAGAACCGCATTGCCCGCATGGCGCTCGAACTGGCCTGCTAGCGCCGGTGGCGGAGTCGACACTGACCAGTCTCAACTCCGTACAGACTTTAGAGCCAGTCGCGGCGCTTGAAGACCGTATAGAGGACCAGGCAGACCAGGGCCATCAGCAGCATCGCGAACGGGTAGCCGAACACCCAGTGCGTCTCGGGCATGAAGTCGAAGTTCATCCCGTAAATGGTGCCGACCAATGTCGGGGCGAACAGGATGGCCGCCCACGCGGAGATCTTCTTGACCTCCTCACCCTGCCGGATGCTGGCCTCCGTCATCCTGGCGATCTCCTCGTTCTGCGCCTGGGTCACCAGCGTCGAGTTGACCAGCAGGATGTCCTGGAGCATCTGCCGGAAGGAGGCCACGCGTTCGTTGACCGTGATGGCGTGGTCGGCCACGTCACGCAGGTAGCTCTGCAGCTCCTCGTTGACGCCGTACTTGGTCGCCCCGGCGATGAACCCGTCGATCATCCGTACCAGTGGCGTGGTGGCCCGCTGGAACTCGATGACCTCGCCCGACAGCTCGTAGACGCGCCGGGAGACGGACGGGTCGCCGCCGAACACCTGGGCCTCGATCTCCTCGATGTCCTTCTGCAGCCCGGCGACCACCGGGGCGTAGCCGTCGACCACGGCGTCGAGGATGGCGTACAGCACCGCCTGCGGGCCCTGGCGGAGCAGGTCGGGGTCCGATTCCATGCGCTTGCGTACGGCCTGCAGGTCAGGCGCCTCCGCGTGCCGTACGGTGATCACGAAGTTGGCCCCGACGAAGACGTGCAGCTCGCCGAACGCGACCTCCTCGACGTCGTCGAGGTAGCGGGCGGCGCGCAGGACGACGAACAGCATGTCGCCGTAGCGGTCGGCCTTGGGCCGCTGGGAGCCCACGATGGCGTCCTCGATGGCCAGCGGGTGCAGCTGGAACTCCTCGGCCAGCTTGGCCAGCTCCCAGTCCTTCGGCCGGTAGAGGCCGATCCAGGCGAGACTGTCGGGCAGTTCCTTGAGGCGTTCGAAGGCGTCGGCCAGCGAGGCGGGGTTGTCGACCCGCTTGCCGTCCTGATAGATCGCGTTGTCGATGACAGTGGGCTGGTAGGGGGCCTCTTCGCCGGGGCGCGGGTCCATCGAGTGCTCAGGCGCCGGCTCGCGGGCGCTGCCGCCTCCGCGTCCGAAACCCTTCATCCGTGCCATTGCCCGCCCCTTACCCAAATCTCTACTCGAGTTCGTCGAGTGCCCGCGTCGCCCGGTCCCTGATCGACTTGCGCCACATGGGCGTCCAGCCGAACAGCAGGCCGTGCGGCCTGCCCAGCGCCATCCGGGACCAGCGTTTGAAGTCGAAGTCGTCGTGGTGCCTGACGATCAGGCCGTCCTCGAACCTGAACAGCGCGTCGATCTCGTTGACCACTTCGCGACCCGTACGGGAGAAGGTGTAGCGGGAGGTCCAGCGCGCCGTACCGGTGAAGTCGTCGGCCGTCACGTCCCTGAACTCCGACTTCAGCCCGTCGCTCACGCCCAGCTGCAGCCGCCACATCGCCATCACCCGCCGCCGCCCCTCCACTTCCAGGAAGACGGGGTCGCCGAAGCTCACCTCCGGGTGGTAGCAACTCTCCATCGCCGCGTAGTCGGTGCGGCCGAGTGCCTCGTAGAAGGCGCGGATCAGCGCCACGTGCTGGTCGTTCACCTTGCCCATCAGATCATGGTTGTACCGTTATGCCAGCATACGGCCCCCGGTCAGTCGCCTCCCAGATCGAACGAGTGAAGAGCGGCCAGCCGGTGCGCGTACGAGTGGGGAATTGTCGGGAAATCTGTGCCGAGCACCACCTTCCCCACAGGAACCAGATCAAGCGGCGACTTGGCGGAAAAGACGCGCGGCATCAGAATCTTGTTCTGTGAGCACGAGCGGGTCTTTACCTGGATAGGGTCATACCTCGATGGACAAGCTCTGGGCCCACCTGATCGAGGTTCAGCCTGCCCCCGACCCGTGGGTCGTGGTGGTCTCGGCACTCGTCGCGCTCGCGATCGTCAGTTTCGGCATGTCCTGGCAACTGTCCAGGGGCCTGATCACGATCGCCCACGAAGGCGGCCACGCGCTGATGGCGCTGGTCACCCGCCGGAAGCTCGAAGGCATTCGCCTGCATTCCGACACCTCCGGCGTAACGCTGACCAGAGGCCGGCCCACCGGCCCCGGCATGGTGCTGACCGCGCTGGCGGGCTATCTGGCGCCGTCGTTGCTCGGACTGGCCGCCGCGTGGCTAACCGAGCAGGGACGCATCACGTTGCTGATGTGGACCGTGCTGCTGTTCCTGGTCTGCATGCTGCTACTGATCCGCAACCTGTACGGCGCGCTGATCCTGCTCGCGACGGGTGGCGCGGTGTTCGCCCTGTCGATGTACGCGCCGGACAACGTGCAGCAGGTCGTGGCCCTGGTGGCGGTCTGGTTCCTGCTGTTCGGCGGGGTGCGGCCGATCATCGAGTTACAGCGCAAGCGGCGCAGGCGGCAGGCGCGTGACTCCGACGCCGACCAGCTCGCCAGGCTGACCATCCTGCCCGGCGGCTTCTATGTGTTCTTCTTCCTGGTCGTGGCGGGCGCCTCCGTGGTGGCCGGCGCCTATCTCATGAATCCGCTCTAGTCCGGAAAAATCACATTAAACTCGCCCGTGACAGGGGGGAGTACTGTGCTGCCAGTCGAGGACGCGCCCGGCTACCGGGTACTCGATCAGGCCGGCCAGGGCGGGTTCGCCATCGTCTACCGCGCCTACCAGGAGCGCCTCGATCGGATCGTGGCGCTGAAAGTCCTGTCCGTGGACCGGGTCGACCAGCGGACCATGCGCAGGTTCCAGCGCGAACTCCAGCTCACCGGCCGGCTCACCGGCCATCCGAACGTGGTCACCGTGTTCGACACCGGCGTGACGCGCTCCGGCAAGCCGTACATCGCCATGGACTTCTTCGAGAACGGCTCGCTGCGCGACAAGGTCCGCAAGGAGGGGCCGCTGCAGGTGCCCGACGTGCTGCGCACCGGCGTGAAGCTGGCCGGGGCGCTGGCCGCCGTACACGAGGCGGGGGTCCTGCACGGCGATATCAAACCGCAGAACATCCTCATCTCCCGGTACGGCGAGCCGGCCGTGGCCGACTTCGGCGTGGCCAGGGTCGTCGACTCGGCGGAGATCTCGGCCACGGCGCAGGCGTTCACGCCGCTGCACGCGGCGCCGGAGGTGCTGACCGGGCAGCCGCACTCCGCCTCATCCGACATCTATTCGCTCGGCTCGACGCTCTACCATCTGCTCGCCGGGCAGCCCGCCTTCCACAGCCCGACGGACCCGTCGATCGCGCCGCTGATGTACCGGGTGCTGAGCGCGGATCCGCCGCCGATCAACCGCGCCGACATGCCACCGGTGGTGTTCGAGACGGTGCTGCGGGCGATGGCGAAGCAGCCGGAGGTACGGTACGGCTCGGCGCGCGAGTTGGCGCAGCGGCTGCGGCAGGTGCAGGCGGAGCTGGGACTATCGGTGACGGACCTGGTCGGGCAAGATGCCGGGCCCGTGCCTTCGACGACTCCCCGGCGAGCCGACAGCGGCGAGCCCCCGGCGCCCGGCCCCTCTACGGGCGCGCACTTGGCTGGGCCTTCGACCGGCGCGCACCTGGCCGGGCCGGTGACCGGTGCCGGCGCGCACTTCCCCGGGCACGAGACCGGTGCCCACGCACCCAACCCGGCGGGCCGGGCGAGCGGCCCGCAGCCGACCGGCTACAGCGCTTTCGCGCCCCAGCCCTCGGGACCTCAGCAGCCCGACCAGAGCCCTTTCGCGCCACCGCCCTCGGGACCTCAGCAGCCTGCTCAGAGCCCTTTCGCGCCGCAACCATCCGGCTACCACCCCGCTGGGCTCCAACCGTCGGGCCCGCAGTTCGGCGGGCCGCCAGCGACCGGTTCCCAGCTCAGCGCGGACGGGTCGAGCGCTCCCGCCACGATCCCACCGGCGCACCCAGCGCAGACCGGCTCCTCATTCGGCGCCGCATATCCGTCGCAACCCACCTATCCACCCAGCGCCTATCCCGCCCCGCAGAGCCAACCGGCCGAGGGTTATCAGGCACCGCACGGTCCCCAACCGGGTGGCCCGTCACCAGCCGGTCCTATGCACGCGTCGAGCGGGCTTCCGTCTGGCGGTACGACGACGCGGGTGATGGCGATCGGAGCCGCCGCCACGATCGTGGCACTCGCGGGCGCCGGGTTCGCCGTCTATCTGTCGAGGCAGAACGAAGCCACCCAGGCCGACCCGCAGCAGTCCCAACCTCCGACGAGCGCCGCCAAGCCGTCCGAGAACGTCGGCAAGGAAGCCCTGGCCGCACTGGCCCCGCGCCGGGTACGCGTGGTAGCCGACCGCAGCACACTGGTGGAGCTGCGGTGGGCGCTGCCGAAGGAGTCCGCCCGCTACCCGGTCGTGGTCCAGCGCTCCCCGGCCAAGCAGGGCGAGCAGGCGATCACCGCCCTCCAGCCCGGCACCACCTCGGCCCGTGTGAGCGGCCTGGACCCGGACACCGGCTACTGCTTCCTGGTGGGCGTCCCACTGCAGATCTCGAAGACGAGCAAGGTCGCCTGGTCCAAGCCCGTCTGCGTCAGAGGCGCGGTGGCCAAGAACGGCTAGCGCCGGCGATGGCGTAGCGGGCCAGCGCCGTACTCCAGTCCTGGCTGCGGGCGGTGTCGGCCCCGGAGTCGCGCAGGAGCCGCGTGGTCAGGCCGTCGCCGTTGGCCAGGGCGAGATCGGCGAAGCACTGCTTCAGCAGGGGGAGATCGAACAACACCCGGCCCCGATCGTGGACCACCTGACGTCCCCGCATCCGCAACGCGGCCGCCAGCCGCCGTGAATCGGGGAAGCTAGCTGACAGGCCAGTCTCCGCGCCTCGCCAGATGTAGCACGAGGGCAGCGATGTTCCACGCGTCGTCGTCGCCTCGGTGGTGGCGGCCCTCCAGCGGGAGGCCGGCCATCATCAAGGCCTGGGCCATTCCAGGGCGTCGTCGCAGGCCGTTAGAGACGGTGAAGGCGACCTTCGCGTTGGTGTGACGCTGGCAGAAGGGGTACTCCGTACCCGTCTGGCGGCACTGGCGGGTGAACTGGTTACGATCGTAGTCACCCCAACTGGCCCAGGGCAGCAAGCCCGTCTGATGCTGGGCCGCCAGCGCTCGGCACGCCTCAGCAAAGGGAAGACCCCCGTCTACCTCGGTCTGCGTCAGCCCCGTCAGCTCCGTACAGAATGGGCTCACCCTCGATCGGGCTGGGCGTACAAGCAGCCGGTGCTTGGCGAGGCGCTCGCCCGCGCGCAGATCAACGACAGTGAGCCCGATTTCGATGATTTCGCTCACCTGGCCGGGCGGCGGCTGTCCCTCCCAGCATGTCGCTTCGACATCGACCACGTTCAGCAGGTGCTCGTTAGCGTCCATGAGGAGTGAGCGTAGAAGCAGCCTTGCCCCAGGTCATCAGGATTTCGCCTGATCACCCCCGCGCAGAGTTTCTGACACACCCGGTTGTGGTCCGGCGTTCCCGGTCAGGAGGGCGGGGCCCGAGATGAAGCTTTCATCGCGTCCGCGTTGTTCGCGCTGGTCGTCGGGGCCGAGCGGGGGCGGATCTTGCGGCGGTGCGGTGCTTGTCGTCCAATTCACGGTGATCGCTCTTCGCGATTTCCGGCCCTTCATGAGGGGAGAACTGGTGCGTCGCCGAATCACCGCCTTGTCGCTTCTCGCGGTCACCGCTCTGACGCCGATCCTGGCCACGAGCACGCCAGCGCACGCCTCGTCCACACTCCAAGTCGTCTACAGCAACCTGCCCTATGACGTCTGCATCAGCTTCGGCCGGTCAGGACAGGAGACCGGACGCTGGCAGACCTGGTGGTGCAGCACCCACCAGCCCGAGAACCCGATGTTCTACACCTACGACCTGTGGGCGTACGTGAACTGAGGCAGTTCCCCCGGCACGGGTGCTGCCGTCGTCCCCATGAAGCAGCACCCGCGTCCTCATGTGATCCCGTCTTGAAGAAATCTGACCGGGATGTAATGTTCTGCGCCCTTGCTCGCCAATAAGGGGAAAGCCCCGAGCAAGCGGAAGGCGCACTGGATGGCAGACACATCATCGGAGGGCCTCCTGCGGACGATGCGGGATCCTGAGGCCTTCGAGGTCTTCTACCGAAGACACGCCGAACGCGTGAGCCGCTTCGTGGCCCGCCGGGTGACCGATCCGCACACGGTGGACGACCTCACCACCGAGATCTTCCTGGCCGCCATCGACGCCGCGGGCACGTACAAGGCCGAGCGGGGCGGCGAGGTGGCGTGGCTGTTCGGCATCGCGCGCAACGTGGTGGCGTCCGAGCTGCGCAGAGCGGCCAGAGAGTTGCACAAGAGCGGCAGGGCGGCGGGACGGCGCACGCTGGACGCCGACGACATCGCCCGCTTGGAGGAGCGCATCGACGCCGAGCGGGCCGCCCGCCCGCTGCTGTCGGCCATCGCGAAGTTGCCCAAGAGCCTGAGGGCCGTGGCCGAACTGGTGGACATCGACGGCCTGTCGGTCGCCGACGCCGCCATGGCCCTGCGCATCCGCGTCGGCACCGCCCGGGTGCGGCTGCATCGCGCGCACCGCCGGCTGATGATCGAATCCGGCCACCGCCCGGAAGCCATCTTGAAAGGATCGTCATGAACGGGTCTCTCGCCGGTTTCGAAGAGCGCCGGCTGACCGAGCTGAAGGAGCACGTGGCGGCGCGGGCGGCGGCCGAGCGGGCCGGACGGCCGCACGCGGTGGCCGAGCGGGCCGGATGGCCACGCCGCCGGATGGTCCTGGCCGTCGCGGCGGGGGCGGCGATCGCCGCCGTGGCGAGCGTGATCACGGTCTCGTCCATGGGCGGGGCCGACCGCGCCTACGCCGTTACCAAGGACTCCGACGGCATCGTGTACGTCACCGTACGCGACTTCCGGGACGCGGCGGGACTGACCAGGCAGCTCAAGAGCCTCAACGTGCCCGCCATCGTGGACTTCGTCCCGGCGGGCCAGAAATGCAAGGAGCCGCGCGCCGAACCCGTGACGGACATCCCCCGCGGCCTGTATTACGCGCCCAGGAACATCCCCGGCGACGACGCCGGCTCGGGCTGGCAGATGCAGATCAACACCAAGCTGTTCAAGCCCGGCCAGACCTTCGTCTGGACCCTTGCGGTCGATCCCGTCTACGGAGGGAGCGACACCAGCACGATCCTCATGCGGGACCCGGTGGCGCCCTGCGAGCTGGTCCCCGACGACGTACAGCACGTCGTGCCGAAGATGCCCTTCCCGGAGGTCACGTCGCTGGGCGGGTACCGGGTGGAGGGCAAGACCGTGGGCGAGGTCCTGCCGGAGATCGAGAAGCGCGGCCTCAAGGTCACCTACCTGATCACCGAACCCCCTCCCGAGCGCTATCCGGGCGACCCGTACCTGATGTACCCCACCAAGCAGGGCACTCCGGTGGGTGCGGACTGGTTCGTCTGGCAGGCGGACGAGCCGGAGAAGGGAGTGATCCGCCTGATGGTCACGCAGAAACTCCAGAAGCCTTAGCGATCAGCCCGTCATGGTTCGCTCCGGCGGGTCAACGTAGGAGCAGTCGCTTGCGGAGGCGGGTTTTGAGGGGTGTTCTGGCGCGTACGGCCTGGCGGACGGCGTCGCTGTGGCGCCAGGCCGCGTCAGCGGCCTCGTGGGCGACGTCGTCGGGGGCGTAGCGGACGAAGTTGGAAATATCGGCGAGTGGTCGGAGATGGGTGGATATGTCGGCTGGGTGCCGGGCCACCACGTCCTCGGCGGTCAGTGCCCGCTCCCCCTTCAGGCCGAGGTCGTCACAGGTCTGCGACCACGCGCCGAGCACCCGCCGCTCCGCGCCCGTCACGCTCCTGCGGGCCCGCCTGCGCCACCACGGCAGCACCATCGCCGCTCCCACGTACACCACCAGGATCCCCGCCCCCACCGCCGGGACGATCACCCACAGCGGCGGCCCGGCCGAGGTCTCGCGGCCGCCGCCCGCCGTGGGCTTCTGACCGGCCTTCGGCTTGTTCACCGTGCCCTGGGTGAACTCGCCCTCCAGTTCCTCGCTCTCCTTGAGGGCGGAGGACACCACCTCGTGGTCGTCCTTCGCGCCGCCGCGGCCGGGCGTGGGGTAGAACGGCCGCCAGCCGAGCTTGTCGAACTTGATCTCCGCCCACGCCATGACATGACCAGATTTAACGTGGTAAATCCCGTCGGACGCCTGCCCCGGCCGGAACCCCACCACGACCCTCGACGGCAGCCCGAGCGTCCTGGCCATGAGCGCGAACGTCGACGCGAACTGCTCCGAGGTCCCCCTGTGCGTGGTCTCCAGGAAGAACTCCAGGCCCTTGAGCGAGTGCCCCGGCGGCGCGGTGACGTCGTAGATGGCGCTGGTGCGCAGGTAGCTCTGCAGCCGGTACGCCTGCTTGATCGGCACGTCCGCGCCTTTGGTGGCCTGCTGGGCGAGCTTGTGGAACAGCGCCTCCTGAGGCCCGGCCGGGAACGCGGTCAGCGCCCGATCGTCGACCGGCGTGGCCGCGAGCAGGTCGGCCTTCGACGGCTCCGCCACCCGCGAGGTCACCTCGTACGTGAACCCCTTGGCCGGCCGGCTCGCGGCCAGCAGCGCGCCGCTCCCGGGGTCGACGGCCAGGCCGCGTACGCCGTCCACCTCGACGGGACGTTCGGCGCCGGGCAGCCAGGTGCCGGGCAGGCCGCTGAACGTGATCGTCTGGCGTACGGTCTGCGCCTTGCCCGTCCAGTCCCCCGCGGGCACCCGCCCGCCCGTCGGCTGGAAGCGGGCGCCGGACGTCCAGCGGACGCCGTCATAGCGGTCCAGTACGGCCAGCCGCCAGTTGAGGGGCTTGGCCGCCTTGACGGTGAACAGGTCACGGTCAGGGATCTGCAGCCAGGCGGACACGCGGTCGAGCGGGCTGACGCTGTCGACGCGTACCGGGGGCGGGAGTTCGGCGTCGTCGCGCGGGTTGTACGGCTCGGCGGCGATGGGCAGCAGCGGCCCGGCGACCAGGGCGACGGCGGCCAGCGCGGCGGCGGCCGGGATGCCGGCGAGCAGCCACAGCGCCGGCCGGTCGTCCCGGAGCAGGGCCAGTGCCGCGATGAGCACCACGAGGGCCGCGGCGACGGGCAGGTTCGAGCCCTCCCCGTCCACCCCGAACAGCAGCGCCACCCCGTACACCACGAGTCCGGGCACCGCGGCGGCCACGCGGGTCCTGGTGCGGGTCAGCGTCTCGGCGCCGACCACGGCGGCGGCCCAGACCAGCGTGTGCACGAGGACCAGCAGCCGCGGCTCCGGCTGGGCGGGCAGGAGCGTGGTGAGCAGCGCCCGCCACGAGTCGGCCAGGTCGCCGAGCAGGCCGGGAGCGATGCCCTTGTACAACGGCACGGTCCCGGCGAACCACAGGACCAGGTCGAGCACCAGCGCCAGCCAGAGGGGCCGCCGCCGGCAGAGCGCGGCCACCAGGGCGGGGACGGTCGCGGCGGGCACGACGGCCAGGAGCAGCTCGGTGCCGGGGAAGACGCGATGGAACCCCCACCCACCGGCCCCGGTGACGGCCGCCACCAGCGCCAATCCCCCTAACCACCGCCACACCGGCTGCTTCATCGCCTGCTCCAGGCCAGCGGCAGCGCGGCCAGGTCCGCGATGGGGACGACCGTCACGCCGGGCGCGCTGAGCGGACCTGTCCCTATATATACGCAGATGATGCGGTCGAACCGTCGTCGTGCCCCCGCCACTCGGGCGGCCTCGGCGGGGTCCCCGGTGATCACGACCAGCGAGCCGCCGCGGGCCAGCCGGACCGCCTCGCCGACGCCGGACGTACCGGATCCAACCAGGGCGAGGCGATCCAGCAGCAGCTCGGGGTCGGTCTTGGTCTCGGCGAGCGGCCCGTCGCCCGTGAGCACCCGCACGGGGAAGCCGGACCGTGCGGCGGCGACGGCGGCCGAGGCGGCGGCGTCCACGGCCAGTTCGGTGAGGTGACGGGTGTCGAGGACGACCGTCGTGGTGGGCAGGCTGGCATCGATGAGCTGGCGCACCATGAGCGTGCCGGTGCGCGCGCTGGACTTCCAGTGGACGTGGCGCAGGTCGTCGCCGACGACGTACTCGCGCAGGGTGTGGAAGGTGACCGTGCCGCTGGGGGCGTTGTCGCTGGTGGGGCCCTCCAGGTGGTGGGCCTTGCCCGACGCGGGCACCGGCAGCGCGACCGTGCGAGGGCGGACCAGGAGCGTGGCCGTCTGGCCGTACCGCCTGATCCTGCGTGTCAGGCCGAACGGGTCGGCGCGGACGAGCAGGAGCGGGCCGACGGGGATCTCGCCGCGCACGCCGGTGGGCAGCGGGTACGACACCGTCCTGGTGGCGTTCCGGGGCAGGCGGGGCAGGTCCACCGTGTGCTCGGCCGCACCGATCCGGTCCTGCGCGCGCAGCCCTGACAGGCCCCGGCGGCCGAGATTGCGTACGTGAAGGACCGCGACGGCCGCGTCCCCGCGCGGCACCTTGAGCGGAGTGACCTCGCGGTGCACCTCCAGCCTCGGTCTGGGGGCGGTCCAGGCGAGGGCGGCGGCGAGCGCGAGCAGCCCGCCGGTGGCCAGCACGACGGGCTCCGGGTAGCCGAGCGCGAACCCGGCCGCGTACAGGATCACGGAGCCGGCGAGCGTGCCCCACCCCAGCGGTGTCAGCACCTAGGCCGCCTGCGGCACCGGCATCCCGGCGAGGAGCTCGCCGAGCACGTGCGCCGCGGTGACCTCGCGTAGTTCGGCCTCCGGGGTGAGGATCAGCCGGTGCGCGATGACCGGGACGGCCAGGGCCTTGACGTCCTCCGGCACGACGTAGTGGCGGCCGGCGGCGGCGGCCTTGACGCGGGCGGCCCGCAGCAGCGCGAGACTGCCGCGCGGTGAGGCGCCGAGCCGCAGGTGCGGGTTGGTGCGCGTGGCGCCGCAGAGGGCGACGATGTAGTCGTAGACGGGGTCGGCGACGTGGATGCGGGTCGCGAACTCGATCATCCCGGCCACGTCCGACGCGCGGGCCACCACGGGCAACCGCTCGACCTGCGGCCCGGTCGGCATGCCCTTGAGCACCTCGACCTCCGAGACGTGGTCGGGGTAGCCGACGGAGATCCGCATGAGGAAGCGGTCGAGCTGGGCCTCCGGCAGCGGGTAGGTGCCATCCATGTCGACGGGGTTCTGCGTGGCGACCACCAGGAACGGCCTGGGTACGGGATGCGGCTCGGCGTCGACCGTGACCCGGCGCTCCTCCATGACCTCCAGCAGCGCCGACTGGGTCTTCGGGGAGGCGCGGTTGATCTCGTCGGCGAGCACGATGTTGGCGAACACCGGCCCCTGGTGGAACTCGAACTTCTGGTGCGCCTGGTTGAAGATCGACACACCGGTGATGTCGCTGGGCAGTAGGTCGGGCGTGAACTGGATGCGCCGCCACTCGGCGTCCACACTGGCGGCGATGGACCTGGCCAGCGTGGTCTTGCCGGTGCCGGGCACGTCCTCGATCAGCAGGTGTCCTTCGGAGAACAGGCAGATCAGGGCCAGCTCGATGGCTTCGTGCTTGCCGCGGATGATGCGCTCGATGTTCTGGGCCAGCATCTGGAAGCGCTGGGCGAACTGTGCCGCAAGCTGCTGCGGTTGCTGCGTCTGCTCGTTGTACAACTGAGGTCCCCTATCTCAGTCGGTGCATTCGAAGAGCGGAGCCTCCGGGAAGCCGCCCCCGTCCGGTGTGGCCACCAGCGTGTCGTTGAGGTAGCCGTTGCCCGCCGACGACTCGATCCGGTTCCAGATGTCACTGGACTTTCCGGTGGACTTGTCGGTGTAGGACGAGCCCTTGACCTGGCAGATCACTGTCAGCGTGATGTACTGGCCCTGTGGGATCCTTCCGGCCTCGCCATCGGCGGACGGGCCCGGCCGGATGAGCGTGTTGGTGTCGTTGTTGCTGGCGTTCTGGTACTGCTGTTTCGGATAGGCCAGGTCCACGTCCGCTGTGGCGGCGTCCTGGCTCTCCCCCGCGTCGTTCTTGGCCTTGAGCTTGAACTCGTGCTTCTGGTTGTTCTTGAGCCCTTCGGCGGTGAACGACGTGCCCTTGACGCTGTCGTTGCTCACCGCGCCGGAGAGCACGTACGTGATGCCTTCGCCGCCGCTCTCCGGGGCGTCCCAGGTCAGCTCGGCGCCGCGGTTCTTGGGCTTGGCCGCGAAGTTGGCCGGTCTGCCGGGGGCCACGCAGGGCTTGACCCCGGCGCTGGGCTCCGACTCGACCTGGCCGCCCGACCAGTGGGCGACGACCGTGAAGGTGTACTCGGCGCCGCAGCTCCCGCCCGAGAACTCGAACTGGAACGGCCCGCCGGCGTCCACCGACTGCGGCGTGGTCCTGCCGTCGCCGCCGGACACCTTGAGCGTGTAGCGGTCGACCTTGCCGCCGCTGGACGGGCTGAAGTTCACGCTGACGTGGCCGGGGCCCGACTTGGCGCTGACGGCGCCCGGTTTGGTGGGCGCGCTGGGCGTGGGGGTGGGAGTGGGGCTGCGGGTGGCCGAGGAGGGAGTCGGGGTCGACGTCGGGGTCTTGGTGGGCTTGCGCGACGGCTCCGGGGCGTCCGTCCGCGTCGGCGCCGGGTCGTCCGTCCTGGTCGGGTCGGGCCTGGGGTCGGTGTTCGTCGGCTCGGGCCGTGGCGTCTGCTTGGGCTTGGGGGTGTTGGTGGGTCCCGGTACGTCCGAGTCGTCCTTGTCGACGTCGTGCTTGCGGCCTTCGGTGTCGACGACGACGGCCTTGTCGCCGTTCTCGTCGTTCGCCCAGAGCAGGCCGTCCTTGACGAACACGTCGACCGGGCCGGGCCCCTGCGCCACCTGGAGCTTGGTGGGCTGACCGCCCGCCGCGCTGTCCCACACGATCAGGCCGCCCGTGCTGCGGTCCGGGACGTACACCTTCGAGCCGAGTATCTGCGGCACACCGAGCGCGGCCGGGTCCTTCACCGCGAACTTGGTGTTGAGCACCGAGTTCGACTCCGTGTCGACCACCACGAGGAGCCCGGAGTCGCCGGGCGTGAGCAGCGGCACCAGCGAACCCTCGGTCGAGGCCGGCGCCAGCACGCCGCCTTTGGCGGCCTGGGCGACCTCCTTGGGCAGCGTGATCTCGCCCACGCCGCCGTCCGCGCCGACGATCGTGGCGGTCGCGGCGCGGGTGTTGACGATCATCGGCAGGCCGCCCGCGATCGTGACGGCCAGTTCCTCGCCCGGCTCGCCGACCTTGACGGCGCTCGCGGCGACGCCCTTGGTCACGGGTACGACCTCGCCTTTGGCGGTCACCGGCACCCAGAGCCGCCCGCCACCGTCGATGCGGGCCGAGCCGAGCGGGCCCGGCAGCGACAGCGGCGTGCCGACCGAGTTGAGCGTGGCCGGGTCGATCTGCTGAACCTTGCCCTCCGGGTCCACCGCGTAGCCGGCGGCGCCCGAGACGACGATCTGCAGACCGGCCGTGCCGAAGTTACGGGTCTGCGCGACGCTGAGCTGGCCGGGCTCGATCCGGCTGACGTAGCCGCTGCCGTCGTCGACGAGCAGGACGTTCGAGCCGTCCTGGACGATGCGCAGCCGCTGGGCCGACTTCTTGTCGAGGTAGCCGTCGACCTCGCCGGACAGGCCGTTGACGTGCACGATCTTGCCTCGGGCCTGGGTCCAGAGCCAGGCGCCGACGTCGGCCAGTTTGGGTGTGGCGCTGGAGACGCCCACGCCGAAGACGGCCGCCAAGGCGACCAGGATCACGGCCACCGCGCCGGCGATCACGGCTGTGGCACGGTCTCCGCGAAGTACGCGGATACGCAAGGCGTCACTCACCCCGTACGTATGATTACTTAACGTTTGCCCCCGTATTACCCTGGATCACCCTAGCGTGCGGCGCGACTACTCGCAGGTAGGCACGTGAGGTTGGGCACTACTCGCAGGTAAGCCCGTCAGGTTGGGCACTACTCGCAGGTAAGCCCGTCAGGTCGGGCCGAGATTGTCGGCGCGAAGCCGTACCTTAGTCCCCGTGTCCGAACAGCCCTTGACCCTCGACGCCGCCCTCTCGGAGGAGGCGGTGCTGTCGACCTACCGCCGGATGTTCGCGGCGCTGGCTCGCGACAGCGGCGCGGTCGTCGACGACCCGGCCCTGGTCGACATCGCCGAGACGCTGTTCGCGGCGTTCGCCGAGGCGGGCGAGGAGTGGCTGACGCACGAGCAGATGCGCTTCGCCTGCCGCGCCTATCCCGGCGACCAGTTCGACAACCGGCTGCGCGTGCTCAAGGGGCTGGGCGCGATCCGCGAGGTGTTCCCCAAGCCCAACCAGCTGCGCTATCGGGCGTCGTTCACCAGCGTGGTCGGGCTGATGTTCATCAGGCGGATGATGGACGACGGCGGCCAGTCGGAGATGCACCGGCTGCTCGCGCTCGAAGACCTCAACGTCGCCGACCCGCGCACCACGATGGAGGAGGCCAGGCAGAGCGCCGCCAACCTGGCCAGGGCGTTCCGGCTGTGGGCGCTGGAGCTGATCACGCTCACCATGGGCACGATCGAGGAGCTGCGCGAGCAGGCGCCCAAGCTGTGGGGCACCGAGGAGATCGCGCGCCGGGCGCAGAGCCTGCACGGCACGATCCTGACCCGCTGGCCCGCGCTCGACCGGGTCTGCACCGATCTGCGGGCGGCCATCTACGCCTACAGCGACGCCTCCCGGCGGGCGGCGGGGCGCCTGGCCGACTCGGCGGGCACGACCCGCAACCTGACGCTGCTGCCCACCGAGACATGGCGCACGTTCTCGCAGACCGCTTCGCGTGAGCGGCTCGCGGCGGTGCTCGACGGCTTCGTGTTCGACGCTCCGGCGCCCTGGCACGACCCGGCGGCTATCGCCCGCGCGGTCGACGAGGCGCCCCGCCCGGCTCCGGCCCAGCCCACTCCCCCGCGCTCCAACCTCGCCGACGCGGGCCCCGAAGGCTCGCTCGGCTCCGCGCCCAACGCGGCGATCGAGCGGCTGACCGAGGTGGCGGAGTCGCTGCTGGGGGCGTCGTCGCGGGTGGCACTGGCCGACGTACTCCGGTCCGACTGGCCATCGGCCCGCCGGCTGCTGGCCGACCTGACGACGGTCGATCTGCGGCCTGAGCTGCCTTATCGGCTCGTGTGGGCCGACGACCTCACGATCTCGCCAGGAGGCGAACCGGCCTGGCTGTCCCACGGCTACCTGGAGCGCACCGCATGACCCGACTCTCATCAGAGGCCGCGGGCCCGGACCTTCCCTCCTCGGAGGTCGCTGGTACTCGCGGCTCCTCAGGGGGCCCGGCTGCGGGTCGCACTTCAGCGGGCGTCGGTGGGGGTCGCTCTTCGGCGGGTACCGGTGGAGGTCACACTTCGGGAGGCGTTGGTGCGCGGCGCGCGCTCGGGGACGACGCGGTCGCTCACGTGCGGGCGCGGTCGGGCGGGCCGCTGCGGCTGGGGGCCGGTGTCGCGGCGCCACCCGGGATGCTACGGCTCACGCGCCCCGACTCCACCGGCCAAGCCCTGCCGGTGTGGCCTGATGCGGCCACCCCGTCGCTCCTCGACGAATACCAGGTGCCCCCGGTCCCGGTCGAACGCTCGGGCGAGACCAGGCGGGTGCTGGCGGCGACGCTCAAGTGCTGCTGGAGCGACCTGTCCGTCGACCCGTGGCCGGGCACGCCGGCACCGGTCGAGCTGATCCTCGACACCTACCGGGCACTGATCGGCCGGGCCGACGACCTGATGCGCAACTGGGCCATCGGGGCACTGCGCCGGCTGCACGACTCGGCGTGGATCGTCATGTCCGACGGCGTGGTCTCGCTGGGCCCGCGCTGCGCCCTGTGGCCGGTCGAGTCGCACGCCCAGCTGAAGGAGCTGGTCCGGCGCATTCCCACACCGGAGCAACGGGACCTCACGGTGGTCGCGGACGCCGACATCGTGGCGGCCGCCACGCAGGAATCCCACGGACTGCAGGAACCACCCGCTGCGGAACAACCTTCGGCCGCGCAAGGGCCGCTGGACATTCAGCAATCCCCCGCTGGGCCAGGATCGCCGGTCGTACAGCAACCCGCCGCCGCGCAAGAACCACCCACCGCAGAACAGCCCCCTACGGAACAAGGACTGGGCGTTCAGCAGCCCTCCGCCGTGGAAGGACCGCTCACCGCACAGCAGCCACCCGAGGCGCGGGTGCGGGCGCAGGATCCCGCAACCGCGACCGCGATGACAGTGGCGGCGGGCCGGGTCGAGGGCGGTGCGGCGGAGTTCGACGAACTGCTGGGCGGCTATGACGAGCGGCGGCGGGCCGAGTTGGTGGCGGCGTTCATGGCGGTGGAGCATGGCGCCGAGCCGGTGCTGGAGGCCCGGTTCGGTGGGCTCCGCGATCCCGCGCTCCGCCACACTCTGGGCGAGATGCTCGCCCGACGAGGCCGGACGCTGATCCAGCACCGCGAGCGATGGACCTCGGGCTACGACGACGCCTACCGCGCCGAGCCGACGCCCGCGACCACGCCCGCGGCCGCCGGGTCCGGGTTCGGGGCCGGGGCAGCGGCGGGGCTTGGTGAGAGTGAGCGGGCGGTGTTGACGCTGGTGCTGGTGCATTCGGTGGCGGTTCCGAGGGCGGAGGGGCTGCTGCCCGATGACACCTGGCTCTCGCCGCATCCGACTCCCGTCGACGAGCTGCGCCGCCACACCCAGTTGCCGATCGGCGAGCTGGAGGCGGCGCTGCGGATGCTGCGGCACGCCGGGCTGCTGACCCAGGTCAAGGCGGGCGAGGAGGCCGGCGGTTACGCGCCGGGACCGCAGTTCCACCGGCTCACCCCGGCGGCGCGGCGACGGCTGCAGGAGGAGCTGATCCTGGCGGCCGGACCACACAGCCCGCTGGCCGCGGCCGTACGCGCGCGGAGATCGACAGGGTAGGCACCCGGACCTGCCGGGCCCGGATTGCCACCCGGGCCTGGCAGGCGCCAAGCGTCAGACGCGGTCGGGGTAGCGCGGTGAACAGGAACTAAGCGTCCTCGGCCGGGCGGCGCGGCGAAGAGACAGCAACAGCCCACGCGGCGCGGCAAACAGACAGCGAGCGTGCTCGGGTCGGCGCGGTGAAGAAGCAGCAAGCGTCCGCCCTCACCCGGGCGGCACGGTGAACAGACAGCAAGCGTCAGCCCCGCCCGGGTCGGCGCGGTGGAACGGAAGGACTACGGGGGTCACAGGTGTCGCAGGTGGAGAACGTCGTCGGGGACCGGGTGCTGATCGCCATGCAGGCGGTCAACATCTCACGGCTCTCGACCCATCCGGTGCCGACCGTCCCCGGCACGCTCATCGTCGTCGCCGGGGCCGGGCCCAAGGACTCCAACGGCGCGGGCAAGTCGTCGTTCATCGCGTCGATCACGGCGTTGCTGGGTGACGAGCAGTGGCGTTTCGCCTCGGGCGCGAAGGCGGTGTCGGAGCTGCTGTTCAACGCCGAGCTGGCCAGTGGCGCGGGCGCCCGCCAGTGGGCCAGCGCCGACCACGGCTACATCGTCGGCGTGTTCGGGCGGCCCGGCGCGTCCTACGACCTGCCGCTACGCGCCACCGGCCCAGTTCCCGGCGCCGCCGCCTCAGAAGAGACCGCAGGACCGGAGCATGGCACCCCAAATGCGGACCAAACCGCCAAAAATGGGCATGGCACCTCCATCGCTGACCAAGTCACCGAACCGGAGCAGATCAGCGTGGGCGTGGAGCCGGCCGTACCGGATGACGGTGAGTTGTTCTCCGTGCCCGACACGTCCGGCGGGGCCGTCACCGTGTGGCTCAAGGTCAATCAGGAGGCTCCCCACCTGGAGATCCGCTGGCGCGAGGGCGTGCACCTGGCCTCCGCCGCGTCCGAAGCCGAGCGCGTGGTGCGCGCCGACGAGATGTGGGCGACGCTGCCCAAGTCCGCCGGGCGCCGCGACGTGGTGGCCCGCGACCTGACCAAGGTGCTCTACGGCGACCGCATCCGCTGCGTGTCGTTCCTGTCGACCTCGGTCCGGAGCAAGGTCGCCACCAACCTGCTCTCCCAGCCGCTCAACGAGATCTCGCCGGAGCGCGTGTTCGAGGCCATCGCGGCTCTGACCGGCCTCGACGCCGAGCTCGAGCAGGAGCGCGAGGCTCGCCGGGACGAGCACGCCAAACGCGTACGGGCGGCGCAGGCGGCCGATCGGCTGGCCGAGTTCGAGGCGGAGTCGCGGGCGTTGCTGACCACGTTCGACCGGCGCGATCAGGCCCGGATCCGGCTGGCCGACGCGCTGCGGTGCTGGCGAGGGCGCCAGGCTCGCAAGCTGGACGACGCGGCGGCCAAGGACGAGCTGCTGGTCGCCGAGCTCGAACGGCACCGGGCCGCGGGCGAGACGGCGGCCGAGGCGCTCTCCATGGTGAAGGCCGAGATCGCCACCCTGAAGGACGACACGCTCGACCGGAGGGTGGCTGAGGCGCGCAAGGAGCTGGCCGCGATGCAGGCGCGGGCCGCCAAGCTCGACGCCGACCGGGCCGTGGCGGAGAACTCCGCCGACGAGTTGCGCGGTCTGATCCCGGCGCTGGAGGAGACGCGCCGGTTCTCGGACGGCCGTGATGTGCCCACGGCCGAGCGGGAGCTGCGGGAGGCGCGGCTGCGGCTGAACGAGGCGCTTAAGGCGCTGGGCGTGGCCGATCGCGAGGTGGCCTCTGCCCAGGCCGCGCTGGACGACGCCGAGGGCGGCCCGGCCGCTGCCCAGCTCAACGCACTGGCCGCGGCGGGCGTCGTGGCGACGGGTCTCCTGGACGCACTGGACGTGGCCGAACAAGCTCGCGACTACTCCCACGCCCATGGTGATTCCGCCGGCCGACCATCCCCCAAGGCAGCCGGGAGAGCGGCCGGTCAAGCAGCCGCTGGGGCGGCCGGCGGAGCAGTCGCGAACGCTGGTGGGGCCGGGCTCGGGTTGGAGGAGTTGCGGGGGTGGCCGCACGAGCATGCCGTGATCGTCGACGCCGGCCAGCTCGAAGCGGCCGCCGCGGCCTTGGTCGAGCTGCCCGGTTCGGTCCTGGTGAGTGCCGCCGGGGTGAGCGTGGTGGGGGCGTTCGACGGGGAGGCGACCGGCCGGGAGGCGCGGATCAAGGCCGCCGAACACCGGCTCAACCGGGCCAAGGACACCCAGGAGACCGCGGCGCAGACCGTACGCGATGGGGAGGAAGGTGTCGCGGAGGGACAGCGGCGGCTGGAGGGGGCGCAAGCGGGAGTACAGCTCGCCGAGCTGGAGACGAAGCTGGCCGGGCGGCGGGCGCGGCTGGGCGAGCTGACGACGGCGCTGGAGGAGCTGGCGCCCGCGGTGGCGGAGGCCGAGCGGCAGGCGGCCGCGCTCGACTTCCGGGCCCGCACGAAGGACATGGAGATCGAACGCCTGGAGGGGCGGCGGCAGCGGCACGAGGGCGAGCGGGCCCGGTCGCGTCAGGACGAGACGAGGGTGAGCGGCGAACGGGAGGCGCTCAAGGTCGAGGCGCTGGCCGCCGACTGGGGCGGCACCGCCGAGGGAGCGCGGGAGTGGCTCAATGCGCTGCCCGAGGGCGAACGAGCGCGCACCGCCGAGGAATGGTGGCGCGTCGCCGAACGGCATTTCGACCAGGCGTTGCGCGACACGTTCCCGGAGGAGGACGCGGAGATCCCGGAGGAGCTGCGGTTCCTGCTGTCCGAGCGTGGGGGGAGCACGGCGCGGGAGCAGGCGACGTTCGCGGCGGTGTGCGGCTCGCTGGCCTCCTACCTGCGCGGGCAGGAAGAATACGAGAAGCACCAGCGGCGTCAGATCGAGGCGCAGGTCGTGTCGAGGCAGCGTGACCTGGCCGCGGCCGACAAGGGGGCGGAGGAGGCGGCCAGTTCGACGGCCGTGCACCGGGCGGCGCTGACGGCGGCGATCAAGTCCCGGCTCACGCGGGTCGCCGAGGAGTTCGAGCAGCTCGACACGTCCTACGGAGGTTACGGGGCGACGCTGGAGTTCCCGGTGCCACCGGCGCCCGCGGATCCGGAGCAGCGCTGGCAATGGCGCGTCACGCCCAAGTGGCGGCGCGGCGAGGGCCAGGGCTTCGTCCCGTACAACCGGCGGGCCAACACCGCGCTCATGGACGAGAAGGCGGTCAAACTGGTGTGCGCGGCGGCGATCGCGTCATCCGGGGGCGGGCATCTGTGCCTGGTGCTCGACGAACTGGGCCGCAACCTGGGCAAGGAGCACCGGCGGGAGGCCGTGGCGCTGTTCCGGCGGATCGGCGAGACGTACGGGATCACGGTGATCGGGGCGCTCCAGGACGACATGGAGCCGTACGCGATCGACGCCTGCGGGCAGTACATCAAGCTCAGGCGATCGTCGGACGCGATGCCGTACAACGAGCCACCGGTGATCGTCGGGCACGACGAGCACGCGGAGCGCGTGCGGGCATTGGCCGCCTATATGGACAGGAGCGGGCACTCCCCTGTGGCTGCCACCTGATCACCGGGTCCCCTCCATCCGTGCGGACCCGACGTGATCACGTGCGGACCCGACGTGATCAGCGGACGCGGCCCCATACGCGGGGGCTGTCATCTGATCGGCGGGCCGACGTACGAGGCGCGGAGGCGGAGGAGGGAGCCCTTGGCGTATTCCTCCATCGCGTGGGCCAGCCACCCGGCGGTCCTGGCCACCGCGAAGATCGCCTCGCCGGAGCCGGGCACCATCCCGGCGACTGCGGCGAGGGTGGCGAGCGCGAAGTCGACGTTCTGTTCGGGCAGGCGTCGCCGACGGACTTCAGCCAGTACGGCCTGGACCACGGCGATGCGTTCGTGGTCCGGCGCGGCCTCCTTCACCAGGTCGAGCAGGAGGCCGCCGCGGGCGTCGCCGTTCTTGTAGACGCTGTGGCCGAAGCCGGGGATGCGCTCGCCCCGACGTACCCGATCGGTGATCACGCGCGGGGCCTGGCCGGGTTCGGTCACCTCGGCCAGCAGCCGTTCGGCCGCGTGGGACGCGCCGCCGTGCAGGGGGCCGCCGAGCACGCCGAGGCCGGTCAGCACCACGGCGTACGGGTCGGCGCGGGCGGAGGCGGCGACCCGGGCGGCCAGCGTGGAGGCGGCCAGCTCATGGTCGGCGAGCAGCACGAGCGCGCCCCGCAGGGCGGCCAGGAGGGCGGGGGTTGCGGGCCCCGGGCACAGGCGGGACCAGAGCCGCTCGGCGATCGACTCGCCGCCGGGAGCCTGGAGCGCCGGCAGGGCGTCGACGAGGCCGGAGATGAGGCGACGGCCGGTGGCGGCGACGGAGGCGGGATCGAGCTGGTAGCGGAGGGAGTCGGCGGCGCCGAGGACCGTGGTGATCACCTGGAGGCGGTCCAGAAGCGGCAGACCCTCGGGAAGGCCGCGCTGAGCCGGCATTGCGACCTGCGACGTGTCCGGATCGCGCGCCCAACCCCTCGCCCCGCTGTCGGACATCTCTGGACCACGTACCCGATCCCGCGTCGCGCGGTCCGAGGCGAAGGCGTCGGGGTCGCCTGTCCACAGCCACTCGGCCACCGTTTCGAAGTCGGCGGTTCGGGCCAGGGTGAGGGCGTCGCGGCCGCGGTAGTACGGGCGGTCCAGACCGAGCGCGGTGATGCCGGACTCGATGACCAGCTCCGGCGGCTGGCCGCGTGGCCGCCCGCGCCGGGCCAGCTGCTCGATCTCCGCCGCGTCGAACAGGCTGCGCCGGTCCTCACTGTGACGTCGCTTGAGCACGCCCCGGCTCACGTACGCGTAGAGAGTGGCGGGCTTCACGCCGAGCCGCTCGGCTGCCGTCGCCGCGTCGATCCACTCCACGCCCAAGCCTCCCATATTGATGAAAATCAATATTGATACACATTGAGCAAGCGTGTCAACGTGTGCACATGCCCAAAGTTCACTTCCTTGACGTGACCAACCGAGACGGCGTGCAGACCGCGCGCACCGGCCTGTCGAAGTTCGGCAAGACCATGGTCAACTTCTATCTGGCCAAGCTCGGGGTGGCTCAGTCCGAGATCGGTTTTCCCTTCCTGTTCCACGAGGTGCCCTACGTACGGGCGCAGACGGCGCTGGCCGAGGCGGGCGCGTTCGGCGAGCTGCGGCTGTCGGGCTGGTGCCGTGGTGTGCCGCAGGACGTGGAGAAGGCGGCGCCACTCGGGCTGAAGCACTACAACCTGTCCATCTCCACATCGGACTACATGATCCAGAACAAGTTCCGCGGCCGCCTCGACCGCGGCGCGATCATGCGGGAGATGACGGCGGCCGTGCGGGCGGCCAAGGCGGCGGGCGCGCTGACCGTGGGCGTCAACGCGGAGGACGGGTCGCGGACGGATGACGGGTTCTTGCTGGAGTTCGCGCTGGCGGCCAAGGAGGCGGGCGCCGACCGGGTCCGCTACTGCGACACGATCGGCGGCGACACCCCCGACCGGATCCGCGAACGCTTCGCCAAGCTGGCCTCGGCCGTCGGGATGCCCGTCGAGACGCACTGCCACAACGACCTCGGCCTGGCCGTGGCCAACTCCATCTCGGGCGCGCTCGGCGACCTGGAGGCCGGGCAGGACGCGTGGATCAACACCTGCGTGAACGGCATCGGCGAGCGTTCCGGCAACGCCGACCTGCTGTCCACGATCCTCGCCTTCGAGCACGGCTTCGGGCTCCAGGCGGAGATCGGTGACGCCATCGACCTGTCATGGGCGCGCAGGTTCGGGCTGTGGGCGAGTTACGCCTTCGGGCAGCCCTTGCCGTACAACCAGGTGGGGGTGGGACGCAACGCGTTCGCGCACGAGTCGGGCATCCACGCCGACGGGGCGCTGAAGGATCATGGCAACTACGAGCTGTACGACGAGGCGACCCTCGGGCCGTTCCCCGAGGATTGGCACGCGCGCGGCGGGCGGGTCGTGCTGACCGGCGAGTACGGCGGGAAGGCCGGATTCCGGCACGTCATGGACGGGCTCGGCGTGGACGTACAGGAGGAGGACCTGGCGTTCCGGCTGGTGCAGCTCTGCAACGCGATGACCGGCCGACCGCTCACGGACGACGAACTGCGGCTGATCGCGGCGTATCCGCGGGAGCTGGCACTGCTGTTCCCGGAGTACGAGTGAGGCCCCGGGCGCTCCGCCCGGATCCGGCAGGAGTGGCGGCTCATAGCATGAGCGCATGCAGATCGAGGAACGGACCGTCGCCGACGCCGACCTGACCGCCCTGCTCGCCGCCGCCTTCGACGAGCTGGTGAAGCGCTACGGGCCCGAAGGGCGTTCCGTCGTCAAGGCGCAGGCCCGCTACCTCGTCGCCTACGCCGGGGAGCACGCCGCCGGATGTGGTGCCATCCAGCCGGTGGGTCCGGATATGGGGGAGCTCAAGCGGATGTACGTGGATCCCGCGTTCCGAGGCCAGGGGA
Organism: Nonomuraea sp. NPDC049129; assembly: GCF_040648495.1. Lineage (NCBI taxonomy): Bacteria > Bacillati > Actinomycetota > Actinomycetes > Streptosporangiales > Streptosporangiaceae > Nonomuraea > Nonomuraea sp. NPDC049129. The sequence goes on along the minus strand of NZ_JBEZDU010000002.1, from coordinate 778,695 downwards.
TCGCCAGGCGGCTCTTGGCGGCCTTGGAGGATCTGGCTCGGGACATGGGCTACGAGACGGTGCGCTTGGCGACCGGGGTCAAGCAGCCTGAGGCCATAGCTTTGTACGAGAGCAGCGGGTACGTGCTTGGCGAGTCGTACGGCATGTACGTGGATCAGCCGCTGACCCGCTGCTACCGCAAGAAGCTGGGCTCGGTCTGAACGACGCGGGCGAGCGCGTGGACGCGTGCCCCGGGCGGGTAGGCCGTAAAACAGGCGGCACGACCACCGGGAGAGACCACGATGCGGACCAACGCGACACCGGTAGGCGGGCCCACCGCATGGACCCGGTCCACTCTGCGCGAACAGGACTGGCTGCGCCACATCGACCAACCACTCAGCCGGACCCAACCCGAGTTCCACGTCCCGGCATTGACGCTCCTGGCCGAAAAAGCCAAGGCCGCGCTCGAAGCGGGTCCCGGCCTGGTGGTGATCCGGGGATGGCCGATCGCGGACTGGCCCGAGGAGCAGATCGATCTTCTGTGCTACACGTTCGGCTCGCTCATCGGCACCCCGCGTACCCAGAAGGCCGGTCTGGTGACCACCGGCGAGAACTCCCGCAGGGGCATGGACGACCAAGGGCTGGCCCTCCACACCGACCGGGCCGGGCCGCCCGGACCGCCGCACCTGCTGGGCCTGCTCTGCCTCCGCGCGGCCGTGCGCGGCGGGGAATCCCTGCTGGTGAGCGGCCACGCCGTACACGACCGGCTGCTGGAGGAGCGGCCCGACCTGCTGGCCGAGCTCTATGAGAACTTCCATTTCGGCGCGGGCACGGTCTCGAACTTCGACCGCGTCTACCCCGTCTTCGAGTGGCGCGCGGGGCGGCTTCGCGTCCAGTACAACCGCCACTGGATCGAACGCGGCCAGGAAGCGGCCGGGAAGCCGCTGACCTCCGGCGCCGTGGCCGCCCTGGATGCCTTCGACGGGATCCTCGCCGACCGGGACATGGTCCTGCGCTTCCCGCTGCGCCCCTGTGATCTGCTGCTCGTCAACAATGACGTGGTGCTGCACGGCCGTACGGCGTTCACCGAAGACCCGCGCGCCCGTCGCCGCCTGGCCCGGATCTGGCTGGACTGAGCACTCTGAAGACGGATTGACCATATTTCGTTTAACGGAGTATGGTCTCCCGCATGCTCAAGAGATCAACTCTTGCCGTGACCATGCTGTGCGCTGTCACGCTCGCCGGCTGCGCCTCCAGCCCTGAGGCTCAGCCCGCCCAGACGACGACCGCAAGCGGCAAGTCGGACAAGCCGCAGAGGATTCAGTCGGCCATCGCCGACTGCATGAAGCAGAAGGGCTTCCGTTACGTCGCCTGGGTCCCGCAGCCCAAGCCGGAGACGGACACCGAAAAGGCCGTCAGCGGCGACTACGAGGTCATGAAGCGGGTGCGCTCGAAGCAGGGCTTCAATGTCTTCTACCCGGTCGCCGACCCCGCCTCCTTCAAAAAGCAGGCCGCCTACAGCCGCGACGACGATCCCAACTCCCCGATCAGGGACTTGCTGTCGAAGGCACAGTTGGTCAGCTACAGCAAGGTCCTCGACAGCTGCAACGTCAAGGCTCTCAAGGATGTGACCGGCAAGGTCGTCAAGAGCATGGACGACGAGTACGAGCAGTACGAGAAAGCCTACAAAGCCGCCAGCGACCGTGAGCTGAACGGCGACCCCAAGCTGATCGAGCTGGCCGCGACCATGGCTGACTGCGTCAAGGGCAAGGGCTACCGCGTGGACTCCGTCAGCCCGACGAGCATGGCCGATCGCGGCTGGCGAGAGTTCTCGGCGCAGATGAACGCCATCGCCAAGAAGCAGGGCCAGGCCGAGGAAGACGCCGACGAGAACACCGTCTACCAGCCAAAGCTGTCGCAGGCGGCCGCGAATCAGTACCTCGCCAAGGAGATCAAGGCCGCGCTCGACGACCTCGAGTGCGGCAAGGACTTCTACCCCGCTTTCTACCCCAAGGCCGGGCGCATCGGCGACCGCCTCGACTCCGAGTTCGGCCGCTGGAAGCTCTGATCACCCAGCACGATTCGCGTCTTGCGGGGTGATACGCAGACGCTGTCAGCTGGGCTGCCATGCGACCTCTTGACTCATTCTCGCTCCGAGTGAGAACGTTATCAACGTCTGACTGAGAACGTTCTCAAAGGAGTCCTCTGTGACCGACCTGCTGCCGCTCAAACCGATCGAGTCCGACCTGGCCGACAAGATCCGCGCGACGCTCGACCAGCGACCCCAGTTGGCGGAGCTCGTCTCGGACGTCATCGACAAGGGTCTGCGCAATGTGTTCTTCGTGGGCGCCGGCGGCTCGCTCATCGCCGCCTACCCGGCCCACTACCTGCTCGAACGCGAAGGCACCTGGCCCGTCTACAAGCTGCAGAGCGACGAGCTCAACACCGCCCGCCCCCGGCGCATGGGCGAGGGCTCCCTGGTCTTCCTGGCCTCGTACACCGGCAAGACCAAGGAGACCGTCGCCGCCGCGCAGTACGCCAGGAGCACCGGCGCGACCGTGGTCGTGGTGACCCAGGAGGGCGGCCCGCTGGCCGATGCGGCCGACGTGGCCTTCACCGGCAAGAGTGATCTGTTCATGCAACTGGCGGCCTATGCCCTGCTGCGCAGGTCCGGGGTGGAACGCGACTGGGCGCTGCTCGACCAGGCACTCGACGCGCTGCCGGACGCCCTGGTGTCCGCCGCGCACGAGGGTGAGGAGCGGGCGCGGGTCATCGCCGAGACGCTGAAGGACGAGCCGATCACGTACGTGCTCGGCTCGGGTCCCAGCTACGCGTGGGCGTACGGGCTGGCCATGTGCTTCCTGCAGGAGATGCAGTGGAAGCACGCGGCGGGCTTCAACTCGGGCGAGTTCTTCCAGGGCGCGTTCGAGGTGGTCAACGACGACGTGGCGGTGATCAACCTGCTGGGCGAGGACCCGTCGCGGGCCATGGCCGAACGGGCCAGGCGCTTCCTCGACACGTACGCGACCAAGAAGACCTTCCACATCGACACGGCGGACCTCACGCTGCCCGGCATCCCGAAGGCGTTGCGCGGCGAGGTGTCCCCGCTGGCGATCGCCGTGCTCATGGACCGGCTGGCCCGCCACTACGAGGCGGTGCGCGGTCACGACCTCGACAAGCGCAACTACATGTTCCAGGTGGACTACTGATCTACCCGTTCCAGGAGCGTCGCCGGGCGGCACTCCGCCGCCCGGCGGCACCGACCTTCTGCCTGAGCGCCGCTCTCTGTTTCCTGCCTAAGACCTCCTCTTTGTACGGCAAGCATGGGCCGGCCCCACCCACCGCACGCGGCTGAGGGCCTCCAGGAATACGCCCGCTGAACCCGCACGGGGCGGGCCGCCGCTACGTGCGCCCCCTGACCCGGCAACCAGGAGGCGCATCGGGGGGACCTATCAGGAAGGCAGCTCTTACCCGCTGGATAGATCGAAACTGAGTTCGAGCATGGAAGCCTCTCCATACCCGGGCGCACGGGGGCCCACGACGCGAGGAGACTTGCCATGCCCGTTTTGATGTCCTTACGCGCGGCAGCGCTCACTTTGGTGACCGCCGCCGCGCTCGTCTTACCCGTCACACCCGCCCACCCGGCGGCGACGGCGCAGCCCAACGTGGTGGTCAGGTGGAACACGGCGCTGCTGGCGGCGGTGCGCGGCGGCACCCTGGGGCCGCCGCTGGTGGCCAGGGCGCTGGCCACCGTGCACACCTGTGCCTATGATGCCTGGGCCGCCTACGATCCGGTCGCCGTCGGCACCCGTCTGGGTGGCACACTGCGGCGGCCCGCCGCCGAACGCACGGACGCCAACCGGGCCCAGGCGATCAGCTACGCGGCCCACCAGGCGGCCGTGGACCTCTATCCGGCGCAGCGGGCGGTGTTCGACGGGTTGATGACCGAGCTGGGCTATGACCCGGCCGACCAGTCCAGCCAGCCGGCCCAGACCGGTCTGGCCGCCTGCACGGCCGTGCTCGAATACCGGCACGCCGACGGCTCCAACCAGCTCGGCGGCTACGCCGACACCACCGGCTATGCGCCGGTCAACGCTCCGATGGTGGTCGCCGATCCGCTGACCACGGTCAACGACCCGAGCCGCTGGCAGCCGCTCACCTTCCGCAACAAGGCAGGCGTGGTGGTCACGCCGCCGTTCCTCGCGCCGCACTGGGGCGGGGTCGCCTCCTTCAGCGGTCACGCGCGCGACCTGGCCGACAAGGTACCCGCGCCGGCGACGTACGGCTCGGCCGCCTACCGTACCCAGGCCGCCGAGATCGTGTCGGGCACCGCCGCGCTGACCGACCGCCAGAAGGCGATCGCGGAATACTGGGCCGACGGGCCCAACAGCGAGACGCCACCCGGCCACTGGTGCCTGTTCGCCCAGCAGGTGTCGGCGCGTGACCATCATGGCCTGGACCAGGACGTGAAGATGTTCTTCGCGCTGGCCAACTCGGTGCAGGACGCCGGGATCGCCTCGTGGGAGGTCAAGCGCGTCTTCGACTCCGTACGCCCGATCACCGCGGTCCGCTTCCTGTACCAGGGGCAGCAGATCGCGACCTGGGGCGGCCGGGTGATCGACGGCGCGACGTGGGTGCCCTATCAGGTGCCGACGTTCCCGACGCCGCCGTTCGCCGAGTACGTCTCGGGCCACAGCACGTTCAGCGCGGCGGCGGCCGAGGTGCTGCGGCGCTTCACCGGCGGCGACACGTTCGGCGGCGAGGCGCTGATCGCCAAGGGTTCGTCGCAGGTGGAGCCGGGGGTGAGCCCCGCCAACGACCTGACGCTGCGCTGGCGCACCTTCAGCGACGCCGCCGACGAGGCCGGGATGTCGCGGAGATATGGTGGCATCCACTTCCGGGCCGGCGACCTGCAAGGCCGTGCCCTCGGCCGGGCGGTGGGCGGCGCGGCATGGCAGCGCGCGGCGGCCTACTGGTCGGGACGCGGCTGAGAGAGCACCACACGTACGTGGTGTGGCACGCCACACCACGTACGACGTGGAAAGCTGCAAATCCCGCCGTGGCCTTCCTCGCCTCCGCCGACAGCAGCTTCATGCTCGGCACCACCCTGTACGTCGACGGCGGCGAGAACCAGTTCTGACTATGGGGCCGTCTCGGCGGGCGGCCGAACGGATCTGGCCGACTCGCGCTCGACGAAGCGGGTGGGCAGGCGGCGGTGTACGAGGCGGCGGTCGGCGCCCTGGACACGGTCCAGGAGCAGGCGGCCCGCCTCCGCCCCCAGCTCGTACACCGGCTGGGCCACCACGCTGAGCGGCGGGGAGATCGCCTCCGCCCAGTCGGCGTCGTCGAAGCCCACCAGCGACACGTCAGCGGGACAGCGCAGCCCCAGCCGCCGCAGCGCCTGGAGCACCCCCAGCGCGAGCAGGCTGTCGAGGGCGAGGATCGCGGTCGGCGGGTCGGGCAGTCCGAGCAGCCGGGTCGTGGCCGCGGCGGCGTCCTCCCTGCGGAAACCCTCGGCGCTGACCAGCTCGGGCCGGGGCTCGATGCCGCTTTCGACCAGGGCGTCGCGGTATCCGGCCGCGCGGGCGCCGACCGTGGTGGCGCCCAGGCGTTCAACGCCGCGCAGCCCCGGGCGGGCCAGCCGGGGCCGCAGCTTCTCATCGCCGCCGGTCAGTAAGGCGATGTTGCGGTGTCCCAGCGCGAGCAGGCGTTCGGTGGCGTCCTTGGCGGCGGCGCGGTTGTCAATGCCGACCGTGTCGGCCTCGAGCCCGGGAACCCGCCGGTCGAGCAGGACGACGGGAATCCCGGCGTCGATGACGTCCTTCAAGGCGTCGCGGTCGGCGGTGTCAGTGGGCGCGACGACCAGACCGTCGACGCGCCGCTCGGCGAGCACGCCGAGCGCCTTGCGTTCGAGCGACAGGTCCTCGTCGGTGTTGACCAGCAGCACCTCCCAGCCGCGCTCGTGCGCCACGTCCGCGATGCCGCGCAGGGCGCGGGAGAAGAACGGGTTCTCAATGTCGGGTACGAGCACGCCGAGCGTGTGGGTCAGCCCGGTGATCATGCTGCGCGCCAGGCTGTTGGCCCGGTAGCCGAGGCGTTCGGCCGCGGCCAGCACCGCCTCGCGGCTCTTGCCGCTCACCGAGCCGTAGCCGCCGAGTGCCCGCCCGGCCGTCGCGGTGGAGACCCCTGCCTCCTTGGCGACGACCTCGATCGACGGCATGCTCCGCCGAGCGCTGCCGCTCATCCGCACCCCCGGTGCTGCTAGATCGTGTCCACACCATCATGCTCCCACTGACGGGAGGCGATCACCGTAGCGGATTTACCGAGGGCTATTGACATGCGTCTCAGCGATTGAGAACGTTCTCACTCAAGCGAGTGAGAACCTTCCCATTCTCAGGAGAACGTGTGCAGCCACGCTTGATTCGCCTGGTGGCCGTCGGGGACAACGTCGTCGACCGCTATCCCGATCTCGGTGTCATGTATCCGGGCGGCAACGCCGTGAACGTCGCCGTGCACGCCCGCCGTACCGGCGCCGAGTCAGGCTACCTGGGCGCGGTCGGCACCGACGAGGCCGGGCGCGTGGTGCGCGACGCGCTGGCCGCCGAGGGCGTGGACCTGTCACTGCTGCGGACGGTGGACGGGCCGAACGCCTTCGCCACCGTCCGTCTCGTCGCGGGCGAGCGCAAGTTCACCGGCGGGCGCGAGGGCGTCTCGCGCTTCCGCCTCTCCCCCGCGGATCTGGTACGGCTGGCGGCGGCCGACATCGTGCACACCGGCGAGTGCTCGTTCCTGGAGGGCCAGCTCGACCAGCTGGCCGCGCACGCCAGGCGGCTGTCGTTCGACTTCTCCGAACGCCCGTGGGACTACGTCGAGGAGCATGCCCGGCACGCCGGGATCGCGATCCTGTCCAGCCCGTCCGGCTCGCGCGACGAGGCGCTCGCGCTGGCGCGGCGGGTACGCGCGCTGGGCCCGGCCACGGTGGCGGTCACCCTCGGTGCCCACGGCGCCGTCCTGGTCTCGGGAGCCGCCGGAGCGGACGAAGCCGCGGGCGACAGCGCCGCTGAAGCCTTAGCGGACTCCAGAGACGTGGTCGCCTGGGGTGCCGCCGAGCCCGTCGCCGTGGTGGACACGCTCGGCGCCGGTGACGCGTTCATCGCCCGCCTGCTGGTCGGCCTGGCCCGCGGCGAGGACCTGCCCGCGCTGGCCGTCGCGGCCACCGCCTACGCCTCCCACGCCTGCACCTCCTACGGCGCCTTCGGACACGAAGCCCCCCTGCCAAGCACCAAGGAGAGCCCATGAACACGCATCGCTGGACCGCCCTACTGCTGGGCACGGCGCTGGTCACCGCCGGTTGCGGCGGCGGCTCGGCCGGCGCGCCCGCCAAGGCCGACCTGTCCGCGCCCAAGGACAAGTTGGGCACGCTGACGATGGTCACCAAGTTCGCCGATCCGAAGTACGCGCCTTACTTCGAGAAGGTCGTGGCGGCGTACAAGGCGGCCAATCCGAAGGTCGACATCAAGCTCGAGCAGGTCGGCGACCAGCCGTACAAGGACAAGATCCGGGTGCTCACGGCGTCGAAGGACCTGCCGGACATCTACTTCTCCTGGGCCGGCGACTTCGCCAACAAGTTCGTCCGGGCCGGGCTCGCCGCCGACCTGACCGGTGTCATCGGGCCCGACACCCCGTGGGGTTCGACGTTCGCGCCGGCCGCGCTGAAGGCGTTCCAGTACAACGGCAAGTACTACGGCATGCCGGTCGACCTCGACGGCAAGTACCTCGCCTACAACAAGGCGGTCTTCACCAAGGCGGGCGTCCAGGTGCCCAAGACGTTCGAGGAGTTGCTGACCGCCTGCGACACGCTCAAGTCCGGAGGCGTGCAGCCGATCGCCTTCGGCAACCAGTACGGCTGGGCGGCCATCCACTTCATCACCCAGCTGAACGCCTACGACGTGTCCCCCAAGACGCTGGAGACCGACTACGCCCCGGCGACGGGCGCCTTCACCGATCCCGGTTATGTCACGGCGCTCAAGCAGTTCGGCGAGCTGGTGTCCCGCTGCGGCACCAAGGACGCCAACGGGCTGTCGCACGAGACCGCGCAGGCGCAGTTCCTGTCCGGGAAGGCGGCCATGCACTATCTGGAGTCGGTCGAGTTCGACGTGCTCGACAAGTCGGAGCTCGACTGGAGCTTCCTGCGCCTGCCCGCCCCGGCGAGCGCCCCCGGCGACACGAACGCGCTGACCGGCGCCCCCGACGGCTTCCTGGTCAACGGTCAGAGCAAGAACGCGGGCCTGGCCGTGGACTTCCTGAAGTTCCTGTCCAGCAAGGAGAACGCGGCCACGATGACCAAAGACATCGGCTGGCTCAGCCCGGTCAAGGACTCGGCCACCTCCGCGAACTCCTACCCGCAGCTCACCGACGCCCTGGAGGACATCGGCAAGGCCGGCAGCTTCGCCATCTGGCTGGACACGATCACCAACGCCGAGGTCGCCAGTGCGTACCTGTCCGGGGTCGAGGGCATGCTGTCCGGCTCCCGTACCCCCGAGCAGGTCATGGCCGGCGTCCAGAAGGCGGCGGCCAAGGCCAAGAAGGAAGTCGGGTGACCGTGCTGAGGCGGTGGCGGGCCTGGGCCTGGGTGCTGCCCGCCGTCGTCCTCCTGCTGGTGTTCGTCTACTACCCGATCGCCGACAACCTGCGGCTGAGCCTGTTCTCCTGGAACGCCTTCTCGCCCGAGCCCCGGTTCGTTGGCCTGGACAACTACGCCGAGGCATTCGGCGACCCGGTGTTCTGGCGGGCGCTGGGCAACAACGCCGCCTACGCCGTGGTCTCGCTGATCTTCCAGGGCGGACTGTCGCTGGTGCTGGCCGCGCTGCTGGAGGAGCTCGTCGGGCGGCGGACGCGCGGCCTGCTGCGCACGCTCTACTTCATCCCGGCCGCGATGTCGATCACGGTCGTGGGCGTGCTGTTCTCCTTCCTGTACAACCCTCGGTACGGCCTGCTGAACGAGGCGCTCAACGGCCTCGGCCTCGGCCACCTGGCCAGGGCCTGGCTGGGCGAGGAGAGCTCGGCCATCTGGAGCGTCATCGCGATGAGCCAGTGGCAGTCGGTCGGCTACACCGCCGTGCTGTTCGTGGTGGCCATCCAGCGCATCCCCCGCGAGTACTACGAGGCCGCCAAGGTCGACGGCGGCGGCCCGGTCCGTACGTTCTTCTCCATCACGCTGCCGATGGTCAGGGAGATGACGACGCTGGTGGTCATCCTCACGATCTCGGGCGCCTTCCTGGTGTTCAACGAGGTCATGGTGATGACGGCCGGCGGTCCCGACAACTCCAGCCAGGTGCTCGGCACGTGGCTGTACCGCAAGGCGTTCATGGAGGACGACATGGGCTACGCGGCCACCGTCGCCACGGTGATCTTCGTCATCACGTTCGCCATCGCGGCCGGGCAACTGGCCGTGTCCCGCCGCCGGAGGTACGACTCGTGATCTCGACCAGCCTGACCCGCCCGGCCGTGGTACGCGCGCAGGCCCCCATACGGCTGCGGGCGGTGGTGGGGCGGCTGCTGGGGTGGAGCCTGCTGGCCGGGTTCGGGATCGCCGTGCTCTATCCGGTGCTGTGGATGGTGCTCAGCGGGTTCAAGGACAACCAGGAGATCTTCAACCAGCCGTGGGGGCTGCCCGGCGAGCTGCGCTGGGACAACTGGGCGCGGGCCTGGGACCTGGGTGTCGTCCGCTACTTCACCAACAGCGTGATCGTCACCTCGGCGTCGATCGTGGCCACGACGCTGATCAGCGCGTGGGCGGCTTACGGGATGTGCCGGTTGCGGCTGCCGTTCGGGAACGGGGTGGCGTTGCTGGTGCTGGGCGGGCTGCTGCTGTCGCCGACGGTGGCGCTGATCCCGCTCTTCCGCCTGCTGACGTCGATCGGGCTCTTCGACACGTACTGGGCATTGATCGTGCTTTATACCGCTTTTCGGGTGCCTTTCACGATTTTCCTGATCCGGGCGTACATGATCGAGCTGCCGCGCTCCGTGGACGAGGCGGCCACCATCGACGGCGCGTCCACCACGCAGATCTTCTGGCGGATCATCCTGCCGATGTCGCGGCCCATCCTGGTGTCGGCGGCGCTGCTGCAGGCGCTGTTCGCGTGGAACGAGTTCGCGTTCGCGCTGGTGTTCGTCAGCGACGACGCGCTGAAGACGCTGCCGGTCGGGCTGATGGCCATGCAGAGCCGCCTGCTCACGGACTGGCCGGTGATGATGGCGGGGCTGACCATGGCCGCGCTGCCGACGATCGTGCTGTTCCTGATCGGCCAGCGCCAGTTCCTGCGCGGCCTCACGGAAGGCGTCGGCAAGTGACCGCACGGCCCTGACGTCTCCATCCCTCCTCAGGAGTGCCAACCTTTCGCCGCGCCCACAGCGTCTGGAGGTTATCGACTTGAGGAGAGACGTTGGATCGCGATGCCAGTTTCCAGGCGTTCGTGGACGCTCACCAACGCCCGTTGATGCGCCTGGCCTATCTGCTCACCGGAGAGGTCCACCTCGCGGAGGACCTCGTGCAGAGCGTGCTGGTCCGCATGATCGGGCGGTGGGCGAAGTTAGGCCACATCGACAACCTCGACGCGTACGCGCGCAAGACCATGGTGAACCAGTACATCTCGTGGCGGCGGCGCCGCGGCTCCGACGAGGTGCCGAGCGCGGAGCCGCCCGACCGCGCCTACTCGCCCGAGGACTCCGCCGTCCTGCGGATCGTCCTGCGTCAGGCACTCATGCGGCTGACGCCCAAGCAGCGCGCGGTACTCGTCCTGCGCTTCTACGAGGATCGGACCGAACGTGACGTCGCCGACCTGCTGGGCTGCTCCGTCGGCACCGTGAAGAGCCAGGCGCACCACGCCCTGGCCCGCCTGCGCGCGCTGGCACCCGAGCTGGCGCCGAGACTGCCCGTTCTGGACGACCACAGTGCGGAGGCACGCCGATGACCTGGCTCGGAGAGCAACTCGGCCGCATCGCGGACGACATGCCGGAGCGCGATCTGGCCGCCAGGGCGCTCGAGATCCACCAGCGCCGGCGGCGTAACTTCATGGCGCTCACCGCCGCCGCGGTGGTCGTGGTCACCGTGCTCGCCGCCACCGTCGCGGTACGGGCGCTGCCCGCGGAGCCGCGCGCCGCCGCTCCCCCGCCCGAGCAGTCCACCATCACGGTCGGCATGATGACGACCCTGGAGTCGGTGCCCGTTGTCGTGGCCCTGAACAAGGGCTATTTCAAGGAGGAAGGGCTGACGGTGGAGTGGAGGAGCATCCCCGGCGTGGCGGCCGCGGTGTCCCTGGCCGAAAGCGGCATCGCGGATCTGGCGCAGACCGACTACGCCACGGTCTTCACGGCGAATGAGGCGGGCAAGAAGTTCAAGATCGTTTCCAGTCTGCACCAGGCCGCGCCAGGAAGCTTCGCGATCGCCGTGGACACCAAGTCCAAGATCAGGACGGTGACCGACCTCAAACGCAAGAGGGTCGCGATCTCGGGCCTCTCGGGGCTCGGGCAGTTGACGCTGACCGCCGTGCTGAAGCGGGCCGGACTGACCTTGGGGGACGTCCGGCTGGCCGTGGTGCCCGATTCCGATATGCTCCGCGTGCTGGGCAAGGGGCAGGTTGACGCTGCCCTGCTGGCCGAACCCCTCATCAACGTAGGCCGCGAGGTCAAGCGCGTGCGGATTGTGGCTGACCCGATGACCCAGGAGTTCGCGAACCTGTACACCGGAGGCATGATGGCCACCGACGAGTGGGTTCGCGAACACCCTCGCACGGTGGCGGCCTTCCAACGCGCGCTGGTCAAGGCGCAGCGCCTAATCGCGACCGACCCCCAGCAGATGCGCGACGCTCTGTATAGATTCGCCAGGGTCCCCCAGAAATGGGCGGCAGGCGTCGCATTCGGCTCCTATCCCGCCCATCTGGACCTGACAGAACTCCAGCGGGTCGCCGATCTGGCCCGCGCCTACAAGTTGATCAAACACCCGGTAGACGTCAGGAACACCGTTGTGAAGGGCGGGTGAGCCCGGCTGAGCGCCGGGCTCAGGCGGCGTCGGCTCTCGGCGCTCGACTCCCGCCCGGCTCCCGGCTTTCGACCTCGGCGCTCGGCCTCCGCCCGCCTTCCGGCTTTCGGCTGCTACGGCGCCGGGAACAGCTCCGGCAGGGCCGTCATGGCGATCGGGCGGAGCCGCTCAGCGTGCTCCTGCTCCACCGACCGGTACGGCCAGCGGACCCGGGTACCGATCTCCGCCCAGCCACCGACATGGGCGAGGAACTTGTCGAGCGCCGGATTGGCGTACCCACCGGACGCCAGCGGTTGGACGTGCTCGGCGAAGAACAGCCCGATCCGGCGCTCCACATCGCGCGCCGCCGCCTGGTCGGCGCGCATGAGGTGCTGCCACGCCATGGCGCCGGCCGGACTGAACGCCGCGATGTTGGAGTACGACCCAGCCGCGCCCAGCTCCATACCGGTGGCAAGGGTGTGCCCCGCCACGAACACCGGCAGATCGGCCGCCTCGGTTCGCATCTCGCGATACCAGCCCGCATCGCCCCCCGCGACCTTCACCCCGACCAGCGCGGGAACCCGTGCGGCCAGCATGCCGAAGTCGGCGGGCGTGAGACGGGTCTTGGCGTGCGGCGGGTTGTACAGAACCAGCGGCACGGGGTCGGCAACCTCGGCGACCCGCTCAAGGAAGGCCACCACCTCGGCCAAGGACGGCGGCGCCCAGTCCGGCAGGATCACCTGGATGGCGCCGGGGTGGAGCGCACAGGCGAGCTTCACTCGTCGCAGGCAGGTGGTTGCGCTCATATGACTGGCGCCTATCTGGTACGGCAGACCGGCGCAACGCTCCGCGAGCAGCTCGTTGACCTGCTGGTATTCCTCATCGGTTATGGCGTGGAACTCCCCCGCCGTGCCGTGGGCGTACACGCCGTCCAGGCCCGCCACGGCCAGCCGGTCCAGCTCGTCGGCCAGCCGGGCGAAGTCGATGGAGTCGTCGGGGCGGAGCGGCAGCAGGACGGTGCCCCACGTACCACCGAGCGTCTTTCGCGTAAGAAGTGTCGTCATACGCCGAAATATCATCAGACACCGGTGCGGCCTGGGTAGACGCGACGGCTCATGGGGACTACTCGTCGAGGGCAGCCACCGCAGACGTGATGATGCTGCGGGCCGCTTTGCCGTACACCGCAAGCCTTGCCAGCTTCGTGAACACGTCGGCGTACATCACAAGCTCGTGGGGCTGCGTGATCGTCAGATGGCCGGAGACGAGTTCGACGGTCACCTCGGCCTCGTCGAACATGAAGAAGCCCTCTGTCGGCCAGATCGTGGACCGGTCGGCTCCCAGAGGGATGATTCCCAGGGAGATCGACGGCAAGATGCTCACGCTCAGGAGATGGCCGAGCTGCGCGGCCATGACGTCGACGCCGCCTATGGGCTGGCGGAGCACGCTCTCTTCCAGGATGACCGCGATACGCCGGCCACCGTCGTGGACGACGTTCTGCTTGTTCACGCGGACCTGGACGGCCTCCTCAATGTCGTCAGGCAGCCCTCGGCGATGCATGAGGGATGTCAGTAACACCGCAATGTAGGCAGCGGTTTGCAGCGGGCCAGGGATGAGCTGGGAGGAGTAGATACGGAAGTGCCGGGTCCGTTCCCAGGTGGGGATGACGGACTCCTGCGCGGCTTTCAGGCCCGTGCGTTCCATCTCCCTCCACTCCACGAACATGCCCTCGATGGCCTCCAGAGAGGCAATCAGGTCTCCTGCCTGATCGGGCACGTCGCAGCGCCCGCACCACACGCGGATGTCGGCGGTTGAGGGGGTTCGGCGGGCGTTCTCAATCCGGCTGACCTTGGAGGGGTGCCAACCGGCCAGTTCCGCGAGGTCTCGGCCGCTCATTCCGGCGTCGGTCCGGAGCTTGCGGAGCTTGGCCGCTAACACAGTCGCTGCGTGCTGGGCGCTGGAGGACGAGAGGGACATGGTCGACTTGATCAGGCAGGCCGGTACTGGTCGTGCGGTATGGCGCGTCGCCACACGGTCTCGAACGCCTCGGCACTGAATTTGATCACGTCAATGTCGGTGACATGCTCGACGTCCAGCCAATCCCCCTCGCCAGTGAAGTGGTTGATCAGCAGCACCTCCCCGTCGAACAGCCAGAAGTCATTGCCGGGGAGGGCCAGGTCAGAGGTTTTTCGGCGTGGCAGCCACCGGACCTCCTCACCGGCCCGGACATTGGGGAAGGTGACGTCGTACTCGTAGCGGATGTAGTTGCTGATTGGCTCGGACACGATGCGCGCTCGTCGTACCTCGACACCACGGGCGATGACGTCGGCGATTTTCTGCAGCCAAGGCCGCCACCACGATGATCGATCCTCTGGATCGAGTCGGTGACCGGCTTGCCAGGCGTGGTAATCGGGGTCGTCGAGCATGTAGCCGTCGCGCATCTCCAGGTGAAGTGCGGAGCGGCGGCATTGCCGGAGGGCTTCGTCGACACGTTCGGCTGGGGTCACTGCTCGGCCTTCGGCAGGAATTGGAGCATTCGCAGGGGGATCCGGATGACGGCCTCCCCCGGGGGGATGTCTCCGACCTCCCCAACGGCTACGAGGTCTGTGAGGGTGTAGCCCTGCACGATGAGGTCGCCGGTGTTCTGATCTTGCCACAGAGTGGGCGACCCGCCGCTTGGACTGTCGGGATCCTTGCCAAGGAACCGGAGCGTCATGGAAGTCCCCTTCCTAGGAGATCGAGTACCCGCGTGCCGTAGCTTGCGTCCTGCCGCGCCCCCGCCTCAACACGATTGCCAGAAGTTGCCAAAGTGAATCAGCGCTGTCCTCCCCCCAAGATGGACGCGCGCAATGAGCGGCAATGGCATTGAGCCTGGTCAACCCGTCTTCATAGCTTCCCATCATCAGCCCGCAGGCAGGACCCCACGCACCCCCACGAAAGGGAAGACAGCATGGGCGGAAAGCACGAAGACCCCAACAGCCCCAAGGATAAGGAGGTCACCGGTAAGGAGGGCGGCACCGGCAGCACCAACGACCACCACCAGGAACCCCAGGGCGACCACGCCAAGGGCAAGAAGTGACCGCGACCCCCGAACGCCTCGACCGGCTCATCGCAGCCCTCGACCCTGAAGAGGCGGCGACATCGGCGAGCCCATCAAGGACGCGGTGCGCGCTGTGCCGCGCCACCTGTTCATCCCCCCGGTCGGTCTGGTCGTCGAAGAGGGGGAGCCGTACCTGATAGACCGGGAAGCCGATCCCGGCACCTGGTGGGACACCGTCTACTCGCGCAGCATCATCGTCACGCAACTCGACGACGGCGCCACCGAACTGAGCGAACTGCGGGGCGACTCCACCTCGTCGGCCTCCGCACCGTCCACGGTCGCCGACCTGCTCAACCACTTGCGGCCGGAGCCGGGTCACCGAGTTCTCGAAGTCGGCACCGGCACGGGATACACCGCCGCGCTGCTGTCCCATCTCGTCGGAGATCAGGGGGAGGTGACCTCCATCGAGGTGGACCCACGGGTGGCCGAGCGGGCGGCGAAGAACCTCGCCGCGTCCGGGACCCATCCGCGGCTGCTCATCGGCGACGGCGCGCTCGGCTGCCCGGATGGGGAGCCGTACGACCGGGTGCACGTCACCTGCGGCATCCGTACGATTCCGTACGCCTGGGTGAAGCAGACCCGCCCCGGCGGCGTGATCGTGCTGCCGTGGCATCCCGGGTACGGCACCAGCCACGCGCTACGCCTGGAGGTGCGGGACAACGGGACCGCCGTCGGGCGGGTGGTCGGGTATGCCGGCTACATGATGATGCGGTCGCAGCGTCTGAGGCTGGGCGAGGACCCGCCGCCGGGCAAAGGGCGTCGGCATTACCGGACGGCGCTCGACCCGCGAGCGCTCGACCGGCTGGGCGCGGGCGCGGATCTGGCCATCGGCGCGCTGACGGGTCTGCGGTCGCACACCACCGAGAGTGCCGATGAGGACGGCGAATACGTGCGCACGTGGGTCTACGATCCGGACGACGTCCGCTCGTGGGCGGTGGCCACGTGGCGGCCCGGGAGTGTGGATCACGGGGTTCAGCAGGTGGGCGACCGGCCTGTGTGGGATGAGGTCGTCCAGGCGTACGCGCGGTGGGTGAGCTGGGGCGAGCCGCACTGGCGCCGCTACGGCCTCACCGTCGCGCCGGAGGGCCAGTCGATCTGGCTGGATACGCCGGGACGGGTGCTGAGTAGCACCTGAGTCCTGAGCGGGCGCGCGGCGGCGCGCGTCTTCTTTGACGGGTTCCGCCGCCGCGCCGCCAATTCGTGCACGAGTCGACGCATAACGGCCGAAGCGCCTGCGTACCTCTCCCTCCTGCCGCGCAGGTCGAAAGCGGCGCGCTGGATCTGGCGCAGCCCGACTACGCCACGGTCTTCCCTCATCGGACATGGCGTGGAGTTCCCCCGCCGTGCCGTGGGCGTACACGCCGCCCAAGCCCACCACCCCCAGCCGGTCCGGCCCATGTCGATGGAGTCGTCAGGGCGGAGCGGCAACAGGACGGTGCCCCACGTACCACCGAGGGACTTTTGCATAAGAAGTGGCGGCATAAGCCGAAATATCGTCAGATGCCGGTGTGACTTGGATAGGTGATCCAGGATGTGAAGGGTGACTGCGGCGGCGGGCGCTGATGAGTCCTGAGGCGCTGAGGCGATGGATGGACGACGCCGGGCGCGTCGCGACGCGTCATGGGCACGGTGCTGCGGGCGAGGTCGGGCACGGTGCTGCAGGCGTGGTCGAGCGCGGTGCTGTGGGCGGGGTCGAGCGCGGCGCGACGCGTGCTGCGGATGAGCCTGCGGCCCCGCCGACCGGCTTGACCGTCGAGGACTGCCTGGGCGCGGGCTTCCGGCCGTACGGCAACTGCCTGAGGCGCTCCCGTGCGGGCGTCACGGTACGCGTCTACTTCTCCTATGACGCACGACACCACGCCGTGCTGCTCGAAGCGCGCCGAGGCAGGCGCGGGACGTTCGTGTGGATCGACGGCCGCCGGGCGCCGGCGCCGGTCGGTCTCGACGGCGGCGTCAGGAGTGCGTCGTTGGCGCATTGGCTGGAGCATCGCTTCACCATGAGGGTCCTGGGCGACGGAGAGGACCCGGCGCTCGCCCTGTCGATGTGGGGCTGGATGACCGAAGTCGGGCGCATCGCGGCGCGCGGCCGGCGCGGATGGGCGCAGGAATACCCGGCTCCGCCCGCGGGCGTGACGCCTGCCGACTACCGGGAGCTGGGCTCCGAGTTCGAGGACGAGCGGTGCGCGTTCAACTACCTCGACGAGACGGGGAAGAGCACAATCCGTGTCTTCTTCTCCGCCGATCTTCGGCATCAAGCCATGTTGATCGGGGGGCCGGACTGGTTCGGTACGCTGCTCTGGGTCGACGGCGAGCCGGTGCCGGTGCCGTGTGACCAGGGCTTTGGTCCGTTGTGCGAGCAGTTCGCCGAATGGCTGGACGCTCGCTTCGTCTGTACCGAGATCGGCGGCCTTTGGGATCATCCGCTCTACGATCCGGCCAAGATCAATTTGCTCGGTGAGATTCGCGGGCTGCTGATCTGGGACGCGTTGCGGCGTGTCCGGCACATCGTGCTTCCCCGCCCGACCGAGGCGTGGCGGAGCCCGATGCTGCGGGTGTCGGGCGACTCGTGGCGTATATACCCGGATGGCCAGGCGTACCAGCAGGACCGGCCCGACCGCGTGCTGCCGATTCCCCGCTGAGACAGGACCTTCTGAGACAGCGAACGCAGGCCTGGGCCGGCCGTCAGCTCACCCCGACCGCCGACAGCGTGGATCCGGTGCGCGACTTGGAGACCCTGAGCTGGGCCGGGATCCTCGAACGCAGCTCGGCGACGTGGCTGATGATGCCGACCGCCCGTCCTCCGTCGCGCAGTCCGTCGAGGATGTCGAGCACGCCGTCGAGCGTGTCCTCGTCGAGCGTGCCGAAGCCCTCGTCCACGAACAGCGTGCCGATCTCGGCGCCACCCGCTTCGGCGGTCACCACGTCGGCCAGGCCGAGCGCGAGGGCCAGCGAGGTGATGAAGCTCTCCCCACCCGACAGCGTGGCCGGGTCGCGGTCGACGCCCGTCCACCCGTCGGCCACGCGCAACCCCAGCCCGCCACCCGAACGTCCTCTGGCTCCGGCCGTCTTCCGCAGGTCGTGCCGCAGCAGGTAGCGCCCTCCCGACATGTGGTCGAGGCGCTCGTTGGCAGCGTCGACCACCTGCCGGAGCCGTTCACCGAGCACGAACGACGACAGGCTCATGTTCCACTGATTGTCGCTCGACGTACCACTGGCCAGTGCCGCCAGCCGCTCGGCCAGCCGGTGCCGGTCGGCGGCGGGCTGCCACCGCTCTATGCATGCGGCCAGCTCCGCGCCCAGCTCGGCCACCCGCTGCTCCCGCTGCTCGGCCCGGTCCCTGGCCGACGCCAGCGCTGTGTGGGCCTGTTCGGCCTCGTCGCGCGCCGCCTCGGCTGCGGCCAGATCGGGTACGTCCTGCCGCGCGGCGGCCACCAGCTCGGGATCGGCCAGCGTACTGGTCACGGCCGCGTGCTGCGCGTCGAGCCGCCGCAGCAGCTCGGCCTTGCCGTCCCGCTCGTACTCGCTCCTGGCGGCGGCCTCCACGTCGGCCACGTCGCCGAACCCCGCCTCCAGAGCCGCCCGTACGGCCGCCTCCACCGCACTGGCCCGCTCAGCCTCGGTGGCGACGGCAGCCTGCGTGGCTTCCAGGGCCTCCCGTAGTAGTTCGGCCTCGTCGTTCAGCCTGGACAGGCGGGCGGTGAGCGTGGGGTCGTCGCCGCGCGCGCTGTCGAGCCGCGCGGTGAGCCGCCCCGCGTCACCACTGAGCTCCTCTTGCCTGGTACGGCAGGCGGCCAGGCGGGCGGTGACCCGGCGAGCCCGCTCTTCCAGCGCCACCCGCTCCTGACTGAGCGCGGCGGCCTCCCGCGCCAGCCCGGCCTCCCGCCCGGCCGACTCCCGAAGCCGCATCACTGCCTCCTCGGCCACAGCCAGAACGGAGGGCGCCGACTCGGGACCGATCGTCGCTCCATGGTCATCTACTGGAGCCGCTCCGTCGGGGGCCGCGCCCCGATCAGCCAGAGCGAGCGGCCGCTCGTCGTCCCCGTCCTCAGCCCTGACGTGCGCCTCGGGATCGGTCTGGACGGACTGAGCGGACCGTGTATGGCGGCGGATGTCGGAGTCAGGAAACAGGGTATCGAGGTGCCCGGTGTCAGGGACGTGGGTTTCGAGGAGGCCGCTTTGAAGGAGGCGGGTGACGAGGCGGGCGCGTTCGGCCTGGTAGTGGGTGTGGTGGGTGCGGTGGGCCGTGAGGAGTTCGCCGAGCTCGCGGGCCTGGTCCCGGACGCGGTCGCGTTCCGTCTCGATGCGGTCCAGCTCGGCGGCCAGTGCAGGCTCGCGTTCGGCGATTGTCTCCAGGCGGGTCAGCTCCTCCTGGGCCTGAAGCGCCGTGGTCTCCGCGGTGCCGGTGTCGAGGCCGCCCGCCGCCGACACGGCGTCGGCGTGGCGGGACTCCAGGGAGGCGAGTGTGCGTTCGGCCGCCTCGCGTTCGGAGAGGGCCGCCTCGTGGGCTTGCTCCGCCGCCAGTTCGTCGTCGGCGGACGGGGCGCTGGGGGCGGGCGAGGCCGGGTGGGGGTGGTGGTCGGAGCCGCACACGGCACACGGGCTGCCGTCGGACAGGTCGCGTGCCAGCTCGGCGGCCATGCCGTCGATGCGTGCCTGCCGTACGTCCAGCCAGTGCTCGCGCAGGCCCTGCGCTCGGTCCACAAGCGATTGGTGGTCGGCGGTGGCGGACTCCAGCTCGGCGGCCAGCGTCTCGGCCCGGTGGGCGGCATCTCGTACGGCCCTGGCCGCGTCGAGTGTCGCGACGGCGGCGGGGATGGCGGCCGTCTCGGCCCGTACCTCCGCAAGGCGGGCATTGACCTCAGCCAGCCGTACGGGCAGCTCCGCGTCGGCGGCGGCCACCTCGGCCTCGCGCTGGGTGAGCCGGTCTAGCTCCACGGTCAGGCCGGCCAGCTCCCGGTCGACGGCGATCAGTTCGGCCGCCGCGGTCCGTACGGCCTCGGCCGCCGGGATCCTGGCGGCGTCCAGGCGGGCCCGCGCCAGCTTGCGTTCGGCCTCCTCGACGAGCGCGGGCAGGGCGGCGAGCCGGGTGGCGGCGGTCTCGTCCTCGGCGGCCAGCCCGGTCAGCTCCTGCTCGACGCGCTGAAGGTCTCGGCGGACGACGAGCAGCCTGGCTTCCTCGGTGAGCAGCTCGGACAGGCGGGCGATCTCCGCCTGGCGGGCTCGCTCCATGGTGTGCAGCCGCTCGGGCTCGACCCAGCCGACCAGACTCCCCACCCGAGCCGCCGCACCGCCGTGCCGGGACCCGCCACCGTCGTCGGAGAAGTCGGACAAGTGGTGGGAGGGCTCGATAAGCGGCCAGTCAGCGGGGTAGGCCGCAGGCGCGTCGGTGGGAGTGGGAAGTCCGGTGGGGGTGGCTTTCAGGAGGGGGTAGGCGCGGGCGACGGCGTCCGTGGCCAGGGAGTGGGCCTTGGCCGCGGCTTCGGCGCGCTGGCGGGCGGCGCGGATGAGCGGAAGCACGCGGTCGGCGCGGGCGGCGTCGTCGAGGATGGCCTGGAGTTCGGCGCGTTCCTCGGCTCGCTCGTCGAGGGTGCGGCGCAACGTCAGGGCCTCGGCGTGGCGGCGCTGGCGGTCGGCCAGCGACGTCGCCTGCTCGAAGCGGGAACGTGCCGAGCGCAGGGCCCGCCCGGCCGCCGCGTGTTGCTCGGCGGTCCGGACGACGACGGCGCGGGCGGCGGCGAGCAGCGCTCCGGCCCACCCCAGCGGGTCGGTGTCCGAATCCCGGGCGGCTGTAGCAGTGGCGGGCCCGAGGGCGGCGGGAGTGAGGTCGCCTGCCGCCTCCTCCAGACGTTTGATCGCGAAGTCCACCTGCTGCCGCAGCTCCTGCTGGTCCCGCCAAGCCGCCTTGCGGTGCTCGGCCAGCCAGGCCTCCGTCTGGGTGAACACCTTCACGGTGAACAGCCGCTCCAGCAGCCGCCGCCGGTCATCCCCATCGGCGCGCAGGAACCTGGCGAAATCCCCCTGTGGCAGCATCGCGACCTGGCAGAACTGGTGGGCGTTCATGCCGAGCAGCCCGCCCACGAGGTCACCGGCCTCGTCGGAGCGGGTCGTCAGGCCGTGCCAGGCGGAGCCGACCCGTTCCTCGACGATGACCTTGGCCTTCTCCTCGGTGAACCCGGACCCGCGCAACTTGGGCCGCTGCCACACCGGAGAACGCTGGATGCGCAGTAACCGGCCCCGCAGCGACACCTCGAGCGAGACCGAAGGCCCGACCGAGGGCGGGGCGTGGTCGCAGCGCAGCGCGCGGGCGCTGTTGCGCTGGCCCGGGACCTGGCCGTAAAGGGCGAAACAGAGGGCGTCGAGGATCGTGGTCTTGCCCGCGCCCGTCGGCCCGTGGACGAGGAACAGGCCCGCCTCCGCCAGAGCGTCGAAGTCGACCGTCTCCGAACCGGGGAAGGACCCGAAAGCCGTGAGCGTGAGCCGGTGCGGCCGCATCTACGCCATCGTCTCCTTCACCCTGGACGCCTCGATCGCCTGTCTTAGCAGGTCTTCCTCGTCAGGTCCGGCAGGCTCGCCGCGTACTTCCCGAATGAAGTCGAGCGCCACCTCCGCCTCCGGCCGGCCGCTGAGGCGGGCGGGCTGGGCGACGGGAGCGCCGCCGGAAGGCTCGAAGGACAGCGCCAGCGTGTGGGGGAAGCGGGCGCGCAGCCGGTCCATGGCTGATTTGGGGCGGATCGGGTCGGTCAGTACGACCTGCAGCCAATGGTCTTCCACGTCGTCATATGCGGAGGAGGTCAGCAGGTCCTCCAGCGGACCGCGTAGGCGGCCGATCGGCCGGGGCACCGGGGCGGGTACGAAGTCGACCTCCGAAGAGCCGAGTGTGACCAGCCACGACCCCTTCTTCTGGTTGACCTCCGAGAAGGAGTAGGCCAGGGGGGAGCCGGAGTAGCGGACCGTCTCCGACATCCGCTGGCGGCCGTGCAGGTGGCCGAGCGCGACGTAGTCGACCCCCTCGAAGGCCGACAGCGGCACGTGCGCCACCCCGCCCACGCTGATGTCGCGCTCGCTGTCGCTGGCCTCTCCCCCGGTGACGAAGGCGTGGGCCAGGACCACCGAGTGGCGGTGTCGCGGGGCGTCGGCGCGGATGTGCGCCATGGCGTGGGACAGCGCGGCGGTGTGGCTGCGGTCGGGCAGCTCCCAGGGGCCGCGTACCAGCTCGGGCTCCAGGTAGGGGATGCCGTAGAAGGCGACGTCGTCCACCAGAACCGGCTCCCAGGCGCGGGACGGGTCGGTGCGCAGGTGGACCCCGGCGGCGTCGATCAGGTCGGCGCCGAACCCGAGCCGGCGCGCCGAGTCGTGGTTGCCGCTGATCAGCACGGTGCGGGCGCCGGTGCCCATCAGGCGGCGCAGCGCGTCGCCGCAGAGCGCGACCGCGTCGACCGGTGGCAGGGCGCGGTCGTAGACGTCGCCGGACACCACCACCACGTCGACCCGCTCGGCACGCACCGTCTCGATCAGGTGGTCGATGAACGCGGCCTGGCCTTCGAGCAGGCTCTCGCGATGGAACGAACGCCCCAGGTGCCAGTCGGAGGTGTGCAGGATCCGCATTCGCAGGAAGCTAACAGGTCTCACCGACAAATGCGGTCCCCTGCGTCACACGTCTCAGGAGTAGGCTGAAAGATCAGCGGGCAATTCAACCCACATGGGGAGGCCGATGCGCACTGGCCGTGGCACCGTGAGCGTCGCCGCAGGTTTGGTGCTGGTGGCCCTGGCCGCGGTCGGCTACGTTCTGCCACCCGCGTTCAACCCTCCGCCACTCCAGGCCGATCACGCGATGCAGGCACTCCCGCCCCAGCCCGCGAACGAGCTGCGGCCCGTGGTCGCGGTGACTCCCGTGCACCGCGAGGAGATCTCGCTCCCGGCTGAGGGCCAGACATTGTTCGGAACGGTCCGCGCCCCCATGACGCCGGGACGGCATCCGGCGATGGTGTTCGTGTCGGGGTCGGGCAACGGCTCGCGGACGGAGTTCACGCCGCAGGCGGAGTTCCTGGCCAAGGCGGGCGTGGTGACGCTGGCCTTCGACAAGCGGACGGTCGGCTACAACTTCCGCGACCGGGACTTCGGGCTGCTCGCGGACGACGCGCTGCGCATGGTCGAGTACATGCGCACGCGCCCCGACGTGGACCCCGACCGCACCGGGCTGTGGGGGGTCAGCGAGGGCGGCTGGGTGGTGCCCATCGCGGCGGCCAAGAGCCGCGACGTGGGGTTCGCGGTGCTGGTGTCCTCGCCGAACGTGTCGCCGCTCAGGCAGGTGGCCTGGGCGCTGAACGAGCAGTTGCAGCGCCTGCGCGCGCCGATCGGCGTACGCGACCTGCTCACCAGGGCGATGGGCGGGGTGGGCTTCAACTTCCTCCGCTACGACGCGATGCCCGCGCTCCGGCAGATCAGGCAGCCGGTGCTGGCGTTCTACGGGACGATGGACCCGTCCATCCCGTTCGTGGAGTCGTCCCAGTCCCTGATCACCGCGCTCAAGTCGGCGGGCAACGACCAGTACACGATCCGCTTCATGGACAAGGCCGACCACGCCATGCGGATCAACGGCGGCCCGTTCGCGCACGGCTACCTGGAGACGCTGGCGAACTGGATCATCGGCCTGCCCGGCACGGCGCGGCCCCAGCTGCACGTGGCGGGCACGACGCCGGTGCAGCGCTTCGAGGCCAGCGACGTCCCCGCCGCCCCGTGGTACGCGGGCGGCACGATGCTGGGGCTGACGATCTGCCTGGCCGCCGTCGGCTACGTGGCCGGCCCCGTGGCCGCGATGGTGGTACGCCTGCGCGGCCGCCGGCAGACCCCGGCCGACACGAACGCCAGGCTCTGGCCGCCGATCAGGCGCAGGCTGCGCCGGATGGCGTGGACGGGGCTGGGGCTGCTGGTCTCGGTGCTGGCGTTCATCACGGTGCTGGTGCTGTTCTCGGTGAACCAGGCCGGGGCCTGGCCGGCCGTGCTGGCCGGTTGGCTGGTGGTGCGGGTGCTGGCCGTACTGATGCTGGTGCAGGAGGTCACGGCGGTGGCGGCGGTCGTGGCGGGGCTGCGGGAGGGCATGCGGCCGAGCCGCTGGCAGCACGTGGCGATCGCGGGCGTGCTCGGCGGCACGGGGCTGCTGCTGGTGGCGGCGGCCTACTACGGGTTGTTCGCGTTCCCCTGGTGAAGGAACGCGCTCAGCCTCCGGTCTGGTAGACGAAGGCGTTCAGCCACCGGTCGATCTCGGCGAACACCTGCTTGCGCACCGGCTCGGCCGACAGCACCAGGTCGTGCATGCCGTCGGGGATGCGTACGCAGGTGACGTGCGGGCCCACGCAGGTGGCCCAGCGGGCGATGTGCCGGGGATCGAGTACGGTGTCGGCCGAGCGGGCTTCGGGCACGAAGTCGCGTACCCGCAGGCCCGTGGTCGAGGCGAGCACGAGGACCGGCACGTCCACGGCCAGCCCGGCGTGCAGTCGCCGCTGTGCCCGGCGGATGGCGGCCAGCCAGGTGGCGTGCACGGAGAAGCCGCCGAGCGGCTTGAGCTCCAGGTCGTAGTCCCATTCGCCCTGTTCGGTGCGGTGCAGGCTCTGGCCGTACGCGAAGCTGACGCCCAGCGGCAGCGCCCGGCTGGAGTACGACAGCGGCGTCTTGAGCAGGTCGGCGGCCAGGCGGAGCGGAGCAGGCACGTTCAGGTCGAAGAACGGGCTGTTGAGCACGAGCCCCTGCACCAGGCCCCGGCCGCGGACGCGGTCGGCCCACAGCGGCGCGACCAGGCCGCCGGTCGAGTGCGCGTTGATCGTCAGCTCGTCGTGGTCGCGCCTGATGACGCGTACGGCCTCGTCGATCTCCGGGAAGTACTCCGTGACGCTCCTGACCAGGCCCCTGGTCTGGTGCGGCAGCAGCGACCTGCCGTACTTGCGCAGGTCGAGGGCGTAGAAGTCGATGCCGCGGCCGAGGTAGTGGTCAGCGAGGTGGTCCTGGAAGAAGTAGTCGGTGAACCCGTGAAGGTAGAGCACCGCCCTGCGGGAACCGGCTCGGCGGGAGATCAGCGTCGCTACGACGTCGCCTTCGTAGTCGGGCGGCATGGACAGAACGGTGGTGTCGTACATGCTAGACACGATAAGGATTTACCGGCCATGACGGCACACCGCCCGGCAGGTCCTCACTGATCTTCATCGGGAACTCGGCCGGCCGCTTCTCCAGGAACGCCGTCACCCCCTCCACGGTGTCCGGCGCGGACCCGAGCTCGGCCATCAGCCGGGAGTCGGCCGCGTGCGCCTCCCAGGGCGACGAGGCCGACAGCCCTGACCACATCAGCCTGCGGATCGCGGCGACCGACACGGCGGAGGTGTTGTCGGCGATCTCCCGGGCCAGCGCGTAGGCGGCGGGCAAAAGCTCCTCGGCGGGCAGTACGCGGGACACCAGACGGCCCTCCAGCGCCTCGGAGGCGGGGAAGACGCGCCCGGTGGCCACCCACTCCATGGCCTGCGCGATGCCGACGAGCCGGGGCAGGAACCAGCTCGACGCCGCCTCGGTGACGATCCCCCGGCGGGCGAAGACGAAGCCGAACTTCGCGGTGTCGGCGGCCAGCCGGACGTCCATCGGCAGCGTCATCGTGACGCCCACGCCGACGGCCGGGCCGTTGATGGCGCCGATGACCGGCTTGAGCGACCGGGCGATGCGCAGCGCGACCGTGCCGCCGCCGTCGCGCGGTACGCCATCCACGAGTTCGCCAGGCTCGCGGTGGCTGAAGGTGTCGCCGCCACCGCCCAGATCCGCCCCGGCACAAAAGGCCCGGCCCGCGCCGGTGACCACGATGGCGCGTACGTCGTCATCGGCGTCCGCGAGGTCGAACGCCTCTATCAACTCTCCGCGCATGGCAAAGGTGAAGGCGTTTAGCCTCTCGGGGCGCTTCAATGTGATCGTGGCGACCCGGCTGGTCACGCCGTAGTCGATCTGGGAGAAGGACATAGGCCGAATCTTATTCGGTTACTAATGTTCACTCTCCCCTAAAGACATATTTCGCATTCTGTCCGTAGGCTGCCGCCTCGATTCGGCCTACGGTGAAGTTCGCGGGGAAACGGGGATGGCGTGAAGCAGGCAAGGAAACCGGTGAGCGCCGTGGCGGTTCTCGGCTGGCTGGTGCTGGCCGCGCTCGCGCCGGGAGCTGCGCATCTGCGGGCCGGATGGCGTAAGACGGGTCTGATACTGCTCGGCTGTTACGCGGTGGTGCTGCTCGCACTTCTCGCCGTCAGGCTGAGCACCGACAACCTGCTGGGCGATCTGACCCAGGACAGCTGGCTGACGGGCATCACCGCGGGCGCCGTCGTGCTCGGGGTGGCGTGGTTCGCGCTGATCGTCCACTCGTTCATCGTGCTGCGGCCCGGCAGTCTGCCGCAGGCCGGGCAGGTCGTGGTGGGCACGTTCGCGGGGCTGCTCGCGGTGCTGGTCGTGCTGCCGTTCGGGATGGTCACGAGCTATGTCTGGACGTCCCGGAACGCGCTCAACGACATCTTCGTGAACGAGGGCACCCCCGAGCCCCAGGCCGAAGAGACGACGACCCGCCCCGAGGACCCGTGGGCGGGCCGTACGAGGGTGAACATCCTGCTCATCGGCGGCGACGCCGACGACAACCGGATCGGCGTACGCACCGACAGCATGAACGTGGCCACCGTCGACGTGAAGACCGGCAACACCGTGCTGGTCAGCCTGCCGCGCAACCTGGAGAACGTGCGGTTCCGTCCGGGCACGCCAATGGCCGAGCACTTCCCCAACGGGTTCCGCCTGCCGCCCGACCCGGGCGGCGGCCGCAGCGACCTGCTCAACAGCGTCTGGGAGTACGCCGACGCGCACCCCGAGATCTTCGGCGGCAAGCAGCACCAGGGCCCCAAGGTGCTGATGGACACGATCGGCTACACCCTCGGGCTCAAGGTCGATTGGTACGCCCTGGTCAACATGTGGGGGTTCGCCCGGTTGATTGACGCGATCGGCGGGGTCACGCTCACGGTCGAGCAGGACGTGGTGTTCGGCCGCTACAACGAGGGCCTGGTCAAGGCGGGCACGCGCAAGCTGAAGGGCGCCGACGCGATGTGGTACGCCCGCTCGCGTACCTTCAGCGATGACTTCACCCGGATGCGCCGTCAGCGGTGCGTGATCGGCGCCTTGCTCGACCAGGCCGACCCGGCGACGGTGCTGACCAGGTTCAACGGGATCGCCAGGGCCACCAAGGAGCTGATCAGGACCGACATCCCCCGGCCGATGCTCAAGCACCTGGTGCCGCTGGCGCTGCAGGTCAAGAACGCCAAGGTGACGAGCATCCAGTTCGTGCCGCCGCTGATCAGCACCGTCTCCCCGGACTGGGCGAAGATCCGCTCCATCACCGAGAAGGCCATCCGCGATTCGGCGGGCGACCGGCCCACCGCGGCCACGGCTTCACCGGAGTCTTCTTCGGCGCCGAAGTCCACCAAATCGCCCTCGTCCAAGAAGCAAAAAGAGAGCGACCCCACCAAGACCCTTACCGAGGGCTGCGGCTCGCTGTGACGATCCGGCCGACCGGCGCGCCGCCGCCGAGCACGGCCACGCTCTCGAACGCGGCGGCCGACGACACCTCACAACCCATCTCGCGGAGCACGGACAGGGCGATGACCGTGGTGGCGCGCGGGCTGCCGTCGATGACCTTCACCGCGACCGAGTGCCCGGACTCCATCGCCACGACCAGCACGCCTTCCGCGCCGCCCTTGACCAGGGCGCCAGGCAGGGCGCGCATGAGCTCGGTGTTCTGGTGGCCGGTCCCGCCGACGTACTCGGGGTGCTCGCGCATCGCGTCGGCCACCTGGCGCGGCGCGCTGCCGGGCGCGGCCAGCACGAGCCCCTGTACGGCCCGCGCCAGGCCGGTCAGCGAGAGCCCGAACAGCGGCGCCCCGCAGCCGTCCACGGCCACGTGGGCGGCCTTCTCCCCCGCCAGGTCCTCGGTGACCGAGCGCACCCGGAGCTGCACCGGGTGCTCGGCGGCCAGGTAGGAGTCCACGTACCAGCCGTTGGCCACGGCGGCGGCCAGCATCGCGGCGTGCTTGCCCGAGCAGTTCATCCGCTCGCGGGAGACGCCCTGGTCCTGCCTGATCAGCGCGTGCATGGTGACCTGGTCCTCGGGCCAGGTCGCCGGGCAGCCGAGCGCACCGAAGTCCAGCCCGTAGTCGGCCAGCAGCTCGCCGACCAGCCGTACGTGGAAGTCCTCGCCCGTGTGGCTGCCCGCGGCGATCGCCAGGCTCGGCCCGCTCAGGGCGGCGCCCGCGACCAGGCAGGCCAGCGCCTG
Organism: Nonomuraea sp. NPDC049129; assembly: GCF_040648495.1. NCBI lineage: Bacteria > Bacillati > Actinomycetota > Actinomycetes > Streptosporangiales > Streptosporangiaceae > Nonomuraea > Nonomuraea sp. NPDC049129. The sequence continues at coordinate 750,267 of NZ_JBEZDU010000002.1, read as the reverse complement.
GAACGGCTTGGCCGACGAGCGGGGCAGCACCGGAGCCTCCACCCGGCCGAGCTCGACCGCGGCCCGGCCCGACGGGTCGAGGCCGACGGCGCTGCCGTAGTGGACGCTCTCGACGAATCCGGAGCGCACGACCTCGGCGAGGAGGGCGAGTTCAGGCACGAGCGAATCTCCTTCTGGTTCTGGGGATGGCGGGGGTAGCGCGCCGGCGAGCCTCCAGCGTACGGGCCAGTTTGGACAGCGACGCGTTGACCACCAGGTAGACCAGCGCGACGACGAGGTAGGTCTGGATGAGATAGCCGTTGTAGGCGGCCAGGACCTTGCCGCTGTAGAGCAGCTCCGCGTAGCTGACGACGAACCCGAGCGCGGTGTCCTTGAGCAGCCCGACCGACTGGCTGACGATCGACGGCAGCACCCGGCGGGCGGCCTGCGGCAGCACGATCAGGCGCATGGTCTGACCGTGGGTGAGGCCGACCGCCAGGCCCGCCTCGCCCTGGCCGCGCTCGATGGAGCGGATCCCGGCGCGGAAGATCTCGGCGAACGCCGCCGCGTTCGACACCGCCAGCGGCACCACGAGCTTCCAGAACAGCGGCAGGTCCAGCCCGTACTTCGGCAGCGCGAACAGCACCACGTACACCAGCAGCAGCGCCGGGATGGTCCTGACCACCTCGACGTAGACGGCGGCGGGGACGCGCAGGAGGCGGTGGCGCGACAGCCGGCCCAGGGCCAGCACCAGCCCGAGCGCCATCGCCAGCGCGGCCGAGACCACCGCGGCCAGCGCGGTGGACCACAGCCCGGTCAGGAGATAGCGCCACATGGGCCAGGTGGCGTACGGCTGCCAGCGCGCGGCGTCCAGCTGCCCGTTGGCGGCGAACTGCCGGACGGCCAGCGCGAGCAGCGCGAGGGCGGCGAGTACGCCGACGACGGTCGCGATCCGGATGCGCCGCCGCGCCCGGGGGCCCGGCTCGTCGAACAGAGCAGTGCTCATGGCCTTACTCCCAGCGCTCTTTTGAAATCGCCCAGCGCTCTTTTGAAATCGCCAGTGCTCATCGCAGGATCGCCAGTCGTCGTTCGAGCCGGCCGGTGACGAAGCCCGCGCAGGCGGCGATCAGCGCGTACGCCGCGCCCGCGCCGACGAAGATCGGGATGGGCTGGGCCTCGAGGAGGTTCACCCGGTTGGCCGCCGCGGTCAGGTCGACGACGCCGACGGCCGCCGCGAGCGCCGTGTTCATGGTGAGCGCGATGAAGATGTTGCCGATCGGCTGCACCACCGTACGCAGTGCCTGCGGCAGGATGACGTGCCGCAGCGACTGGGCGAACGTCAGCCCGATCGCGCGGGCCGCCTCGCCCTGCCCCTTGGCCACCGAGTTCACCCCGGACCGCAGCGCCTCGCCGATGTAGGCGGCCTCGTACACGGCGATCACCGCGATGGCCGTCACCCGCAGGTCGGCCTTGATGCCGATCTCCGGCAGCCCGAAGAACGCCAGGACGAGCAGCACCAGCAGCGGCAGGTTCTGGAAGGTCTCCACGTACGCGGTGCCGAGGGCGCGCAGCACCCGTACCGGGCTCACCCGCAGGGCGGTCACCAGCACGCCCAGCACCGCCGCGCCGAGGAACGACGCGGCGGTCAGCTGGAACGTCACGAGCAGCCCCTGCCACAGCTCGGGCAGGTGGTCGAGGAGGACGGACATCAGGACCCCGGCACGGAGCCGATCTGGGGCGGCTGCGGAGCGTCGCCCACGACGACCGTGCCGATGGAGTTCTTCCAGATCTTCTGCCAGGCCCCGGCGTCCTGCATCTTCTTCAGCCAGGCGTTGGTGAACGTCTTGAACTGGTCGTCACCGTGCTTGAGCCCGATACCGTAGGGGTCGACGGTGAAGGGCTTGGTGACGATCTGGATCGACGGGTCCTTCTTGGCGTCGGCGATCAGCAGCGTCTCGTCCTGGACGTAGGCGACGCCCCGGTCCTGCTTGAGCGCCTGGAGGCACTCCGGGTCGCTACCGAACGTGATGATCTCCGCCTGCGGCGCGAACTTCTTGATCGCGGGGATGGCGGGCGTGTTGGCGCCGGCGAGGACCTTCTTGCCGTTCAGGTCCTCGGGCTTGGCGATGCCCGTCGCGCCCTTCTTCACCGCGATGGTCAGGCCGGAGGTGTAGTACGGCCCGGCGAACGCCACCTGCTTCGCCCGTTCCGGCGTGATCGTGTACGTCTGGAACACGACGTCCACGGTGCCGTTGGCGAGCAGCGCCTCGCGGGTCTCCGAGGCCGAGTTGACGATCTTCACCTTGGGCTGGCCGATGATGTACTTGGCCAGCGCCTTGCCCAGATCGGCGTCGAAGCCCTCGACCTGGCCGGTGGCCGGGTTCTGCTGGGAGAGCAACGGCGCGTCCAGCGAGCCGCCGACGATCAGCTCGCCGCGCTGCTTGATCTTCTCCATGGTGGAGCCGGGCAGGATGTCCGCGGCGGCCGCGACCGGCGCCTGCGCGAGGACGTCGTCCTTCTTGGTCTCTCCTCCGGGCACGGCGGGGCTGCTCGTCTCGCCGCAGGCCGCCAGGCCTAACAGGGAAACGGCGACGGCAGCGACAAGTCTCTTCATGACCATCCACTTCCTTCGAAATCGAAGATGAAGCGGAACGTAGTGGGAGATTTCGTACGAAGTCAATACGTTGTCGCAGGAAGTCCGGACATGATATTCCTCTCAGCATGAACCAGCGGCTGCCCGTGAGCGGGGCACAGGGAGACCTGCTGCGTCTCGTGGCCACCGGCCGGGCCGAGTCGCGGGCCGACCTCGCCCGCTTATCCGGGCTGGCCGCCTCCAGCGTGTCGCTGCGGGTCGAGGAGCTGATCTCGCTGGGGCTGCTCGGCGAGGAGGGCTCGGGCACCTCGCGGGGCGGGCGGCGACCCAGGCGGCTGCGCCTGTCGCCGTCAGCGGGGGTGCTGGCGGTCGCCGACCTCGGCGCGCACCATGCCCGGCTCGGGCTGCTCGACCTCAGCGGCGCCCCGCTGGTGATCGAGGAGCGGCCCTGCGAGATCGCCCGGGGTCCGGAGGCCACGCTGGACCTCCTGTCGGACGCCTTCGACGAGCTGCTGGCCGTACATGTGCCGAATGACGTGCCGCTGCGCGGGGTCGGGACCGGCATCCCCGGCCCGGTGGACCCGGCCACCAGCCGGGTGGTCACGCCGTCCCGGATGCCCGGCTGGAACGGCTTCCCCGTCGCCGAGCACCTGGGCCTGCGCTACGACCTGCCGATCCTCGTCGAGAACGACGCCAACCTGATGGCCGCCGGCGAGGCCCGGCACTGGCCCGGCTGCGACAACCTCATGGTCCTCAAGGCCGGGACCGGCATCGGCTGCGGTGTGATCGTCAACGGCCACCTGCACCGGGGCCGGGGCGCGGCCGGCGACATCAGCCACGTACGGGTACGTTCCGACTCGTCCGTCCTGTGCGCCTGCGGCCACCCCGATTGCCTGGAGGCGTACGCCAGCGGGGCCGCCCTCATGTCGGCCCTCGCGGACGCCGGGATCACCGTGGCCCGTCCCGCGGACATCGTGAGCCTGGTGGACGACGCGATCCCCGAGGCCACCAGCCTGGTCCGGGGCGCGGGGCGGCGGATCGGCGAGGTGCTCACCGTGCTGGTCAACTTCTTCAATCCGGACGTGATCGCGGTGGGCGGCAGTCTGTCGGCGGCCGAACCGCTGATCACTTCCATCAGGGCGGCGGTGTACGAGCGTTGCCTGCCGTTGGCGACCCGCGACCTGGAGATCGCCCCGGCCAGGGCCGGCCGGGACGCCGCCCTCCTGGGCGCCGGTGCGCTCCTCTTGGAAGCGGCGCTGGTTTAGGCGGCCATTCTCGCTCGCGATGCGACACACCCGAAGCGCCCGTCACCACGGTGGCGGGCGCTTTTACGCTAACGTACCTCTGATAAATCGGGGTCCCTGTCGTCGCACCATGCGAGGTCCTTTGTCGCCCATCCCGTTACGACTCGTTTTCCTCTTCACCTCCGTGCTCCTGATCGCCGGATGCACCACCACTTCGCCACCGGCCGAGCCCGAAACCGCTAATCCGGTCGCCGAACAACCGGTCCCGGAGAATTCGACGTCAGAAGAAAGCGATGACGACGCGGGCTTCGTCGAAATCTGCGTCAACAAGAAGACGCGCCTGCGGATCAACTATCGACCGTGTGACGACGCGCGGCCCGGCGCCGCCTGGTACTTCTTCTCGCTGGACGCGCGGGTGACCGCCACCGGCTCCAAAGCCGAGCACGGCTCGTTCAAACAGCCACGAGGCGACTCGTACCGAGCTCCCGCCAAGGGCGGCAGCGGCTCGGACGCGATGATCGCCGACGTCGACGACCGCGTGAAGGTCTGCGTGCGAAAGGCTACTCGGATCCGGTTCGCGAACATCAGGTGCGACGACGGCGAGAAGGGATACGGCTGGTATTACATTCGCATCGACGGCACCGTACCGGCGATGGGCAAGAAAGCCGACAACGGCTCTTTCCGTGAGCCGTACGCGGAGGCGTACAGCGCGCGCAGCAAAGGCGGCGACGCCGCCAAGGCAGCGATCGGTTACGAGGATCCGGACGCCCCCGAGCCCGAGCCCGATGACGAGGAAGAGTACTGCACCACGACCGTCAACAATGAATGCGTCGCCACCAATGAGTGCACAGAAACGGTGAACGGCGTCTGTACCAGGACCGAGGACGGTTATCTCGGAACGCCATCAAGAAAGTGCCGCAACGTCTGGGCCCGCAAGCACTGGACCCGCCGCTGCTGACACGGCCCGCGGACGGCTTGAAGTCGGCCGGCCCGTCCGCGCAGTGGGCCGTCTACTCCTCGCCCACCAGGTCGAACAGTTCGCGCCATTTGCCGACCGTGGCGAACACCACGGACATCGCGGCCAGCGCCGGGTCGCGCGCCTCTCCGTAGGCGGTCGTGCAGTCGCTGGCCACGTACGGGTCGAAGCCGCGCTGGTCGGCGGAGCGCACCGTGGTCTCCACACAGACGTTGGTCAGGATGCCGGCGACGAGCAGCCGCTTGATCCCCAGGCCGCGGAGTAGTACCTCGAGATCGGTGTACAGGAAGGCGTCGTAGCGGTTCTTGTCGATTACATGGTCGCCCTCTACGGGTGCGAGCTCGTCGATGATGTCGGCGTCCCAGGAGCCCCGTACGAGCGGCTCCGGATCGCGCGGCCACAGGTTCGCGGAGCGGGCCGGCATGTCGATCAGGCCGGGCCGGAAGACATGCCGGGTTTGACGTGCTCCTCCACATAAATAGTGGAGGGTTCCTGTGCTGCTTACGCAGCAGCTCGCAGCGCGGGTGCGGGCGAGACTGTGGGACAGGATGCTTGACGCTTCACCGGCCCCGCTATCGCGGAGTCTCCACGTCCTGTGACCGCCCATCCGGCGGCGGAGTTGTACCGATGAAGCTGGTTTCGGGCGGCGTTGGTATCAGCGTTGCCAATCCATCCGCACGCCAGGTTCTTGCACACGAACCGCGACTGCCTCTCGCGTGACCCTTTCGTGGTGGTGTGGCAGCGGTGACACTCCTGGCTGGTGCCGCGCGGGTCGACCGTGGCGACCAGACCGCCACGGTCGGCGGCCTTGTAGGTCAGCAACTCCACCGTCCGACCCCACGCCTGACCCGCGATCGACCGGTTCAGGCCCCGCTTCTGAGCGACGCCCCGCCCCGGCTCCTGCACCGTCCCGGACGCCGAGGCCATCATGCTGGTGACTCTCAAATCTTCGACCACGATCGCGCTGAGCCGCCGCGCGAGGTCGGTCGTGCTCTGATGCTGCCAGTCGACCACTCGGCGCTTGGCTGTCGCGCGGAGCCGGGCGATCTGGTCGTAGGTGCGGCGTTCCCGGTTGGACACCGGGTCGCCTTTGCCGCGGCTGGCACGCTGACGGGCGCTTTTGCGCTCCAACCGCAACAACCGCTCACGCTGCCCGCCAGACAGCCACGGGCCGTGCCGAAGATGCTCCCCGGTGGACAAGGCCAGCGGGACCGCGATGCCCCGGTCCATGCCGGCCTTCGGCCCGGCGTGCGGCACGGGAGCGGAGACGAGCAGTTCGGTACGGAAGGCGATGGTCCACCCGTGGGCGTCTTTCACCAGTCGAGCCCCGGTGATCCTCCCTGCTGGTCCGCCCTTGGTGAGGCCGGGCAGGTCTTTGGTCCACCGGAACTTCACCCGCCCGAGTTTGGGCAGGTTCACCGCACCCCACCTGCGGTTGATCCTGGCGATCTGCAAGTCGCGGGCCTGGGGGACGTCCACGGCCATTCGGCATCCGAACCGGCCCTTGAACGTCGGGCGTTCGGCCGGGTGGGCGGGGTTGAAGAAGTTCGCCCACGCCTGCCGGTAGGTCTTCAGCACGGCCTGCGCGGCCTGAGCGGGCAACTGCCCCATCCACTCGATCTCGTGGCGGGCCTGCCGAATCGCCGCGTCGCACTCCTTCAAGGACGCAAGGCGGCCCTGACGGAAGGTCGTGAACTCATGCAGCAGGTTCCACACGGCACGCGCAGTGTGGGCTTGACCGTCCAAGACGGCTGCTTGCCGCTTGTCCAACGCCAAGCGCGCCACATGCGCACGCCTCCGTTTCACCTGCTCCACGCACTGATCATATCGTTTCGTTTATGCCACCGCGATGGAATCCAATCCCGAGGCGAGAAGGAGACGATATGTCGTCTACACCCCGTATGCCTATTTGGCTTTCGTGACAAATTTAGTGTTTATGACAAAGTACCGGCGTGGGGTGTTCACTGGCGAGATGCTGATCCGCCGTGAGGAACTCATGCGCTAGGTCTGCGCCGACTTCGAGGTCGAACTGCGCGAGTTCAACGGCGAGCACGACCACGTCCACCTGCTGGTCCACCGCCCGCCTAAGGTCGCCCTGTCCAAACTCGTCAATTCGCTGAAGGGGATCTCGGCCCCGATGCGTCGTAAGGAATACAGCGCACACGTCGCAAACACCTCCGGGGCGGGCATTTCTGATCTGGTTCCTATTTCGCCGGATCGGTCGGCGGAGCGCCCTTCACCGTACTCAAGCAGTACATCGAGCAGCAGAAACAACCAGTATGAGTAAAAGTGAAGCTACCGATAAACCTGAAAGGTCAGGGAACCCTCGCACCCTGACGGGCACTCCCACGTGAGCCATCACCCCCGGCATGAACACCGGAGCATTGGCCTGCGTCGACCAGCGCGTACCGAAGCTGGGGGCCGTGGTCAGGCGGCTCAGCTCGCTGACAGACCCTACCTTCAGCGCCGAACGCGACCGCTTGACGCGCCTGCACATGGAGATCGTCCAGCGGGCGGTCGGCCCCATGACCGACCACCAGCGCCAGGTCATCTGGGTGGTGATCGGCACGGCCGACGCCGCGATCCAGCACTGGATGGCCGACATCCTGACGCCCGTCGAGGTGCGCTTCCAGATCCTCACGGCGTGCCGCCTGCTGGACCTTTCCACCGGCCAGATCGCGGCGGACCGCCGACTCGCGGACCACGAACCGGCCTGATCGTGGGACCGAGCCGCAGGGGCGATTTCCAGAATCGCTTCTGTTTTTCGGCCGGACGTCGGCCTATCGCGGGATCAGTCCCCGGACGTCGGCGAAGAGCCGTTCGTGCGCGGCCGCCGCCTCCGGGCTGGTCAGGTCCATGCCTTGGATGAATCCGTGGACGAGGCCGGGTTCACACCGGTGCGTGACGTCGACTCCGGCTTCGGCCAGGCGGCGGGCGTAGGCGTCGCCCTCGTCGCACAACGCGTCGTGTTCGGCGGTCACCACCAGGGCGGTCGGCAGACCGGACAAGTCCAGCTGGTGCAGGGGACTCGCCGACTGGCGCCCAGCCGGGTCAGGCACCCACTGGGCGACGAACCAGCCCAGTATGTCGGCGTCGAGCCCATAGCCTGTGCCCTTCTCGGCGACGCTCGGCTGGGAGAGCGTGAGATCGGTGTTCGGACATATCAAGATTTGTACGTCGGGCAGCGGACCGCCCTCGTGCCGCAACCGCAGGCAGGCCATGGCGGCGAGATATCCCCCCGCGCTGTCACCCGCCACGGCCACCGGCCCGGCCCAGCGGAGCACGTCAACGACGTCGTCGATGGCGGCTGGGAACGGATGCTCCGGAGCCAGCCGGTAGTCCACCGCCAGCACCTCGACATCGCACTCCTTGGCGATGCGGCGACAGGTCCTGTCGTGCGTCTCCAGGTCACCGAAGACCCATCCGCCACCGTGCACGAACACCAACAGGGGACGCGGCTCGGCGGCGGGCCGGTAGTGGCGCAGCGGCAGGTCCGAGGGGCCGGTCACGTCCGCGACGTGCGGCAGGCCGGGCCCCTTCGGTCGAGTGCCGTTCCGGCTCCGCGCGCTCTCACGGAGTTCACTGGCGAGATATGGGGACACGCCAACGAATGATAGAGGCCACCCCTAAAGGGGAGGAATGCCACGGTCTTCCTCGCTGACGCTGCCGCGGTCTTACTCGCTGACAGCGGGGCGGTGGAAGGTGGCGCGGCAGCGGTGGCGTTCCGGGCTGCGGAGGTCTTCGATGTGGTCCGCGACCAGGCCCTCCGATGCGAAGGACGCGATCTCGGACGGCGTGAGAGGCCACGGCGGCGCGAACACCGGGCCGCCCTCCTCACGGGCCGAGGCGATCACCAGGAGCGTGCCGCCCGGCCCGACGAAGCCGGAGACCGAGTCGATGGCCTGCGCGTGGAGGTGCTCCGGCAGAGCTTGGACGGTCATGATCTCCACCACGAGGTCGAACGCATGGCGCCACTCGGTGGGCGGGTCGAGCAGGTCGGCTGCGCGATAGTCCACCGTGGAGTCCGGAAAGCGCTCCTGGGCCAGGCGTACGGCCGACTCGCTGACGTCGAAGGCAACCGTGTCGTAGCCGAACCTCACCACGTACTCGGCGTCGTCCCCCAGCCCGCACCCGACCACCAGCGCTCGCCGACCCACTCCGGGGCCGGTCCCCGACGCCGAAGAGTGCCACTCGACGAGCAGTGGGTGGGGTGTCTGTGAGTCCCACGGGACGATCGCCTCACCCGTCGCCGACTCCGCGTACAGGCGCTCGAACCACCCCGTCGGATCACCGGCCGCCAGTGACTCCGCCGCCAGCCGCCGGGAGTCCTCGTCCCGATCCCGCTCCGCCAAAGGTCCTCCAAGTTCGAGTCCGTACGGCAGGCCGCGCCCCGCCCTGTCGGCCAGTGCCACCAAGTCGACCGTATCGCCCATCGGCCCGACAAAGCTGCGTTGCTGGAGAACCGGGCAACATACCCCAAACGCCGCAACTCGATGTCGAAGAACGGGATCAGCACGCAGACGGCCGGGCTGGGGTGAGGGCACGGGAGGTCGGCGTGCCACCAGGAGAGCTCCCCCGCCCGGCCGTCGACGGCCAGTTGGACGACGTCCCGCGCGGTGGCCTCCCGCCCGAGCAGCTTGCTCGCGGCGCCGATGACCGCAGAATGGCAACAAGTGTCCGCCACCTGGTTAACGCCGGTACATCCCCCACGTCAAGCCCCTTTATCGCGAAATTTCGGGATAAAGGTAGGGGGGTTAGATCACATAGCCGTCACGCGAGAAACGAGTCCTTGGCCATCCGGCGTACCCGGGCCTCGTCGATGACGTGCCCCAGCCCCGCCTGCGTCAGGGGCACCGCCACCACCCCGCCGTTCGCCCCCACGATCGGCGTCACGATCTGGTTGTTGCGCGGCGGCTGCGTCACGTCGCACGGTAGCGTGCACCCCGGCAGGCTGGCCAGCGCCACCGTGGCCGCCCGGGCCAGTCCGGCGCCCTGGCCGCCCGCGCACTGGATGTCCCAGCCGGCCGCGGCGGCCCGGTCGTGCGCGCGGCGGGCTTCGCTGAGCGACGGGAAGGCGGTGGGCCGCAGGATCAGCACCCGCGCGGCCCGCAGGGTCAGGTAGTCGTCGAGCTCCGCCGACGAGCGCACCTCGACCGCCACCGACGCCGCCACCTCGTCCTGCAGCGAGGCGTGGGCGTAGACGTCGCCGACGGGGAAGGGCCGTTCGATGACCTCGATGCCGTACGAGTCCAGCGCCGCGAGCTGGCCGCCCTCGGAGTAGGCGCAGCCGCCGTCGACGGCCAGCGTCAGAGCCGGATAGGCCAGGCGTACGGCGCGCACCGGCTCGACGTCCCAGCCGGGACGCACGTCCAGCGTCACGTGGCCGTAGCCCGCGCAGACCTGCTGGTTGACCCGTGAGACCAGGCTCTCGAGTGACGGGTCCGGTTCGAGCCGGACGGTGGCCACCAGGGAGGTGCGGGTGCCGCCGATCGCCTCGGCGAGCGGCACGCCGCGCATCCTGGTCCACAGGTCCCAGCAGGCCATGTCGACGGCCGGGTCGCCGCTCAGTACGGCGTCGGGGTGCTCCCAGTCGACGCCGATGAGCTGGGCGGCCAGCGACTCCTCCAGCCGGGCCCAGGTCTTGGGCTGGGGATCCAGCGCCTCACCCCAGCCGGTCATGCCGGCGTAGTCGGTGAGCTTGACGAGCAGGCTCTCCGACCGCCTGCCGTACGGCAGGACCAGCCGGAAGACCTCTAGCTCCCGCACTCGCGGCATGTACCCCCCTCTGCGACGAAGCTACGAAACGACTCCTTCCAGTGTGCCTGCCTTCGTGTGCTGGGCAAAACGCGGGGCGATGACGGCGGCCAGCACGGCGAGGGTGAAGGTGAAGGCGAGGCCCACCAGATAGGTCTCGCCGGTGGCGGTGAACAGGGCCCCGGTGACCGCGACGGCGACGACGGTGAACACGGACTCGCCGACGCCAAGGGCCGCGGTGTTCTGGCCCGCCTCTCCGGGCGCGGACATCTCCAGCACCAGTACGGACACCGTGGGGTGCAGCGCGCCGATGCCGAGGCCGGAGATGGCCATGGCCACGTACGCGAGGGCGATCGGCACGGAGTCGATCAGCATGAGCGACATCAGGGCGATGCCGGTGGCGATCATGATGGCGCCACCGCGCAGCGCGGTGAGGTGGCTGATGCCGCCGCGGCCCTTGATCCAGGATCCGGTGGACCAGCCGAGCGCGCCGACGGTCAGGACGATGCCGGCGCCGGTGGGTGTCAGGCCACGCTCGCTGATCAGCATGAGCGGGATGAGAACCTCGGCCGCCATCAGCGAGCCGTAGGCCAGGCCGCGGAGCACGGGCGCGCTCGGCAGCCCGCGGGCGGCCCTGAGCGAGCCGCGGGGCAGCAGTCTGGGCAGGGACACGGCCAGCAGGACGATCCCGGCCGCGAGCAGGGGCAGGCCGCGGAGCTGGAGCGCGCTGCCGTACTGGATCAGCGCGGCGGCGACGGCGGTCAGCGTGGCCCAGACCAGCTTGCGCCCGAGGCCGGGGGCGGGCTCGGCCTCGCCGCCGCGCAGGCCCGCGCCGGCCGTGCCGCGCCACAGAAGCAGCGCGCTGGGCACGACGATCAGGGAGACGCCGAGGAAGATCCACCGCCAGTCGGCGTTCTCCACCACGAATCCGGCGATGGCCGGGCCGACCATGGACGGCACCACCCATGCGGCCGAGAACAAGGCGAACACCCTGGGATGCATCTCACCCGGATAGACCCTCGCCACCAGCACATAGAGGGCCACCTGGATCAGGCCCGCGCCGAGCCCCTGGATGAACCGTCCGGCGACGAACACCTCCATGTTCGGCGCGAACCCGGCCACCAGCAGTCCTGCCACGAAGCCCGCCACACCGGCGCCGACCGCCGGCAGCGGGCCCTTCACATCGCTCCACCTGCCGCCGAGCACGGTGGCGATCACGCTGGCCGCGAGGGTGGCGCTGAAGGCCAGGTTGTACAGGTGCATGCCGCCGAGCTCGCGCGCCACGACGGGCATCGCCGTCGCCACCGCCATCGCCTCGAACGCCACCAACATGACGAGCGCCACCAGCCCCACGCTGAGCGCCCGGTACTTCGCCGACACCACACTGACGGGAGGTGCTTCAAGAGTTGCGGTCATGTCCGGCAAACTATGCCGAACCCCCTGCTCAGCACATCGGGCGCCAGCCCTAGGCCCTTGGACTTAGGGAATCCGGGGCCGGTCGGCCTAAGGCATCCGGGGCCCGTCAGCCTAAGGCATCCGGGCCTCGAGACCGTCGATCATCAGATCGAGGCCGTACTCGAAGCGCGCCCGCCCGTCGTCGGCGATCAGATCGTCGACGTGCTCGGCGATGTGCGGGAACCGCTCGGCAGGCAGGGCGCGGTAGTGGCTCTCGATGTGGCCGACGAACGACTTGAAGTATTCCTCCAGGCCGAGACCCGTGGCCCGCATCCTGCCGAAGTGCAGCGAGCCCTCGAAGGCGTCGCCGGTGATGTAGAGGGAGATCCGGTCAACGGCGAGCGAGGCGTCACGCGGTGCCATGCCCGCGTCGATGAGCAGGCCGAAGACGTATTCGGCGATCCGCAGCGCGTTCGGGCCCACGGGGATGCTGGCCAGCGCGGCCCTGGCCACGTCGGCATGGCTGCCCAGCACCCGGTGGCACTCGATCGCGTACTCGCGCAACTGCTCCTTCCAGCGGGCCGGATCGGGGTCGGCCAGGTGGATCTCGCCGAGCACCCGGTCATAGATGAGCTCCAGGAGCTCCTCCTTGTTGGCGACGTGCGCGTAGAGCGAGGCGGGCCCGGTGTCGAGCTCCTGCGCGACGCGGCGCATGCTCAGCCCGTCGAGGCCCTCGGCGTCAAGGATCCGCAATCCCGTCTCGACGATCAGGTCCTGGCTCAGCTGCCGCCTGAGCTGAACCGGCTTACGCGCCTTGCGCCACGGCGGGGTCGGGACGTTCTCGCTGCTTCCCATGACGAACACTGTACTTGACACGAACGCTGTTCGCCACTAAAACGGTGTTCGTAGCGAACGGTGTTCGTAGTAAGAAACGGTGTTCTACCAAGGAGTCCTCATGACCGTCACCGCCCCCCAGGCGGACTCGGAGGTCCAGCCCTACCGCTGGCGCTGGGTCGCGCTGTTCGTCATCCTGGCCGCCGAGGTCATGGACCTACTGGACGCGCTGGTCACCTCCATCGCCGCACCGACCATCCAGAAGGATCTGGGCGGCTCGTCGAGCCTGGTGCAGTGGCTGGTGGCCGGTTACACGCTGGCCATGGCCGTCGGCCTGATCACCGGTGGCCGGCTCGGCGACCTCTACGGCCGCAAGCGCATGTTCGTGATCGGCGCCCTGGGCTTCACCGCCGCCTCATTGCTGTGCGGGATCGCCGCGAACCCGGAGATGCTGATCGCCGGCCGCGTTGTGCAGGGCTTGTTCGGAGCCGTGATGCTGCCGCAGGGGCTCGGCCTGATCAAGGAGATGTTCCCGCCGCGGGAGATGGGCAAGGCGTTCGGCATGTTCGGCCCGGTCATGACGATCTCGTCCGTGGGCGGCCCGATCCTGGCCGGCTGGCTGATCGACGCCGACCTGTTCGGCACCGGCTGGCGCATGATCTTCCTGATCAACCTGCCACTCGGGCTGGCCGCCGCGCTGGCCGGGATGCGGTTCCTGCCGGAGTTCAGGCTCTCCAACGCCACCCGGCTCGACCTGGTCGGCATGCTGCTGGTCTCGGCCGCCGCGTTCCTGCTGATCTTCCCGCTCATCCAGGGCCGCGAGCTGGACTGGCCCGCCTGGACGTTCGTGTCGATGGCCGCCTCGATCGTGGTGTTCGCCGTCTTCGGCCGGTACGAGAGCCGCCGCGCCGCTTCCGGAAAGGACCCGCTGGTCACGCCGAGCCTGTTCCGCAAGCGTGCCTTCTCCGGCGGGCTGGTGGCCGGGCTGGCCTTCTTCTCCGGCATGATCGGCCTCAGCCTCGTTTTCACCCTCTACACCCAGGTCGGGCTCGGCTACAGCCCGCTCAAGGCCGGCCTCACCGGTCTGCCGCAGGCCATCGGCGGCGTGATCGGCTTCGGCCTGGCCATGTCGGGCCTGCAGGAGAAGCTCGGCCGCGGCCTGCTGCAGATCGGCACCGCGGTGATGGCGGTGGGCGCGGGCGTGCTGGGCCTGACCATCCACCTGGTCGGCACCGACGTCAGCCCCTGGCAGCTGTCCCCCGGCCTGGCCTTCGTGGGCATCGGGATGGGCCTGACCATGGCGCCGTTCTTCGACATCGTGCTCTCGGGCGTCGAGCCGCACGAGTCCGGCTCGGCGTCGGGCACGCTGACCGCGACCCAGCAGCTCGGCGGCGCGCTCGGCAGCGCCCTGCTCGGCACGCTCTTCTTCAACCTGCTCAAGAGCCAGTGGAGCTTCGGCTCGGCGATGCAGGTCACCATCTGGGTCGAGATCGGGCTGCTGGTGCTGACCTTCCTGCTGGCGTACCTGCTGCCGCGCAAGTCCAGTGTGGAGCAAGCGGGGCACTGAGGTTCTCAAGGGCCGCGACCTGGCGTCGCGGCCCTTTCGCCACGTTTCAGGAACCCATGCCGACATGCCGTTCGGCCCACTGGGCGATGTCGCGGCGCTCGATCGCGGCGGCCATCAGGTCCGGGAACGCGTCAGGCGTACACGCGAAGGCCGGGACCCCCATCGCGGCCAGCGCGGCGGCGTTCTCGTGGTCGTAGAAGGGCGCGCCCTCGTCGGACAGGGCCAGCAGCACGATCACCTGGACGCCCGCCTGGGTCATCGCGGCGACCCTGCGCAGCATCTCCTGCCGCACACCGCCCTCATAGAGGTCGCTGATGAGGATGAAGATCGAGTTGGCCGGCCGCGTGATGAGACCCTGGCTGTAGGCGATGGCCCGGTTGATGTCCGTACCGCCGCCTAGCTGCGTGCCGAACAGCAGCTCGACCGGGTCATGCAGCTGATCCGTCAGGTCCACCACGGCCGTGTCGAACACCACCAGCGACGTCTTGAGCGACCGCATCGAGGCCAGCACCGCGCCGAACACGCTCGAGTAGACCACCGAGGCCGCCATCGACCCGCTCTGGTCGATGGCGAGCACCACCTCGCGCTGCACGGACCGCTGCCTGCGCGCGTAGCCGACGAGCCGCGAGGGGACGACCGTGTTCTTCTCGGGCAGGTAGTTCTTGAGGTTCGCCCTGATCGTCCGGTCCCAGTCGATGTCGGACACCCGCTTGGGCCGGTGGGTCCTGGCCGAGCGGTCGAGCGCGCCGGTGACGGCGGCCCTGGTCTTCTGGGCGAGCCTGCGTTCGAGCTCCTGTACGACCCTGCGCACCACCGCCCTGGCCGACTCGCGCGCCTGGTCGGGCATGACCCGGTTGAGCGCCAGCAGCGTGCCGACCAGGTGTACGTCGGGCTCGACGGCCTCCAGCATCTCGGGTTCGAGCAGCAGCCTGGTGAGGTTGAGCCGCTGGATCGCGTCCTTCTGCATGACCTGGACGACGGTCGAGGGGAAATAGGTTCTGATGTCGCCCAGCCACCGCGCCACCCGGGGCGCCGAGGCGCCTAGGCCGCCGTCGCGGTCGTACACGGCGGCCAGCGCCCGGTCCATGTCCGCGTCGGCGCCCTCAAGCCCGCCTGCCCCGCCCGCGCCTCCTTGGCGGCCCGCGCAGATGCCGTCGGCGTCGCCGCCGCCCAGCACCAGCCGCCACCTGCGCAGCCGCTCGTCCATACGCTCAGTCATGCTCTCTCCCGCCGATCCGCGTTCTCCCCAAGATCGCCAGCACGCTCAGCCATGCTCTCCCCCGCCGATCCGCGCTCTCCCTAAGATCGCCAGCACGGTCCGCTCGGCCGCCGCCGCCCGCTGTTCGTCCACGGCCTGCTCCCCCGCCCGCCCGGACCACTCCGACCGCTCCGCCGATCGGACGCGCTCGCCGATCGCCCGGCGTTCTGGTGCGGCGAAGCTCCCGAACGTACGGCGGAGCAGCGGCAGCACGTCGACGAACTGCTCGCCGTCCAGCCCGGTCAGCCAGGCGTCGACCAGGCCGAGCAACCTCGGGTCGTGCACCAGCAGCAGCCCGCCACCGCCCAGGAAGCCCTCGATCCAGGAGGCGGCCCTGGTGGGCGCGTGGCCCCTGGACATCGCCCGCGACATCCGATCGTCGGCGTCGTCGAGCTCGCCGGCGTCGAGCAGGATCCTGGTCAGCCGTCCCTCGATCAGCCCGTGCAGGTCGGGGCGGTCACTCATCCCACGCAACGTGACCAGCCACCGGCTGAGCGGCGACGCCGCCTGACGGGAGGTCGGCGCCGCTGGCTCCTGCCCGACGGCCTCCGGCGCTGAGCCAATGGCCTCCGCCGATGTCGACCCGGCGGCCCGCTCTAGCGGCGAAGTGGTCGGTTCCTCTGACATCAGCGCGACGGCCGTGTGGACGGCGTCGACGCCGCTGAGCAGTGCGGCCGCTGCCTCGTCGTCGAGGCCGGTGACCGCGACGGGCAGGCCGACGCAGATGCGGTCGAGCATGGATCGGACGATCACCGCCAGCCCCTCGGCCGAGGTGCCGCGTACATCACCGTAGCGGTGGGCGCGGACCATCGCCGGTAGTGCGGCCATCAGGTGGGTGACGTCGGTGTCGAGCGCGGCCTTGGCCGAGAGGGCGGCCAGGACCTCGGGCAGCGCCTGCGGCAGGTCGGCCAGCAGGCAGCGTTCGACCAGCCCGGTCAGGTCGGCCAGCGTCACCGACGCCGCCGAGGCGAGGTCGCGGGCCCGCTGGGCGGCGGCGGAGGCGACCGTGATGCCGAGGGCCGCCGCCTCGACGAGCGCCAGGTCGAACTCCGGCCGCCACTGCAGCGTCCACGTCTCCCTGAACGTCCCCTTGCCCCTGGCCTCCCCGAGCACCCCCCACTCCACGTCGAGCAGCCGCAGCCGGTGCAGCAGGTGGCTGCGGTCGAGGTCGAGCGGCTTGCGCAGGTCGAGCCCCAACGCGCGGTCCAGCGCCTCGGGCTTCAGCTTGAGCCGTCGCTGCTGCTCACGCAGGTCGCGCTGGAGCGGCACCATGGGCGTGCCGTCGGAGACATGGCCGAGCCGGTCGCCGACGACCAGGCGCCGCTGGATCAGCTCCACCGCCAGGTCGTCGCCCTCGCACAGCACCGCCCTGGCCGCCTCGGTGACCTCGCCGAGCCCGGCCAGCGGGCGTCCACGCAGGGTGGCGAGGCTGTGTGCGAGGCGTACGGACTCGATGACGTGCGCGGACGACACCGCCAGGCCCTCGTCGCGCAGCACCGCCGCCGCTCCGGCCAGCCACCGCTCCACGGGCCGGTCGGGCGCGGTGAACAGGTGGTGGTACCAGCCGGGCGAGGAGATGCCCGCGCCATAGCCGCTCCACGAGGCCAGCCGCCCGTACGTCCACGGCACCCACGTCAGCTGCGCCTTCACCTTGGGCAGGCCACGCAGGAGCGCGTCGTCGGCCTTGGCCGGGGGCAGCGGGGCGGTCAGGGCGGGGACGTGCCAGGCGCCGCAGATCACCGCGATGCGGTCGTGGCCCTGTCTGATGGCGGTGCGGAGGGTCTTGCGCATGTACGCCTCGCGCCTGGCCTCCCGCTCGTCGGGCTCGTGGCCCTCGCGAACGGCGGCCATGGCCTCGGCGATCACCTCGAACGGGGTGTCGCCCCGGTGCTCGACGACGTCCTCCCACCAGCGCTCGGGATCGTCGTAACCGGCTGCGGCGGCCAGGGTGCCGATGGGATCGACCCGCAAGCGCTCGGGGTCGGAACCGGGCACAGGCTCGAGATCCGCCTCGGGGCCGGGCTCAAGGGTGGCGGCCCGAGGGTCAGGGCTGTCGGCTTTGGGGCTGTCGACGTCGGAGGTGCCGGGAGTGGCGGCGTCAGGAGTGACGGTTTCGGGGGTGTCAGCAGCGGGGGCGTCGGGGGCGACAGTGCCGGGGGTGTCGGCGTCGTGGGGATCGGCCAGGCTGTGGGCTGCCGGGAGGTCGCAGAAGCGTACCGGGATGCCGGCCGCCGTGCCGTACAGGATGGCCTGCCACTCGGGCGAGAACCCGGCGAACGGCCAGAAGGCCGCGCTGGACGCCTGGCCGGGCACATGCGCGAGCAGCGCGACGGGCGGTTCGAGCTCGGGCGCGAGGGCTACCAGTGCGTCGGCCTCCGGAGGTCCTTCGATGAGGATCAGGTCGGGGCGGAGGCGTTCGAGCTCCGCCCGCACGGCGCGCGCCGAGCCGGGGCCGTGGTGCCGGACGCCGAGGATCGAGACGCTCATGAGACCTCGCGGCAGGCGCGGTAGAAGTCGCGCCAGTCGGAGCGCTCGCGGACGACCGTTTCGAGGTATTCGCGCCACACCACCCGGTCGGACACCGGCTCCTGCACCACCGCGCCCACGATCCCGGCGGCCACGTCGGAGGGCCGTAGCACGCCGTCGCCGAAGTGGGCGGCGAGGGCGATGCCGCTGGTCAGCACCGAGATGGCCTCGGCCGTGGACAGAGTGCCGCTGGGGGATTTGACCTTGGTACGGCCGTCCTCCGTCACACCCGTACGCAGCTCCCGGAACACCGTCACCACGCGGCGGATCTCCGCCAGCCCCGTGCTGGTCTCGGGCAGCTCCAGCGAGCGGCCGAGCTGGGTGACGCGGCGCGAGACGATGTCCACCTCCTCCTCGGCGGTGGCCGGCACCGGCAGTACGACGGTGTTGAAGCGGCGGCGCAGGGCGCTGGACAGCTCGTTGACGCCCCGGTCGCGGTCGTTGGCGGTGGCGATGACGTTGAAGCCGCGTTCGGCCTGGACCTCGCGGTTGAGCTCGGGGATCGGCAGCGTCTTCTCCGACAGGACGGTGATCAGGGCGTCCTGTACGTCGGAGGGCATGCGGGTGAGCTCCTCGACGCGGGCGATCCGGCCCTCGGCCATGGCTCGCATGACGGGCGACGGGGTCATCGCCTCGACGGACGGGCCCTCGGCCAGCAGCCGCGCGTAGTTCCAGCCGTAGCGGATGGCCTCTTCTGCCGTCCCGGCCGTACCCTGCACCAAAAGGGTGGAGTCGCCGCTGATCGCGGCGGCCAGGTGTTCGGACAGCCAGGTCTTGGCCGTGCCGGGCACACCGAGCAGCAGCAGTGCGCGGTCGGTGGCCAGGGTGGCGACGGCGACCTCGACGATGCGGCGGGCGCCCACGTATTTCGGGGTGATCTGCCGGCCGTCGCCAAGGATGTACGTGGTCACGGCCCACGGTGACAGCTTCCATCCGGGTGGCCTGGTCCGGTCGTCGTCCTTGGCGAGTACGGCCAGCTCCTCGGCGTACTGATCTTCCGCATGGGGGCGCAGGACGGTCATGAGAGCTCCTTCATCAGGTCGGCACGGAAGCGCAGCAGGGCGGCGACCTGCTGGATGGGCTGAACGGGCGAGTAGTTCTCGGCCAGCTCGGCGAGCGCCGGGTCGATGTGCTCGCCGGCCAGTTTGATCAGCTCACCGAGGTTCCATGGCTGGGTGGTGGCCACTTTGGTGATCTTGCGGAGGACCGCTGTCGCCAGCTTCTCCCGCCAGTGCGAGGACACACCGCCCAGCACCATGATCAATTGGCTGTCCAGGTCATGCTTTTTCACGAAATCGGCGGCAAGCTGTTGCTGCTCGTCCGGCCCCAGCGCCTCCAGCAGATCCGCGATCGGGTCCCACGCGAACATCGCCCGCGCCCACTCCGGATCCCGCTGCAGCACGGCCGCGCGCACCCAGGCGGTCTTCACCTCGCCGTCCCAGTCAGGGATCTTCATCTTGAGCAGCTTGGCGGGGCTGCCCCAGAGAGCGAGGGGCGCGCGGGCGATGACCTGCTGGAGCCACCAGGCCCGCTCACCGGTGCCTCGCGGGGGCTTGGCCCGGATGCCGTCGCGCTCCATCGCCTTGTCACACGCTGTGGGCGCCTCGACGATGATCGTGCGCTTGGTGACGGTCAGGCAGCTTCGCGCGCGTACGGCCATGCGCTGGGCCAGGCGCGACTCGGGGAGGCGGGTGAGGAGGTTGGCGGCCTGCTGGCGTACCTCTCGCCTACGGTCGTCGAGGGCCTGCTCCAGGAACGGCTCGTCGTCCATCGACAGCCCGTCGGCCAGCACCTCGACGAACGCCGCCCGGTCGTCCGGCCCCTCACGCTCCCAGCCCGCCTCCAGCAGCGCCCTGGCCTGCTTGGGGTCGTGCCTTCGGAGGTGGCTCAGGTAGGCGCGGCGGTCGGCCGAACTGCCCAGCTCCCACGTCTCGCCGGTCGGCTCTTCGAGCAGGTACGCCCAGTCGGGGTTCAGGGCGGCCAGCCACCTGCCGCGCTGCCCGGCGACCAGGCCGAGATTCGCTCTGATCGACTGGTCGCGTCTGCCCCGGTCGAGGAGTTCGGGCAGGACGTACGGGGGCACTCTGCGGCCTGCGGTGGAGGCGGCGGCCAGCCATTCGGGGAGCAGGCGGTCGTACTCGCCGCCCAGGATCCTGGCCAGGCGCTCGGCGGCCTGGGCGGTCACGGCGGGCAACTCCTCGTCTTTCGCCCACCCCTGCTCGGTGGCCCCACCCGCTGCCGCCTCACCCGCCGGTGCCTTGCTCTCGGCCCCCTCACCCGCTGTCGCCTGGTCCTCGGTCCTGTCGGCCTTGGTCGTCTCGATGAGTTGCTGACCGGCGCGGCGGCGCACCACTTCTACGGCGGCGCTTTCAAGCAGGTCTCCCTCGTACGGCCTGCGGTCGGTGCCGACCAGTGCCGTCGATGCCAGGTCGTCCCAGGTCACAGGATCACCGCCGTTCCGTCGTCGGCCCAGGTGGTCAGCGGGCGCAGGCCCAGTGGGGTCCACTCGGCGGCCACGGTCACCGGCCGCCCGCCGGAGACGGCGATCAGCCGCCACGGGTCACGTGACCTCGGGTGCAGCGGGAACCCGCCCACAGAAGTGCGGCCGGGAACCACGCCTGCCAGCACGACGGGCCAGGAGTCGGTCCACGGGTCGGCGGCCACGGCGGCGGCGATCTCACCGAGCGCCGTCTCCGGCGAAACCCCAGGCGGAACACGACCACCGAGATCTCTCCGACCGCCGAAATCAGCCCCACCGTCGAGATCCGCTCGATAGTCGGGGGCGCTCCGGCCTGTGGCTTCGCCCTGGTCGGCGAAGGTAGTCCGGTCGGTGGGAAGGCTTCGAGGGGTGGCGTGGCGGGTGGCCACCAGGGCGCGGAGGGGTGCGGCGCCCGGGTAGAAGGCGACGTCGGCGTCGATCGTGGTGCCGGTGACCAGCGAGGCGTCGAGTGGCTGGCCGGAGGCGGCGAAGGACAGGATCAGCGCCGCCCGGCCGGTGTCATGGCCCCGGAGCCATACCCGGCGGGCGGTCAGCCGGTCGTGTTCCTCGTCGCGTCTGCCCACCACATGCCACCGGTCGCGTACGACCGGCCGGACCAGCACGTCCTCCCGCGCGACGGGGAAGCCCGCGCGGATCAGGACGGTCTGGCGCAACGGCCCCGGCAGCTCGGCGCGCCGCCGGTAGGCAACCGCCAGCAGGTTGATCAGCGAGTATTCGGCCAGCAGCCGACTCGGCCAATCGTCGGCCATGCGCACCTCCCGCAACCGGGAGAGCGCGTTGGCGACGCCCGGCGCCTGGGCATCGACGAGGCGTTTGGCCAGGTCGTCCCATTCGTCGGCGTCGGTCCCCGCCAGGCCCTGCCGCACCTGGTCGGCCAGCCACCGTTCGAGCTCGGCCAGTCCGGCACTCACCCGCGCATGCCGAACGGACTCGACCCCTGCACCCCGCCCACCACTTGACCTACCAGTGGAGGACGGCCCGGAGCCCAGACCGGACCCACCGCCAGCCGCCGCGCCCGAGCCTTGCCCGCCTTC
Organism: Nonomuraea sp. NPDC049129; assembly: GCF_040648495.1. Taxonomy (NCBI): domain Bacteria; kingdom Bacillati; phylum Actinomycetota; class Actinomycetes; order Streptosporangiales; family Streptosporangiaceae; genus Nonomuraea; species Nonomuraea sp. NPDC049129. Next base: position 728,607 of record NZ_JBEZDU010000002.1, on the reverse strand, counting down.
CGAGCCCGAGCCCAAGCCCGAGGACGTGCCCGAACCTGAACCCGAATCAGTTCCCGAGATCGTGCCCGGCCCACCGCCTGAGGCCGCGCCCATGTCCGTCGCCTTGCCCGATCCGCCGTCCAAGCCCATGTCCGTGTCCGACGCCGCGCCCCATCCGCCGTCCGAACCAGACCCCACGCCCGTGCCCGTGTCCGACGCCGTGCTTGGGTCGGCGCCCGACCCGGCGTTCGGCGTCGGATCCGATTCGGGCCAGTCGGCCAGTTCTGGGTCGCTCTCGGCTTCCGCGGCGGCACGGGCGCGGGCGGCCTCGAGCTTGGCCGCCGCCTTGGCGGCACGTTCCTTACGCATAGCGACCCACTCCGCCGCCCACGGCGGCAGCGAATCGGCGGCGGGAACCCCATCTGCCGACCACATGAGCAGCAGCCCGAGCGCGTGCTTGCACGGGAACTTCCGGCTGGGACAGCTGCACCGATATGCGGGCTCGGAGAGATCGACACACGCCATGTAGGGCGTGGCTCCACTCCCCTTGCACTCACCGAACAGCACGTCGTCAGTCGTGCCGCGCAAGCTCCATTTGCCAGGTGTCGCCACGCCCTGCGCCGCCTTCTGGGACGAGGCGTCGGGGGCGAGAGCGAGCACCTGATCACGGCTCCACCGTTCGATCACTTGCCGCAGACTAGCCAGCTCGACCGACAATTACTGCCCGCTCAGACCGATCCGCCAAGAAGATCCACACGGCTACTGGTCAGGGTGAGATGACGTCGCTCCACCCCACTCCTGTCAGTCGCTCCCCTGCGCTCCTGTCGGTCGGTCCACCCCACTCCTGTCACTCGGTCCACCGCAGTCGTCGGCACACCGGCACCCGGGCGATCCGTTCGCCACCCAACCGACCTCACCGCCGCCGCGCACCCCAGCACGTAGGATCACCCACGTGGAGCTGACGATCTATCCCAGCGGCCCGGCCATCGAGGTCGCCGACGAGGCTGAGGCCCTGGCCAGTGAGCTGGACGGCCAGCTGGTCCTCGACGGCACCCGCTTCCTGCGCCGTGACGTCACCGGCGCGGCGATCGCGTTCGTGGAGCGCCCGCCCATCGCCCGCGCCCTCGACCTGCTGCCCCATCCCGAGGGCGGCTGGTTCCGCGAGACCTGGCGGAGTCCCGTCACCTTCCTGCCCGCCGGTTATCCCGGGCCTCGCGCCTCCGCCACCGGTATCTACTTCCTGCTGGGTCCTGGCGAGGAGTCGGTGCCGCACGTGGTCCGGTCCGACGAGGTGTGGCTGTGGCATCGGGGCGGCCCGCTGGACCTGACCATCGGCGACGAGAGCGTCATCCTGGGCCCGCTGGTCGAGGACGGCCAGGTGCCGCAGGCCGTGGTGCCGGGCGGCGTGTGGCAGTCGGCCCGGCCCGCCGGCGGCGAGGAGGTGCTGGTCAGCTGCGTCGTCTCACCGGGATTCGACTTCGCCGACTTCACCGCGCGGACCGAGTAGAAGCCATGGACAGACTTCACCGCGCGGACCGAGTAGAAGCCACGGACAGACTGCACCGCGCGAACCGAGTAGGAGCCATGGACGTACGACCGGACAGCGAACACCCGATCAGGCGCCTCTCGACCGAGGTCGTGTACGAGAGCCCGTACCTGCGCATGCGCGAGGACCGCATCCGCCGCCTGGACGGTTCCGAAGGCATCTACTCCTACGTCGAGAAGCCCGACTACGCGCTGGTCATCCCGGTCGAGAACGACGGGCTGCACCTGGTGGAGCAGTACCGCTACCCGATCCGCGCCCGGTCGTGGGAGTTCCCGCAGGGCACGTTCCCGCAGATGCGGACCGGTGACCCCGAGCACCTGGCACGCGAGGAGCTGCGCCAGGAGACCGGCCTGACGGCGGCGGACATGCGGCACCTGGGACGGCTGAGCTGCGCCAAGGGCATGTCGTCACAGAGCTTCGACGTGTTCGTGGCCACCGGGCTGGAGCCGGGGCCCAACGAGCTGGAGGTCGAGGAGCAGGACCTGCTGCATCGGTGGTTCAAGCGCACGGACTTCGAGGCCATGATCCGCGACGGCGAGATCACGGACGCGGCGACGCTGGCGGCCTACACGCTGTTCCTGCTCTCGAACCAGTAGGTCATCCCGCTCGAACGACACCAAGGGCAAATCGGCTTAAAGACGGGATCATCGAGAATCCCCGCTGGGTCCTCGGATTCGATAGGACGATGCTAAAGCGCCGTGTGCAGAGCACTGCGCCTTTTCGCCCTGCGGCTTCCACGGCTTCCTCGCAGGGGAGCCACCGTGAACGGCTCCCGGATCCGCGCGGCCACACCAGGGTTACCCAGGCGGCCGTGGCGTTGAGCAGCAGCGCGTGCTGGACGGCGGGGGCGATCACCCGGCCGTTGAGCGGGCGACGGGACAAGCCGTGGAGACGGACAGTGGCCATCGTCGCCCCACCTGTCGCACACGCCACGACGCATTACCCACTTGTCCAGCTCCGAGTCGGACCAAATGTCAAGATGCTGCGCCCCCTAGAAATCCCTGATTTCGCGTGTACATCCCCGGCGTAACCGAACAGATGTGACATGCTGCCCACAAATCACGGAAAAGAGTTCGCATGTGCGGTGCGTCACTAAGAGTGATTATCTGTGATAAATACGCGATCACGCGGTTCGGCCTACTGTCGATCCTGGCCTCCCGGGACGACGTCAACGTGATCGAGACCACCGACAGCGGCGTCCATGCGATCATGCTCGCCCGCAAGCATCATCCCGAGGTCGTGGTCACCGGGCTGACCCTCGGCGGGCTGTCCGGGCTGGAGCTGATCCAGCGATTACGGGCCGAGAAGCTGGACCCCGAGCCTCGGGTGGTCGTGTTCACCGTCGACCATACCGACCAGACGGTCACCGACGTGCTGCGCGCGGGCGCGAACGGGCTGCTGACCCAGGATTCCACGCAGGACGAGGTCGTCGCCGTCATCAGGGCGGCGGGCCGGGGGCAGACCATGCTCTCGCCCGTCGTGACGCAGCGGCTGGTCGACTGGTTCAGGCAGCGGGAGCCCCCTCCCGCCGAGCTGGAGCAGCCCACGCTGGCCGGGTTGACGCCGCGCGAGCAGCAGGTGCTGCTCCTGGTCGCGCAGGGGCGGTCGACCGAGGAGGTGGCGGGAGAGTTGTACATCGGGGTCAGTACGGTACGCACCCATTTGCACCGCCTCCGCGCCAAGTTGAAGGCTAAGGACCGGGCCCAGCTGGTCTCCTTCGCCTACCGCTCCGGCCTCATGTCAACCTGACCGCCGCGCAGGGATCTGGCGCGTCGCCAGCGGCCCGAGGGCGAGTGAGCCGAGTACGACGGCCGCCGCCAGCGCGAACGTCCCCGGGTAGCTGATGTCCGCGACCACCCCGCCGACCAGCCCCGCGAGCCCGAAGAAGATGTCGTACAGCGAGCTCAGCGCCCCCAGCGCGGCCCCCCGCTCCACCTCCGGCGCCCGGCTGATCGTGATCATCGCGAGCGACGGGTAGAGCAGGGTGAACCCGGCCCCCGACAGCACCGCCCCCGCCGCCGCCACCCACCAGCCGGGCGCGAAGCCGATCATGGCCAGGCCGGCGGCCTGCGCGAGGCTCGACGCGACGATCACCGGCATCGGGCCGAGCCGGTCCGGGAGGCGGCCGGCCACGAGCCGGGTCACGATGTACGCGGCGCTGAACACGCTGAGCAGTACGGGCCCGTTGGAGATCCCTCTGGAAGACAGGGCCAGCGCGCCGAAGCCCACCAGCACGCCGTACCCGAACGCCCCCATGCCCAGCGCCAGCCCCGGCAGCACCGCCGCGCCCGGGATGAGCTTGCGCGACACGACCGGCAGCCGCGCGCCGGACGGCAGCAGGCTCAGCACCGCGACGGCGAGGAGCGGCAGGACCACGGCGGCGGCCCACACCGCCGGGTAGGAGCCGAGACGGTACAGCGACTCGCCCAGGGCGGGCCCGGCCATGAAGCCGCCCCACATCGCCAGGCCGTACCAGCCGACGATCTGGCCCCGGCGGTTCTCGGGCGCGAGCTGGACCGTCCACACCGAGCCCGCCGTGAACAACAACGCCTCGGCGACGCCCATGACGAGCCTGGTGGTGATGAGGCCGGGCAGGCCCCACGGGAGCGCGTACAGGGCGCCGACGACGGCGGCCAGCGCCGAGCCGGCCAGCATCAGCCGGCGACCGCCGAAGCGCTGCGCGAGCTGGCCGCCGTAGGGGCGCAGTGCCAGGGTTACCGCCGCGGTCGCGGTGAAGGCCGCGCCGACGGCGAACGGCGTGCCGCCCAGCTCCTCGGTCACCAGTCGCGGGATCACCGGCACCGCCGCGCCGAACGCCGTGAACGTGACGAACAGCGCCGCCACCAGCCCGGCGAACGTCCGCGCCCAGGGGGTCACAGGCCGCAGGCGCCGTCGCCGGCCATCAGCAGGAACGCTCACAGGCCGCGGGTGTTGCCGCCGTCCACCAGCAGCACCACGCCCGTGATGAAGGAGGTGTGCTCACTGGCCAGGAACGCGGCGATCGCCCCGAAGTCGCCCGGCCGTCCGATCCTGCGCATCGGCAGTCCCTCGGCCACCCGCGCCAGCGCCGCGTCCGCCTCGTCACCGAACTGGTGGTCCAGCGCGGGCGTGCGGTGGAAGCCCTGGGCGAGGACGTTCACGGTGATGCCGCGCGGGCCGAGGCTCGGTACGAGCCCCTTGGCGAAGCCCAGCACGCCCAGCCGGGCGACGGCCGACAGACCGGTCAGGGGCAGCGGCTGGCGTACCGCCTCCGAGGTGAGCATCAGCACCCTGCCCCAGCCGGTGTCCAGGTGCGGCAGGGCGGCCAGGACGACGCTCACGTGCGGGATCGTGTTGTCCTCCAGCGCCCGCCGGTACACGGGCACGTCGAACTCCTCCAGCGACCCGTGCGGCACCCCGCCCGAGCTGCTGACCACGATGTGCAGCGAGTCGAACTCGTCGGCGGTGCGCCCCACCCATTTGGCCACGGCCGCCTCGTCGCGCACGTCCACGCTGGTGCTGAGCACCCGTCCCGGACCCGCGGCGTCGATCTCGGCGTGCGCCCGCGCCAGCCGGTCGGGCTCGCGCGCGCAGATGGAGACGTGCGCACCCTCGGCCGCCAGCGTGCGGGCCACGGCCAGGCCGAGCCCGCTGCTGGCCGCCGCCACGAGCGCGACACGTCCGTTCAACCCAAGGTCCATGACCCAACACCTCTCAGGAGAGCAGCAGGAAGTGCTGCGGCAGATGTACGGTCAGGCCGACGCGGGTGCTCGCCTCGATGACCTCGGTGTCCCTGCGCAGCCGCAGCGTGGACTGCGCGGGGTCGAGCAGCGTCACGGCCGCGCGGAAGTCGCCGAGCAGCGCGTCCCCCGCGCCGATCATGCGGGTGCGCGAGACGCGGATGCCGGCCGTCGCCAGCCGGTCGAGGGTCCCGTCCCGGACCAGCTTCCAGTACAGGCCGGGGTGGGTGACGATCCCGTCGCACGAGCCGCCGGTCTCCTCGACCTCGGCCGCCGCCGCGGTCAGCACGTCCTCGGGATCGCCGTCGAACGGCGCGTGCCGTGACTCCGCCAGGTGCAGCAGCCCGTCGATCGCGCCGTCGCCGGAGCCGTGCAGCAGGATCTGGTTCTCGACCGTGGACAGCCGTACGAGCACGCGGTAGTCCACGAAGGCGGCGAGCAGGCCGGGCTCGTCAAGGACCCCCTTGGGCACGGGCACGCCGACCTTGACCTCGGTCAGGCCGGCCACGCGGACGCTGGCGGCGAAGACGGACTCGGGCGTCTCGGCGTACGACGTCCCCGACGGCGCCAGCTCAGCCGGTGGCGCCTCATGGACGTAGGGCACCTGCCCGTCGCCCACCTTCGCGCTCTTCAGCAGGTGCCGGACCGTGTAGCGCGGCCGGGTCTTGAACAGCGGGAACGCCTCGGTCAGCGCCAGCCGGTACGGTACCTCGACGTCGCCGCCGTTCCGCGAGCCCGCCACCGCCCACGCGAACTCCTCGCCAGGAGACATGCCTCGTCCCTCCCCGGAAAACCGTTTAAATGGTTGTCAACGCTGAGCTGATTTGGTGGCTACAAACCGTCCGAGCACGAGGTAATCCATCTCGGTCTTCAGGAAGCAGTCCATGGCGTCGGCCGGAGAGCACACGATGGGCTCACCGGCCACGTTGAACGAGGTGTTGATGAGACAGGGCACCCCGGTCAGCTCGGTGAAGGCACGCAGCAACTCCGCCAGCAGCGGGTTGTCCTCCTCGCGGATCGTCTGAATCCTGGACGTGCCGTCCACGTGCGTGGCTCCGGGAATCAGGTCGCGGTAGCCGGGCCGTACGGGGAAGACGAACGTCATGTACGGCGACGCCCGCTTCTTCCCCATCTCGAACACCTCGGGGGCCACATCCTCGAGGACGACGGGCGCGAACGGCCGGAACGGCTCCCGGTGCTTGATCCGGTCGTTGATGATGTCCTTGATATCGCCGAAGCGGGGATTGGCGAGAATGCTCCGGTTGCCCAGCGCGCGCGGCCCGTATTCGGTCCGGCCCTGGAACCAGCCGAGCACGCACTTCTCCCGCAGCAGCGCGGCCGTCTCCCGCGCCACGTCGCCGGGTGCCAGCTCACGCCATTCGACGCGCCCCGCGTGGGCGTCGAGGGTGGCGAGGATCTCGTCGTCGCCGTACGCGGGCCCCAGGTAGGGCGAGCCGGAGACCCGCGGCTTGTCGCCCGCCTCCTGACTGGCGTAGAAGGCGGCGCCGATGGCCACACCCGGGTCGCTGGCGCCGAAGCTCACGTCCATCTCGGCGAACCTGGAGCCTTCGAGCAGCTTGGTGTTGTTGACGCAGTTCAGCGCCAGGCCGCCCTCGAACAGCAGTCGCGGGAGCGCGCTGCGCTCCTCCAGCGCGCGCAGCTGGTGGGCCGTCACCGCCTCGACCATCTCCTGGGCGGCCGCGGCGACCCGGACCCGCACGTCGAAGTCCTCCCGGCCGTCCGGGTCGGTGTCGAAGATCCGGTCGAACAGCGCGTAGTAGGCGCGTACGGCCCGCGGCGCGTAGGGGATGGTGTAGCGGCCGTTGTCCGTCAGCGCCACCACGTGCTTGAGCAGCGGGTTGGGCTCCGGCGGCGGGCCGTGGCCGGCCAGGCCCATGACCTTGTACTCGTCGTTGTTGGGCATGAAGCCGAGATACCTGGTCAGCACCGCGAACAGCAGGGCCAGCGAGTTGTCCCCGTCCACGGTCGCGTCGTCGAACAGGCGCACCTTGCCGTCGCGTACCTCGCCGAGGATCGCCGACAGCCACTCCGCCCGGCCGTCGCTGACCACGAAGGCCGCCTCCCCGCCCCCGGACAGGTGGTATCCCGTCATCAGGTGGGCGAGGTGATGCGGCACCGTGACCAGCTTCTCGGCGGTCAGCGGGTGGCCCGTGTGCTCGTGGAAGTCGGCGAGAATGGCCTCCTGGCTGAAAATCCTGGTATAGGTGTCGTCGAGCCGCCGCAGCCTGGCGAATTTCTTGTCCACCGGTGCGTCGGCGTCCACGATCTCGGCGATCATGTTGTTCATCACGTCCTGGGAGAAACGCCAGGAATGCGCGAAGACATCGACCTCGTCGTACGTTTTCCCGGCCGCCCTTAAAACCCATTCGATGGCCCGGGCCGGAAACCGGGCGGTCTTCTTCTCGCGATTGAGCCGCTCCTCCTCGACGGCCGCGACCAATTCCCCGTCTACCATGAGGGCCGCCGAGGAATCGTGGCCGTAGAGCATGTGACGGTCGATTCCCGTCGACCCGTAATAACGCGCGAAGAGTTCGGCGACCTTACCGAACCCGTTGTATCCGAGGACGATCACGAGAACTCCTTGCGGTGAAGGACTCGGGTCCCACCAGTGAAGGTCATGCCGCCCTGGACGGCGTCCACCTGGTGATGACCCCGGGGGCGACGCATCGTTGAGCCGGTGGACGCGGCTCAGCGGACGGGTGAGGGCGCGACGTTGTAGTTGGCGCGGAAGAAGTTGTCCGGGTCCAGCCGCCGTTTCACCGAGGTCAGCCGGTCGAAGGCCGTCTCGCCGAAGGTCTTCCTGGCCCGGTCGCCGGTGGACGCATAGTTGATGTAGCCGTCGCCCCAGCGGCTGTACGGCTCGGCGACGGCCGAGACGGACCGCGCCCAGGCGGTCCGCTCCTCGTCGGCGGCCGGGTCGGCCCAGATCGCCGTGCCCGTGATGTTGAAGGCGGCGCCGCGGAAGGGCACGGCCGTGGCCTCGGCGGGCACCCGCCGCACCGCGCCGTGCAGCGCCTCGACGAGGATTCCGTCTCTGAAGGGCCCCAGCCAGCGGCCGGCCAGGAACCGCTCGACCAGCGCGTCGGCCAGCGCGTCCGGCAGGGCCTCGGCGAAGCGGGCGCTCCAGTAGTGCCTGAGCCCGAACGCCAGACGGCCGAGCGCGGCCTGCAGCGACAGGTACGACCTGGGCATGAGCTGCCAGTCGAGGATCTCCGGCCCGCGCAGCCGCTTCTCCAGCGCCGCCCGGTAGCCCTCGTCGTCGCCGCTGTAGGCCACGCAGATCACCGCCGCCGGGACGTGCGTGGGCCCGTACCTCTTCAGGAACAGCGTGCAGTTGAGCTCGTCGGGCGCGTCGAGCATGAGCTCGCGGAACAGGCGCACGGCCCGGCCGAGCTCGGCGCGCGGATAGGCCACGCAGCCCCCGTACAGCAGGCCCACCGGGTGCGTACGGAAGCGGAACTCCGTCACCACGCCGAAGTTGTGGCCAGCGCCGCGCAGCGCCCAGTCGAGCTCGGGATCGCGCTCCGCGTCCACCTCGACCACCTCCCCCGCTGCCGTGACGAGCTGGTAGGAGAGCACGTTGTCGCAGGTCAGGCCGTATCTGCCCATCAGGTGTCCGAGGCCGCCGCCCAGGGTCAGGCCGCCGACGCCGGTGGTGTCGAAGGTGCCGCCCGTGGTGGCCAGCCCGTACGCGGTGGTCGCCAGGTCCATCTGGCTCCAGGTGGCGCCGCCGCCGACCGTGGCGGTGCGCGCGCCCGGATCGACCGTCACCGAGCTCATCAGCCGCAGGTCGATGACCAGCCCGTCCTCGACGGAGGCGTACCCGGCGACGTTGTGCCCGCCGCCGCGCACCGCCGTGGCCAGCCCGGCCTCGCGGGCGGTACGGATCACCGCCCGCAGCTCCGCGACGTCACGCGGCAGGCAGATCAGCCGCGGCCGCAGATCGTGCATGCCGTTGAAGAGCAGCCGCACCTCGTCATAAGCGGGGTGGCCGGGTCCGACCACCCGATCGGGACAGGCGGCGTTCAGGGCGTTCAGCGTGGAGACCGTCACTGGCTCGTTCCTTTCTCGGGCCGAGGTTCTTCGACGGCTTATCACGCATTTGTGACACACGCGAGGGGGTTGTCTTTCCGGGGACTTGCCGCGATAGTCGGCTCTTAGGTCCAGCGCGTAATTCACTACCCGACCAAATAGCTCACGTTATTTGTACCAACAGATTCGAGGGACCGGTGAATCCACCCCTGACCACCTGGCCCACTTATGACAAGGGAGATGTCTTCCTCAGCCCGGAGGACATCACCGCGGCGATCGAGGCGCTGCGCGCCCGGTTGTTCTTCCGTTACGATTTCCGACCGCACGAGGAGACATTTACCGGGCTCTTCGAACGACGGCTGTGCGAGGTGTTCGGCGCCGGGCACGCGCTGGCCTGCGCCAGCGGCACCACCGCGATCACCCTGAGCCTGCTCGCGCTCCAGCTGCCCGCCGGCTCGCCGATCGCCTGCCCCGCGTTCACCTTCGCGGCCACGCCGAGCGCGATCCTGCTCGCCGGGCACCGGCCGGTGCTCGTGGAGTGCGACGAGAACCTGCACCTGGACGTGCGCGACCTGCGCCGGGTGTTCGACGAGGGCGCCAAGGCGGTCGTGGTGGTGCACATGCGCGGATTCGCCAGCGACATGCCGGAAATATGCCGACTGGCGGAGGAGTACGGCGCGTTGGTGGTCGAGGACGCGGTGCCCGCCCTCGGCGCGCGGCTCGACGGCCGCTACCTGGGTACGTTCGGCCACTTCGGCGCCTTCAGCACCCAGTCCGACAAGTCGCTCAACACCGGCGAAGGCGGGTTCCTGCTCACGGACGACCCCGAGGCGTACGCCCGTGCGGTGGTCTACAGCGGCGCCTACGAAGGCCGGATGGCCCGCCACTTCCCCGGCAAGGTCCCGGACGTCGACGACCGCGCGTACCCCATCTTCAGCTTCCGCATGGACGAGATCAGGGCGGCGCTGGCCGGAGCCCTGCTCCAGCGGCTGCCCGACCGGCTGGCCGCCCATCGCCGCAACTACGACTACGTGACCGAGCGGCTGGCGGACCTGGACGGGATCGCGCTGCGGCAGCCGGTGGCACCGGGCGCCTACCTCGGCGAGGCGCTGGTCTTCCGGCTGCCGGGGGCCACGCCGCGGGAGTGCGTCGCGTTCGCCGAGGCCGTCGCGGCCGAGGGGGTCGACGCCCGCGCGCTCGGCGACCGCGACGACGTCAACGTACGCGCCTTCTGGAACTGGCGCTTCCTGCTCGGCGACAACCCGGAGGCCGCGCGGAGCCTCTTTCCGACGTCGGCGCGCTATGTCAGCGAGGCGATCGACATCCCGCTCTCGGCGAACCTGGACCTGGCCGACTGCGACCGTCTGGTGACCGCCGTCAGAAAAGCCGCCGCCGGAAGAGCACCCGCCACAAAGCCCGCCGCCACAAAGCCAAGCAGTGAGAGCGCCGTCGCCGGACGGACCGCGAGCCGATGACGCCCACAGCGCCGCGAGTGCTCTACGTCACGGGCTGGTGCAGATCGGGCAGTACGCTGCTCGGCAACCTGCTCAACGAGCTGCCGGGCGTCGCGCACGTGGGCGAGCTCAACTACCTGTGGTCCAACGGCGTGCTCGGCACCGGCACCAACAGCACCTGCGGCTGCGGCAAGGACCTCCAGGACTGCGACGTGTGGCGGCGGGTGCTGCGTGAGCTGGACGGTCACACCCTCGCGACGGAGATGATCGGCCTGCACAACGCCCGTCTGCGCACCCGCTTCACCCAGGAGCGGCTGCGCGAGGCACGGGGCATGGCCCGGCCGCCGCGCGACGTGCGGCGCATCAGCGAGGTCAAGCGGCGCCTCTATACCGCGATCGGCGCGGCGCTGGGCGCCGAGGTGATCGTCGACACCTCCAAGTTCCCCGCCGAGGCGGCCCACCTCATGGGCCTGCCCGACCTGCGGCCCCAGGTGCTGCACATGGTGCGCGACCCCCGGGCGACCGCCTATTCGTGGCACCGCGCCAAGGGCTACATCCCGGCCATGAGCCCCCTGCGCAGCAGCGCGTACTGGACCTGCTTCAACGCCGCGTCGGAGTGGATCGCGCGCGCCTACCCCGGCAGGTGCCTCAGGCTCAGGTACGAGGACTTCGCCGCGCGGCCCGCCGAGACGATCGGCCAGGTCATGGCGTGGGCGGGTCTACCCTCCCCCGGCCCGGTGATCGACGGCAACACCGCCCGGCTCGGCGTCAACCACACCGTCACCGGCAATCCCGACCGGTTGCGCACCGGGCCCGTGGCCATCAGGCCCGACGACGCCTGGCGCACCGCCCTGCCGGCCTCGAGCGTCGCGCTGAGCACCCTCGCCGCGCTACCGCTCATGAGCAGGTACGGCTACCGCCTGACCAGCCCCTGATATGGCGATGGGAGCACCCATGAACTGGCGAAGCGACGCCGAGCACTGCTACCGGGAAGGCTGGTGGCGGGACGGCACGCCCCTGGACGACCTCCGGCGGGCCGTGGAGCGCTCACCGGGCCGCGTCGCGATCACGGCGCACCAGGCGGGCGCCGCCGACCTGGCCAGGCTGACGTACGCGGATTTATCGCGACTCGTGGAGCGGTTCGCCGGGGCCCTGACCGAGCTGGGCGTCGGCCCGGGTGACGTGGTCGCGCTCCAGCTGCCGAACTGGTGGCAGTTCCCACCGCTCGCGCTGGCCTGCATGCGGGTCGGCGCGGCGGTCAACCCCATCATCCCGATCCTCCGCAAACGCGAGGTCGGCTTCATGCTGGAACGTACGGAAGCGAAGGTCTGCGTCGCGCCCGCGTCGTTCCGCGGCTTCGACCACGCCGGGATGCTCGCCGAGATCGCCAAGGAGGTGCCGACGCTGCGGCACGCGGTGACCATCGGCGGCGGCCCGCTCGACTTCGACGACGTCTTCATGTCCGGCGGCGACGTCCGGCTCGGCCGGCCGGAGGCGGGCCCCGACGACCTGGCCCAGGTGATGTTCACCTCGGGCACGACGGGCGAGCCCAAGGGCGTCATGCACACCCACAACACGCTGTACGCCGGCATCCGCACCGAGGCGGAGGCCCTCGGGCTGGATGAGGATCTGGTCGTCCACATGGGCTCGCCGCTCACCCACCAGGCCGGGTACCTCTACTGCTTCCTGATGCCGCTCCAGCTCGGCGGCCGGGCGGTGTTCCAGGACGTGTGGGACCCGGACGTCATGCTCGGCCTGGTCGAGTCGGAGGGCGTCAACTTCGGCATGGGCGCCACCACGTTCGTGGTCGACGCCATCGCCGCGCAGCGGGCCCGGCCCCGGGACCTGCGGACCCTTGACTCCTTCGCGTGCGGCGGGTCGCCGATCCCGCCGAAGGTCGTGGAGGAGGCGGGCGAGGTGCTGGGCGTACGCATGTACGCGCTGTGGGGCATGACGGAGAACGCCACCGTCACGATCACCCGCCCCGAGGACCCGCCGGATCTCGCCGCGCGCTCCGACGGCCGCCCCGCCCCCTGGATGCAGGTCCGGATCGCCGGCGACCGCCTTCAGGTACGCGGCGCGAACCAGTGCGTGGGCTACTGGAAACGCCCCGATCTGTACGCCGAAGCTCTCACCAGCGACGGCTGGTTCGACACGGGCGACCTGGCCAGGGATGACGGCGAGGGCGGCATCCGGATCACCGGCCGGGCCAAGGACCTGATCGTCAGGGGCGGGGAGAAGATCCCCGTGGTCGAGGTGGAGGCCGCGCTGTGGCGGCACCCGCGGATCAAGGAGGCCGCGCTGGTGGCCTACCCCGATGAACGTCTCGGCGAGCGGGCGTGCGCCTTCGTCGTCCCGGACGGGGAGGCGCCGTCACTCACCGACGTACAGCTGCATCTGGAAGGACTCGGCATGGCCCGGCAGTTCTGGCCGGAACGCCTGACTGTCGTCGCCGAGCTGCCGAAGACGGCGTCGGGCAAGGTACAGAAGTTCGAGCTGCGCGAACGGATGGGCTGAGCATGGACTTCGCGTTCGACGACGAGCAGGAGCGGCTGCGCGCCCGGGTGCGCGACTTCGCGGCCGAGCGCCTCGCCCCGCACTACCAGTCCGACGATCGGGCCGCGGCCATGCGCCCCGAGCTGCCCGGCGAGCTGGCCCGCATGGGGCTGCTCGGCCTGCGCGTCCGTAAGGAGTACGGCGGCGCGGGCGCCGACGCCGTGACCACCGGCCTGGTGCTCGAAGAGCTCGCCCGCGCCGACGTGAACAGCTGCTACCTGGTGCTCAACGCCGCGCTCGTGGCCGACATCCTGCAGGCCAACGCCTCACCGGAGCAGCGGGGAGACTGGCTGCCCGCCCTGGCCTCGGGGGAGCTGATCCCGGCCATCTGCCTGACGGAGCCCGAGCACGGCTCGGACGCCGCCGCCATCGAGTTCCGCGCCACTCTCCAGGACGGAGCCTGGCTGCTGCACGGCGAGAAGACCTCGATCATGCTCGGCATGACCGCCACGCACGGCCTCGTCTTCGCCAGGACGGGCGGTCCTGGCGCCCGCGGCGTCACCGCCTTCCTCGCCGACCTGGCCGCGGCGAAGCGGGAGGCGTTCACCGACCTCGGCAACCGCGCCGTGGGCCGCGCCCACCTGACCTTCGACGGCCTGACCACCGGGCCCGAGACGATCGTGGGCGGCGAGGGCCTCGGCTTCGTCCAGGTCATGCGGGGCTTCGACTACTCGCGGGCGCTGATCGCGTTGATGGCGACGGGCACCGCGCAGGCGGCGATCGACGACGCGCTGGAGCGGGCACGCACCCGCACCGCCTTCGGCCGCCCGCTCGGCGCCTTCCAGGGGCTCAGCTTCCCCCTGGTGGAGTACGCCACGCAGCTGCGGGCGGGCAGGGCGCTCTGCTACGAGGCGCTGTGGCGCAAGGACCAGGGACTCCCGCACACGACCGAGGCGAACATGGTCAAGTGGTGGGTGCCGAGGATGGCCGCGGACGCCGTCCAGCAGGCGCTGCTCACGTTCGGGCAGGCCGGCTACTCGGAGGAGCTGCGGCAGGCCCAGCGGCTGCGCGACGTGATCGCGCTGCAGATCGCCGACGGCACCGCCCAGATCACCAAGCTGGTGGTCGCCCGGCAGCTGCTCGGCCGCGACGCCGCGCCCTGAGCCCGCCTTTTACGAGGCCGTCCTCTCTGCGGCGTACGGCGGCAGGTTGAGGCGGTCGCGGATGTTGCGCTGGACGGTGGCCTTGTCGTCGCGGGCGTCGACCGACACGACGTACTCCTTACCGCGGAACAGCTCCACGACCGGGTCGATCTTGTCGTGGTATTCGCGCAGCCGTGTGGCGAGCGCGTCCGGGGCGTCGTCCTCACGGGTGACGAGCTCGCCGCCGCACACGTCGCACCTGCCCTCGGTCGCGGGCCGGTGGGCGATCAGGTTGTAATCCATGCCGCAGCGCGAGCACAGCCGCCTGGCCAGGACCCGCCGCCGCACCTCCGCGTCGGGCAGGTCGAGGTGGATCACGCCGTCGATGTCGTAGCTCTCCAGGAAGAACTCCGCCTGCCGCCGGCTGCGCGGGAAGCCGTCGATGATGAAGCCGTAGTTCCAGTCGTGCTGCTGGAGTCGCTCCCTGACGACGTCCTCGACCAGGTCGTCGCCCACGAGCTCACCGGCCGCGACCAGGCGGCGGACCTGGGCGCCGAGCTTGGTGTGGACCTTGACATGCCAGCGGAAGATGTCGCCGACGCTGATGTGCACGAGGTCGAGGTCGGTGGCCAGCAGGGTGCTCTGGGTGCCCTTGCCGCTGCCCTGCACCCCGAGGATCACGTATTTCCGCATGTCTCATTCTCCCCCGGAGACGGGCAGCATGATCTCAGCGCCCGCCGCACCGCGATCGACGAGCTCCTGAACCCGCTGGGGAGCGTAGATCCCGTCCACGAGGAGCTGCGCGAGCCCGAGTATGCCCGCGTTGGGGTCGAGGTCGCTGCGGACGATCTGGAGATTGCGGGTGGCCAGCGGCAGTGACCGCCGGTAGACGATCTCGCGGATGCCGGCGAAGAGCTGCTCGTCGGTGTGCGCGAGCTGGCCGCCGATCGCGATGATGCGCGGGTTGAACAGGTTGACCGTGTCGGCGATGGCGCCGCCGAGGATGCGGGCGGCGCGCCGCGCCAGGCGGACCGCGGTCAGGTCTCCTGAGCGGATCAGCCGTACGGCGTCGTCGACGGTGGTGATGTCGTGGCCCGCCGCCTGGAGATCGCGCACGAGCGCCCAGCCCCCCGTGTAGGCCTCCACACAGCCGAGGTTGCCGCACCGGCAGAGCGGCGGCTCGGCCACGTCGTCGACCACGACCTGGATGTGGCCGATGTCGCCGGCCGCGCCGTCGGCGCCCCGGTGCACCTGGCCGCCCGCGATGAGGCCGGTGCCGACACCGGTGCCGATCTTGACCATGAGCAGGTGCGGGACGTCGGGGTAGCGCAGGCGCTGCTCGCCGAAGGCCATCGCGTTGACGTCCTTGTCGACCAGCACCGGGCAGTTGTAGCGGGCGGTGAACCAGCCCGGGATGTCGAAGCGGTCCCAGCCGGTCATGATCGGCGGGCTGACCACCCGCCCGCTCGCGAAGTCGACGGGACCGGGCACGTCGATGCCGATGCCGAGCACGTCACCTGGCTGGTGGCCCCGCTCGTTCAGCAGCTCGGCGAACAGCTCGGACACGATCGTGAGGATCGCCTCCGGACCGCTGGTCACCTCGGCGCGGACGTCCCGCTCGGCCCGCACCACCCCGCCCAGATCGCACACGGCGGTGCGCAGGCCGGTGGCGCCCACGTCGGCCACCAGCAGCACGCCCCGGTCGCGGTTGACGACGAACTGACCGGCGGGCCGGCCGCCCGTGCGCGCCTCCGTGGGTGCGGGGATGAGCAGCCCGGCGGTGAGCAGACCGTCGAGGCGCTGGTTGACCGTGGTGCGCGACAGGCCGGTAAGCCGCATGACGTCGGCCTTGGTGAGCCCGTCGGGGATGTCGCGGAACAGGCTGAGGATCTCGCCCGAGCTGACTCCCATCCGCAGCGCGGACACACCGGTTATGGCCATTAACCCACTCTATCGGCGACCGGGAGTGCTCGTAAGTCAAGAATGTTTCGACTTAAAAAGTCGAAACATGGGTTGTCAGAGTTCAGAAGTAGCCATACGGTCATCCCATTGACGCCGAAAGGGGCATCCGATGCACATGACCTCGCATGGAAGGCGAGCGACGACGGTAACCGCCGTGCTGGCGGCCGGGACGCTGGCTCTGGGAGCCTGCGGCTCCAGCGTGTCCGCCGGTCCGTCCGGCAAGGACGCCGCCGCCGCCGAAGCCCCGAGCGTCGCCGCGGTGATCAAAGGGCTGGACAATCCCTTCTTCCAGACGATGAAGCAGGGCATGGACGACCAGGCCAAGGCGGGCGGCCTGTCTCTCACGGTCCAGGCGGCCACCTCCATCACCGACACGACCGGGCAGGCGGACAAGCTCAACGGCCTGGCCGGGCAGCCCTTCTCCTGCTTCGTGGTCAACCCGATCACCGGCACCAACCTCATCCAGGGCCTGGCCAAGATCGGCGCGCAGAACAAGCCCATCGTCAACATCGACAGCCCGGTCGACGCCGGTGCGGCCGGCAGCGCCAACGTCAAGCTGGCCACCTACATCGGCACGGACAACGTCGAGGCCGGCAAGATGGCAGGGAAGCGGATGAGCGAGCTCGTGCCCGCAGGTGACGTAGCGGTCATCGGCGGCATCGCGGGCGACGTCACCAGCGGCGCCCGGGTCGAGGGGTTCCAGCAGGGCATCGGGCCCAATCTCAAGGTCGTCCAGACCGTCGCCGCCAACTGGGAGCGCCAGACCGCGCTCACCGCCGCGACCGACGTCATGCGCGCGAAGCCGGATCTGCGGGGCTTCTTCGTCGCCAACGACGACATGGGGCTCGGCGTGGCGCGGGCCATCGCCAACGCCGGCAAGGCGGGACAGGTCAAGGTCATCAGCGTCGACGGCATCAAGGACGCCCTCGAAGCGGTCAAGGCCGGCACGCTGGACGGCACCGTCGCCCAGTACCCGTACGCGATGGGCCTGATGGGCGTCGAGGCGTGCCAGGCCGCCACGAAGGGCAAGACGCTGCCGGCCAAGGTGAAGTCCCCGGTCGAGCTGGTCACCAAGGACAACGCGGACAAGGCGCTGGCGGCCACCCCCAAGCCGTTCGGCACCTACACCGACCCGTTCAAGAGCCTCATCCAGTAGGACAGAGATGGCAAACACCGCAATCGCCGCGCCCAACCACGAAGCCTGGACCGCGCGCCTGAAGGACGTCGGCTTCTGGGCCGAGTGGGCGGCCCTCGTCGGGCTGATCGCCCTGGTGATCGTCTTCCAGGCGCTGAACCCCACCTTCCTCAGCGCCGGCAACATCGCCTCGATGCTGGTCGCCGCGGCCATTTTGATCATCCTGAGCGTGGGCCAGACGTTCGTCATCGCCACGGCGGGCATCGACCTGTCGATCGCCTCCGCGATGACCTTGGGCGCGGTCGCCTTCGGCCAGGCCTACGCGATGGGCTGGGGGCTGACGCTGTCGTGCCTGGCGGCCATCGTCGCCTCGGGCCTGGTCGGCGTGGTCAACGGGGTGATCATCGCCCGAGGCAAGATCACCGACTTCATCGTGACGCTCGGTACCCTTTCCGCGGCCTCCGGACTGGCGCTGATCCTGTCCGAGGGCAAGCCGGTGACAATCATCGACGCGGCGCTGCTCCGCCTGTCGACCGGCGGGATCGGGATCTTCGGCTGGTCGTTCATCATCGCGGCGGTCGTCGCGGTGGTGGGGCACGTCCTGCTGTTCCACACCAGGTTCGGCACGCACGTGCTGGCCACGGGCGGGGCGGCGGAGTCCGCGACGGCCATGGGGATCAGCACCCAGCGCGTCAAGATCGCCGTTTACACGATCTCCGGCGTGCTCGCCGGGCTCGGCGCCATCCTGCTGGTGGCCCGGATCGGCGCGGCCGAGCCCGCCGCCAACACCTCCTTCCTGCTCAACTCCGTGGCCGCGGTCGTGCTCGGCGGGGTGAGCCTGTTCGGCGGGCGGGGCAGCATCATCGGCCCGGTCATCGGCGCGCTCCTGCTCGTCGCGCTGGTCAACGGGCTGACGCTGCTCGGCGTCTCGCAGTTCTACCAGCCTCTCGCCGTCGGCATCGTCGTGGTGCTGGCCGCGCTCCTGACAAGGTTCCAGCGATGACGAACACCCTGCTCGACTGCCAGAACGTGTCCCTGTCGTTCGGCAACGTCCGCGCCCTCGCCGACGTCTCGCTCTCCCTGCGCCAAGGAGAGATCACGGCGCTGGTCGGCGACAACGGCGCGGGCAAGTCCACGCTGGTGCGCTGCATCTCCGGGATCCACCGGCCCGACAGCGGCCACATCCTCTTCGAGGGGGAGAAGGCCGACTTCCACTCCCCCGACGAAGCCCGTACGGCGGGCATCGAGACCGTCCACCAGAACCTGGCGCTCGTCGAGGACCTCACCGTGTGGCAGAACCTCTTCCTCAACCGCGAGCTCGTCCGCGGGTTCGGTCCCATCGCGTTCCTGGACCGGCGGGCCATGCAGGCCCGCGCGCGGGAGATGGTCTCCACGCTCGCGGTCAACGTCCCCGCGGTGAAGTCCCGCGTCCGTCGGCTGTCCGGCGGGCAGCGCCAGGCCGTCGCCATCTGCCGCGCGGCGGGCTTCAGCTCCCGGCTGGTCATCATGGACGAGCCGACGGCCGCGCTCGGCGTCCAGGAGACGGCCCGGGTCGAGGAGCTCATCCTGCGGCTGCGCGACGAGGGGCACACGGTGCTGCTCATCAGCCACAACTTCGCGCAGGTCATGCGGCTGAGCGACCAGGTCTGGGTGATGCGCGCCGGCCGCTGCGTCGGCGGCCGCCGTACGTCCGAGATCACCGGCGAGGAGATCGTCTCCCTCGTCACCGGCGCCGCCGGCCAGTGAACCCCGTACCCAACCACCAAGTAGAAGGCACCACAATGACCACCACGACCAACCCCATCGGCGTGCACGCCCTCGTCTGGGTCGGTGACACCACGCCCGCGTCGGTGGAGCACGCGATCCGCAAGACGAAGGAGGCCGGGTTCGACCTGCTCGAACTGTCCCTGCACGACTCCGCCAACCTCGACGTCGCGGCCGCCCGCGACGCCCTGCGGTCGGCGGGACTCGGCGTGGCCTGCTCGCGCGGCCTCGCCTTCGACGCCGACGTCTCCAGCGACGACGCCGACGTGGTCGCGCGTGGCGAGAAGCTGCTGCACGACTCGCTCATCGTCACCCACGAGCTCGGCGGCACGCACTTCACCGGCGCCCTCTACAGCGCCCTGGGCAAGTACGACCGCCCGCTCACCGACGCCGGCCGCCGCAACGTGGTGACGGTGCTGCGCGGCCTGGCGCAGGAGGCGCGGGGGCGCGGCATGACGCTCGGCCTGGAGATCTGCAACCGCTACGAGACCAATGTCATCAACACCGCGCGCGACGCGCTGCGGCTCGCCGACGACATCGGGGAGGACAACGTCCTCATTCACCTCGACACTTACCATATGAACATCGAAGAGGACGATCTCGTACGCCCGGTGCACGACGTCGGCGACCGGCTCGGCTACGTCCACATCGGCGAGAACCACCGGGGCTACCTCGGCTCCGGCCACCTGGACTTCACCTCGTTCTTCCACGCGCTGGCCGACATCGGCTACCAGGGACCGATCACCTTCGAGTCCTTCTCCTCGGCCGTGGTGATGCGCGGGCTGTCCAACGACCTGGCCATCTGGCGCAACCTGTGGTCCGACGGCGAGGACCTGGCCCGTCACGCCCACGGCTTCATCACCGGCCAGCTCCACGCGAGCCGGGCTCGATGATGACCCTCCACGATCTGGCGGCCCGAGCCCGCTCCCTCGTACGCGACGGCCACCGCGCGGTCCTGGGCATCACGGGCAGCCCCGGAGCCGGCAAGTCCACGCTCGCCGAGAACCTGGTCCAGCTGCTGCGACAGGACCGGCCCGCGCTCGACTGGGTGGCGCACGTGCCGATGGACGGCTTCCACCTCGCCGACGTGGAGCTGGAGCGGCTCGGCCGGCGCGACCGCAAGGGCGCCCCGGACACCTTCGACGCCGCCGGATACGCCGCGCTGCTGCGCCGCCTGCGCCAGGACGAGGACGACGTGATCTACGCCCCCGCGTTCGAACGCGACCTGGAACAGCCGATCGCGGGCAGCATCCCGGTCCCGCGCACCGCCCGGCTCATCGTCACCGAGGGCAACTACCTGCTGCTCCACGACGGCGACTGGGCCCGGGTCCGGCCCGAGCTCGACGAGGTCTGGTACTGCGATCTCGACGAGGACGAGCGCGTGCGGCGGCTCGTGGCCCGCCACGAGCGGTTCGGCAAGGAGCACGACGCGGCCGTGGCCTGGGTGATGGGCACCGACCAGCGCAACGCGAACCTGGTCAACGGCACCCGCCCGCACGCCGACCTGGTGATCTCCGACCCGACCCTGCGCACGCTGAAGGCCTGACGCCCGTCATGTGCTCCGGCTGACCCGGACGACGCCCGCCTGGTGCAGGCTGCGCAGCAGGGAGAGGTCGTCGGCCGGATCGAGCCAGACGATCTCGCCCTCCGGCCTGGGCCGCGACCCAGCCGGCTGGTAATGGGCGGTGACGAGCACCAGGGGCACCGGCGCGGTCCAGCGCTCCAGGACGGGCGGTTCGGCCCGGTCGGCCAGGATGACCGCCTGCTCCTCCGGCGTGCACGCGTCGAGGTCGCCCCCGATGGCCAGCCGCGCCTGCAGGCGTACCTCCGCCTCGGTCGCGTAACGCACCCGCTGCTCCAACTCGCCCGTGTAGCCCTGGATGAGGTCGGCGACCAGCTCGGCCGGGTCGTCGCTGTAGCTGCGCCACCATCCGTGCACCAGCTCGTAGGCGTACGGCGTGCCGTCCTGTTTGAGCGGCTGCTGCGGCGGCGCCTGCGCGGCCGAGGTGTTCCTGACACGTGGGCTCACGGCGTCAATTGTCCCGCCATCGCGCGCATCACGTCGTCGGAGGGCTGCCAGCGGGTGATCGCGAACAGCGCGGCGAGCTGCCGCCGGTCGATCTCCCGGGGGAACAGCGTCTCGACCAGGTCGCGGAAGGAGGCGGAGTCCTGTTCCGGCGTGCGCTCGCCCAGGTCCCAGTGGGCGCCGAGCCGCTCCATCGCCGGCACACCGCCCGGATCGCGAGTGGCGGCCTCCGCCAGGGCCACCGAGAGCTTGATCCTGGCCTGGATGATCGAGGGATCCAGGTGCCCGTCCCACAGCCGGAACTCGACGTGATCGCTCCTGCCGCCGCGGACGTAGCCGAAGTTCACGGCCGCCGCCCGGTGGTTCAGCAGACGTACCTCCTCCAGATCGGCGCGCGACAGGTCGACGTCGGCGTTCGGCAGGCACTCGTCGTAGGCGCGGTGCAGGCCGTCCGGGTTGCGCGGGTCCTGCGCCAGCCGGTAGAGGACGTCCTCGAAGGCGTGGTAGAGCTTCAGCAGGCGTACGTGACTGGCCACCGAGGTGCGGAAGTCGACTCCGACGTGGATGTGGCCGCCGGTGGACGTGGTGATCTCGCCCCCATGGGACCGGATGACGTCGACGACCGTCGCCAGGTTCGCCCACGTCTCCGGGCTGTCGCGCAGGATCGGGGAGATCACCTCACCCGCCACGAGATGGTCGCTGAACTCCAGCTCCACCCGCCAGCCCTGGTCGTAGCCCTTGTCCGAACCGTGGTGGCCGTACACCGTCGAGTCCTCGGCCAGCCCCTTCTCGTGCAGCTCACGGGCGATCTCGTCCACCACGGCGCGCCAGGTTTCCGGTGGCCTGCCCGGCAGGGCGAACTCCAGCTCCACCCCGAACGCGCGCGGCACACCGATCGCGTCGGCGGTCATGTACGGCACGATCATGCCGGGGTCCTCGCCCTGTTCGAGGCGGTGGACGGCCTCATCGTAGGCCCTCTGGAAGGCGTCGAAGTCCCAGCCGAAGTGGTGCTCCAGCCGGACGCCCGGGCCGGCGTCGACGGCGATGAGCGGGGTGCGCCCTGTCGCGTGGTCGGCCACCTGGTAGAGGCGGTCCATCATGACCTCGTACTCGGCGTGCAGGCCGTGCCGTTCGAACTCGGGCCGCAGCGCCTGCAGGCGTTCGGTGATGAGGTCGACGTCCTGCCTGGTGAGCGGGTTGTCGACCCAGCCGAACAGGCCGTCGGGCCGCCGCCGGATGAAGTTCGAGGCGAACGGCTGGTCCCGGTGCATGGTGATCCGGTCGCCGTCGAACGAGCGCGCGTGGTCGATGGCGAAGAACCGGCCGTCGTCGGTCAGCATCAGGTTGCGGGCGGCCCGGTCGGAGTTCGCCGTCAGCACGTCGAGCAGGCCGATGAGGATCGCGTCCCGCCTGCCCTTGAAGCCGGACAGAACGTGGGCCACCTCGTGGGCGCCCGAGGCGTCGATGAAATCGGCGAGCACGGCGCCCTTGGCATAGGGATCCAGCATGGCGCGGGCCACGTTGGCCCCGATCGCCTGCCCCACCTGGGAGACCACCACCTCGATGCGCGCCGGGCGCTCCACCCTGCCGTGCATCTCCTTCCTGATGGCCTGCGGCACGTCGTCCAGCGTGATGATGTCGACTTTCCCATCGGATCCCCCTCGGATGGGGACGTGGGTCGCCTCCTCCGCGTCGACCGCCGCGCGCAGTGACTCGGGAGCCGCCGGTACGCCCGCCCTCGGAGGCTTCACCTCGGCGGCCACCGCCGGCCGTTCGACCCGGGCCTCCGGCACGGCGATGTGCCAGGCGCCGTCACCCCGGTGGGGGAGCATCGGGCGGCCGTCGGCCGTGTAGCCCTGGATGTTCGCGGTGTGCGCCTGCCGGTCCGCGCCGATGTAGACGTACCTGTCGCCCGCGATCACCTCGCGGCCGGTGGTGTTGGCCAGCTCCTGCAGCAGGCCGTGGTTGGCGGCGGTCTCGCAGCCGAGCACCCGCAGGGCCGCGTCGGGCGCGGCGATCAGCCGGG
Organism: Nonomuraea sp. NPDC049129; assembly: GCF_040648495.1. NCBI lineage: Bacteria > Bacillati > Actinomycetota > Actinomycetes > Streptosporangiales > Streptosporangiaceae > Nonomuraea > Nonomuraea sp. NPDC049129. Next base: position 705,305 of record NZ_JBEZDU010000002.1, on the reverse strand, counting down.
GGTCGTGCACGAGCATGGTGCCGAGATCGCCGGCGGTCAGCCGGTGCTCGCCGATGAGGAAGTGGGTGCCGTCCGCGGCGACGCCGACGTCGATGATGCCGGAGGTGGGCGACAGCAGCCGCGGGTCGGCGGTGGGCATCGACATGGACCCCGGGTCGCGGTACCACACGCCCGCCGCGACCTCCTCCCTGAAACGGCCGATCATCTCCGCGTGCCGCGGTTCGAGGTGCGGCGCCGGGTGTACGGGTAACGGGTCTTGCCCGATCTCGACCAGGTAGACCCTGGTCCCGGCCTGGCCGTCCGGCGCGATGTAGGCGCCCTCGTGCGCGCCGAGGACCCGCATCTTGGTGCCCGGCGCCTGGGCCACCTGACCGCCGCCGAGGTCCGTGCCCGTTCTGGAGAAGGTGACGATCTCCGTGGGGGCGAGGTGATCCGCGGAGTACGACCGCGTGTTGAGCACCGTGTCGGGCAGCGTGAACTCGGCGCCCGGCCGCATGTCCCTGACCGGGAAGTCGACCCTCCGGTAGACGGTGCCCGCCACCTCGGTGTCCCGTCCGACGTGGTTCTGACCGTTCGGTTCGCCACCGTTCCGGCCGAAGTGGTGCACCAGCGCGTCGGCGACCGGCCGAGAGCCGGGGGCGTGCGCGGCTTCCGGGTGCGGCCGAGCCGTCTCCTGGGACGCTCGAAGCACGTGCGCATCTCCGCCCCGGTTGATCAGCTGGTCGATGCGGCGGCCGTCGGTGCCCTCGCGTACCTGGGCGAGGTCGGTGTGGGGCGCGTCCGCACCCCGCGCCACGTGCGGTCCGGGCCCCTCAGGTGCGGGCGCCGGCTCCTGCGGCCGGGGATCATCGTCCCCGATGCGGGCCGGCCGTTCGGCATCGGGCCGGGCCGCCCCGCCACCGTCGGCGCGGGGGCCGTGCGGACTCCAGCTCGCCAGATGGCCGTCCGCGACACTGACCACACCCGAGGTGAACGCCTCGGCCACCACCTTCAAGCTGACCGGCTGACCGCTCAGCAACGCACCCGCCACCGTCGCACCCGCGGACGCCACCCCCGTGTGCCCCATCAACATCCACAACGACCGCGTGGGGAGCGCCCACGCCAGCCCCGTGAGCAACCCGCCGTTCAGCGCTCCCATCCCCGCCGACGTGCCGACCTGCTTCCAGTCGATGGCGTCGCGCCGCGACTGGGTCCCCTGCACGTACAGGTCCATAGTGCCCATCAGGAGCCCGAAGCAGGCCACGTTGACCGCCAGGCGCTGCCCGAACTGCCGGACCGTCCACCGCGCCACCTGCGCCCGTGCCTTGAACAGCCCCCGTACCGTCAGCCGGCCGGCGGGATGCAGCAGCGCCCATGTCAGCCACAACATCTGCACCACGAACAGCAGCACGGTCAGCTTGATCATCCGCTTGGTGTACTGCACCTGCACACCCAGGTCGTTCAGCCCGATGGCCATGGTGACCAGCTGTTCCACGAGATCGGCCTGCCGCCCCCCGACGACCTCTCCCACCCGTTTCACGAACGCCTTGAGCGCGCCGCCGTCCCACTCCCCCCGCACCCCGCCGGTCAGCCACTGTCCCGACCCGTCGGCCGTGGCCACGATCCGCCGCGCGGCCCGCACCAACGCGTCGGCCATCCGGAACAGCGCCCGCTCGTCGGCCTGCGGCCAATCCGAGCCCACCACCCAGCCGACCCACGGCCGCAGCCACCCGGGGATCTCCATCCCGTCAAGCCACATGGAACTCAGCCCTCGGGATCCTCTTCTTTCTCCGGCACACCAAGATCTCTCCTACTATGCCGAGATTTTCCGTATCTTGCAGGAAATGTCAGCTCTTTGACGCCGGAGCTGTCAGCTCGCGCACGGTCTCGGTGAGGGCCTCCCACGCCTCCCGAGTGTCGGCGCTCAGCTCATGGGGCGAACGCAGATCCTCGACATAGATGGCCAGGTCCTCGATGGCCCAGCGCAGGCGGAAGAGCTCCATGACCTCCGGGTCGGGCCGCCGCCCCGTGAGCTCCGCGTAACGCGCCAGGTCATCCGGCCCGTCGGCGACCAGCCACAGATCCCGCTCCGGCGGCGCCAGCCCCACCGTGTCCCAATCCACCAGCACCGGGCCGCCTTCGACCATCACCACGTTGCCGGGATGCGGCTCCCCATGGGTCACCACGAGGTCCGCGCCGCCCGCCTCATCGACCCGCCGATCGAACTCCGCCAGCCGCTCCCGCAACCGCCCGGCGGAGTCGGCCACCAGAGCGCGGGCGGGCTCCGCGTACGGCCCACCCCGCCAGACCCCGCCCGACGCCTCGATGGCCTCCTCCAGCCGGCCCCGCATCGGAACGCGCAACGGCCGGACGGGAGTCGACGGCGGCGGCGACGTACGGTGCAACTCGGCGAGCATCTCCACGGTCTTCCGGCGCTCGCCGGCCGTCAGGCGGTCGCCGAACTCCCCGGGACGCCCGTTCACCAGCGGAAAGACACTCACCGCATGCCTGGGCCCGAGCAGCTGAAGCGTCTCACCCCCAGCGGCCGCCAAAGGCGCGACGACGAAGTCGAGGCCCTGCGCACGCAGGGCGACGGCGGTGTCCATGGCCCGGCGTAGCGCGCTCTCCCCGTCCCCGGCCTGGCCTTTCTGCGTCAGGTCCGCGACCGTGACGAACCACCGCGGCCCATCCGCGTCAGCCGCGATCCAGTGGTAGTCCCCGAACCCGACCGGCGCGTACTCCAGCGAGACGGCCCCGATCCCCCACTTCTCCAGGGCATCCCGCAACGCCCGCTCGTCAACTCCCGTCGGCCGGTCCTTCATGCCCGCCAGGTTATCGACCATGATCGCGCTTCACTATTCATTCAATGTATAGTGCTCGCCATGTCGACCGGACATGTGATGCTCGGGCTGCTCGTGGAGCGCCCGAAGCATGGATACGAACTCAAACGCGAGCACGACCGGCGCCTGCCCGGCGCCAAACCGCTCGCCTACGGCCAGGTGTACGCGACGCTGCAGCGCCTGCAGCGCGACGGGTTCGCCGAGGTCGCGGAGACGGTGCAGGACGGCGGCCCGGAACGCACGGTGTACGCCATCACCGAGGAGGGGGTCTCCGAGCTGACCCGGTGGCTGGACGGGGTGGAGGCGCCCGCGCCGCACCTGTCCAGCGCGCTGCTGTCGCGCGTGGTGGTGGCGTCGGTGGCCAACGGCGCCGCCGACGGCTACCTGTCCCGGCAGCGGGCCGCGCACCTGGCGCGGATGCGCGAGCTCACCGCGGAGCGCTCGGCGGGCTCTCCCGCCCAGGCGCTGGCCGCCGACTACGCGCTCCAGCACCTCGACGCCGACCTGCGCTGGATCGAGACGGCCATGCTACGGCTGGCCGATCTGAAGGAGGACTCTCATGCTTGAAGCGCGCGCGTTGCGCAAGACGTTCGCCTCGACCGTCGCTTTAGACGGGGTCTCCCTGGAGATCGGCGCGGGCGAGATCGTGGCGATCACCGGGCCGAGCGGCTCCGGCAAGTCCACGCTGCTGCACTGCCTGGCCGGGATCATCCGTCCGGAGTCGGGCGAGGTCCTGTTCGACGGCAAGCGCATCGACACGCTCGGCGAGAACGACCGTACGAACCTGCGCAGGCAGAACTTCGGCGTCGTCTTCCAGTTCGGCCAGTTGGTGCCCGAGCTGACCGCGACGGAGAACGTGGCGCTGCCGCTGCTGTTCGACCGGCACGGCCGCCAGGAGTCGCTGAACACCGCCCGCTCCTGGCTGGAACGCCTGAACGCGGCCGACTGCGGCGACCAGCGGCCCGGCACCCTGTCCGGCGGCCAGATCCAGCGCGTCGCCATGGCCCGCGCGCTGGTCACCGGCCCGCGCGTGGTCTTCGCCGACGAGCCGACCGGCGCGCTCGACTCGCTGGCCGGCGAACAGCTGATGGACGAGCTCACCCGTACGGCCCGCGCCGACGGCATCACCCTGGTGATCGTCACGCACGACAACCGGGTAGCCGCCTACGCCGACCGGGAGCTCGTGCTGCGCGACGGCGAACTCGCGGCGGAGGTGGCCGCATGATCGCCGTGATGCGCATGCTCGCCAAGGGCGGGTCGCGACGCGAACGGATTCGGGGGCGCCTCATGACCACGGGGGCGGCGCTCGCGACCTTCCTGTTCTGCGTGGCGGTGAGCCTGCTCCAGGCGTGGGACGCCCGCGTCGACGCCGTCTTCAGCGACGAGGGGCGCGCCCTCACCTCGCTGGGGCTCGCCCTGCTGATCCTCCCGGCGATGGCCTTCCTCTACCAGGTGAGCCGGTTGGCCGGCGCCACCAGGGAGCGGCGGCTGGCCGCCCTCCGGCTGGCCGGGGCCACGCCGCGCCACGTGCGCCTGCTCGGGGCGTACGAGAGCGGGTGGCGGGCGGCACTGGGCGGGCTGATCGGCATCGCGGTGTACCTGGTGATCGACCTGGCACTGTCATGGCCGCTGCCGCTGAACCGCCCCCTCCTGATGCCGGCGATCCTCGCCGTAGTGACCTTCAGCGGCACGTACTCAGGACTGAAGGCGGGACGGCACGTGGTGTCCTCTCCGCTGGGCGTGGTCCGGCGGGCGCAGCCGACCGGCCCGAGGGTGCTCGACCTGGTGCTCGTCGCGGCGGGACTAGGGGCGTTCGCCACCGTAGGGACGAACGAGGGCCGAGACTTCCTCGGCGAGTACGTCGAACTGATCGTGCCGTACGGCGCGCCGCTGATCATCGCCATCGGCATGGTGCTCCTGCTGTTCGGCCTGGTCCTCGCCACCGCCTGGCTGATCAGGGCGGCCGCACGGTGGATAGGGCGGCGCGCACGGACGGCCGAGACCCTGCTCGCGGCCCGGCTCGTGGAAGCCGACCCACGGGGCTGGGCCCGCGCACTGTCAGTGGTGGGGCTGACCGTGTTCTTCGGCGCCGCCGAGGGCGCCAACCAGGGGATCATCTTCTCGCATGGCGCCGACGTCGTCCCTTCTTACTTCATGACGGCCTACCTGCTGATAGACATCGCCCTGCTGATCGCGCTGGCCACCTCGGCCGCCGCCCTCATCGTGCATCAGGCGGAGGCGTTGCTGGATCATCGACGCTCGTTCGCGGCCCTGGCCGGCGCCGGCGTGCCCGTGCCCGCCTTGGGCCGGGTTCTCATCCGCCAGGCGCTCACCACGTCGATCCCGGTGTGCCTGATCGCCGCCCTCACCGGGATGGGCGTCGTCCTCATCCCCGTCTTCCTCGTCCCCGACGCGTCCGTCCTCCAGGAACTACCGAAAGCGATCCTCTGGGGAACGACCCGCGCGATCCTCACGGTGCTGATCGGCGTATTGACGGCTCTCCTGGTGGCCAGAGCCGCCCGTCCCCTCCTCCGCCGCACCCTGCACCCGGACGAACTCCGCACCGAGTGACGGGCAGAGGGCTACGTCAGGACGAGCCAGGTTCGGCCATCGGTCAGCTCACGGACCGCGTCGAGGTGCCCGGCATGACACGCCGTCTCGGTGATCACATGCAGGATGACCGTGAGCAGGTCCCGGGGCGGCTGGTCACCGAAGAGCTCGTCGGGCCACCAGGCCGGTCCGGCGTCGAGCGGGGTGGCGGCGATGATGGCGTTCGCCAGCTCGATCTCCCGCCGGTACAAGCCCAGCACGGTCTCGACCGGCTCGTCGGGGGCGACCTGCCAGGCGGCGTCCCCGCTTTCGAGCTCGACCGATTCGCCCGCCACGACGGCGCGGAACCAGAACCGCTCGACGTCGAGGGCGAGGTGGCGGACGAGTCCCAGGCACGTCCACCCCGACGGCAGCACCGGCCGCCGCAGCGCCTCCGCCGGAAGGCCGTCCAGGATCCCGAGCACATGCTCACGCTGGCTGTTCAGGGACGCGAGGAGCGTCTCCGTCTCCTTGGTCATGATCGGTTCCTCCACCGTTCGAGGTGGCGCCGATCTTAGCGACCGCCCGCGAAGTGATGACAGACCGCCTCATTCCGCCGTTCGGGGGCGCGGCGGATGTCCGATCATGAACGGCCCGGTGGTCTCGGAGACCGCCACGGGAGAGAGCCCGGCCGCGATGAGCTGGGCGCGCAGCGCGATCACGGTACGCTCGAGGGCGCGGATCTGGGCCTGGAACTGGCGGATCTGCTCGCGCATCGCGGCCGCGCCGGTCTGCTCGCTGGCCAGGTCGGCGCTGACCTGGGCGGCCTGGCCCTGCAAGCGGGCCACCTGCTTCTCCATCTGGGTCAACGCGTCTTCGTAGATCGTTTTGGCGCGGACGAAGGCGTCGGCGTCCACCTTGGAGCGTTCGAGCTCGGCGTGGCGTTCGGCCTGCATCAGCGCCGTCTGCTGCGTCTTCTTGTTGGCGTCGGTGGCCGAGCGGAAGGCGAGGTAGGCCACGCCGAGCGGGACGATGCCGACGGAGAGCTGGATGAGGATGTTACTCAGGTTGGACACTGCCGCCTCCGACTGGCCGCACCACGCCGGTATAGGTGACGCCGTCATCGCTGTGCCAGGCGTTGACGGTCAGGGCGATGGCGAATTCGCTGCCGTCGCGGTGCAGGCCGACCAGCGGGATGTCCCGCCCGGCCAGGTCGGAGCGGCCGGTGGAGCCGACCCGGGCCAGGCCGGCGGCGTGCTGGCCGCGGAAGCGGGGCGGCATCAGGATGGTCAGCGACCGTCCGACCGCCTCGTCGATGGTCCAGCCGAACAGGGTCGCGGCCTGGGGGTTCCACGACTGGATGACTCCGGCGCCGTCGGCGACGATGACGGCCGCCGCGTCGGCCCGGCCACCCGGGAAGCGGCTCACCACGACGGCCTCGGGCCAGGTGGCGATCAGCGCGATCCAGCCGCCGAAGGCCAGCCAGACCGCGCCGCCTACCCACCCGCGTGGGTTGACGCCGGTGAACGTCGAGAGCAGGTAGACCAGGCCGTACATCATGAGCAGCGCGGTGGCGGCGGCGAAGGCCACCCGGTCCGAGCGCATGAACATCTGCACCAGGCACAGAGCGCCGGTGGCGCACCAGACCAGCGCCCAGACGGTCAAGGGGGCGATGGAGGCCAGCATGGCGTATCCGGGGGCGACCCGCTGATCGGCCGGCACGAACGCGAGGGACGCGGCGATGGCCATGCTTAGCAGACCGACGAACGCCAGGGAGGCGCCGCGCCGCCCGATGCGGTGCAGAACGCGAGCGATCGTACGGCGAAGGAGGGGGGCGCCGGCAGCGGCTCTGTTACTCACGGTGGTTAGGTTAATGCACATAGTTAGCGATCGAGCGGTTATCCACACCCCACCCGCGCGGCCCCCTCGGGCATCTGGTCCAGGGAGCGTCAGGCCAGCTGAGAGTGCCGGCGGCTGTAGGTGAAGTAGATGATCAGCCCCAGCACGAACCAGACGGCGAACCGCAGCCACGTCAGCGGGTCCAGGAACGTGATCAGCCAGATCGAGAAGAGCGCCCCGAGGGCCGGCACCACCGGCATGCCTGGTGTGCGGAACGTACGCGGCAGCTCGGGCTGCCGATAGCGGAGCACGATCACCGCCACGCACACGACCACGAACGCCAGCAGGATCCCGATGTTCGTCAGCTCGGCGGCCTCCCGGATGGGCAGGAACCCGGCGATCACCCCCGACGCGACCCCCACGATCCACGTGACCCTCGTGGGCACGCGGCGTACCGGGTGCAGCTTGGCGAACCACTGCGGCAGCAGCCCGTCGCGGCTCATCGAGAACCAGACCCGGGTGACGCCGAGCATGAATGTGAACATGACCGTGAGGATGCCCACCACGGCGCCGGCCGCGATCAGCGAGGCCAGCCCGGACAGCCCCACGGAGGCGAACGCCGTGGCGAAGCCGCTCTCCGGGTCGATGTCGCGGTAGTTCTGCATGCCGGTGAGCACGAGCGTGGCCAGCACGTACAGGATCATCGAGATGGTCAGCGAGTAGATGATCGCTCTCGGCATGTGCCGCCGGGCGTCCCGCGACTCCTCGGCCGCGGTGCTCATCGCGTCGTAGCCGAACACCGCGAAGAACACGGTCGCGGCCCCGGTGATCGCGCCGCCGATCCCGAACGGGAAGAACGGCGTGTAGTTGGCGGGCTTGATGTAGAAGAACCCGACCACGATCACCAGCACCACGACGGCGATCTTGATGGCCACCACCCACGTCTCGAACCTGGCGGCGGCGCGGATGCCGAGGTTCAGCAGGTACGCGATGAGCAGGCACAACAGGACCGCGAACAGGTCCACCACGTGCCCGGTGCCGGTGCCGGGCGCGCCGAGCATCCAGGCGGGCAGCGTGAAGCCGAGTTGCTGGACGAGGAAGCCGAAGTAGCCCGAGATGCCGATGGCCACGACCGCGACGATGGCGGTGTACTCCAGCAGCAGGTCCCAGCCGATGAACCAGCCGACGATCTCTCCCAGGACCGCGTACCCGTAGGTGTAGGCGGAGCCCGACTTCGGGATCATGCCCGCGAACTCGGCGTAGGAGAACGCGGCGGCGGCGCTGGCCACCCCCGCGATGAGGAAGGACACCAGCACCGCCGGCCCCGCCGTCTGGTTGGCGACCGCGCCGGCCAGGGCGAAGATCCCCGCGCCGATGATGCCGCCCACCCCGATGGCGGTGAGCTGCCACAGACCGAGTGACCTGGACAGCTCCCCCTCGTGCTCGGTGGCGATCTGCTCCACCGGTTTGCGCCTGAAGACACCTTGCGAAGAGACCATGACGCCCCCATCAATGGCTACATGCGTCCCTCTTTCCCCTCTGAACTGGCACTATGCGTGCCGCTGGCCCGCAGGGCGCGGATGAACCAGTCGAGCGCCGGCGCCAGGCTCTCCGGGGCGGGCCAGCCGTTGATCACCGCGAGCAGCCGCAGGTAGCGCTCCCAGCTCGGGTTGTTCGCGCTCTCCAGCCGTACCAGCAGGCGGCGCCGGAGATCGGCGTCGTCGGGGCAGTCGTAGACGTGCGCGTATCGGGCCGTGACCGCCGCCACGACCGCCTCGGCCCGGGGCGAGGCGGGGTCGATGCCGGCCGCCAGGGCCGGACCCGCCTCGTCGCGGACCATCGCGGCGGAGTCGCGGCGCGGGAGCGTGGTGTCGCTCTGGGCCCGCTCGGCCGCGTACTGCTCGGCCAGGTGCCGCACGCCGGCCCGGAAGTCCGGGTCCTGGGACAGCTCGGCGAGCTCCACCCACGCCTCGACCTGCTCGGGTTCGGGATTGTCGGGCAGTTCGGGGGTCATCGAGCGCATGACTCCCGCGAACCCGGGGTGGGCGTCCAGGCCGCCGAAGGCGGTGTCGAGGAAGTCGCCGATCAACCGGCGGCGTTCGTCCTCGGAGAGCTTGGCCAGCTTGTGCATGAGATCCGTCTCCTCAGGGGTGGACCCGCGCCTGGCCACCGCCGTCAGCACCGCGCGCCGCAGCCGCAGCGTGCGGATCTGCACCGCCAGCGCGTCGGCGTGCGCCGCGGCGACCTCGGCGAGCGAGACCTCCCGGTCCACGACCTTCCGGATCGTGGGCAGGTCCAGCCCCAGGTCGCGCAGCGTCCGCACCAGTTCGAGGCGGGCGAGGGCGTCGACGTCGTAGCGGCGGTAGCCGGCCGGGCTTCGGCCGGTCGGCGGCACGATCCCGCGGTCGGAGTAGAACCGGATGGCCTTGACCGTCAGGCCGGTCCGCCGCGCCAGTTCGCCGATCGAGTAGAGCGTGTCGCCGTCCATGCCTTCCACCCTTGCGCCTCCCCTAAGTGGAGACTCAAGCCCGCCCTTACTCCCAGACGACGACGTTGCGGCGGACCGGAGCCGAGCCGGAGTCCGTGGCGAACAGCTCCGGGGAGTGCTCCCGGATGCGTTCGACGTCGTTGAAGACCGCCCTCAGGTGGGTGCGCATGGCCGTGCGGGCCAGCACCACGTCGCCGCGGACCACCGCGTCGAGGATCTCGACGTGCTGGGCGGCGAAGCTCGTCGGGGAGGTCACATGGAGGCCGAGCCGGCGCGCGCGGTCCAGATGCCCCTTGGCCGAGGCCACGGTCGTCCAGGCGCTGCCGTGCCCGCTCAGCCGCAGCAGGCCCTGGTGGAAGGCCTCGTCGAGGGCGAAGAACCCCTCGATGTCGAGGTCGGGCCGCTGCTGGTCCCTGAGGTTCTGCCGCAGCTCCTCGACCAGGTCGGTGTCGAGCTCGGCGGGCAGGTCGTCGAGTGAGGCCAGCTCCACGGCCTCACGCAGGAACTGCGCGTCGGCCACTCTGGCCGGGTCGACGCGGGAGACGAACGAGCCGACCTGGGGGAAGATCTGGACCAGGCCCTCTTCGGACAGCAGGATCAGGCTCTCGCGGACCGGCGTGCGGCTCACCTTGAGCGCGGCCGCGAGCTCGTTCTCGGACAGGGCCGTCCCCGGCGGGAGCTCAAGGGTCAGGACCTTACGGCGCAGGGCCTCGTAAACAGTGCGACGACTGGTCCGCCGCTGGTTCGATCCGGCCACACGCTCACCCTACCCGGTCATCGCACAACTAGTATTGCGCATCTGTGCGACAGATGCTTGTATATCAGTACTGCTCGACTACAGAGTGTCGGAGATCGTCCGAAGGAGTGGACCTGTGAGCAAGATCGAGCGTGCCGAGGTGTTCGTGGCCTCCCCGGGGCGGACCTTCGTCACCTTGCGCATCACGACCTCGGACGGTGTGACCGGCCTCGGCGACGCCACGCTGAACGGCCGCGAGCTGGCCGTGGCGAGCTACCTGCAGGAGCACCTCGTACCGCTGCTGATCGGCAAGGATCCGGCGCGGATCGAGGACATGTGGCAGTACCTCTACCGTGGCGCGTACTGGCGCCGCGGCCCCGTCACGATGACGGCCATCTCCGCCGTGGACACAGCCCTGTGGGACATCAAGGGCAAGGTCGCCGGTCTGCCGGTCTACCAGCTGCTCGGCGGACGCTCCCGTGACGGCGTCATGGTCTACTCACACGCCAGCGGCATGGACGTCCCCTCCCTGCTCGACGACGTCGAGCGGTTCCTCGATCTCGGCTACAAGGCGGTCCGCGCCCAGGCCGCCGTCCCGGACGTCGGCGGCACCTACGGGATCCGCAAGGGCAAGGTGTACGAACCGGCCGCGTCCTCGCTGCCCGACGAGCAGCCGTGGGACACCGAGGCTTATCTCGGGTTCGCGCCGACCTACCTCGAAGCCGTACGTGAGCGCTTCGGCTTCGGCTTCCACCTCCTGCACGACATCCACCACCGGCTCACGCCGATCGAGGCGGCCCGCTTCGGCAAGCGGGTGGAGGACTGCCGGCTGTTCTGGATGGAGGACCCGACGCCGGCCGAGAACCAGGAGTCGTTCCGGCTCATCCGTCAGCACACGACGACGCCGATCGCGGTCGGAGAGACGCTGACCTCGATCTGGGACGTCCAGCACCTGATCACCGAGCAGCTCATCGACTACGTGCGCACCACCGTCGTCCACGCCGGCGGGATCACGCACCTGCGCCGGATCTTCGACCTGGCCGCGCTCTACCAGGTCAGAACCGGTTCCCACGGGGCGACGGACCTCTCACCGATCACCCTGGCCGCCGCGGTGCACGTCGACCTCTCGGTGCCCAACTTCGGCATCCAGGAGTACATGGGCCACCCCGACGAGGCCGCGGAGGTCTTCCGCAGCGGGGTGACGCTGGCCGACGGCATGCTCAACCCGTCGGAGGAGCCCGGTCTCGGTGTCGAGTACGACGAGAAGGAGGCCGCGCGCTTCCCCTATGAGGCTCGCTACCTGCCCGTCGCGCGGCGCCTCGACGGCTCGGTGCATGACTGGTGAAGACCTCGATCCTGCCCTCGCTGAGCCTCGCCACGCTCGACCGGATCGCTCCTGACCTGCGCCCGGCCGTCGATCCCCGGGAACTGCGCCCGAAGGTCGTCCACTTCGGCCTCGGCGCGTTCCACCGGGCCCACCAGGCGGTCTACACCGAGAGCGCGGCGGCCCGGAGCGGCGAGCCGTGGGGGATCGTCGCCGTGGCCCCACGCTCGACGCGGGTGGTGAAGGCGATGCGCGTCCAGGACTGCCTGTACTCGGTGGCCGAGCGCCGCCCCACGGCTACCACCACCCGCGCGATCGGGTCCATCGTCGGCGCCCTGGGGATGCGCCAGGACGCCGAGCGGGTCGACGAGCTGCTCGCCGATCCCGGCGTCACGGTGGTGACCCTGACAATCACCGAGGCGGGCCACTACCGCCGCCCCGGGGCCGACGGGCTCGACACCGGCGCCCCGGAGATCGCGGCGGACCTCGCGGCGGCGCGGACCGCGGACATCACCACGGTCGTCGGCCGGCTCGCCGTGGGGCTCGCCGCGCGGATGCGCGCCGGTGGTGCCCCGATCAGCGTCGTGTCCTGCGACAACATGGCCGCCAACGGCGCCGCGCTCGGCACGGTGGTACGCGGCTTCGTCGAAGCCTCCTCGTGGCCCGACCGGCGAGCCGTCCTCGACTGGATGGCGACGTCGGTGGCCTTCCCTTCGACGATCGTCGACCGCATCGTGCCGGCGACGACCGACGCGGACCGGGAGGCGGCCCGCGCCGCGCTCGGCGTGTGGGACGAGGTGCCGGTGGTCGGCGAGCCGTACCGGCAGTGGGTCCTGGAGGACTCCTTCGCCGGGCCCCGGCCGTCATGGGAACTCGACGGCGCCCTGTTCGTCCCCGACGTCGTGCCGTACCAGCTCACCAAGCTGCGGTTGCTCAACGGGTCCCACTCGGCCCTGGCCTATCTGGGCGCGGCGGCCGGCTGCGCGACGATTGCCGACGTCCTGGAGACCGGCTGGGGTGAACGGCTGGTCCGGGCGCTGAGCGCGGAGGTCGCGCCGACGCTGCCCGAGGGCGGCCCCGATCCGGTCGCCTACGCTGATGACCTGGTCAAACGGTTCCGTAACCGCAAAATCCGGCACCTGCTCCGGCAGATCGGCTCCGACGGCTCCCGGAAGATCCCGGAACGCTGGTTCGGCGCCCTGCGCTCGCTGCGCGCCGCCCGCGCCGCCACCCCGGCGCTCGAACTAGCGCTCGCCGCCTGGGCGAACGCCACCCGCCCCGCCGACGACGGCCAGCTGTTCGGCACGACCGATCCGGCCGCCGCGCAGCTGGCGGCCTGCTGGCATGAGGCGGCCGACCACGAAGACACCATCCGCCGCCTGCTTCACGTGCTCGGCGCGGCGGACCTGGCCGGTGACGGCGCGCTCGTCGCCGGCATCGCCGACCGGCTGCCCGCTCTGCGGGCCGGCCACGTCGAAATCTGATCCGGAGTACACGATGACAGGTTCACGATGACAGACAGCACCCACATGGAGCCCGCGGGCGCCGTGACCAGAACGACCCGCGACCTCGTCAGGGCGGCCATGTCCGGCTGGCTCGGCACGGCGATGGAGTTCATGGACTTCCAGCTGTACTCGCTGGCGGCCGCCATCGTCTTCAACAAGATCTTCTTCCCGGACGTCAGCCCGGCCATCGGCCTGATCGCCGCCATGGCCACCTACGGCGTCGGCTACGTCGCCCGGCTGGCCGGCGCCATCTACTTCGGCCGGATGGGCGACCGGATCGGCCGCAAGAAGGTCCTGATCATCACCATCCTGCTCATGGGCGCCTCGACCACACTGATCGGCGTCCTGCCGACCTACGCGGTGATCGGCATCCTCGCCCCGATCCTGCTGGTCGCCCTGCGGCTCATCCAGGGTTTCGGGGCCGGCGCCGAGATCGCCGGGGCGACCGTCATGCTCGCGGAGTACGCCCCTGTAAAGCGTCGCGGCCTGATCTCCTCGCTGGTGTCTCTCGGCACCAACACCGGCACGCTGGCGGCGTCGGGCCTGTGGGCGATCCTGCTCGCCGTCCTCAGTGAGGATCAGCTGCTCACATGGGGCTGGCGGGTGCCGTTCCTGCTGAGCTTCGTGGTCATGGTCTTCGCAGTCTGGGTACGCCGCAATCTCAAGGAGAGCCCGGTCTTCGAGGAACGCCCCGACGTCGTGGACGGCGTCGCGATGTCCCGTACGCAGGCCGAGGCCGTCTTCCAGAAGAAGGATGAGGGCGTGCTCGAGGCCGGGCTCCGCCAGCGCAAGGGCAAGGCGTTCTTCCTGGCCCTCGGCCTGCGGTTCGGCCAGGCCGGCAACTCGGGCCTGGTCCAGACCTTCCTCGTCGGCTACATCGCCGCCACACTGCTCGTCGACCGGTCGATCCCGACCAGCGCCATCGTCTACGGCTCGCTGGTGGGCTTCGTCACCGTGCCGGTGGTCGGCCTGCTCGGCGACCGCTTCGGCCGCCGGCCGATGTACATCGCGGTCACGCTGCTGACCATCGCCTTCGCGTTCCCGATGATGCTGATGATCATCTCCGGCAGCACGGCGGCCCTGATGCTGGGCATGATCCTCGGGCTGAACGTCGGCGTTCTGAGCCTGTTCTCGCTGGAGAGCGTCACGATGGCCGAGCTGTTCGGCTCCCGGACCCGCTTCACCCAGCTCGCCCTGGCCAAGGAGATCGGCGGCATCCTGGCCACCGCCATCGGCCCGGTCGTGGCCGCCACCCTCACCGCCGTCACCGGCAGCTGGTGGCCCATCGCGGCGATGCTCGTCGTCTACTCGCTCATCACCCTGCTGTCCGCCGTCCTCTCCCCTGAGACCCGCGGGCGCGACCTGGTCCGGTTGGAGGACGCGGTATGAAGTCGGCCGTCGTACACGGTCCCGGTGACCTCCGGATCGACGAGCGCCCCGATCCGGAGCCGGGCAAAGGGCAGGTCCTGCTCGCCATGGAGTGGGGCGGGATCTGCGGCTCCGACATCTCGTACTGGAAGAACGGGGCGTCCGGGACCGCCGTGCTCAAGCACCCTCTGGTGCTCGGGCACGAGGTCGCCGGCCGGATCGCCGGGATCGGCGCGGGCGTCAGCGGACTGACGGTCGGGCAGCCGGTCACCGTGCACCCGGCCGAGCTGGTCGGCGACGGCCGCCTGCCCGAACGGCTCGCCGGCCGCACGAACCTCTACCCCCGGGTCCGCTACTTCGGGTCGGCCGCCTTCGACCCGCACACCGACGGCGGGTTCAGCGAGTACAGGGTGGTCCGCGCGGATCAGATCCGGCCGCTGCCCGAGGGCGTGGACACCGAGCGCGGCGCCCTCGCCGAGCCCCTCGCCGTGGCGATGCACGCCGTGCACCGCGCCGGGGACCTGCGCGGGAAGACCGTGCTGGTCAACGGCTCCGGCTCGATCGGCTCACTGGTCGTGGCCGCCGCGAAACACCGCGGGGCGGGCATGGTCATCGCCTCGGACATCGCCGCGACCTCGCTCGCCGTCGCCCGCGCGATGGGCGCGGACGAGACCGTCCAGGTCGGCGGGGACGCCACGCTCCCCCAGGACGTCGAGCTGGTCTTCGAGGCATCGGGCAGCCCGGCCGCGCTCGGCTCCGTCCTGCGGGCGACCGCCCGTGGCGGCACCCTCGTCCAGGTCGGCAGCCTGCCCGGCACGGCCGTCTCCGCGGCCCTCGGCGACCTGGTGACCAGGGAGATCACCTGGATCGGCTCCTACCGCTTCGCCGAGGAGATCGACGAGGCCCTGAGCGCCATGCGGGACGGCCTCGACGTCTCCCCGATCATCAGCCATCGCTTCGACCTCGACCGGGCGGCCGAGGCGCTCGCCATCGCCGCCGACCCCGCGAGCGGCAGCGGCAAGGTGATGCTGCGGCTCGGCGGGGCGGCGCGATGAGCGCGGGCCAAGCGGCCTCGGCCCGCGGTGAACAGGGGTCAGGCAGGCTCGGCCCGGGCGGTGAACAGGCGTCAGGCGGCCTCGGCGGCGCGGAAGGTCTTCAGCGCCTCGGGGCCGAAGTAGGCGCCGTAGCTCGTGGTGGTGTTGCGCAGCGCGTGCGCGGAGATCTGGTAGCCGGTGCCGGTGACCTTGTTGAAGTCCTGGAACCACGGCCCGCCGCTGGAGCCGCCGCCCATGTCGCACACCATCGCGTACTTCATCTGAATGGTGGCGCGGAGACCCGGTCCTTCAGGGCCGGGAGAAAACGCCACCCCTCCTTTCGAAAACAGTATGGAAAGACTCGCTCACGTTCGGTAATATGTGCGGTGGGTGATGGTCCTGTGACAGGAGGTGCACGATGGCGATCCGCCGCTCCACCACCAAACGCAACGGCCTGCCCACGGTCGTACAGTTGCGGCTCACACCCGCACCCGCCCAGGCCGACGCGCTGGCAGCAGCGGTGCTGCTGTGCAATCAGGCAGCCACCGTCGTCTCCCGCCTGGCCTGGCAGCACCGCGTCTTCACCGTGCTGGAGCTGCACCGCCTCGCCTACTACGAGGTGCGCGCGCAGCTGGCCGGGCTCGGCGCGCAAGCCGCCGTGCGGGCCATCGCCCGGGTCGCCGGCGCCTACGCCAACCGGCGCGCCACCAAGAAACGCGCCCACATCTTCCGCCCGCACGGCGCCGTCCCCTACGACGCCCGACTGATGAGCTTCAACCGGGACGCCCGCAGCATGTCGCTGTGGACCCCCACCGGCCGCGTCACCGTGCCCTACGTCGGCCGGCCGGAAGACCTCAAAGCCGTGGACGCCCTGCCGCTCGGGGAGGCCGACCTGATCTGCCGGCGCGGCGTGTGGCTGCTGCAGGTCGCCCTCACCCTGCCCAAGCCGGCGTTGCGTGAGCCGGTCAGCGGCTTCATCGGCGTGGATCAAGGGGTGGCCAATTTGGCGGTCACCTCCGATGGCGCGGTGCTGCCCGGTCCGGCGCTGTCGGGGCCGGTCGGCGGTAACGGCCATGTCCGCACCCTGCGGGAGCGGCGGCATCGCCAGCGTCGGCGGTTGCAGAAGAAGGGGACTTCTGCGGCGCGGCGGGTGCTGCGCCGCCTGTCCGGCCGTGAACACCGGATGATGACCGACCTCAACCACCAAATCAGCAAGCATGTGGTGCGCGAAGCCGAACGCACCGGCCGTGGTGTCGCCCTGGAGGATCTGCAGGGTATCCGCGGGCGGGTAAGGGTTCATCGGTTCCAGCGGCGTACCCTGCACGGCTGGGCCTTCGCCCAGCAGATCACCTTCACCCGCTACAAGGCCGCGCGAGCCGGGATCGCCTTCGTCCTGGTCGACCCCGGGTATACGTCGCAGGCGTGTCCGGAGTGCGGGCATATCAGCAGGGCGAACCGGCCGGCGCGGGGCCGGTTCATCTGCACAAGGTGTGGCCTCGCTGGGCACGCCGACCACATCGCAGCCCGCAACATCGCCACACGCGGCATAGCGGGCTGGGCTGCCATCAACCAGCCACACGCTACCGGCCTCCCCTCACCCAGACGGGACCGCGAGAGCAAACCACCAGCCTCACCCGGTGGTAGTTGATGTTGTAGCTCGGCGTCACCGAGGCGCCGCTGCAGTGCTGCAGGGTACGACCGCCGTTGCCGTTGCTGGGGTAACCGAGCAGCAGGTTCGAGGCGCCGGACAATGCTGGCAATTACCGCAGGTCCGCCAAGATCCGCCGCTGGTAGGAGGTGAGGGGCGGCCGGGTCGCCTCGCGCACGACCTGGGCGGCGCGGGCGCGGTCCCCCATCCGGGACAGGGCACGGGCGCACAGGTACGCCACCAGCCCCTGGTCACGCCCCCCGAGCAGGGCCGCCTCCAGCTCGACGGACGCCTCCTCGGCGCGGTCCAGCTCGGCCAGTGCCAGGGCACGGGCGGCGATGGTGGCCGGTTCGGCGGGCTCGCGTACCCGGTCGAGATCGCGCAGCGCCGGCTCGGGCTTGCCGAGATCGGCGAGGATCGCGCCGCGCACCCGCAGGGCGACGGGGGTGT
Organism: Nonomuraea sp. NPDC049129; assembly: GCF_040648495.1. NCBI lineage: Bacteria > Bacillati > Actinomycetota > Actinomycetes > Streptosporangiales > Streptosporangiaceae > Nonomuraea > Nonomuraea sp. NPDC049129. The sequence goes on along the minus strand of NZ_JBEZDU010000002.1, from coordinate 687,565 downwards.
CTCCGTCCGCCGACAGCACGCTGTGCAGGATGGGAAGCGCCGCCTGCGGGCTGCCCGTGTGCCACAGCACGATGGCCAGCTCGACCTGCACGGCCAGGTCGCCCGGCACCCTGCCCACGGCCGCCAGCAGCTCCGCGATGGCCTCGTCCGGGCGTCCCTGGTGCAGGATCACCCGGCCCGCCGCGGCCAGCGAGTGACCCACCGCCGAGGTGTCCCGCAGCCGCTCATAGACCTGGCTGGCCTGCTTGTAGCAACTCTCGGCCGCCGCCCAGTTCCCCGCCGTGTCCGCGAGGTTGCCGAGGAAGGACTCGATCTCCGCGCGTATGCGCAGCTCGTCCTCCCCGCAGGTGCGCCTGGCCTTCTCGGCGTGCGTCCCGGCCAGCTCGAGGTCGCCGTCCGCCAGCACCTGCTCGGCCACCCGCAGGTGCTGTGCGGCGCTCATAGGAGTTTGGCCGGAGCCGGGACGGGCGCTCGCACCGCCGGACGCGCGCAGCACCGGCTGGAGCAGCCGGTCGTGCTGGAGCTCGCACCACCGTGAGCCCGAGCGCATCTCCGCCTTGAGCACATGCCGGTCGATCAGCGCCTTGACCACGCTGTTGGGCATGCCCGCGGTCTGGGTCTCCCCCTCGTAGGCGGTGCCGCGGGTGCCGAGCGCGGTGATGAACGTCTCCCGCAGCCAGGCGCCCAGCCGGTCGACGGGGATCTCGTGCTCGTGCCCGATCTGGGCCAGGGCCTGGTCGAGGAAGTCGCCCAGGGATCGGTCGACGTCCGCGTGCCGTTCCACGTACTCCGGGGTGATGACGGTCAGGTCAAGGGGGCAGGAGTTCCACAGCGCGGAGCAGACGATCTGCAGCTGCACCGGCTCCACGGAGTGGGCGGCCGGGGAGCCCTCGTCGTGCAACCTCACTGTACGAAGTCTCCTGACCAGAATCTCGGCGGCCTGCGGCGCGAACGAGCGTGCTGTATCGGCGAGAGGTTCCCTGATCGCCGCCAGCGCTTCCTCATCCCGGAACGGAGCCAGCATTACCGATGCCGCAAAACCGCCGCTCCTCAGCGGCTCCGCGCGGGCCATGAACGGGGCCAGGTAGTCGTCCCTGATCGACAGGAGCAGGCGCAAATCCTCGTTGTCGTCCAATGCCTCGGCAAGCTGGGCGATGAAGGGGTTACGGAAGCGCTGGCGGTGGGAGAAGTCGAAGAAGAGCTCTTCGGCCTGGTCGATGGCGGCCAGGATGGGGATGGGGTCGCCGTACTTGTCGGTTCGGGAACCGCGAAGCCGGAAGAACTGCCGAATGGTCAGGCCCGACAGTCCCGTCAGCGACTCGCCGGGCGCCCACGACGACAGGAGGGCCAGCGTGAATGGGTTGCGTTCGGGCGACACGACGGGATTGGAAGCGGACCCGTGCGACAGCCGCCCGATCGGCAGCACGTTCACTCGTTTGTCCGCTAGCGCCGGTAGTACTCCCGCTTCGAGCAGGGAGGTCTTGCCCACCCCTGACGGCCCGTGCAGCACCGTGAGCCGGTGCGCCTGCCACATCACGGAGACCTCGTATGCCTTCGCATCCCGGCCGAAGAACCGATCCTGGTCATCCTTCGTGTACGAGCGCAGGCCGACGTACGGCTCGGCCTTCGAGCTCGGCTGATCGGCGATCACGACCGGTTCCCCATTCGCTCGGCCAGTTCCGTACAGAACTGGCGAGGGGTGCCCCAGAAGACGGAGATCTCCCAGCCGTCGAAATATCGGGCGAGATACTCCTTCGCACGTAGCGTGGCACCAGGCTTCACGTTCTCATACTCAGGCGTGAGTTGCACACTGAAATGCCGTCTGCGACGGATCGCTGAGTAACGTCTGATGAGTCCGTGGAACAGCACGCGGAACGTCCATTCCTGAAGTATGTAGCCGAGAAAGAGCAGGGGCCGGTTCGCCAGGGCATCCAGGATGATCGGGGGAATCACGTGCCGCTTGTTCTGCGCTCGCGTGGTTGTCATGTGCACCAGGAAGTCCATGTAATCGTCTTCAGTCAGCACCATGGACGACGGGAGGCTCATGCTTCCATGAAGATGGTAGACCATGGGCCGATTGGCGGCGGGGCGTGTTTCCGCACCGCGCTCGAACCAATTCCGCCATACGACAGGCCCTTGCGCCACGGGAAAATCGCCACACTGGGTTCTTTGGCGGAAAAACGGATTGCCCGTACGAGAAAGTCGTCGTAATTGGTGGCCAGGAACACCGGGACGGGAAATCGGGCAATGGACGGATGGACTTCTCCGGGCGCTATGAAGTCGGGTGGACTCATCGCCCTGAGGTGACGGCTGAATTCCTGTTTGAGCGCGGCGTCCCCGAGTACTGTACGGACGTATTGCATCACCCGCGCGAAGTCGCCGTGGTCGACGAAGGGATAGGTGTAGCGGGCCACCCACTCACGGCTCAGCGAACTGCCGGACGCGACGTTGCCGTCACTGGCCCACGCGCCGATGAACGGTGTGCAATAACCGGTACGGAGCTGATTGATCAGCCGGGCCCAGTCGGAGTCCTTCATCGGGGACGACCTACTCTCCTGGCACGACGAGGGCGTGGAGCACGAGGTACGACCCTATTTTTAGCTGGTGGCGGCGGGCCCGTCGATGCTCTGGCTGAACCCCGCGATCGGTCCCATCGCGTCTTCGCCCGCGCGCAGGAGCGTACGCAGGGCATGGGCGAGCGCTGACGCGTCCAGCTCGTCGAGGTCGGCGAGCGACAGATCACTCACATCGACGAGACCCGGCTCGGCCAGCTCATCGCTCATGGAAGCTCCTACGATCCCAAATCGGACAGAGAGAACACAGCACTGCACCGACCGAGATTAGCGTGATCAACTTATCTCTATATGGCGTCGTCCGTGAGGGAGATGCAAATGTTCCCGGAGCGCCTCACGCACTACGATAAAGAGGCCAGCGACCCCGGAGGCGTGACGTGACAGGTTCGCAGCCAGAATCGGTCAGAACGGGGCGAGTGCCCGAAGTCTGGGGCAAGATCCCCACCCGCAACGTCAACTTCACCGGCCGGTCCGGCCTGCTTGAGCGCTTGCACGCGGGCCTGTCCACCGAGGTGACCGCCGTCGTCCCGCACGCCCTGCACGGCCTGGGCGGGGTGGGCAAGACCCAGCTCGCGGTTGAATACGCGCACCGCTTCAGGGCCGAATACGACGTGGTCTGGTGGATCCCCGCCGATCAGCCCCTCCTGGTCAAGTCGTCGCTAGCCGGCCTGGCGGCGCATCTCGGTCTGGAGGGCGCCACCCGAAGCGGGGCCGAGGACGCGGCCGACGCGGTGCTCGACGCCCTGCGGCGCGGTGTGCCCTATGACCGCTGGCTCCTGGTCTTCGACAACGCCGACCAGCCTGAAGAGATCAGCCGGCTCATCCCCCAGGGGCCAGGGCAGGTGATCGTCACCTCACGCAACCACCGCTGGCAGGGCATCGTCGACGCCGTCGCGGTGGACGTCTTCGACCGCGTGGAGAGCGTGGAGTTCCTCTCCAGGCGCGCGTCACTCTCCAGCGCCGACGCCGACCGCCTCGCCGAGCAGCTCGGCGACCTCCCGGTGGCGCTGGAGCAGGCGGGCGCGCTGCACGTGGAGACCGGCATCTCGGTGGACGACTACCTCCGGTTGCTGAAAGAGCAGACCAGCACCCTGCTCTCCGAGAGCAAGCCATCGGAATACCCGATGCCCATGACCGCCGCGTGGGCACTGTCGGTCGCGCAACTGCGCAGCAAGCTCCCCGAGGCCGTCGACTTGCTGCGCTGCTGCGCCTTCTTCGGCCCGGAGCCGATCCCCCGCGACGTCTTCCGCAGGGTCGACCATCATGCCTCCGACGCCAGGTTCAGCAGCATCTTCGGGGACACGATCCTGCTCACCAGGGCGATCAGGGAGCTGGGCAGGTTCGCGCTGGCGACCATCGACTCGCAATCACGCACGATCCAAGTGCATCGGCTGGTCCAGGCGCTGCTGAGGGACGAGCTGGATGAAGAGGAGCGCCGGCGCTTCCGGCACGAGGTGCACCTGCTGCTCGCCAGCGCGACGCCAAAGCGGCCCGACGAGACGGCCAGCTGGCAGCGGTACAACGAGCTGATCGCGCACATCCTGCCGTCGCGGGTGGACGACTGCGCGGATCCGGCGGTCCGGAGCATGGTGCGCGACGTCCTCTACTACCTCTATCGCTCGGGCAACTACCAGTCCGCGCGCATCTTCGCGGAGCAGTTCGTGGCCAAGTGGGCCGAGGAGTCGGGGCCCGAGCACCCTGACGTGCTGATCGCCCAGCGTCACCTCGCTGGCATCATCCGCGAGCTGGGCGAATACCGGGCCGCTTACGATCTCGACAGCGCCACGCTGGCCAAGATGACCGACGTGCTCGGCCCGGAAGACCGCGAGACCTTGGTGCTCAGCAGCGGGTTCGCGGCCGACCTGCGGGCCGCTGGCGACTGGTCGGCGGCGAGGGAACTGGACGAGCGGCTGCGGGCCCAGCACATGACCGTGTTCGGCGAGCAGTCGCAGGCGACCCTGCAGATCATGAACAACCTGGCCGTCGACTACTGTCTCAACAGCGACTACTGGGCGGCCAGGAATCTGCATGACATCGTGCACCGCATGCAGAGCGAGAGCGAGGAGCGGATCGGCGAAGCCGACGTGCTCAACAACTGGAACGGCCTGGCCAGGGCCGTCCGGCTGACCGGCGACTCGCGGGAGGCGGTCGACCTCGGCGAGGACGCCTACGCGTACGGCGTCCAGAAGCTCGGAGCCGAGCACCTGTGGACCCTGCGCACGGCCCGCGATCTGTCGATCGCCAAGCGCAGGGCGGGCGACTTCGACGGCTCGCTCGAACTCGCCCAGGACGTGCACTCCCGCCTGCAGCGCATCATGGGCGACCACCACCCCGACACCGTCGCGGCGGCCAGCACCCTGTCCAACGCCCTGCGCGCGACCGGCGACGTCGGCTTCGCCTACGACATCGCCGAGCAGGCGGTGGCGAGATACCGCGCCATCTACGGCGAGGACCACCCCTATGTCCACGGCTGCGCGACCAACCTGGCGGTCCTCCAGAGGCTGCGCGGCGACCCCGCGGCGGCCAAGGACACCGACGAGCGGGCGCTGGCCCGCCTCGACGCCAGGCTCGGACGTGACCATCACTACACCCTGACCTGCGCCGTCAACCTCGCCAGCGACCATGCCGCGCTGCACGACCACGACTCGGCCATGCGGCTGGGCAGCGGGACGCTCGTCAGCCTACGCAGGACCTTCACCGACACGTACCCATTGCTGATCGCCTGCCTGACCAACCTCGCCCTTGACGCCCGCGCGTGCGGCCGGCAGGAAGAGGCCGACTCGCTGTACGCCGAGGCCCAGCGAGGTTACGCCGACGCTATAGGCCTCGATCATCCCGACGCGCGACTCGCCTTGGAAGCGGGCGCGCGCATGGACTGCGACTTTGACCCGCCCCCCATCTGATCCAGCCCCGACTGGGTACCTCTCATCGCCATGGCGAAGTCGTGATACAAACCCGGCCGATCGCTCTGGCGGGCCTTGCACAGCGCAAGTCGAAGCCCCAGAAACAGGATCAGGAAACGAAGCGCGCCCAGCAGAAAGGTAGCGGCCGAAAAAAGCAGTACGGTCCGGTCCACATTGTGCCTCCTGTGTGATGCGTCCTACATTCAGGGAAGCCAGGAGAGGCGGTGTCCCGCAATGATCCGGGTCAATGCTGGAATGGTCTGGACGACCCGAGACATCTGCCTGGAGAAATGCTCGGGTGATGCGGATGATACTGAACGAGTCCGTACGGGTTCGGACAGGGGCGGGTGTCGATGCCAAAAGAGCGGAACGAATCGCTCCGGGCGTTCATCGCGGCCCTGAGCGAACTACGCGGGCGGGCCGGCAGCCCGTCCTACCGCGAACTGCGGCGGCTCAATCCCGAGCGGCTGGCGCCCAGCACCGTGCAGAGCCTGCTGGAGGGCGAGCGCAAACGGCCGCCCTCGTGGCCGCTCGTCGACGCCTTCGTCCGCGCCTGCCTGGCCTTCGGGCGCGAGAACGGGCTGCGCATGGAGGACGACGAGGAGGCGTACGTCCGAGGGTGGCTGGACCGGCACCGGGGCGTCTCGGCGAGCATGAGCCAGGCGGCCGAGCCGGCACCGGACGACCGGGACGATTCCCTGCCGCGGATCCTGGGCGGCGGCACTCCGCCGGTCAGAGGCCATTTCTCTGGCCGCCGGCGCCTGCTCGCCGAGCTCGGCACCGCGATGGCCGCGCAGACGGGCTGGCCGGTGTGCCTGGTCGGGCCCGGCGGCCACGGCAAGACCCAGCTGGCCTCCGAATACATCCACCAGCATTCCTCCAGATACGTCACCGTCTGGTGGGTCAGGGCCGAGCAGCCGAGCCTGATCCGGACCGATCTGGCCTCCTTAGGGCACCGGCTCGACGAGGGCATCGGCGAGGCGGAGATCGTCTCGGAGACGCTGAAGCTGCTGCGGGAGGATCCGCGCTGGGCGCCGTGGCTGCTGGTGTTCGACAACGCCGGGCATCCGGAGACCATGGGGGCGTTCCTGCCGCGTGGCGGGTCGGGGCATGTGCTGATCACCTCCCGCGAGCCCGCGTGGGACGAGGTCGCGGTCCCGATCGACGTCGGCGTGTTCGAGCGCGGGGACAGCATCGAGCTGCTCACCCGGCGGGTGCCCGGGATGTCCGTCGACGAGGCCGGGCAGGTGGCGGAGGAGTTGGAGGACATGCCGCTCGGCGTCGTGCAGGCGGGCACGTACATCAAGGGCTCCGGCCTGGCCCCCGGGGCCTACCTCGCGCGGCTGCGGGAGCAGCCCGGCCGGATGCTGGACCAGCATCCGCCGGTCGACTACGGGCGCGGCCTGGCCTCGGCCTGGGACCTGGGCTTCGAGACCCTCGCGCAGACCTGCCCGGAGGCCCTGCACCTGCTGCGACGCTGCGCGTTCCTCCGGCCGGAGTCGATCTCGCGCGGCCTGCTGCGCCAGGGGCGGCTGCCGCTGTCGGGCGAGTCGGTCGCGGTGTTCCAGGATCCGGTGCTGGCCGACAACGCGATCCGGGCGCTCACCCGCTACGGGTTCGTCCGCCTGGCCGGTCAGGGCACGATCCAGGTGCACCGCCTGCTCCAGTCGACGGTCAAGGAGCGCATGGCCGGCGAGGAACGGGAGCGCGTACGGCGCGACGTCCACCGGCTGCTGGCCGGATTCGACTGCGGCGATCCGGACAACCGGGCGAACTTCCCCCGATACGCCGAACTGGCCGGCCACGCCGAGGCGTCGTCCCTGGCCGACTCCACGGACGAGGAGGTGCGGGGCTTCGTCACCCGGCTGGTCACGTACTTCCGGGCGATCAACGACGGGGAGGGCGCCGAGCGCTACAGCGGCGTCGCGCTCGAGGCCGGGGCCCGCACGGCCGTCCATGACAGTACGGTGGCCAGGCCCGCGCCCGCGCCGGCCCTGCCGCGCCGGACGCTCCTGGCCCAGGAGATGGAGGGCGACGACTGGGCCCGGCTGATCTACCAGGTGACCACGGGCGACTGCACGCCGATCGTCGGCACCGACGTCTCCAGGGAGAAGGCCGCCAGGGTCCGGGCGATGAGCTGGGAGTGGGCCGGCCGGCTCGGCTACCCGTTCGCGGACGCGTGGGACTTCGAATCCGTCCTGGACTATGCGGTGACGCTTCCGGATCAGGCGGCCATGGCCGAGGAGATCCTGGAGGGGCTGCGGCGGGAGTGGGAACGGCAGGACGAGGAGGACCCGCACGCGGAGGACCCGTACGCCTTCCTCGCCAAGATGCCCGCCACCTCCTACCTGACCACCGGCTACCACGGCCGGCTCGCGCAGTCGCTGCTGCGCGCGGGCCGGGAGCCCGTCATCAAGGTGCTGCCCTGGCGCCCCGAGCGCGCCGCGGCCGAGCCCGTGGTCGCGCCCACCCCCGAACGGCCCCTGGTCTGTCACCTGGCCGGCTCGTACGACCTGCCGGGCTCGCTGGTGCTGTCGGAGAGCGACCGGCTGAGGTGCCTGCGGGTGGAGTACGACCAATGGTCGCCCGACATCCTCGGGGCGCTGGTGACGTACCCCTTCCTCATGATCGGCTACAACCCTCGGTCGTCGTCGTTCGACCTGCTGATGTCGCTGCTGTCGGGCGTCCCCAGCCCCAAGAGGAACATCATGGTGCTCTACGATCCGGGCCCCGGTGGGATGGAGGAGGCCGCCAGGAAGTATCACCTGGCCAGGATCGCCCGGCTGAACATCCGCGCGGCCGTCTTCTGGGGGGACGCCCGCGACTTCATCCAGGAATTGTCGCGCCGCCTGGAGACGACGGCGTGATCATGCCATTGCGCTCCTCCCACATCCGGCTGTGGGCCGCCGCGTCCTTGTGCGCCTTCTCGATGGCCTCGGCGGAGACCTCCTCCTCCCGCCAGGCGTTCAGGGTCTCGGCCATCCGGGCGACGAAGCGCTCGCCGGGCGGCGTGAGGAACCCGCTCTCGGCGATCACCCGCGTCGCCCCCTCCGCGGCCTCCCACCAGCGGTAGAATTCGGCGCTCGCGGCCAGCGCCGCCTCCCCCTGCTCGTGCCGCCGCTGCCTGCGCCAGAACCCGCTGACCCCGACATAGGCGTACGCGCCCTGGAAGAGGCCGCCCAGCGGGCGGGGATCGTTGCGCCACGGCGCGTAGTAGCGCCGGTCGCCGGACGGCCGCAGCAGGGGCAGCACGTCGAGCACCGCCGACAGCTTCCCGTGCTGCACCTCGTGCGCGAACGTCAGCGCCAGCGTCGTCGCGTCGGGCGGCGTGGACAGCGCCACGCAGCCGAACGCCTCGCGCGAGCTGCCGCTGATCTGGTCACCGGGTACGTCGGTCAGCGGCGTCAGCACGCTCGTGGCGACGGACACCTCTTCGGCGACGGTCCGGTGATGGGCGAGCATCAGCTCCCACGCCTGCCGCAGCGCCTCACCCCAGACGGCCAGCTCGTCGTCGGACAGCCGGTCCGCGGCCAGCCGGGCGCCGGGCATCCGGTACGGGTCGAGGTCGTCGACGCAGAGCGAGAGGGTCTCGCCCTGGGCCGTCGCCTCCAGGCGGCGCAGCGCCTGCCAGCCGGGGGCGTCCTGATGGGGATCGTCGGGGATGCGTACCGTCTCGTCGCCGATCACCTCCGCCGGGCCGCCCGCGCGCCTGACCGTGGCCGAGGAGCCGCCGAGCACGGCACGGCCGAGCGACGGCAGCATGATGCCGCCTTCCTCGGCGGGCACCTCGATCTCGAAGTCCATGCCCGAACGGACGGCGGCCGCGGCGGCCACGGCGGCCAGCCGGGCGGGCGAGTGCCCGCCGGACCCCGTCGCCAGCGCACGGTAGGCCAGCGCGTGGTAGGTACGCCAGGCCCAGGCGCCGACGGCGGGATGACGCAGCACGGCCGCCACCGCTTCCGGGCGATGACTCTGGGCCTCGCTCAGCAGCCGGTACGCCTCCGGGGCGACGCGACCGACCCCGTGGATGAGCAGGACGTGCTTGCTGTGCTGAGCGCTGAGCAGCAGGCGGGCCGCCGCCGCGCCGCCCGCGCCCGAGCCCAGCGCCTGGAAGTGCTCGTCCGGGATGATGTGGTGCTTGAGGCTCATCGGCGCCCTTCCAGCAGGGCGGCGACGTCGCGTTCGACCTCGCCGCGGATATGGGTGATCAGACGGAACAGGTCATCGCAGCACACCGAGCGGTTGCCGAAACCGCTGTCCGGGTCGTAGCGGTGCGCGTAGAGGCCGCCGCCGCAGACCGACAGGACCGGACAGTCCTGGCATTCCTTCGCGAGGGCCTCGGCGCCCAGCTGTCGGCTCATGACGGCCGGATGCCGGAGCACGGCGTCGAAGGTGTCGCGGGCGACGTGGAACCCGGTGACGGGAGCGCCGGGATAGGCGGACTTCAAGGTGTCGGACTGCTGGATGCCACCGTCGGCCTCGATCACCACCATCCGGGCCGGGCCCAGCCCGAGGCTCTCGCTCGACGACGTGCCGCCCATGAGGAGGTGCAGGATGTCGGCGAAGAGCCGTACCTCGGTCTCCCTCTGTTGCGCGCCGTACCACCGGTCGAAGATCGGGATCAGCCAGTCGGCGTACGGCGTCGCGCCGTCCTCGGCGGGCAGGCCAGGCGGCGGCTCGGCCCAGTTGCCGTGCGGCAGGAGGAAGTCGATCCGCGGCGGCCCGGACTCCAGCAGCGCCTCGTAGGTGGTGAGGGGGTCGCTGTCGAGGTCGACCGTGCAGAGGAGCCCGCCGTACAGGTGGAGGTAGCGCTCGGTGAGCAGGTCGAGCGCGGCGGAGACGGTCGCGTGGCTACCGCTCCCGTCGGCCCGCCGCCGATGCCGATCATGATCGGCGGCGTCGCCGTCCAGGCTGAGGCCGACGCGGACCCCGAGATCGTCGAACAGCTTCAGGTACGTCTCGTCGAGGCGCATCCCGTTGGTCTGCAGGCTCACGTCGAGACGTACGCCCGGCCCCAGGGCCTGCCTGACGGCCCGGACGGTATGGGCGATGTGGTCGGCACCGGCCAGGAGCGGCTCCCCGCCGTGCAGGATCAGGTGGACGGACGGCATCCGGTGCGCGTGAGCGTGCTCGGCGATCCGGGAGGCGGTGTGCGCGATGACGTCTTTCGAAACCCGACGCGGCTGCTCTTTCCAGCTTTGATCGGCCATTTCGTAGACATAACAATAATCGCACCTCAAGTCGCATCTACTATGTATTTTTAGGATGAACTGGCACAAAGGCCATGGCTGCCATCCTTCCGGCGACAGCGGCGTGACCTGGGGCTTTATCTCGCCCAGCCAGGTTTCATGCGAGCGTGGCACGTGGCCGAACCTACCCCGCCATTCGGCGGCGTCCAGCATTAATCGGTAGCATGGCGGTCCTGACGATGTCGCCCGCTGAGAGGACGAAACCCCGAATGTCGCAGCTGGATCCGTTCCGGCATTGCCTGACGTCCCTGCGCTATGAGGGGGACGGTCCGGGAGAGCCCATCACTCTGGAGCAGCGGGCGGCGGACCTGCGGCAGCGGCTGGCCGGCGATCGTGGGCTCGACGACCGGCAACCCGGCGAGCCGGCCCGCAACGTGACCGTCACGGAGCTCCAGGCGATGATCATCGCCGACCTGCTGGACGAGCTGGCCGCGCGCCTGTCCCCCGGTGCCGCCTTCGGGCCGGGCGACAGCGGGGAGGCGCTCGCGGGCCTGGCCAGGGACCTGTCTCAGGAACTGCTCGGCCAGACGTTCATCGGCACTCGGTGAGTCAGTCGCGTAGGAAGTCGGCGGCCTGACGGCGTAGCCGGTCCGGGGCAGCGGCCCAGACGGGGGCCCGGGTCATCGCCGCCAGCTTGACCTTCTTCACCTCACGGGGCGCGTCGTCGCGCACTCCGAGGTGCTGCCACAGCTGGTCCAGCTCGTCGTACGGCAGCTCCCACGACTCCCCGATCGCGCCCTCCGGCGGGGTCGGCGTCAGGAAGACCTCGTCAGCGGTCTGCGGCGGGTCGACCTGGACGATCGTCAGGCCGAGGCGTTCGGCGGCGTCGCGGAGGAGCCGACGGTGGCTCTCGACGGTGTCCGGCGGCGGCGCCCCGTCGGCGAACAGGGCCAGCAGCCAGCCCGACTCGCCGACCCGGGAGAGATCCAGGACGAGCCGCGCCCCGGCGCCGTCGGTGAAGGTGCGGTGTGCCAGGCTCGCCTCTTCCCCCGGCCCTTCGGCGCGCGGGACCTCGTCCAGGTCCAGGGCGCCGATCAGCTGCCGTACCTGATCGGCGGCCAGGTGCCCGTGGGCCAGGACGCGGAGTGCCGGCCAGAGCATCGTCACTCTCCCTCTCATCGGGTTGACGGCCCGTCGGTGAACGGTCCATCGGTGAACGGTCCGTCACCGGACGGCCCGCCCGTGTCGGGTGACCCCCAGGTGGTCAGCCAGGCTCTCGGGTTGGCCGGGCGGTGGATGATCCAGTCGGTGTCGCGGAAGTGCGACGAGAGCTCGGAGCCCATGCTCGTCCCGTCGAACGGCCCGCTGGACTCGAACAGACCCAGCGATATGGGCCGCCCCAGCGCCGTCTCCCAGTCATTCTTCCACGCCGCCAGCTCGGGAAAGGCTCTCATCAGGCTGTCCTTGTCGATGTAGCCGTGGCCGCCCATGAAGTCGCCCGGATAGCGGCCGGGCGGCCAGTGCGAGCGGGCCACCTGCACCATCGCGCTGCTGGAGATGTCCATGTCATAGTCGCTGGGCGGCTGCTCCAGGCCGAGCCGGTACATCGAGTCGAACGGGCGGCGCAACGGACGGTTCGGGTCGTCGCCGAACCATTCCCGGAGCCTGCGCAGCGCCTCCGGGTTGCCGGCCAGCTCGTCCTCGGCGGGAAACGTCTTGTGCAGCCCGGCGAAGAACTCGGCGCCGGTCCCCTTGAGCCGGATGTCCACTTCGGCCGGTCCGATGCCGTCGCGCCCGATCGCGTCGAGCAGCTCGCCGGCGTAGCGGTGATACCGCTCCGGTGTCATGCCCATGGGGGCCTGCCGGGTGACGAGCCACTTGAGCTGCATGGGGGACATGCCGAGGAAGTCGAGATCGCGCTTGGTGACGTGGTAGCCGGAGTCGTCGTGCGGCCACCACGACGGATAGGGTTCCTGCCCCTTGAGCACCCGGTCGATCCGGTGGCTCAGCGGGTCGGTGAGGTCGAGTTCGCCCGTGGTCACGGGGGTCGGCCGCAGGGTCCAGCCGCCGTGGTCGCCGACGGCCACCGGTGGTTCGGCCTCCCCGAAGGACCCGCCGATCCCCGCGGAGATGTGGTCCAGCGTCGCCAGCCGATCGCCCGGCAGCGAGACGAACTCGCGCTGCCCGAAGAAGCCCATCCCCGTGAGCGGCACGGAGATGATGTCCCGCGCGGGCTTCCTGTCGATCAGGAGCACGCCGCGGCCGGGGAGGGAGTCCAGCCAGTCCATGACCACCTGGCGGTCGGCGGACCAGCTCGCCAGCGGCCGGTGCCGCATCTCGAACATGTCCCCCGGACGCAGCCCGGCCCACGCCGAGTGCTCGCCCTCCGGCCACGCCATGCCCCGGTAGGCGATCACTTCCTCGATGCCGCGCCGGGCCAGCTCGGCCTGGGTGAGCTCGTACTGGCGGCGGATGAACTCGCGCAGCGTCTTGCGGTTGTACAGGAGCTCCATGTCGACCGCGCTGCGCGTCTTGCCGTCCATCGGCCAGGACATCGCCTCCGTGAGACCGAACTCCTCCTGGACGACCTCCTGCAGCGCCAGCACCCGTACGTTGCTGTTGGCGTTGCGATGCGCCCAGGCCCCGAGGAGCTCGCTCACCGCGATCCGCCGCACCAGGATCTCGGCGAACGGATCGTCCATCCGTACCACCCTGTCCGGCGCGTGTGCCGGGTCGGCGGGGTCGAGCGCGTCGACGTGCAGGACCCGCGCGCCCATGGACGGATACCGCTCGTTGAACGGCGCGAGGACGTAGTCGCCGTCGCCCAGGCGGTTGACCATGTCGGAGCCGACGTGCAGGCCGACGGCGGCCAGGACCAGCTCCGGCGTCGAGGACCGCATGCTGCCCGCGAGGGCGTTGATGGTGTGCGTCTTGGCGGGGCTGGTGTCGGTGAACGCGCCGTCCCCGGTCAGGAGCGCCTCGGCGACCTGGCGGTGGTGCGTGCGCTCCGGGGAGCCGGGCGGCGGAGGCGGCGCGTAGTGCCCGACCGGCTCCGTCACGGGCAGCGTGACCGCGTGGTCCGCCGCCCTGGGCAGCAGCGGCCCGGTGCCCCGCGCGTGCTCGGCGACGTGCCAGAGGCGCTGGAGGATCGCCTCGTGCAGGTGGAGCCGGTTCATGCGCTCGAAGAGCGGGCGCAGACCGTCCAGCTGCCGCTTGATGATCGCGATGTCGTTCGGCGGGATCGGGTTGTCAACCCATCTGAACACGCGTGGCTCGGTCTCGCGGAAGAACGTGCGGACGAACGGGTTCGCCGCGTCGGGGAGCAGCAGGTGGGACGCGGCCCCGTCGCCGACCCCGAGGAGGGCACCGCCCCGGCCGAGCGCGAGATCCTGGAGGGTGACGCCGTGCTTGGCGGTCACCGCGTGATACAGGCCGAGGAACACGCCGTCACGGGTGGCGGCGCGCTGCCAGGACTGGTCCGTCGCCTGCTCGCCGGGCATGTGGTCGCTGTAGACGTCCCGGCTGCCGAGCGCGTACGACAGCGGGACCCGCGCGCCGACCGCGCGGCCCACATGCGAGTCGAGCACCTTGACCGTGGCGTCGCCCGCGCGCGCGTACCGCTCGTAGGTCGCCTGGGTGCCGTCGTCGAACGTGACGAGCTCCCGGTTCAGCAGGCCGTCGCCGTGGGCGAGCGGCTCTCTCCTCGTCACCCGGGCGCCGGTGACGGGATGGGCGGGCAGGGTCAGGGCCGGGGCGTCGGCGAACCCGTACCTGGCCGCCGCCGGATAGACGGGCTCGCTCTCCGCCGGGACGGGGGACTCGCCCTCCAGCACCGCTCGGACGCGCGGCCAGCTGGCGGCGAAGCCGGGGTGCAGGTCGAGCTCCGTGACCCTGGAGATCGGGATCCAGGCCATCGCCCCGGACTCGCTCCCCTTCACGGCGACGGGCATCCGCTCGGCGACAGAGGCGATCACCGTGTCGTACGACCAGCCGCCGTGGTCGTCCCTGACGACCTCCTCGACGTGGACCTCGCCGGGCGGCAGGTCGCTCTCCTCGACGGTCTCCCGCAGGGCCGCCTCGGCCGCCGACTCGTGGCTGTCCCGCGCGCCGCCGGGCAGGGACCAGGTCCCCCCTTGGTCGACGGACGGATCGCGCTGCTGCATGAGTACGTGCGTCTCGCCGCCGGGGGCGCGGTGGTGGACCAGCAGCCCGGCCCCGCCGAAGAGGCCCCAGTGGGCGTGGCCCTGCGCGCAGTTCACCCACCCCTCGCCCGGCATCGGCGGCAGCTCGGGCGCCGCCGCGTGCCCCGCCGCGAGTCCCTGCCGGGTCGCCAGGTCCTGCACCGCGGCCACCAGGGACTCGCCGGCGCCCTTCCACGTGGCGTTCGCCTCGCGCAGGAGTTGCTGCAGCTGACGAGCCTTCTCCTGCGCCCTGGGCAGGTCCCCCAGGATCTCCTTCAGGTGCGTGGCCCAGCGCTCGACCGGCACCCTGTCCTCGAACCCCTGCTCGACCAGGCTGGCGCGGGTGAGCTCCGGCGGGAAGCGGCCGGGATCGCCGAGCAGGGCGCCGACGCCGCTCGACCGGGGCACCAGGATGGGCACCGCCGCGCCCGCCGCCTCCAGCCCGACCAGCCCGAACCCCTCGCCCCGCGACGGCATGATCACCACGTCGGCGTTCCGCATGTCCGCCAGGATCTCCTCGCGGTCCAGCGTGAAGGGCTTGATCTCGACCTCACGGCCCGCCACGTTCGACAGCCGTTCCTTCACCTCGGGCACGGTCTCCGAGGCCGCGCCCCGGATGACCAGCCGGACGTCCAGGTCCTTCTGCAGCTCCCGGATCATCAGCGCCGCCTCGTGCCCACCCTTCTGGGCGGCGTCGGCGCGGCCGATGAGCAGGACGGTACGGGTCCGCTCCCCGAAGAAGGGCCGCTGCCGGGACAGCTCGAACGGCACGCCGGGCAGGAGCTCATGGACGGGCGGCACACGATCGCCGGGGTTGGAGTCCGCGAGCCGCTGCGCCTCCGTGGCGAGCACCGGGCCGACGCCGGCCAGCATGTCGGCCTCGGCGACCAGCGCCCGCTCGATGCCCTCGAAGTCGCGGCCCAGCGCCTCCATGTCCGCGATCCGGCCGAGCGCGCCGGTCACCATGTGCAGGACGTGCACGAGCGGCGCGTCCGGATACAGCTGGTCACGCGCCCGCAGGGCCGCCGGGCCGGAGTAGCGGCTGTGTCCGATGACCACGTCCACGTCCGGTGGCAGCTCTTCGCCGTCGAACGCCAGCTGGTCCATCTCGCTGCGCCCCGGGTCGTACTGCCGAGGACCGATCACGTGCAGCCGCTCGCCGCCCGTGCCGCTCGGCACCTCGTGCCCCACGCGGACGTACACCTCATGCCCCGCCTCCGCGAGCCCCTCGACCAGCTTGCGGTTGACGGCGATGATGCCGCCCTTGTGGGGGTCCCATTCGGTGCAGTACGCGAGCACGCGCAGCCCGGCCCGGCCGAGCTCATGCTGCTCGGCCAGGCGGTCCCACTCCTCGGCGAGCTCCCGGCTCAGCCGTTCGCGCTCGGCGGGCGCCGCCTCGGCCAGCCGGCGCTGGTGCTCCTGCCAGAGCCGCTCGCGCTGCTCGACCTGCTCCTCTCGCAGGACGCCGTCCGCCTGGGCCGTGTAGCGCTCCCGAAGCCGCTCCGCCCGGCCCTCCGGATCGAGATCCACGCCGTGCGCGGCGGCCATGTCGGCGATCTCGGGCAGCTGGGCCCGCAACTCTTCCGGCAGCCTGCCGTCGAGGTCCGCGTACGTCCTGCGGAACCAGTCGGTCTCCTCCTGGGTGAACGGGCGCTCACGCGCCTCCCGCAGGATCTCCTCGGCTCTGGCCGGGCCGCGCCAGTGTCCCGTGTCGTCGAGGGAGTTGCGGTACACGATCTCGCCGCCCCATTGGTGGAGGGTGATCGCTTCCAGGTACCTGGCCCGGTCGATGGCTCGCATGGTGTCGGGGATGCCGCCGTAGCCCTGGTCGTGGATGTCCTGGGAGACGAGGCGTCCGTGTCCGTCCCGGTCGCGCATCTGCTGGTAGCGGTTGAGCACGGACAGGCGGCTGATCGGCGCCGGAACGGCCATGACGTGGGCCTCGGCGCGGTAACCGAGGGCGTGGAACTGGGCGGCCTCGGCCTCGACGCCTTCGCTGCTGTTCATCGCGCCTTCGCGGATGAGGTTGACCCGCAGCTCGGCGGCCAGGGCGATGACCTTCTTCATCCACGCGTACGCGTCGCCGCCGGCCTGTTTGGCGGCTATTCGGTCGTTCTCGGCCATCAGATGGGCGTACCTCGGGTGGTACTTCAGCAGGCCCTCGAAGTCGGCGATGAGGGCGCGGTCGGGACCCATGCCGTCCATGGCCGACTGCTGGGCGGTGGTCTTGCCCGACGCGGCCTGGCCACCGATGAACACGATGCGCGGGTGCTCCGGCCGTCTGACGCCCGCCATCAGGTCGGGGACGATGTCCCGCCGGAAGATGAGGTCGTTGTCCTCCTCGGTCAGCTTCCACTGGTCGGGGCCGCTGGTCTCGTACTGGTACGGCCGCCCTTGGCTCCGGTCTTGGGCCGGGCCGTACATCTGCGGGGGGACGGCGTCCTTGCCGCTCAGGAGGTCGAAGAAGCTCCGGCCACCGGTCACCGGATCGGCGGTGCTCGCCTGCGGGCGCCGGGTGGGGATGTCCTCGGCGGTGCGCGGGCCGTCACTCGGGGTGCCGCCCGGGATGTCCGCCTGCGCCGTGGCTGTCGGCTCGGCCCGATGAACGGCGTCGGTCTGGGTGGAGCTGAGGTTGTCGCGGACGTGGTCGAACGAGGGATCGTCGTGGACGGGGGTGTGGTCCGGCGGGACAGAGGGCGCCTCGGCCGGTCTGGCCTGCGGGCTGACCGTAGGATCCGCTACCTCGGCGGGAGCTAGCGGGTCGGCGGGAGGTGACGGCTCAGCGTGCTCGCGCGTGTCCACGTGCTCGGTCGTGTCCGCCTGGCCCGCCGGATCCGTCGGGTCCGTCGGGTCCGTCGGGTCCGCCTGCTGTTGTGGCTCCTGTCGGGGCTGCTGTCCCGGTTCCCGGTGCTCTGGTGCCTGTTGTGCCGGTTCCGGGCGGTGTGACGTCCTCGTGCTACCGGCCGGTTCTGGCCTGGACATCGGCACCTTGGTGTCCGGTACGCCCCGGGGGACCTCCGCACGTTCCCGGGTAGCGGCCACGTCCTGCGCCGGGAAGCCCCTGGCCTCGACCGGCCCACCAAGACCAGCAGGTGTGTCCGGCGGCGCCGAGACGGGCGACGCCGGAGCGGGCGGCGCGGCGGTCGCGGCGGCGCGGGCCGTGTCGCCGGCCAGTGCGGCGGTGGTGGCCGTGTCGAGGGCCTGGCGCGGGTGGATGATCGCGCTCATGACGTCGACGCTGAACGGGCTGATCGTGTTCGTCCGCCCCACGCCCGCCACGACGCCCCCGAGCAGCGATTCCGCGGTCGGCATGTCCCACTTGCCGTACACGATGCCGTTGGAGACCAGGCCGGCCGGCGTCGAGATCACCGCGTTCGTGAGGCCGGTCTGCAGCGCCCTGCCGGGAAAGCGCATGACGGCGTTGAGCGCTCCGGGAGCATCGCCCGCGGCGGCGTTGAGCGATCTGATTCCGGGCAGCCGCCCGACGAGCCCCGCCACCGGCCCGGCCACCTTCGACGCGAGCACCGCGCCCGAGGCGTCGCCCAGGATCGTGGAGGCGGTCTTCTGCCCGTCCCACTGGGTACGGGTGCCCCGATCCATCTGCTCCTTCTGGGCGACGTAGTCCATCAGGAAGCCTTCACCGATCTCCTCGGGAATCTCCCTGAGCATATGGCTGGCCGCCGCCCTGGCCAGCAGCCCCTTGCCGGCCTGCCGTCCGCCCAGCGCGGCCAGCTTCGGCGCCTGCTTGATGGCGGCCGACCCGGCGTACCTGCCCTTCGCCACCCGTTCCAGCCAGGTGAACACCTTGTCCATGAACGTCCGCAGCCGTCCGGCGAACTTGCCGATCAACGGCGTCAAAACGCCCGCGCTGGCCGCCGTCGCGAACGCGGAGATGGCGATGGACGAGACCGTGATCCAGAATCCGGCGTTGATCAATAACTTGGCGTACTGCGTCTCACGCGCGTAACTGTCGTGCTGGAGGGCGTACGCGTGCGCCAGCGCGGCGAGGGCCGGGATGCCCTTCCCCTCCGCGAGCAGCTGGTCGGCCTGCCTCTTGAACTCCTCGGCCGCCGAACCGAAGTAGCCCTGCATGATCAGGTCACGCGCCGTGCCCCCGGCCGCCGCGAACTCCAGCGCCGCCTGGCTCCAGTCCTCGAAGGCGACGGCCAGCGCCGCCTCGCCGGACTCGCTGGCCTCCGGCCACATCTGTCCGGAGGACAGCAGCGCGATCAGCGCGTCGCACCACGCGGGCAGACTCGTCCCCCACGCGGGCGTGATGTCCGTGGCATAACCGCCGCTGCCGATCGTGTCGTCCTGCCCGGCCAGAGGGCTGGTGACCGGGGTGCTGACGTTTCGGGTCACGCCTTCCCTTCCCCACGCATGATCAGGACGGCATCACGCGTCTGGGCGCCACCAGGTCGGCGTCGGCACCGGCCGAGTTGGCCACGTTCTCCGTGACCGCGGGACCGGCCGCCACCGCGAAGTCCGCCGACTCGGCGCCCGCCCGGAGCATGGCGTTGGGGCCGTCGTCGGCCAGGTACGCCTGCTCGAACTCCCGGCCGGCCGAGTCGTGCCCCCACGGCGCGGCGGCGTGCAGGCTCTCGATCCTGCCCCTGGCCTCGGCCAGCTTGTCCCGCAGTTGGACGGCCGCGTCCGTCCATCGCGCCACCCCGCCATCGACCACGTGCCGATGGATTTCCAGCCGCTCTCCCATGGGCCTGTCCTTTACGCGCGTACGCCTGTACCGCGAATAGACGCTAGTGCGCGACGGACCCGACGGAACCACGCTTCACCGATCGTCGAAACGATCTGCTGACACTTCAGAGGCGGGTGACGAACCAGTCCGTGGCCAGCCGGGCCACCTGCTCGAGCGTGCCGGGCTCCACGAACAGGTGGGACGCGCCCGGCACGATCTCCATGCGGACCTCGCCGGGCATCCGCCGCATCGCCCGGAGGTTGAGGTCGATGACCGCCGGGTCCTCGCCGCCGACGATGAGCAGGGTGGATTGGCGTACCCGGGTGAGGACGTCGTCCGCCAGATCGGGACGCCCGCCTCGGGAGACGACGGTCCGCACCGCGTCGGGCCGCTCCGCCGCGGCGACCAGGGCCGCCGCGGCGCCGGTGCTGGCGCCGAACAGGCCGATGCCGAGCTCCGCGGTCCTGGTGTCGGCCCTGGCCCAGTCGGTCAGCGCGGCCACGCGGTCGGCGAGCAGGCCGATGTCGAACCTGAGCTCGCCGGTCACGGCGTCGCGCCGTTCCTCCGCCGCGGTCAGCAGGTCCGCCAGTACGGTGACCAGGCGAGCGGCCTGGAGCCGCCCCGCGACGTAGCGGTTGCGCGGGCTGTGGCGCCCGCTGCCGCTGCCGTGCGCGAACAGCACCGCTCCGCGCGGCTCGGCGGGCACGGCGACGTCGGCCTCCAGGGCCACGTCACCGATCGGGATCCGCACGCCGGCTTCCGCGATGTTCATGATCCCTCCCGAGGCTAGACCGCGAACGGGTACGTCTCGGGCGCCTCGCCCCGCTCCCAGACGGCGGTCCGCTCGAGCGGTTCCAGCGCGCGGGTGTCGTCGATATGGATCAACGCGTCGAACTCGTCGGCCACCCGGGCCTGGAAGTAGTGGCTCTGCCGCTCGGTCTGAGGCCGGTAGATCACCCCGATGGCCCGTTGCAGCCGCGCCGTCCGCAGCACGTCCGCGGCGGGCTTGGCCACGTCGAACCAGAGCAGGAACTCCCCGCTGCTCGCCTGGTGCAGCAGCTCCTCCACGCTGCCGGGCAGCGCCGGCCGGACCATCTTGCGCTCGGCCGGGCCGCCCCAGTCGTCGGCGGCGGTGACCGTACCCGAATAGGTGGTGAAGCCGATCAGGCGGCATTCGCCGGGGTGGCGCTCGCGGATCAGCCGGCCGACGTTGAGCTCGCCCCGGGCGCCCATCTCGGTCGCCCGCGCGTCGCCGAGGTGGGAGTTGTGCGCCCACACCACCAGCTTGGCGGGCTCACCACGGACGCGGCCGAGATGGTCGGCCAGTGCGTCCAGGGCGTCGGCCATGTGCTCGTCGCGCAGGTTCCAGGAGGAGATGCGGCCGGTGACCATCGAGCGGTAGTAGCGCTCGGCCGACCGTACGCTCACGGCGTTGCGCTGGGCGTGGAACAGCTCGTCCTCGGCCGGCAGACCGTCTTTCCTGGCGTAGTCGTACGCGTGCCGCTGCAGGTCGGCGAGCTGGGCGACCACCTCTTCCTCGCACGACTCCCCCGCGCCGAAGGCCGCCGCCAGCCCGTACGACTGGGCGTCTCCGTCGGCGTGGTCGAAGCACGCGTACCGCTCGCGGGCCCGCGCGGCGGCCTCAGGGGAGACCCGGTCGAGGTAGTCGATGACGTCCTGCATGGACCGGTACAGGCTGTACAGGTCCAGCCCGTAGAAGCCGGCCTTGCGCGTCTCGTCGCCGACCCGGTCGTTGTGATCGCGCAGCCAGCCGACGAAGTCCACGACGGCCGTGTTCCGCCACATCCAGGTCGGGAAGCGCTCGAAACCGCGCAGCGCCTCCTCCACCGTCTCGTCCTCGCCGCGATCGCGTACGTAGCGGTTCACCCGGTAGGCGTCCGGCCAGTCGGCCTCGACCGCCACGCCGTGGAAGCCGCGTTGTTCGATGAGCTTCCTGGTCATCTCCGCCCGTGCCGCGTAGAACTCGGCGGTGCCGTGCGAAGCCTCCCCGATCAGCACCAGCCAGGCATCCCCGACCAGCCCGAACAGGGTCTCGTCCGGGGGCACGCCGTTCTCGACGACCGCGGCGGCCATGCGGATGATCGCCGCCTCTGACCGCCCGCCGCCCGCGCGCGTACTGTTCGTGTTCCCGGGTCGTGCCGCCGCCCGCAGCAGCTCCCGTACCTCTTCGTCGGTGACCTGGTCGAAGTCCCAGTACGCCTGCCCGACGGCGAAGAACGGGGACGGCGTCGTGGCGCACACGACCTCGTCCACCTCCAGCCGCAGCTCCTCGCAGGTCGAGCTGGGCGCGGCCGGCACCGCCACCACGATGCGCTCCGGCCGCAGCCGCCGCACCGCGAGCAGGGCCGCCCGCATGCTCGAACCAGTGGCCAGGCCGTCGTCGACCAGCATGACGGTCCGTCCGCTCAGCTCCGGCATCGGCCGCCCCTCGCGATAGGCCAGCTCCCGCCGTACCAGCTCGCGGCCCTCCCGCTCGGCCGCCCGCCGCACGACCGACGGTTCGATGCCGAACCCGCGGACGACCTCCTCATTGAGCACGATCACCCCGCCGCTGGAGATCGCCCCCATCGCGAGCTCCTCGTGCCCCGGCACGCCGAGCTTGCGCACGAGGAACACGTCCAGCGGGGCCTCCAGCGCGGCGGCCACCTCGTAGGCCACAGGTACGCCGCCGCGCGGCAGCCCGAGCACGATCACGTCGTCACGATCGCGGTATTGAGTCAGTAGACCGCTCAGTGCCCGTCCGGCGTCCCGGCGATCACGAAAGGTGTGATCTGCCATAACCGTCCCATCCCATCTCGTGACAGAGCATGTGACCTGCTCCTACTCCCTCCCTTCCCTCCCTTGGACAATCAGTCCCTTCCGTGGATTAATCACTCGTGTCTCGTCCCAGTGGATCGGTGATTTCAGCCAGGGATCGTTCAGTAACAAGTGGTCGCGACTGTCACTGCCGCGACGGGACCGACCAGCACGGCGGCAGGACCCGATGCCACGGTGCCCGCAGTGCCTCCGACCACCGCGGCCCAGCAGTTCAGGCCCTTTTTGATGTTCTCCCAGCTGTAGTCCTTGGGGGCCCTCATCGCTATATCCATGTAAGTAGTGGTGCTGACACCGCCCGGATTCTTAATGCTGTGGTTGAGGTAATCGGCCTCGTAGTCGAGAATCCAGGGGTTGTCCCCGAACCCGAGCTTGATGTACTTGCTCTCCTTGGTCGTCATGCCATCGACCTTGGTGACCACGGTCTTCGTGCTCCCCTTGTCCGAATACGTGGTGGTCGTTCCCGTGGGTGCGCCGCCCACATGTCCGCGTGGGCCGCCCGCGCCGTTCCAGTCGTGCTGTGCGGCACGGCTCCGCGCGGCCAGCAGCGCCGGCAGGCTCTCGCAGTAGAGCCGGTCCGCCACGCAGCTGCCGCCGAAGTCCTTCAGATGGGCGATCGACTTCGGCTTCTTCGCCTTCTTCAGTGGCATCCGCACCGGCTTCTTCGCCGGCCTCTTCAGCTTCTTGATCGGCTTCTTCGGCTTCTTCGCCGGAGTGGGCTTGTGGCTCACGGGCGGGTTGTCGCCCTCCAGGTACCTGAGCCCGTCGGGGTCGCTCATCGTGGCCGGATTGTTGTTGCCGTAGGCGTAGGCGTTCATCTGTTGCGGGTCGAGTGGGTCGATGACCGGGTCGACCGAGAGGAACCTGCCCATCGCCGGGTCGTACTCACGGGCACCCAGCCGGGTCAGGCCGGTGTCCGGGTTGATCGTGCCGCCGACGAAGCCGCGGTCGCCTGCGGGCCAGGCGGTGGCCGCGCCGCGTGGGGCGCCGAACAGGTCCAGGCGCCGGGAGGTCGCGGCCAGAGTGGTGGAGTTGATGGCGGTCTGGGAAGTGCCGTGGTGGTCGGCGACCGTCCAGGTGAAACCGTCACCGGTGCGGGTGCCCAGGCCGTCGTAGTAGCGGGTTCCGGTGGTGGAGCCGGTGGCGGTGTTGAGCCGGAGCTCGCCGTCGTCGAGGAACAGCGTCACCGAGCCGGGGTCGCGGCGGATCAACTGGTCTCCGTCCGCGGCGTACAGGTAGGAGGTGGTCTTGCCGTCGGCCGTGATCGACGCCAGGAGGCCCTCGTCGTCCCAGGTCAGGGTCTGTGCGCCGCCGGCCGCCGGCCGCGTGATCGTGTTGCCGGCCGCGTCGTAGGCGTACGCCGCGTTCGTCGAGCCGGTGGTCGTGGCGGTGACCGCGTGGGGCCGGACCACGCCGTCGCCGGCGGTCGGATAGGAGTAGGTCGTCGCCACGTCCGCGGCGCCGCCGAGACCCTTCGCGGTCATGGTGCGCCGGTTGCCGGTCTGGTCGTAGCCGTACTGCTGCCAGTAGGGCGCGGGGCCGCCGACCACGGACGCCGACGGGGTGGTCGCGCAGGTGTCGGTGCCCTGGGCCCAGGCTTCGGTGACGCGGCGCAGGTAGTCCACCGTGAAGCACTGACTGTCCTTCGCCGCGCCCACGGTGCGGTCGGTGATGCGCGTGACGTTGCCCATCGGGTCGTAGCCGTAGGTGAGGTCGTTCACCATGACGCCGTTGGACTTCTCACGTTCGGTGAGGGTCTCGGTGACCCGGCGGGTGCCCTCCTCGTAGTAGGTGGTGCTCCACAGCCGTTGCCCGGCCGGGCCGAGCTCACGCTGGGCGATCTCGGCGAGTTCGTTGTACTCGGTGTCCGTGACGTAGGTCAGGTCGCCGGCCACCGTGTCCGGCCGGCCGAGGTCGTCGTAGCCGTAGGTCAGCGTCTCCTGCGGGAGATCGCCCAGTTTGGGGAGGGTCTTGGTCGCGGGGCTGCCGTCGGCCGCGTACGTCAACGTCGTGGTGTAGGTGCCGGCGAGTTGGTTCTCCGCCGCCGGGATGGTCACCGACGTCGCTTCCGGGCGTCCGGCCGCGTCGTAGCCGGTGACGGCGTTCACATAGCCCTGCCCGTTGACGTACCGGGTCGAGGAGGTCAAGGCGCCCTTGGCCAGCGTGTCGTAGACGGTCTTGGTGAGCAGCGTCCCGGTCGCCGAGGTCAACCGGGTCTCCGCTGCGCGGCCGAGGTCGTCGTACACCGACACGACGGTCTTGCCGCGCGCGTCGGTGGTGGTCAGCAGCTGGTCGGCGTCGTCGTAGGTCATGGTCGAGGGGCCCTTGTCCGGGTCCTCCGCCTTGGTCTTGCGGCCGAGCACGTCGTAGGTGTAGCGCCACACGTTGCCCGCCGGGTCGGTGACCTTGGCCAGGTCGCCGGCCTTGGTGTAGGCGTAGCGGGTCACGTCGTTCGGGCCGCTCAGGGTCCTGCCCTGCCACTGCACCAGCGCGTAGACCTGGTCGCGGGCGTCGGTGTACGTGGTGGTCACGGTCCCGCCCTCGGGCGGGATGACGCTGACCCAGTTGGCGCTGTACGACGTCTCCGTGCGCCATCGCTCGCCCATGGTGCCATCGGGCTTGAGCGTCATGGTGATCTCGGCCCGCTTGCGTTCCGCGCCGTCGTAGGTGGTGACCAGCGCGTTCGGCACGTTGCCGCCCTCCGGCTGGTACAGCGTCGTCCCGGGGGCGTCGGCGTGGTGGTAGGCGGCCCGTTTCACGCTGACGAGGCCGCGCGAGTCGTACAAGGTGTCGGTCAGGATCCGGCCCCCGCCGGGGCTGACGGCCTGGGTCTGCCGGGGGCGGAGGAAGCCGTCGTACAGCGCGTACGTCACGACGCGGTTGCCGTTGGGGCCCAGCGTGCTGGTGAGCACCCAGTTCGGCCCGCCGCTCCGGCGCAGGCCGTACTCATAGCGCGTGTTCGGGGTGTCACCGCCCGCCTCGGTACGGCCCGGCTGGTACACCTTCACCAGCCGGCCGAGCGCGTCGTAGGTCAGCGAGGTGGTCCGCTGGTTGGCGTCCTTCTCCTGGACGGTGCTCCCCCACGCCGGGTCGAGGGTGGTGGTCACCGTGTGGCCGAGCGGGTTGGTCACCTTGGTCTCGGTGGTCAGCCCGTTGACCTCGGTGTACGACGTCGTGGTCAGCCGGAGCAGCGCGTCGCGCGCCTCCTTGACCCGGCCGTAGGAGTCGAACGTGGAGGTGTCGCTCACCCGATAGGCGGGCGTGGATCCGTTGTAGGACTTGGCCTCCTCTGTTTTGGTCACGTCTCCCCGGAGCGGCGCCGTGCCGAACTCCTGCCCGTCGTACGACAGCCGCGTGTCGGAGATGGCGTCGGCCGGGTAGGACGGGTCGGTGCCGCAGGCCACCCCGACCGTCGTGGTCCTGCTCGGCAGCTCCACCAGCATCAAGGCGACATTCTGCGCGTACGTGGTGACGGTGCACCGATCATCGGTGGTCACGGCGACGTCTCCGAGGTCGTTGACCTTGGTGGGGTTGCCGTAGTCGTCGTAGGTGGTCTCCACGCGGGTCACCCGGTAGGTGCCGGTGGTGTAGCGATCGCGGGTCTCTGTCCGGGCGGTCTCCACCTGATTGGCTTGGAGGCTGCCCTGGGTGGCGGTGAGCCGGGTCCACGGGTCGTTGATCGCGCCGGTGACCTCGTTGACGCCGTCGTAGGTGATCTGCTCGCGCAGGAAGCCCTTCAGCGGCTCGGCGTCGGCCAGCGCCACGCCCGCGGAGTCGGTGACGTTGGCCTGCTTGGCGCCGCCGCCGGTGTTGAGCCGGTCACCGTTCATGCCGCGGAAGTACAGGTACTGGGTCTTGGACTCGGGTTTGTTCTCGTCGTTGGCCGGGTCGCCCTTACGGACCGTGACCTTCTGGAACCCGCGCCAGTCCGACCAGGTACGTTGGTTCTCGGGCACCAGCGGGTTGTCGTTGTACGCCCAGGCGCCGCCCCCGACGTAGTCATAGCTGGTCACCATGTCCTTGGTGTCGGTCACCAGATCGTCCTGGACGACCTTGCTCACCACGTACTTCTGGAACCAGTCGTTGACCGGCGTGGTCGCGGGCGGCATCGTCCACCGCTGCGGGAAGCAGCGCTTGATGTTGGTCTCCGCCGCCGTCGGCAGGGCGCCGGTGGCGCAGTCGGGCGGCGCGTAGCTCACGTTGATCGCGCCGCCGGACTCGGAGACGATGCTGGTGATCCGGGGTTTGTTCAGGGCGGGCAGGCCGTCGGCGACGAAGTTGACCCGGTTGGCCATCATCGTGCCGTCGAACGTCACCGCGTCCAGCTTGATCGCCGTACCGGCCAGTCCGGTCTGGGTGACGCTGTTCAGCCACAGCGCCTTGTCGCCGGTGCCGTCGTTGGCCGGCGGATAGGTGTAGGCGAATTCCCACTGGTCGACGCCGCGGTAGTTCCCGCCGCCGGTCGACACCTGGGTGGTCACCTTCGCCAGGCGCTTGGTGGACCAGAACGTCGGCGAGTACCTGTCCGCGCAGGCGATCGACGCGCAGTCGGTGTCCCACGGCACGTCCGGCCAGACGGCGGTGGTGTGGGTGGCGCAGTTCTGGCCGGGCACGCAGCGGTCGGCGGAGTCGAGCACCACCCGGGCCGGCGCCGGGCCGGAGTACTCCTGGCCGGCGCG
This sequence comes from Nonomuraea sp. NPDC049129, assembly GCF_040648495.1. Lineage (NCBI taxonomy): Bacteria > Bacillati > Actinomycetota > Actinomycetes > Streptosporangiales > Streptosporangiaceae > Nonomuraea > Nonomuraea sp. NPDC049129. The sequence continues at coordinate 660,509 of NZ_JBEZDU010000002.1, read as the reverse complement.
GGTGCCGTAGTCGATGCGCGCCAGGGTGCCGCCACGGGTGTAGGTGCCCGTGCTCGCGCCGTTGTTCTGGGCGTACCGGTTGCTCTCCTGGTTGTAGAAGTAGCTCATCGAGTCGCCGTGCGCGTCCACGACGTAGTCGAGGTTCCAGCGGTAGGCCTGCTGGCACGCCGAGGCGGCGAACGTGGTCGCCTTGCACGGCTCGTCGGTGTCGTTGCCGTACACCGGCACCGTCCAGGCCGACTGCGTGATCTCGCGCCCCGTCGCCCAGCCGGGCAACCGGTTCAGGCCGAAGAAGTACTGCGTGCCGTCGCTGGTGGTGACCTTCCAGTACTCGCCGTTGTCGTCGCCGTTGGCCTGGGGATCGGCACGGAACAGGTGCTCGACCCGGGTGCCGTCGTCGTCCTCCGGCCGCCACACGCCGTTCTGGTAGACCAGCGGCCCGGACTGCTCGCCGAAGGACAGGGTGGCGTTCTCGGTCTCCCAGCACAGGTCGCCGGTCTTGGTCTGGCCGTTGTTCCCGCCGAGATCCTCCGCGCAGCCCTTGTACGACCGCTCGATGAACCCGGGCGCCAGGTTCCAGCCCTCACCCACCCACGACGGCTGGTTGTTGGTCGCCACGGTGTGCCCGTCCACCGCGCCGGAGGAGTAGGAGAGCGCCAGGGGCGGGTCGAGCTCTCCGGGCACCGGTGGCGTCCGCATCGGGTACGACCAGGCGAAGTCGCCGCTCTGGGTCGAGACCTGCCACTGACTCGACGGGGACAGTGAGGTGGCCTTGTAGTCGCCCTTCGGCCCGTTCGGCGCCGCGGTCAGCGCCAACGTGCCGCCCGCGTCGCCGACCGACACCTCGGCCGACACCGTCGCGGCTTTGAGGTCGTTGCGTACGGCGGTGACCGGTGTCTGATCGCCTGAGGCCGGGGCGAGCCGCAGGCGGGACGCCCAGTCAGCGCCGTACGCGTCCTTGAAGGCCGAATAGTCGACCGTGACCGTCACCGGCCCACGCTCGGCCTTGCCATCCGATCGCTTGATGGACACGAGCAGCCCGGACACGCCGGCCTTGTCGGCGGCGCTCCTGTCGAGCACCTCGACCTTCACCCGCCCCGGCCCAGGCCGCCCCGTGGCCGCCACCCACACGGGCAGCGACCCGGCCCTCGTCTTGGCGGCCGCCGCTGAGCGACCCGACAGTGTGACCTCGGCGGCCCCCGTCTCCGGCCAGTCCGCCTTGGCGGCGGGCCGGCGGCCGGACGCCGCCTCCGGGTCGGGCCGGGCGGCCGGCGGCGCGAAGTCCGCGCCGGGCACGGACTCGACCTTGTCCGGCTCGCTCGGCTTGATCGGCCCTTGGAGGGCCATGACATCCACGACCTGGGCCGGTGTCGCCCCGGCCGGAGTGCTCGCCATGAGCACGACGAACAAGCAGGCCAAGGCCGTGATCGGCCACAGCCGCCATCGGTTACGGCGCATCAGTCGAGATCCCTTTCCGGGTCAGAGTCCAGTGACGGCGAAACCGAGGGAGCGGTCCTGCGTCTGTCCCTCGCACTTGGGATCACGTGAGTCGAACAGGTCGCCCCAGCTCGCCCGGCAGCGGAACAGCTCGACGCCGACGGCGTTCGGCGCCCCGGGCACGGACTGCGGCGCGCTGGTCCAGATGAAACCGAGCCTGCGCACGACCGTCTTGCCCTCACAGGCGGCGTCGGCGGAGGTGAAGGTGTCGGTGCCGTCCTGGCAGCTCATCAACGCCGTGGTACCGGGCAGCTGGGTCATCGACAGGGTCCCCATGTTGCCCTCCGGACGGTAGTTCGCCGACAGCCGGGCGGTATCGCTGGCGTGGTCGTACGGGTAGCCCGTCGTGTTGTGCCTGATCAGGTGGGTGTAGGCGCGCGTGTAGCCGAGCTCGAACTCCTTCGTCTGGCCCTCACACCCGGGGTCCGTGGAGGCGAAATGTCCCACGCCGGGGAACTGGCACCGGTAGACCAGGCGCGTGGGCACACCGGCGGGCGGCGTGATGTAGAAGCGCCCGACGCTGCCGAGGTTGAGGTAGGTGCCGCAGTTGTCCGGGTTGAGGAAGTAGTCCGCCGTCCCGCTACGGCACGAATAGATCACGCGGGTGTTGGGCTCGTCCGCCCCGGCCGGCAGGCCGAGGGAGAACTCGAAGTGCGAACCCGCCGGCACCGGCCCGTCCGTCACGATGTGCGGCCCGGCGAGGTTGACGTACCGGGCGATCTGGCCCCCGTAGAGGCTGCGTCGCTTGGTGACGGGCTGCGCCTTGTCCGCCTTGATCTGGTCGGCGGTACGAACGCCGGTCCACGCGTGCACGTCGTCGACGTCTCCGGCGAACGGTGTCGCCGCCGCGCTGTTCTGCCGGCCCCGGCCGATCTGGAAGGCGCCGGTGGCGTTCACCGTGGCCGTGGCCTTCTTCCAAGCCACCTTCGCGCCGTCGACATAGAGCTGGATCTCCTGGGCCGCCGGGTCGTAGACCCCGGCCAGATGCGTCCACGCTCCGGCCTGCGCGCTCTCGCCCGAATCGGCGCTGAGGGCGGTCAGCTGGGTGTCGGTCGCCGACTGCGGCAGCGCGAACGACCACTTGTGGGTGTCACCGCGATAGCGCAGCTGGAAGCCGCTCCCCTGGCCGGCGTCCTGGCTGAGGACCGTCCGCCACTGATCGTCGGCCGCGTCCAGCCTGGCCCACGCGGTGACGGTGAAACCGGCGTCGGTACGGAGCACCGGCACGCCGGTCGCCAGCGTCTCGGTGCCGCCGCCGAACCGCAGCGCCCCGCTCCCTACCTTGCCGGTGGTCCAGGAGGCGGCGCTGCCCAGGGCGCCGACCCGGTAGCCGCCGGACACCTCCTGCGCCGTCGTGCCCGTCCCGTCGTCGAGCGGCAGGAACAGCTCCTCGGCCGCCGGGCTGCCGGCCAGGTCGTGAATCTCCTCGGTGGCCAGGGTCCGGTCGTAGATGCGCACCTCGTCCAGCGAGCCCGGCCAGTAGTCGACCGGCCCGGCGGCGTATCGGGCCCGGCCCAGCTGCACCGTCCCGCTCGCGCTCCACGGTGTGGTGTGAGCGGCGGGCGCGCCGGCGACGCCGTCCACATAGAGCTTGATCTCCTTGGCGGCGGCGTCGTACTCGCCGACCAGATGGGTCCACCGCCCGGCGACCGCCGGGCCCGCCGATTCCGCGACGTGACGCGCGGCGGCGTCGGCGTCGGAGGCCGGCATCATGAAGTTCCACTTCTTGGTGTTCGGGTTGTACTGCAGGAAGAACCCGCTGATCCGGGTGCCGTCCTGGCTGAGCGCCGTCCGGTAGGCGGTGTCGAGCCGGTCCAGCTTCACCCAGGCCGAGACGCTGAACGTCTTCGCCGTGTCCACGGTGGCGCCGCCCGTGGTCTCCGCGTAAGCGGTGCCGCCGTCCAGCCAGAGCGCGTCACCATGGCGGCCGGTCCGCCAGCGCGCCGCTGCGGAGAGGGTCGCGTCGTGCTGGGCGGGCGACTCGTCGACGGCCTTGGTCTCGACGTACCCGTCGAGCTTCCAGTGTCCCCTCGGCGGCGTGCCCGGCCCGACGATGAAGTGGTAGCGGTACAGCGGCCCCAGGTTGTCCGCGCGGTCGACGCTGCGGGCGTACAGGTCCAATGAGCCGTCCTCCGGCGGTGTGACCAGTATGTTCGCGCTGCCCGAACTGGCGGTGACGGAGGAGAAGGTGTTCTCCTGGCCGTACAGGGAGTACTCGAACCCCTTCACGTCACTGACGCCGTCGGCGCTCAGCGTGAATCCGCCGGTGCGTCCGATGCCGCCGCCTCTGGGGCAGGGGTCGTAGTCCGGTGGCGGGCATTCGGGGTAGGTCACCGAAGTGACCTTCGGCGCCTTGTCCGGGCCCTTTCTGTCGATGGTGACGTCACACCACTGTCCCCACGGCCCGAAGTCGACGCCGTCGGCGCCCCGTACGCGATAGGCCAGATTGGCGCCGTCCGCGGCGTTCGCCGTCGGCACGTCCATGGTGAAGGTGGAGCCGGACGCCTTGTACTCCGTGGCGGCCACCCCGAGCCGCGCGCCGAACCTCGTGTACCACTCGAACTGGGCCTGCACCGGGCCGCCGTCAGGGTCGGAGACGACCGCCGACATCTGCGGCCCGCGCGGTCCCTTGTTGGGGTCGTTGTCGATGTAGGGGTTGATGTACGGCTCGTTCGGCTGCACGGCGCACGCGGTGTTCTCCACCGTCTGGCCGGTCGGCGTGCTGGGGTAGCTGTTGTACGTGATGACCAGGCTGGGGTTGGTGTTGAACTTCTTCCAGGCGTACGCGTCGCCCTCGTTCGCCGCCTTCAGCATGATCGCCGTGAGGCCGTTGTTGTACGTCACCGCCGCGTTGACCGCGGCGGTCGCGTCGAGCCCGACCCAGTTGCCGGGGCAGGCGGAGCTGTAGCCGTAGGCGACGTTGACCGTCCCCAGGCCGATCGGGCCGCCACCGGCGAAGGGCTGGTTGTTCCAGGTCGTCCCCGCGCTGACGGGGTTCGTCCCCCACGCCTCGACCGGCCGGGCCGAGCATGAGGGGGCGTAGTTCTCGAAGGCGTTGAACTCCGCCACCTGAACGTGCTTGCCGACCATGAACGACGCGTCGTACTGGAAGTACGAACGGGCCACCCCGATGCCGTTGCAGCCCGCCCAGTTGCAGTAACCGACCTTGGCCAGGTTCTCCCCGTCCCCGCCCCAATAGGCCTGCGACGGATGGCCGGACAGCACCATGGCGAACCCCGTCTGGCCGGCGGCGAAGTCCGGATCGATGTACATCGGGAACGTCGCCGCCGGATCGGTCAGCAGCTTCTTGTCCGGCCGCAGGACCAGCGTGTCCTTGCCCAGCTCGAGCTCGCCCACGGCCCGCCTGGTGGCCGACGGCGTCGAGTCCCACGTCATCGGCGCGCCGGACCCGAAGACCTGCTTGCCCTTGTCGTCGTAGGCGCCGATGTTCCCGTGCCCGTCGTCGCGTACCGACACGCCCTTCGCCGCCAGGCCGAACGTCAGCTCGGCCAGCTTCGGATTCGCCGCCGCGGCCTTGTCCTTCACCACCAGCACCTCGGTGAAGCCCTGTGCGGTGGCGGTCATGCGCAGATCCACCCCCGGGATGACGTCGGGGTACGTCGCGGAATCGCGGCTCAGCACCGGCTTCGGCAACGGCGCCGGCCAGCGCAGCTCGACCTGTGCCTTGCCCTGCCCGAGTCGTACGAGCGGCTGGTCGCCGCCGCCGGAGAAGACGACGGGAACCGTGGTCGCGCCCGGCTCCACCCCGCCGTCGGCCCGCTGCCGCAGCGCCGTGTCGACCGGCACCCACCCGGAGTCCCGCTTGACGCGGACCGGAATGGTCCGCAGCTCGGCCGTGAACGAGCCGTTCGGGTTGGCGTAGACGTCCCGGCTCTCGGCCTGCTCCGCGGTCACCGCGACCCGCTTACCGGACCGCTTCGCCTCACCGACCGCCCAGGACGCGGAGCCCACCGGATCGTTGACGGTGAAATTTGTTGAACTCGCCGTAACCGCCGACGCGCTCGCGCCAGCCGGTGCCGCCACGGGTAATAAGCCGGCGCATACGGCCGTCAATCCCACGAGCGGAGCACGCAAACATCGCCACACTGTGTCTCCAAAAGGTAATCGGGGGCAGCCTGAAACGGCCCTGTTGAGCTGCCGGTTCGACAGAAGAGGCCGCACGTTTCGGCCAGGCTCAGTGTCAGCCGCCGAAGATCCTTGAGCCAGGGCATACACCGGACATTTGGCGGACTTTGTCCTGCCTCATGCACCAGGTCTGGCCGGGGGCCGTGACATCACTCGCGGTGATCTCAGGACGTACGGGACACGTCGTGTCCCGGTAGCCGCTTTCCGGCTCGGCTGGTGGCTCGGTTGGTGGCCGTGGTTACGTCCAGTCCGGCTCTGATCACCATTCGCTGACGCTCGCGACCCGATCCCTTTACTATCTGATGTGCCCGCGCTGAGCCGGATATCGACAGGAGACGACGGATGGTCGGAAAGTCCGGAACGTCGGCAATGGCACTGTGAGGCGGCTCGCGGGTCGCTACCGGCTGCTGTCGCAGCTCGGCCAGGGCGGCATGGGCACGGTCTGGCGGGCGACGGACGAGCTCCTTCGTCAGGAAGTGGCCATCAAGGAGGTGCGGCTCCCGTCGGACCTCGACGAGGCATCGCGAGCCGAGCTGACCGAACGCACACTCCGTGAGGCGCGCGCCGCGGCGACGCTGCGTTCCCACCCGTCCATCGTCACCGTGCACGATGTGGTCCTCGACGACGACCGGCCGTGGATCGTCATGGAGTTGGTCCGCGGCCGCTCCCTCGACCGGGCCGTACGCGACGACGGCCCGCTGCCGCCGCACCGGGTGGCCGAAATCGGCCTGCGGATGCTCGACGCCCTCACGGCGGCGCACGCGTCGGGCATCCTGCACCGGGACGTCAAACCCGCCAACGTCATGCTCACCGACGACGGACGGGTGCTGCTGACCGACTTCGGCATCGCGACCGTCGCCGGAGACACCGGGCTCACGCAGACGGGGATGCTGACCGGCTCGCCGGGCTACATCGCCCCGGAGCGTCTGCGAGGTGAGGCCGACGGCCCGCTCGCCGACCTGTGGTCGCTCGGCGCCACCCTGTTCACGGCGGTGGAGGGCGGCCCGCCGTTCGCCCGCCCGAACGAGGCCGCGGTGCTGGCCGCGGTGCTGATGCAGGAGCCTGCCCCCTTCCGTCTGGCCGGCCCGCTCGCCCCCGTGCTGGCCGCGATCCTGGACAAGGACCCGGAACGCCGCTGTCCCCCGGACGAGGTGGCCGGGTGGCTGGAGGCCATCTCGCGCGGAGATCCCGCGACGGGCCCGGCTCCGAGACAAGAGCGGACCTTGCCGGGCCGCTCGCCTCAGCGCCCGCCTCGACTCGTCCGACCCCAGGTCCTCGTGGGGGCCGCGCTGGCGGTGGTGCTGACCGTGGCAGCGGGGGTCGTGGTCGTGCCGATCCTGTTTCCGAACATCGTCCGCCTACTCGGCTACGCGCTCACACCCCGGACCACCTACTCCGCGACACCGAGGTTCAGCCCGTCGTCGCCGACGACGGCCACACCGCTGATCACCCGCGACTTCGAGGCATGTGACCTGCTGACCAACGCCCAGACGCGCTCGCTGTTCGGCACTGCGATGAAGCGCCAGTACGTGCTCGACTCTTCCTGCGGCTGGTCCGCGGCGGACGGCACCGGCCTGCGCGTCATGGCGTTCCGTCTGCCCAATGCCTCGGCAGCCGGTCTCTACTACGAGGGCCTGGTCAAGTACATGAAGGACGAACCGAAGCGCAACCCGGGGACCAAGCTCCGCAAAGGGCCGAAGGTCGGCGACGAGGCGTACAGCTATTCCCAACGGCGCACCTGGGGGTTCGCGCCCTACCAAACCCACACCGCCTTCCGCCTGTTGAACGTCTCGGTGGTCATCGACGTCTCTGCCCGGCAGCCCGGTCACGCCACTGCCGATCGAGCGGCCAAGCTCGTCGCGGCGTCCGTCAACAGATATCGGTAGCCCGGTATCCGCACGTCCAGTAGCCGATTCTGTCGACCTGCCGCTTCTCACTCGATCACCACACGTCGACATCCACGCCGATCGCGATGGTCCGCAGGGCGAGCCGTTGCGGCGAACGGCCACAAAAGCCCGCTGCTGATATACTAATTCTGATTCGTATATACAGGCGAGGTGGTGTCATGACCAAGACCCTGATCGACCTCGACGACGAAGCCTTGGCCGAGGCCGCGAAGCTCCTCGGCACCTCGTCCAAGAAGGACACGGTCAACGCCGCCCTACGAGAGATCGTCGACCGACGCAGACGGGCGGCGGCCGTGGCTCGCATGCGCGAGATGGTGGCCGCTGGAGAGATCGACTTCTCCGTCATCGACAAGGGTGACAGCGCGCAACAGGGCGTGGCGTGACGGAGCTCTACCTCATCGACACCAGCGCATTGGTCCGCTTCTACCGCCGCCAGGTCGGGACAGAATGGGACCAGACCGTCTCCGCCGGGCTCGTCGGCATCTGTGAGCCGGTCAGACAGGAGTATCTTCGCGCCGTCGGCGGCCGACCCGCCTTCTATGAGGTCGGCAATCTCCTCCACGAGACCTTTCCGTACTACTTCATCCCCGAATCGGCCTGGAACGAGACCGGCGAGTTGCAGCGCGAACTCGCCGACAAGGGCTGGCACCAATGCGCCTCGCCGGTCGATCTGCTCATGGCGGTAACGGCCCGGCACCACAAGCTCACCGTGCTGCACGCGGACGCCGACTTCGACACCATCTCCCGCCTGACCGGACAGCCGGCGCGCTGGATCAGCTGACCGATCGTCCCCTGTCGCCGCGAAACCGCCCTATATCGCCCTTCGCCGGTTAATTGATCGCGCCCCGGACCCGTTCCGGGACATGCGCCCGCATCCGCGACGAGGCCGGCGAATCGGGACATGTAATATCCCTGATATGTTCATGGGCGAGGGCGTCGAGTGGGGCCTGCACTGCTGTCTGGCACTGGCATGGCTGGAAGAACAGGCTCCCGTGGCCACGAGCCAACTGGCGGAGATCTTCGAACTCCCGCCCGCCTACCTCAAGAAGCGGCTACAGCCGCTGGTCCGGGCGGGCATCCTGGCGTCCACCCCAGGCGCGCGCGGCGGCTACCGCCTGGCCCGTACGCCCGAGCGCATCACGCTCATGGACGTCGTGAGCGCGATCGAAGGGTCGGCCGAGGCGTTCCGCTGCACCGAGATCCGGCAGCGCGGCGCCGGCGCGGAGACCCCGGCCCGGGAGTTCGAGCGTCCATGCGGCATCGCCACCGCGATGCGCCGCGCCGAGCTGGCCTGGCGGCGAGAGCTGGCCGCTCAGACGCTCGCGGACCTCATCGCCGCCAGCCCTGCCGGCGCCCCCCGCCGAGTACAACGCTTCCACCAGCGGCTCGGCAGCTGACGGCTCGGCCCGGTCAATCGGCCGGGCTCTCTTACGACTGACAACACAGCCTGGCCGATCGGCCAGGCTCTCTTACGAAGGAGAATCGGGATGCCAAATGTCTCGATAATGGGCGGCCAAGCCGCCGCACCTACCGATCGTGTCGGCCGGGGCAGGGCGGCCCACCAGCGCCCATTCCGGCAGGGCGGACTGGGCCCGGTCCTGGTCCTGGCCCTGGGCACCTTCTCCGTGGGCACCGACGCCTTCGTCATGGCAGGCTTCCTGCCCAGCACCGCCGCCGACCTCGACATATCCACCGCCACGGCCGGACAGGCCGTCACGGTCTTCGCCGCGGCCTACGCCTTACTGTCCCCGCTCCTGGCCACCGCGACCGCCCGCGCCCCACGCCGCGCGCTCTTGGTCACCGCCCTGCTCATCCTGGGCTTGGCCAACCTCGGCTCCGCCATGGCCCCTGACTTCGCGCTGCTGATGGCCTCCCGGATCGCCGCCGCCGCAGGAGCCGCCGCGTTCACCCCGAACGCGGGCGCCGTCGCCGCCACCCTCGTACACCCGGAACGACGAGCCCGAGCGCTGGCCGTGGTCATCGGCGGGCTGACCATCGCCACCGCACTCGGCGTGCCGCTCGGCGACCTGGCGGGCCACTGGCTGGGCTGGCGCTCCGCCCTCACGCTGGTCGCCGGCCTCTGCCTGATCACCGCGATCGGCGTGGCCCTCCTGCTGCCCACCCTGCCCGCCAACCCGCCGGTCCCGCTACGCACCCGACTGTCCGTCCTGGGCAACCCCGCAGTCCGCGCCATTCTCCCGCTGACCGTGCTCGGCATGGCAGCCGCCTACACGGTGTACGCCTACAGCGTCCCCGCCCTGTACGCCGTCGGGATCAGCCCCTCGGCCACCGTCTGGGTCCTGGCCCTGTACGGGGTGGGCGCCGTCGCCGGCAATCTCACCGCCGGATACGCCACCGACCGCTGGGGCAGCGTCCGCGTCCTGACCACCGGCTACCTGACGATGGCCGCGGGCCTGGGCCTTCTCGGCGCGATGGCCGCCACCCACACCACCTCCCTGGCCATGGTCGGCCTACTCGCCATGGCCTGGGGCGCGGGCAGTTGGTGCCAGACACCGCCGCAACAGCACCGGCTGATCGCCGTCGCCCCCCACGAGGCTCCGCTGGTCGTGGCTCTGAACTCCTCCGCCATCTACGTGGGCATCGGCGCCGGAACCCTCCTCGGCGGACTGACTATCTCCTCGGGCACCACGACCATGTACACCACCGCCACCGCCCTGGCCATCCTCGCCCTGACCTACCTCCTGGCCACCGCCGGCAAAGCTCGGGGGAAGAAATCCGAAGACACCCCCTGACCGGCTTGGTGCTCAGTCTGTGGGCGCTTGGTTCTCGGCGCGCTCGGTGCGGACGATGGCCGGCTGTGATCAAGTACCTGTCAGGAAGGCCAGCGCGTCGGGGGCGAAGCGCTTGTCGGTGAATGTTCCGCTATGGCTGCGGCCTGGGTAGACGACGAGTTGAGCGCCGGGGATGCCCTCGACCGTCCGCCGGGCCAGCTCCAGCGGGTAGACGAGGTCCTTTCCTCCCTGAATCAGCAGCGTGGCCGCCTTGATGTCGTGCAACCGGCCGCACAGGTCGAAGCCGTCCTCGGCGTTGAGCACGGTGACGGCGTCCGCGTGGTCTTTCTGGCCGCTGTCTGACAGCCACAGCAGGCCTTTGAGCAGTCTTTGCCCAGTGGCCGATTCGGTGACGATCTCGGCCAGCGCGGGGCTTGGCCGCCTGCCTTGGCGTGCGCGTTCGATGTAGGCGCGCTGGGCTCGCTTGCCGACCGGGCCGAGAGTGCAGGCCGTGCCCGCGAGGACCAGGCGGTCGACCAGGTCGGGATGGTCGGCGGCGAGTTGCAGGGCGATGGAGCCGCCGGTGGAGATGGCCAGCATGTTCACCGGGCCCTCGAAGGTGGTTTTGATCGCTTGCGCATAGACGGCGGCGAGGTCGGGCATCGTCGTGGTCGGTGGCAGCCCTGGCGGGCGGTTGACAACATAGACGGTGAATTCCTTGGTGAACGGTCGTACCATCCGCATCGTGGACCAGCGCGCCAGGCCCGTCGGGTTGGCCGCTTGCGGGGTGTAGAGCAGGACGACCAGGGGCGATCCTTCACCGGCCGACAGGTAGGGCAGGCCGTTCAGCATGTGGTGATCCCTTCTGTGACCGCGTCGATCAGGCGGTCCATCACGGCCGGGTAAATCTCGGCGCCCAGCTGTTCGGCGTGCAGCGGGGTAAGCAGGACCGCGCGCAGGACGCCTAGCAGTATCTGAGGGTCGCCTTCCAGATGGGTGTTGAGGAACTGGAGCAGGTCGGCCATCGGGCCGCCCGCCGCGGCGGCCATGCGCTCAGGGGTGAGCTTGGCCGCGACAGCGGCCATTTCCTGGGGGTGGGACATCAAGCGGCGGTAGAGCGGATTGGTGTCGAGTTCGGCGACGGTGGCGTGCAGGAAGCGCCGCAGCGCGTCGCGAGTGTCACTGCCGCGGTTGAGGCCTTCGTCGATCACGCGCCGCCGTACCTCCTCGCTCTGCCTCAGCATCGCCTCGAAGTACAGGTCTTCCTTCGAGGCGAAGAAGGCGTACAGCGAACTCTTGGCGATGCCCGCAGGAGCGGTCAGCTCTTCCAGGGACGTCTTGCGCAACCCTTGGGTCGAGAAGAGGCGGGTGGCGGTGTCGAGTAGCTGCTCGGTGATCCGCGACCGCTCTTCCGCGGAGAATGCCGATGGCACAGTATCTCCATATGAACAGATTGGTTTTTTGTTCACAGTGTAGCGCTCGGCGAGCAGCGCGACGCAAGCCGCCACCTGCGCCCTGAGAGGGCCCGCCGGTCAAAGGACGTGCTGATGACCTTGCCAGGCACTTCCTGGCCCCAGACGGTCAACCCCCGGGGAGCACGAGGGGCCGGGGCCCCTCGCCGGGGCGGAGCCCCAATGAGCACAGTCTGAGCGCAGCGAAGGCCATGCCTGTTCAGCTGGGAAAACCGCCTGAGCGCAGCGAAGCCCATGATTGCGAGCAGGGGAAACAGCCTGAGCGCAGCGAAGTCCGTGCTTGAGGGATGATGGGCTGTGGCTGAGGACCAAATGAGGAGGCTCCGGTGACTCGTCAGATCGTCTCCGTTGTGGGTGGCAAGGATGCCGTCGGCACCGACACGTACGAATCGACCAACCCCGCACGCATCGCCGAGGTCGTCGCCCGCGTCGGCCTGGTCGATGCCCAGACCTTCGCCGACGCCTGCCGCACCGCCAAGGAGGCGCAGCGGGAGTGGGCCAAGGTGCCGGCTCCGGTGAGGGGGCGGGTGATCGCGTCGATCGGGCGGCTGGTCGAGGCCAATGCCGAGGCGCTGGCCCACCTGGTCACCCGGGAGATCGGCAAGCCGTACGCCGAAGCCCTGGGTGAGGTGCGGGAGATCGTTGACACGTGTGACTTCTTCCTCGGCGAGGGCCGTCGGCTGTACGGGCAGACCGTGCCGTCGGAGATGCCGGACAAGAAGCTTTTCACCTTCCGTAACCCGGTAGGCGTGGCGGCGGTGATCACCGCCGGCAACTTCCCGGTCGCGGTGCCGTCCTGGTATCTGGTTCCGGCGCTGCTCTGCGGCAATGCCGTGGTGTGGAAGCCAGCCGAGTACGCGGCGGCGTCCGCGCATGCGATGTACCAGCTGTTCGCCGCCGCCGGGCTGCCCGACGGGGTGCTGAACATCGTGTTCGCCGACGGCGTCCAGACCTTCCAGGGGCTGGAGCTGGCCCTTGAGGAGGGCACGGTGCACAAGGTCGGGTTCACCGGGTCCAGCGAGGTCGGCAGGAAGATCGGGGAGCTCACCGGGCGGCATCTGCAGGCGGCCTGCCTGGAGCTGGGCGGGAAGAACCCGATGGTGATCATGCCGGACGCCGATCTCGATCTGGCCGTCGAGGGGGCGCTGTTCTCCGGCTTCGGTACGGCCGGTCAGCGCTGCACCAGCCTGGGCACGGTCATCGTGCATGAGAGCGTGCACGATGAGTTCGTCGAGCGGTTCGCCCAGGCCGTACAGAACGCCAAGATCGGTGACCCGGAGCAGGACGTGCTGGCGGGCCCGCTGCTGGACCAGAAGTTCGCGGATCGGTACGAGGAGTACCTGACCTGGATCCAGCCCCACCACCGCGTCGTGTCCGGAAATATCGGGAAAATTACTGACGACGCCCCGCGCCGCGACTTCACCGGCGACGGCGGCCTCTACTACCACCCCGTCGTGGTCGATGGCGTCAAGGCGACCGACCAGCTGTTCCTGGAGGAGACGTTCGGGCCCATCGTGGGCGTGACGACCTTCGAGACGATCGACGAGGCCATCGAGCTGGCCAACCTGCCCGGCTACGGCCTGTCCAGCTCGATCTACACCACCGACGCCCGCCACGCGTGGAAGTTCCGCGAGGGCATCTCCGCCGGCATGGTCAGCGTCAACAACTCGACGTCCGGCGCCGAGGCGCACCTGCCCTTCGGCGGCAACGGCAAGTCCGGCAACGGCAGCCGCCAGTCCGGCATGTGGGTGCTCGACCAGTTCACCCGCTGGCAGGCGATGAACTGGGACCACTCCGGCCACCTGCAGAAAGCCCAGATGGACGTCGCGGACATCGCACCGGATATGAACTTCCGGCTCTAGGTCCTTCTACTTTGAGGGAAGAAAACCACCCCGCCGGGAAGCACGCGCTTCCCGGCGGGTGATGGTCGTGTCACGATAACGGCGCCTTCGATTACAGGGAGAAGCCGATGCGTGACGATCCGACACCATTAACCGAGGCGCCGACCACCACGGTGCCGTCGACCAAGGCGCGGACTGCCCGACGGACGACCCAAGGGGCTGCTCAACAAACCGCCCAGCAGACGATCCGGCTGCGGGCCGGCTTCCCCTGCCGCTGGAGCGTCTGGAGCGCCGACGGCAAGGGCTGGTTCCCGCGCGACACGCCGCCGGCCCGCGACCTCGACGGCCTGCCGTACTTCCACGGCGACGACCTGGTGCTCGACGTCCCACGCGAACCGCTGACGGTCAGGGCGGCCAGAGGCATGGAGTACGACTGGGCGGAGACGACCCTCGTGCCGGGCGACGGCGAGACGCTGGTCGAACTGGCGCCGCGCCGCATCTACGACGCGGCGGCCCGCGGCTGGTACGGCGCCGACCTCCACGTCCCCCTCAACCAGCCGTGCTGGTACGGCGCCGACCTCGACGTCCCCCTCAACCGGCCGTCCCAGTGGGTGGCCGACTCGCAGCACGGCGAGGACCTGCACGTGATCAACCTGCTGCCGGGTGACCAGGACGCCGTCGAGCGCTGGTCGGGGCGCGATCTGCCGTGGTCGGACGAGACGCACGTGGCCAGGGTGGATCTCGCCCACCACGCGCTCGGCCCCGAGGAGGGCTACGACAACGTCCGCAAGCTGCGCGAACGAGGCGCGCTCATCGGCTACGCCAACGCCTTCCGCGGTCCGGTCGAGACACCCGAGCAGCTCGTCGGCGACGGCGATCCGGGCTACGACGCGCGGCTGTCGGTGGTCGACGCGGCGCTCGGCCTGGTCGACAGCTTCTGCTCGGCGATCGGCTCGGACCGCGCCTACCGCAGGCTGATCGGCGCGGGCAACCGCGTCGCCGCCGTAGCCGGTACGGGCCATCGGCTCGGGCCGATCGGCCGCGAACGCACCTATGCGCACGTAACCGGGCCGCTGACCGCCGAGTCCTACGCCGACGCGGTACGGTGCGGCCGCACGTTCGCCACAACCGGCCCCTTCCTCGAGCTGTCCATCGAGGGCCACGGCCCCGGCGCCACCCTCGACCTGGCCCCCGGCAGCAGGGTGCGCGTCGTCGGGCGGGTGATCGGGCCGCTGGTGGAGAACGTACGGCTGCTGACCGCCGACGGCGAGCTGGCCGCGGGCCCGACCGGTGAGGTGGCGGCGGAGCTGACCGTGATCTGGCCGACCTATGTGGTGGCGGTCGCCGAGGGCGGCGGGCAGGTACGGGCGCACACCAGCCCGGTCTACCTCGACGTCGAGGGCCGCCGGGTGGCCAGGGAAGAGGATGTGACGTTCTGCCTGCGCTGGCTGGAACTGCTCGAAGAGCTCATCAGGAACCGGGTGAGCGCCGACTACCTGGCGGTCGTGGAGGAGGCCCGCAGGGTCTACCAGTCCCGCCTGGCGTGAGAGACGGAGGAACGCGGGCCCCATATCGGGGGTGCCCGCGTTCCTCTCTACTCGCTTACCGAGATCAGACCTGGCCGGCCTTCTCCAGGGCCGAGCAGCAGGTGTTGACCAGCAGGCGGGTGACCACGTAGGGGTCGACGTTGGCGTTGGGGCGGCGGTCCTCGATGTAGCCCTTCTTGTCCACCTCGACCTGCCACGGGATGCGTACGGAGGCGCCGCGGTTGGAGACGCCGTAGCTGTACTTGTTCCACGGGGCGGTCTCGTGGGCGCCGGTCAGGCGGCTCTCGATGCCCACGCCGTACTGGGTGATGTGCTCCATCGGCTTGTCACCCTCACCGAGGGCCTCGCACGCGGTGATGATGGGCTCGTAGCCCTCGCGCATCGCCTTGGTGGAGAAGTTGGTGTGCGCGCCGGCGCCGTTCCAGTCGCCACGGGCGGGCTTGGCGTCGAGGGTGGCCTCCACGCCGAACTCCTCAGCCGTACGGTAGAGCAGCCAGCGGGCGATCCACATGTGGTCGGAGACCTCCAGCGGACCGGCCGGGCCCACCTGGAACTCCCACTGACCCGGCATGACCTCGGCGTTGATACCGGAGATCGCGAGGCCGGCGGCGAGGCAGCGGTCGAGGTGGAGCTCGACGATCTCGCGGCCGAAGATCGCGTCGGCGCCCACGCCGCAGTAGTAGGGGCCCTGCGGGGCGGGGAAGCCGCCCTCGGGGAAGCCCAGCGGGCGGCTGCCCTTGAAGAAGGTGTATTCCTGCTCGATGCCGAACCAGGAGTCCTGGTCGGCGAACTGCTCGGCGATCGGGCGGAGCAGGGCGCGGGTGTTGCTCTTGTGCGGGGCGCCGTCGATCTCCTCGACCTCGCACAGGACCAGCACGCTGGAACCGCCACGGATCGGGTCGGGACAGGTGAAGACCGGACGGAGCACGCGGTCCGAGGAGTGACCCTCGGCCTGGTTGGTGCTGGAACCGTCGAAACCCCAGACCGGCGGCTCGGCTCCGTCAGCCAGGATTCTGGTCTTCGAGCGCAGCAGGGCGGTGGGCTCGGTGCCATCGATCCAGATGTACTCAGCCTTGTAGCTCACGTCGGTCCTTTCAGGGTGTCTCACAGCCACGCCGAGTCTTGCGGTCAACCGTTTCCCGGTTTTTGCCCGAATGTGAACGTCGTGTTAATCAGTACGGAGAGTCCACCGGGCTATAAGATCATTTATTACAAAATGGGGGGATCTTCATGTACGACCTGTGGTCCGCGCCGGAGGCCGCCGGGCTGGAGCGCCAGTGACAGTGACCGACCTCGACGAGGCGCGCAGGCCACGCGGCCACAAGCACGATCCCGAGGCTCTCACGCCGGGACAGCGGCAGCTCGGCCGGCACCTGATCGACGTGCACAACGGCTACCGCCAGGAGATGCGGCAGGTCCTGGACGCGCTCGACCAGGTCGCCGCGGGCGCCCTCGACGCGGCCGCCCTGCGCTCGGTGATCAACCAGCTGACCATGCGCCAGAACTACTGGACGCTGGGCGCGTTCTGCGCGACGTTCTGCCGGCTGCTGACCGTCCATCACACGATCGAGGACGAGGCCATGTACCCGGCGATACTCGAGCGCGACGGCTCACTCGGGCCGGTGATCGAAAAGCTCAAGGAGGAGCACGAGGTCATCGCCGGGCTGCTGACCCGGCTCGACCAGGCGTGTGTGGACCTGGTGGCCGGCGACACCGGCCTCGACCGGGTACGGGCCGAGGCCGAGCAGCTGGCCGCCGTCCTGTCCTCGCACTTCACCTATGAAGAGGAGGAGCTGGTCGAGCCGATCGGCCGGCTGGATATACGGGTCTAGGGCCTCCTGTCCGTTCCTCTGCCGTCGTAGCCGAGCAGCCGCATGGCCGTGTCGGGGTCCATCGCGGCGGCCAGCAGTTGCGCCCTGGCGTGGGCCTGGTCGCGTTCGTGTTCCGCCTTGGCCTGCGCCGCTCGTACGGCCTTGATGGCGATGAGCGCCAGGCCCGCGCCCACGATCACCGCCACCACGACCACGAACAGGACGAGCAGCAGTCCGGGCGAGGCCATCCCGGCGACCGGGGTCGCGCCCGTCAGGACCAGGCCGGTGAGGAGCGCGAGCACGACGAGCGCCAGCAGGCTGGCGACGACGACCCACGCCCGGCGCCTGGGTGGCGGCGGCTCGACCGGCTGGGGCGACGGCGCCGCGTAGACGGGCGCGGGGTCAGGCGCCCACGGCACGAACTCGGGCCGGCCCGGCTCGGCGACGATCTCGGCGGTCACCACCACGGGCTCGGCGGCCAGGGCAGTCCCTACCGGCTCGGGTTGAAGAACCGGCCCGACCGGCCACCCGGCGGTCTGGCCGTTGGGCTGGTAGGCAGGCTCTTCCGCCTGCCCAGGCAGGTCGCGCTCGATCCGGCTGTGCTCCTTGTGCGCCCTGGCCGCGTCCCGGTGGTACTCCTCCAACTCCTGGTACAGCTCGTCGGAGGCGTAGATCGTGCCGTCGATGAGCGGCCCGGTCGCCCGCTCGATGATCGCCACCACGTCGTCGCCGTTGAGCGTCTTGTGCGTCTCCAGCGCGTGCGCGAGGCAGAGCACGTCCCGGCGATGCTCCTCCAGCAGCCGCTCGGTCTTCTCCAGCAGCCGGACCAGGTTGAACTCGATCCGCTCGCCCAGCACGTCAGGCGCCAGCTCGGCCTGGCCCCGGCTCGGCTCCCGCTCGGTGATGCCGATCGGGCCGCCACCACCGCCGCGCCGTGGCATCGCCTTGCCGCCGTGGATCTCCAGTTCCTGCAGCGCGGGAAGGGAGGTGACGCCCGAGCCCATCCCCCAGTACGACTCCATGAGCGCCGTCAGGAACGTCGCCGAGTGCAGGTCGCTGGAGACCCCGGAGGAGTTGTCCTCGCCGAAGAACATCCGCTCCCCCGCCAGAGAGGCGAGCGAGACCATGATGTCGGCCTCGTACTCGGACTTCCACCGGGTGAACTGGTCCTCGGGCTTGATCGAGGCGACCATGCCCAGGTAGTCGGCGCCCTTCTCGATCGTGGCGATGTCGATCTCCAGGTGGAAGCGGGTCACGTAGGCCACCACGGCGTGGCACGCCTCGTGCACGGCCACGGCGTGCCGCTCCCGCTCGATGTACTCGACGTCCTCGGGCGGGCCGAGCTGCTTGAGCCGCTTGGCGCGCAGGACGTCCGACCAGGAGATGACCTCCCGGCCGTCGCGGATCGCGGTGATCAGCGACTCGTTCACCAGGTCCTTGATCGTGGCACCCGTCGCGTACGGGGTGATGGTGGCGAGCTTGTCGATCTGCTGCTCGGTCAGCTCGTGGTCGACCTTGTCGAAATAGCCCTGGTACGTGCGGACCCGTCCGGCCTTGGAGGGGTAACCGACCTTGTAGATGCGGTCGATGCGGCCGGGACGCAGCAGCGCCTCGTCGAGCGCGTCGGGCCGGTTGGTGGCCATCATGACGAGGATGCGGAACTTGGGCGGCGGCTTGGGTCGCATCCCGAGCAGCCGTCTGACCAGGCGGTTGAAGAAGCCGCGCGGCTTCTTGAGCCCGGACAGCTCGGTGAGCAGGGCCTGCAGGGTGCCCGGGTCGCCGCTGTTCATGCCGCCGCCGCCCATGAAGAAGCGGTTGCGGGTCTCCGGCTCCTCCACCTCCCGCCGGGCGCGGAAGGCGAGCACCGAGCGGGTCTCCTCGGACAGATAGTTGGCGCCGTGACAGCCGGAGAAACCGCCGCCGCCCTGCCCCTGCGGGCCCTGCTGGGCGAGCCGGCCGCGCTTGCCGAGCGAGTCGGCCTCGTCGAAGAAGACGATCACCCCGCCGTACCTGAGCGCGAGCTTGCGCAGCTTCCTGAAGAGCGTCTTGACCTTGAGAATGCCGATGCCCATGAACATGTTCGTGAAGGCGCCGGGGTCGACGAACACGTACGGCTTGCCGGTCTCGCCGGCCACCGCCTCGGCCATCAGCGTCTTGCCGGTGCCCGGCGGCCCCCACAGCAGCAGGCCGCTGGGCACGTACCCGCCGCGCTTCTCGATCTCGTCGGGCCGCTCCAGGAAGACGATGTTCTCCTGGACGCGTTCGACGACGTGGTCCTGTCCCCAGACGTCGGAGAAGCGGGTCTTGATGTCGTCGGGGAAGTACGTCTCGACGCCGCCTCTGGACAGGAACCAGAACAGGCCGACGAACTGGATGATGACCACGAAGAACAGGAACACGATCTGGATCAGGAACGGCATCGCCTTCCAGATCAGCGCGGGCGCGCTGAACAGGGCGAGGAACGGGCTGGTTTCGAGCACCGCGCCGAGCACCAGCGCGATCAGCACCACCCAGAAAACGATCTTCGCGGCGCGGGAGAAGCGATACCTGGTCCAGTCGTCGAAGCGCCGGTGGGACCACCGCTCGAACCCGCCGAAGACACGGTGGCTCCAGAAGCGGTGGTAGGCCGACCACCGCTCGCTGACGAAGAAGTGGAGCTGCCGCAGCGCCTCCACGCCCAGCAGCCAGAAGATCCACTGATAGGCGTACGCGATGGCCCGCATGGCCTCGCCGAACGACACGATGCCCTCGTAGTCGGCCATCACCTTCCAGGTGAGGACGAGGAAGGCGAGGACCAGCCCGATGAGGAACTTGCTGCGATCCCAGAACCGCATCTTCTTCCTGGTCACGGCTTCGGGATCGGATGGGCCGCTACCGGGCGCGCGCAGCCCGCCGTGATGCGTGGTCGTGGTCAATGACGCTCCCTCATCCGGGCAGCCGGAGCAGCTTGAAGGTTTGCTCGATCTTGTCGAACTCGGCCGCGCGAGCTCGGAAGCAGATCGCCTGGCAGCCGATGAGCATCACGGAGACCGTGGCTCCCTGCTCGTCGAGGATGGCGGTGTGGTCGAAGGTCTGGACGTCGCCGCCGATCTGGTAGTTGAAGCGAACCCGTACTCCCCTGGCACCACGGTCCAGCTGGAGGATCTGATCGCTGATCGACTCGAACCGGTTGAACAGCGGCTGCCGCCCGGCCTCGGTCGCCTTGGACAGGTACATCGCGCGGATCTGCGCGGTCACCGGCAGGATGAAGTCACGCAGCCGATCCAGCGACATCCCGTCCCGCTGCTCGTCGGTGAGCTTGTGCACGGTGGCGTAGATGAACGGATCCGTCGAGCTGAGCAGGTGCGCGACGGACGGCTGCGCGGACTGGTCGAAGGCCGTGGACCAGACCCGCTCGCGCCGCAGCCGGGCCGCCTCCGAGTTCGGATGGTCGCCCGACAGGGAGAGTTCGATCGGATAGGCGTTGAGCTGGCTGAAGGAGGACGGCACCTTGAAGTAGGTGGTGCCTTCCCTGTCACGTACGTAGGTGAAATCCGGCTGCCCGCACGCTGACAGCATGACGATCGCGGTCATGAGCGCGATCCAAGCCCGTGTCTTGTTCACCAGGGCTTACCTCCGCTTTACGGACCAACGGAGTTGTTGTGCCCGCTTTCATGCGGAATGAGGCCGAGTGTACGGTGATAAATCTTGACCAAATCTTGGCCGTACCTTGGCTTCAGTTGTTACAGATCCGCTCGGAGCGGACGTCCGCACTACGTTGGCGTGCCCCCATTGGTTCAACCGGCAAAGTAGCGAAAGATAGAGGGATCCCTGCTACCCGGAGCGGACAATGACAGAACCGGCCATGGAGACAGTGGACAGCTTCGGCATGACGGCGGAGCGGGCGTTCGCCGACCTCTGGTCGCGCGGCGTCCTCTCGGCCAAGGAGCGCCACCTGCTCTTGCTCGGCCTGCTCGTCGGGCAGGGCATCGACGACCAACTGGAGGTGCGACTCGACGCCGCGTTGCGCGCGGGCGACCTGAGTGAGAGCGAACTGCGGGAGGTCGTGGTCTTCCTCACCCACTACGCGGGCTGGACCCGTGGCTCGCGGCTGAACAATCAGGTCGAGGATCTGATCGAAGCCGTCAGACGGGGTCGATCCGATAGACGGGACCTTGGCGGCTGAGCGCGTAGAGCTCCTGTCCATCCCTAACCGGACATATCACCGCGCATAACCTCTCCGCCATCGATCGGGGCGCTTGGTCGTACGATGGCGGTATGAGGCGTAAAGCCATCGCACTTGTGGCAGCCGCCGCGGCCCTCGTGGCCGCGGCGACGGTGGTCGTGATTTTCCGTTCTCCCGCTCCCGACGAAGCGGCGACGGGGGTCCAAAATACGCGCGCTCCGCAGGACATCGCGTCCCACTGGACCAAGGAGCGCATGAATGAGGCCAGCCCGGGATGACGAAAAGCGAGGGGCCGTTAAGCCCCTCGCTTCTTTTATCGTGATTAGTGGGCTGTTACATCGTTATAAACGTTGACAGCCCCGTCACCGTGGTAGGGCGACTTGTAGACGATATTGGTGGGGTTCTGGTTGGCGTCGACGTCCCGGTGGCTGTTGGCGCCGATGATGTAGCCCCAGCCTCGGCTCAGCTGGAGGTCCTGCAGCCAGGGGCCGCCGCTGGAGCCGTGGAACATGTCGTTGTTCATGTGCATACGGTCGTCGGAGGAGCTGGCGCGGGTGACGTTGCCGAAGCAGTACCACAGGTCGTTGCCGGTGAAGTCGGTGCGCTGGTAGCCGTCCTGCGGGAAACCGAAGGCGTTGATGCCGGTCCACGCCTGGCCCTGGTTGAACTTGTAGCCCTGCGAGCCGGTCCAGTCCTGGAGGTTGCCGTGGGCCGGCTGCGGGTTGAAGGCGATGGCCGCGATGTCGTAACTCCAGTTGTGGTTGTTGAACCAGCCGTTGGTCGTGTTGGCGTATCGCCAGGTCCAGCGGCCCTGAGGCTCTAGACCGTTGTCGGCGTCGGGGACGAAGATGAAGTCGCGGAACCAGCCGGACGCGCCACCGCTCCCCGCGTGCACGCAGTGGCCGGACGTCCAGACCGTGTTCTTGTTGGCGGCGTTGATCACGCTGCCGGTGCAGTAGCCGGAGCTGTTGTCATTGCGCGTGTAGTAGATCTTGCCGATCGTGAGGGCGGGCATGCTCCCCTGACGCCCCCAGCGCTCGGCCCGCTGGCCGGCGAGCAGACCGGCCGACGGGCCGGCGGACCGGCTGATCTTCCTGGTCGGCAGCGACCCCTCGGCCGAGCGGCTGGGCAGGACGTTCTTGACCTGCTCCGGCGCCGCTTTCGCGTCCGGGACCGCCACGACCGGCTCCGGCGTGGCCGCGCGCATGCGT
Source organism: Nonomuraea sp. NPDC049129 (assembly GCF_040648495.1). NCBI lineage: Bacteria > Bacillati > Actinomycetota > Actinomycetes > Streptosporangiales > Streptosporangiaceae > Nonomuraea > Nonomuraea sp. NPDC049129. The sequence goes on along the minus strand of NZ_JBEZDU010000002.1, from coordinate 638,180 downwards.
TCGGCGGTCCAGTGGGCCTGGATGCTCTTGCTGTCGGACTTGTTCACCGCCCCCGTGGCGGATGCGGCAGGGGAAGGTGCTGCCGTCGCAGTCGCGGTCGCGCTCAACCCCGAGACTGCCAGCAATGTCGCAAAAGCGACAATTGCGGCGCGCCTTGAGCGTGCACTCATGAATCTTCCCTTCCATGAAGCGATTCTGGCGAACTTTTTCATCTTGAGAGGTCGCCGCTTCAATGTGAAGGGGTAAGGGAATTAATTTTCGCCGACGTCCGAATGACGACGCTGATTTTGATATCTAACATTTCACATGACAATAAAGGGTATTTGTGACAGTGCTGGTGGCTGGCGAGTCAATAGCGGTGTTTGTTACTCCGGCGCCTCCTGGGTCAGCCATTCCCGGCCCCCGCCCGGGCAGGCCCCATCGAGACGACGCACAGTGAAGGAACGGATACAAAGGAATTGATGATGCGAAAACACGCCAGCGGCCCTATTGTCACCCCTCGTGAGAAAATTTCCGATCATGGCGCTGACCGTCGCGTCGATGCTCTCCTTAACCGGTACGGCCACCGCCGCGACGACCGCGGCCGACCCCGTCAAACACCCCAAGCTGATCGCCAACCCCCTCTACGAGGCCGGCGCGCTGCCCGCCACGACCTGTGACGAGCCGCCGGTCAAGCGCAACAACCGCAAGCTGGCTCGTGCCTATATCGACGCGATCGTCGCCTGCCTCGACACCACCTGGGAACAGCACCTCACCGCCGCCGGCCTGCCCTTCAGCAAGCCCAAGGTGCGGCACGTGGACAAGCTCCCGAAGACGTACTGCGGCATGAAGACCGACAGCGGCGACTCCCTGACCTACTACTGCGACCGCACCAACACGATGATCTTCCAGGTCGGCAAGACGTGGCTCAACGACCCTTCCGACATGTGGCTGCTCAGCACGGTCACCTACATGTACGGCTACCACGTCCAGAAGCTCGTCGGGATCGCCGACGCCTTGGACGTGGTGCCGGCCCGCACCAAAGCCGCGGGCCGGGAGCTGGGCCGGCGCGGCAACCTCCAGAACGAGTGCCTCTCCGGCGCGTTCATCAAGAGCGTTTGGCCGCTGAAGGGCAGGACCACCAAGGACTGGACCTACCTGCAGAGCATTCAGGAGGGTGACGCACCCGGCGAGGCACGCTGGTACGGCAAGAGGGCCAACGTCGTCGCCTGGACCAAGCGCGGCTTCGCCACCGGCGACCCTGGCTCGTGCAACACCTGGGCGGCACCCTCCTCGAAGGTGGCCTAGCTCTTTTCCGCGGGGGGCGTCCGACCGGTCGCCCCCCGGCGCTCGCCATGAAGGCCGTCCGTCGCCGAGGCAGGCGGTCGGACGCGGCAAGCACGACAGCGGCGGTGGGGGTCGCGGCGAGAAGTGACCGGGGGCCACTGACCATCGGCGCCGCCGCAACCAGTTGACAACTTCACCCGGAGGAAACTTATAATTCCAGCTGTAGGTTTCCTCTTGGACGGAGGATAGGTAATCCGGGGGACCGAGGAGCCCCCGGGCGTTCTTCGGAGGTGAAGCGCGATGCTGCTCACGTCGATCGACCCGTTCATCCAGGAGTTCGAGCGTCAGTTCGACCGTCTCGCCCGCCAAGCCGGCGCTCAGGGCAACGGGGCGACGATGCCGATGGACGGAATCCGCCGCGCCGACGATGTGGTGCTGCGGTTCGACCTGCCCGGCGTCGACCCCGACTCCATCGAGGTCACCGTCGACCGCGGCGTCCTGTCGGTGACCGCGCGGCGCGAAGAGGAGTACGAGCAGGACGAGCGTGTGTTCGTACGGGAGCGAGTGATGGGCTCCTTCACACGCCGGGTCTACCTGTCCGAGCACCTGGACGCCAACGCGATCGAGGCCGCCTACAACAACGGCGTGCTGGCGGTGCGGATCCCGGTCCTGGAGCAGGCCAAGCCACGCAAGGTGGCCATCCAGCGCACCACGACCGAGTCGCACAAGGCGATCAAGAGCTGACCGCCCACGCAGCGCCCCTGCACCTGGACAGGCTACGGCCCCGCCCCGGTACGGCCCCTACGTGCGCCACCGGGCGGGGCCGCCCGCATTCCGACAGGAGGAACGGTCATGAAACTACCCATGGACGACGAACACGCCGCCCTGTTCACTGTCGGCCAGGTGGCGAGCATGCTGGACGTACAGCAGGCGTTCCTGCGGCGCATCGACGACAACCAGGTCGTCTCCCCCCAGCGCTCGGCGGGCGGACAGCGCCGCTACAGCCGCCACGAGATCGGCCGCGTCCAAGAAGTGGTGACGATGATGGACCAGGGCATGACGCTGCCGGCCATCCGTCGCATCATCGAGCTACAGCACGAACTCGCCGAGATCACCCGCGAACGCGACGAACTCGCCCGGCGCCTGGCGGACGCCCAGTCCCAGCCAGGCGCGACCCCGCTCAATCCTTGATGTTCGCCTCGGACTGATACTTGTCCGCCATGTGCGCGACCGCCGCGAGCTGCGCCTCGGCGTGCTCTTCCCGGACGGCGCTCGCGCGGTCCCGTGCGTCCAGGGTCGGCTGTGCCTGGCCCTGGAACTCCGGGCCATGAATACGCCGAATCGAAGCCTGCTCACCGCTGCTCCTCGTGATCTGGGCTGTGGTCTCAGTCCACTCGAGAATCCCCACCACGGCAATACACCCCCACCGGACGGTGACGGGAGAGGCGTTAAGGTGCTGCCATGCCTACCGCATTGATCACGGGCGCGACCGCCGGCATCGGCGCCGCCTTCGCCCGCCGGCTGGCCGCCGACGGGTTCAGCCTGGTCCTGGTGGCCCGCGACGAGGCCCGGCTGGGCGAGATCGCGGACCAGCTCAAGCTCAGGTACGGCGTCAGCGTCGAGTCGCTGCCCGCCGATCTCGCCACCGACGACGGCCTCGCCCGGGTCGAGGCGCGGCTGCGCGACGGAGTCGATCTCCTGGTGAACAACGCCGGCTTCGGCCACCCCCAGAAGTTCCTGGAGGTGCCGGTGGAGGACGAGCTACGCATGCTCAAGGTCCACTGTGAGGCCGTGCTGAGGCTGACGCTCGCCGCGCTACCCGGGATGAGGGAGCGTAACCGGGGCGGCGTGATCAACGTGGCCTCCGTCGCGGCGTTCTTCGTCCACGGCACCTACAGCGCGTCCAAGGCGTGGGTGGTGAACTTCAGCGAGGCGACCGCGGCCGAGGTGGGCAATCCGCGTATCAAGGTGATGGCCTTGTGTCCCGGCTTCGTACGGACGGAGTTCCACGACCGGGCGTACATGGACACCTCCCACATCCCCCGCTTCCTGTGGCTCAAGGCCGACAACGTGGTCAACGCGGCCATGCGCGACCTGGCCCTGGGCAAGCGGGTGTCGATTCCGGACCTGCGGTACAAGGCGGTCGCGGCGATCGGCAGATTCGTCCCTCGTACGGTGGTGAGCAGCGCGGCGGCGAAATTCAACCGCTGAGGTCGTACAAGCAAGCGGGCCCCCGCCGCGGGAGGGGGTCGCGGTGGGGGCCCTGTCCGGGTGCGGGATGATCGCACCCAGGCGGGTGTGAGGGGGACTCACGCCCAGTCCGGTCGTGAGCGGGCTCACGGCCGAGATTCGGTGGAGATCACTTGCCGACGTTCGCCTCGTGGCCGATGGCCAGGCCGGAGGTCGGGTCGAAGAAGTGCAGGTTGTGCGTGTCCAGCACGAGGTCGAGGCTCGAGCCCGGACGGGCGTGGCTGCGGGCGTTCACGCGGGCGGTCCACAGCGACTTGTCGCCCACCAGCGGCAGCGCCGCCTCCTCGTCGTCGCCCGTGTCGGCGGCGGCGACGGTGTCCTTGTGCTCGACCGGCGGGGCGTCGATCAGGAACAGGACGTTGATCTCGGAGCCGAGCTCCTCGGTGACCTCCGCCTTGACGGCCAGCGTGGCCCAGCCGTTGGCGTTCTGGCCGGCGGACGCGGCGTCCTCGAAGTCGGACGGGCGGATGCCGAGGATGACCTGCTTGCCGATGTACTGGTCGAGGCCCGGCTTGTCGCTGAACGTCGACTCCGGGATCTCCAGCTTGATGTCGGCGAACGTGACGGCGGTGCCGCCGTCGCGGACCAGCTCGGCGGTGACGAAGTTCATGGCGGGCGAGCCCATGAAGCCGGCGACGAACAGGTTGACCGGCTTGTCGAACAGGTTCTGCGGCGTGTCGACCTGCTGCAGGATGCCGTCGCGCAGGACGCAGACGCGGTCGCCCAGCGTCATGGCCTCGACCTGGTCGTGCGTGACGTAGACGGTGGTGACGCCGAGGCGCTCGTGCATCTGGTTGAGGGAGGCGCGCATGGAGACACGGAGCTTGGCGTCGAGGTTCGACAGCGGCTCGTCCATGAGGAACGCCTGGGGCTCGCGGACGATGGCGCGGCCCATCGCGACACGCTGGCGCTGACCACCGGACAGGGCGGCCGGCTTGCGCTTGAGGTACGTCTCCAGGCCGAGCATCTTGGCGGCCTCGTTGACGCGCTTCTGGATCTCCGGCTTGGGCATCTTGCGAAGCTTGAGGCCGAAGGCGAGGTTCTCCTCGACCGTCATGTGGGGGTACAGCGCGTAGTTCTGGAAGACCATGGCGATGTCGCGGTCCTTCGGCGGCAGGTGGTTGACCACCTTCTCGCCGATCGCGATCTCGCCACCGCTGATGTCCTCCAAACCGGCGATCATCCGGAGCGCGGTCGACTTACCGCAACCGGATGGGCCGACCAGCACCATGAACTCGCCATCCTTGATCTCAAGGTTGAGCCCGTTCACAGCCTTAACGCCACCGGCGTAGATCTTGTCGACATTGGTCAGAACGATGGATGCCATGACATTCCTTCGCGCTCCCGGGCGGGTGACCCGGATGATGTGCGGGGGGTATCCATTTGCATGGATACGTTTTCAAGCATCTCACCCGAAACGGACATGTGTGTCAAGAGATCAGCGCATGTCAGTGTCCTGGTCTTCCTGCGCGCCGGAAACCATGATGGAATCGTTTCCATGGAATCGAGGCGGGCCACCATCAAGGATGTGGCCGAGGCGGCGGGCGTCGGCGTCGCGACCGTGTCCCGGGTCCTGTCCGGCGGCTCGGCCAGCCCTGAGACAAGGGAACGGGTGCTGGCCATCGCGGCCCACCTCGACTACCGGCCGAGCGCGCTCGGCCGCAACCTCCGCCAGCGGCGCACGGGCGGCATGGGGCTGTTCGTACCCGACCTCACGGACACCTTCTACGGCCAGCTGGCCGAGGGCGTGCTGGCCTGCGCGCGCTCGGCGGGCGAGCCGGTCGTGCTCGGCTCGACGGGCGACGATCCCGAGCAGGAGGCCGAACTGGTCGGCATGCTGCTGGAGCAGAGCGTGGACCGGGTGATCGCGGTCCCGTCGGGCGGCGCCGAGACGTGGGCCCCGGCGATCAAGGCGGGCATGACGGTGGTCTTCGCCGACCGGTTGCCGTCCGACGCGGCGTCTGATGTGCCGTCCGACAGGGACTCCGCGTCGCGTGGTGTCACCGACCTCATGCTGCTGGACGGCCTGCCGCCCGCCTCGCGGGCCCGGCCGCTGGACGTTCCCGCCGTACTGGCGGACGACCGGGCCGGCATCCGTACGGCGGTGCGCTACCTGAGAGGGCTCGGCCACCGGCGCATCGCCTTCCTCGGCGGCCCGGGGCACGGCAGGCGGGTGACGGCCTTCCGCGAGGCGGTCGGCGCGCCCGTGGACGAGGACCTGGTCGTGTTCGCCACGGGCAGCCGCGACTCGGCCTACGCGGCCGCGTCCGGGCTGTTCCAGAGCCGCCCCGACCTGACGGCCGTGGTGACCGGCGGCAACGTCCTGGGCGAAGCGGCCGTCCTGGCGGCCAGGGAGCTGGACCTGCGGGTGCCACGGGACGTGTCGCTGGTGATGTACGACGACGTCCCGTGGGCCGAACTGTGCTCCCCACCACTGACCGTGATCGCCCAACCGGGCCGCGACATCGGCTACCGAGCGGCGGAGCTGGTGCTGCGAGCGGGAAGCCGCCGACCCCGGAGCGTACTGCTCCCAACGGAACTCATCGTCCGAGGCAGCTGCGGCCCTCGCCACTGACCCCCAAACGTCCGCAGCGGCCGGGGCCACGCCACTGGCCACCCCCGCCGACCGACTGCCGCCACCCCCTGGCACGGCGTCCACGCACGTTCGCCGGGCATCCGTCCTTCCCCTCCCCCGAAGGGGGCATCTCTCCCAAGGGACACCAGCCACCACGGACCGTCACAGGGAGCGAGGCGGTCGCGTGACGGGCCATCCGGGGAACCCTCAGACCACCTTCTCGATCGCCGCGATGACCGCCGGGTCGTCCGGGGTGGTCCTCGGACGGAAGCGAGCGACCACAGCCCCCTCGCGGTCGACGAGGAACTTCTCGAAGTTCCACTGGATGTCGCCGCCCGTCCCCTCCGCGTCGGGCGTCTCCACGAGCGCCTCGTAGAGCGGGTGCCGGCCGGGCCCGTTCACCTCGGCCTTCTCCAGCAGCGGGAAGTCCACGCCGTACGTGGTGGCGCAGAACTCCTGGATCTCCTCGGCCGAGCCGGGCTCCTGGCCCATGAACTGGTTGCACGGCATGCCGATCACGCTGAACCCGCGCTCGCCGTACTGCCGCTGCAGCTCGACGAGGCCGGTGTACTGCGGGGTCAGGCCGCACTTGGAGGCCACGTTCACGATGAGCACGGCCTTGTCGCCGACGAGCTCGGCGAGCGTGGTGGGGGCGTCCGCGAGGGTGCGGACAGGAATGTCACGAAGACTCATGAGCCGACCCTACAGAACGCCCCGTCTCCCGGTTTGTGATGCACTCCACATTTTCCCGACATTTCCCCTGAACAGCCCTAAAGAGTGATCTTTGCCAACGATCTACCTTTTCATGGTCAATTCGCGGTAAATCGGGCGGATAGGGCAGGGTGGCGCGGTCCCCCGAACCCATCGAAAGGGAACCCGCATGCCCATGCTCCGCCGTACGAGCGCCTTGATCCTGTCCGCCACGTTCGTGGTGGCAGGCGGCGCGACGGCCGCACAGGCGCAGAGCTCCCAGGCAAGCTCCGAAACAAGCACGCAACGCGCCATCAGCAAGAACAAGACCATCGCCAAGCACATGGTCGCCAAGCGCGGCTGGACCAAGGCCCAGTACCGCTGCCTGGTGCGCCTCTGGTCGCGAGAAAGCGGCTGGAACCACCGGGCCGGCAACGGCTCGGGCGCCTACGGCATCCCGCAGGCGCTGCCCGGCCACAAGATGGCCACCAAGGGCCGCGACTGGCGCACCAACCCGCGCACGCAGATCGCGTGGGGCCTCGGCTACATCAAGCAGAGGTACGGCTCCCCGTGCCGCGCGTGGGCGCACTTCCAGTCCCGCCACTGGTACTGATCCGCCGCCCCCTGCCTGTCCCTGTTTTCACGAAAGGCCAGGTCAACGCGCGAGCGGGCCGCGCCATGGCGGCCCTGCGAGCAGGCTAAATATCTCTAGCGATCACGCCATCGTCTTCCCAAAGCCAATCACCGAGAGTGATTGACAGTGACTGTGCGTAATAGAAACCGGGCTAGAGAAACGTCGTGGAGCCCTCCGGGCCGCCCAGCACCATGGGGCGTCAACGGAAGCCCGGGGGGCCGCGCGGACCCTCCTCGTCCGAGCCACGGACGCGGACCGGCAAGGGCGCCGGGGAAGCAAGAGCGCCTGTCCGCACGCGACCTGGCAGCAAGGATCGACATGGACAGCAACCGCGCCCTGCGCTACACGTTCATCACTCTGACCACGCTCACGGCCGTCACCGGCAGTTCAACCCTCGTCTGGGCCGAGGCCGGACCGCGAACCGCACAGCCACGAACAGCCCAACCAAGAGCAGCACAACCGCGAGCGACCGCACCGCGGATACCCGAGCCCCGGATCATCGAGGGCTCATGGCACGCCCCCGTGATCAAGACCCGTTCCTGGACCACCTCCGCGCGGCCGAAGATCAAGATCAAGGCCAAAGCGCCGAAGAGCCGGAACAAGGGCATCGCGCTGAACCAGGTCGTCCAGCGAGCCTGGTCCTACCAGGAGTTCCAGTGCCTGGACAACCTCTGGACCAGAGAGAGCAACTGGAACCACCACGCGTACAACAGCTCCTCAGGCGCCTATGGCATCCCGCAGGCGCTCCCCGGAGGAAAGATGCGGGGAGCGGGCGAGGACTGGAAGTCCAACCCTGAGACGCAGATCCGCTGGGGCCTGGGTTACATCAAGGGCAGATACGGCAAACCGTGCGGCGCCTGGGGCCACTTCAGAGCGCACAACTGGTACTAGAGCAGGAGGGCATCCGGGATCACCGGGTGCCCTCCCTCTTGCGCTTCGGCAGCACCGCGATCGCCTGGATCAGCAGCTCGACGCCGAAGTCGAAGTCGGCGTCGTGGTCGCAGCTGGACAGCAGCGGAGCCAGCCCGTTCACCTCGGGGAACAGGGTGGGATCGACGTCGTCCGGGTTGACCATCTGCCCGCGCGGCGGGGCGAACGTGGGCGTGACCCCGACCTCGCGCAGCAGGGAGCCCACGATGTAGGCGATGAACATCCGCAGCACCCGCACCGCGTCCGGCCCGTCGAACCCCGCGCTGCGCAGCGTGGCGAGGGCCCGCTCGACCGGCAGCAGCCCGGCGTTGGAGTGGAGCTGGCGGCTGACGACGAGCATCGTGCAGCGCGGGTGGCCGTGCGCGATCTGGCGGAAGGCGCGGGCCTGCATCCGCACCCGGTCGGTCCAGTGGGCGTCGGGGTCGTCGGTGAACTCGATCTGGCTGAGCACCGCCTCGGCGACGCCGTTGAGCAGGGCGTCCTTGTTCGGCACGTGGTTGTAGAGCGACATCACACCGACGCCGAGGTCCGCGGCGATGCGTCGCATGGACACCGCGTCGGCCCCCTCGCGCTCGATGAGGTCGATCGCCGCGGCGACGATGCGGGTCCGCGAGAGAGGCTCGGTGGGCATAGCTCATTCTATTGACGTACGTACGCCGTACGTGCAAGCCTCGACAGTGGACGTACGGTGTACGTAGCCCCCCTGCGGAGGACCCCATGTCGACGCACGATCTCTACACCATCCCGGCCGAGCTCTCCACGTGGGACGTGGAGATGTCCGGTGCCAGCAGGTTTACGTGGGAGTACGACGACGGCAGGGATCGGATGCTGGCCCTGTACCAAAAGGGCAAGGACAAGCAGTGGGACTCCACCAAGCGCATCGACTGGGATCTCGAGGTCGACCCGTACAACGTGCTCGGCATCCCGGACCAGACGATCGCCATCTACGACACGCCGCTCTGGCACCGGATGGACGAGAAGCAGCGCCAGGACGTCCGCCTGCACGGCGCGGCCTGGCAGTTCTCGCAGTTCCTGCACGGTGAGCAGGGCGCGATGATCTGCTCGGCCAAGATCGTGGAGTCGGTCCCGGATCTCGACTCCAAGTTCTACGCCGCCACCCAGACCATGGACGAGGCCCGGCACGCCGAGACGTACGCCCGATTCCTGCAGGAGAAGGTGGGCCTGGCCTACCCCATCAACGAGCACCTCAAGTCGCTGCTCGACTCGACGCTCAGCGACTCGCGGTGGGACATGCCCTACCTGGGGATGCAGGTGCTGATCGAGGGCCTGGCGCTGGCGGCGTTCGGCGTCATGCGCGACATCACCACCAAGCCGCTGCCCAAGCAGATCCTCGCGTACGTCATGCAGGACGAGGCCAGGCACGTGGCGTTCGGCCGGATGGCGCTGCGCGACTTCTACGGGAACTTAACCGAGGCCGAGCGGCGCGAGCGCGAGGACTTCGTCATCGAGGGCTGCTACCTGATGCGCGACCGGCTCAGGGGCCGGGAGACCTGGGAGAACCTGGGCCTGTCGAAGGCGGAGGTCGAAGAGGCCGAGGTGGCCACGGAGCACTCGGAGTATCTGCGGCTGTTCCGATCGCTGCTGTTCAGCCGGATCGTGCCGTGCGTGAAGGACATCGGGCTGTGGAGCCCGCGGTTGCAGCAGGCGTACGCCGACATGGGCGTGCTGGAGATGGCCGGCCAGTCGCTCGACGCGCTGATGCGGCAGGACGAGGACATCGCCGACAAGCTCGACGAGGCCCGCTTCGCCGAGGAGGAGGCCGAGCGGCACGCCGAGGTCGCCGAGACCATCGAGATGGGCGCCAACTGAGAGAGCTCCGGCGAGTGGTTTAAGAGTTGCCTCCTGTGCCATATGCACCCTATGAGCATCCGCCGGAGGGGGCACCTCGCCATGGTCCAGGAACCAGCACGGTCCACCAGGCCGCATGTCGTCGTCGTGGGCGCGGGCTTCGCCGGGCTGAACGCCACCAGGGTGCTGGCCCGCGGTGGCGTGCGCGTCACGCTCGTCGACCGCCACCCCTACTCCACCTTCCAGCCGCTGCTCTACCAGGTGGCGACGGCCGGGCTCGCCGCCGGGGACATCACCTACCCGACGCGGGCGTTCGCCGCCAAGTATCGGCGGGCGCGGGCCCGGCGGGGCGCGCTGACGAAGCTGCACCCGGCCGAGCGGCGGGTGGAGTTCGACGACGGCACCTCGCTCGACTACGACTACCTCGTGCTCACCACCGGCGTGACCACCAACTGGTACGGCATCGAGGGCGCGCGGGACAACGGCTACCCGATCTATTCGGTCCAGGACTCGATCGTGCTGCGCAAACGGCTGCAGACCCTCCTGGAGCAGGTCGCGGGCGGCAAGCGCGAGAGCGCGCACGCCGTGGTGGTCGGCGCGGGCGCGACCGGGGTGGAGATCGCGGGCACGATGGCCGAGCTGCGCCAGCGGACGCTCCCGGTGACCTATCCGGAGATCAAACCCGATCAGACGAGTGTCACCCTGGTCGAGCGCTTCGATTACGTGCTCTCGCCGTACAAGCCGCGGCTGCGCGACGCGGCCGCGAACGCGCTGCGCAGGCGCGGCGTGCGCCTGCGGCTCGGCAGCACGGTGGCCTCGGTCGAGCCCGACGCGGTCGTGCTGAGCGACGGCACCCGGCTGCCGAGCGACGTCACCGTGTGGGCGCTGGGCGTCGCCGCGCCCGCCGAGGTGTCGAACCTGGGCCTGCCGCAGGGCAAGGGCGGCCGGATCGAGGTCACCCAGGCGCTCAACGTCGCGGCGTACCCGGAGATCTTCGTCGCCGGCGACCTGGCCGGGCCGCCCAATCCGCTGCCGCAGCTGGCCCAGCCCGCCATCCAGATGGGCGAGCACGTGGGCAAGCAGATCCTGGCGCTGGCCCATGGCCGTCCCGCGGCGCCCTTCTCCTACAGCGATCCCGGCATCATGGCCACGGTCGGCCGGGGCTCGGCCGTGCTGCAGCTGTCCAACGGCATGACCATGCACGGCCCGCTCGCCTGGCTGGCCTGGATCGGGCTGCACCTGACCTACCTGCTGGGCGGACGCAACCGGCTGAGCGTCCTGGTCAGCTTCTTGGCGCGGTACGCGGGGCCGCGCCGCAGCGCGGCCACTGTCGTCGAATAGCGGATATCACTTCGTTACGCCCGTTAAGCCCTATCGAGGCTCTGCTGCTATAAATCTGCAAAGTGATCAAGACCAGGGAGGGGAGCATTTGGACCGGTCCTTCCTGCACGGTCTGGCCGAACGGATGCTGAAACACCGCGTCCGGCGAGGTCGCCGATGAGCCCGCTGGAAGACCTCATGCGGCACCGGGTCGGCCAGGACTGCCTGCATGTGCCGTCGGCCCGCTTCGGCCTGCTGCTGGCGTTACGCCACTGGTTCGACCCCGGCGACCGGGTGCTGATCGCGCCGACCACCTCAGAGGCCGTGCTGTTCATGGTGCTGGCCGCCGACCTGGAGCCGGTGATGGCGCCGGTGTCGTGGCGCGACGGCAACATCGACGCGCCGCGCGTCAACTGGAGCGGCCTGGCCGGCGTCATCACTACCCACCTGTACGGCCAGCCGGACCGGATAAGGGATCTGATCACGCAGTGCGAGCGGCGCGGCCTCGTCCTCATCGACGACGCCGCCCACGCCTTCCAGACGATGGTCGGCGGGCGCCTGGCCGGCACGTTCGGCCAGGCCGGTGTGTACAGCCTGGCCAAGCACGGCCGAGCGTCCGGCGGCTTCCTGACCACGCCCAACCCCGGCGCGCTGGCGGCGCTGGCCGAGGCGAGAGACGCGTTGCTGCTGCCCGGCGAGCCGCGCGACCAGCTGGCGGCCGTGGTGCAGCCGATGCTCCGCGAGACCCTCCACCGCACCGGCGCGGTCCGGCTGATGTGGCACCTGTCGCGCCAACTCGGGATCGTCAAGTGGAGCGGGCACCGCCCCGCGCCCCATGAGGACGCCCTCATGGCCGTCAGGGGCAACCTGTCGGCCATGGACCCGTGGCTGGGGATCGACCACGACGGCTGGCGGATGCGCCCGGGGCCCGCGCTCTGCCGCTACCAGCGCGCGCGCCTGCGGGCGATCGACCGCGAGCGGGAGCTCCGCCTGGCCGGGGTCGAGGTGCTGCGCAGGACCCCGTGGGTGGCGGCGGGCGTCCGCGAATCCCCCGTACGTCCGCTCCTGCGGGTGCCGCTGCTGGTCGAGAACCGCGACGAGATCGTCGCCGGGCTGGAGCGGCTCGGCGTGGTGCCCGGTTTCGTCTACGATCCGCCGCTGGACGACTATCTGCCGATGATCCAGCAGGGGCCCACACCCGAGATCGCCCGCTGGTGGACCGGCCACGTGCTGCCGGTGGATCCGCTCGACGCCCCGCGCATGGTACGGCTGCTGACCAGGCTGGGTGCCCGCCCGGCGGAGGGCGCCGGATTCGCCTGATCCGCCGGGGATCACTATCTGGCAAAGCAGGACTTATCCCTTTATATCGTCAGATAAGGTCGTTCAACGCATGAAGCGGGCTATCTCGCTAACCGCCCGCCGAAGCGGAACAGTGTCGTTAGCATCCCCGGCAATGCCGGTGAAATTTCCTCCCAGGGGTGACCTTGACCGTCGATGCCGATGTCGCCAGGCGACGTATCGAAGAGCTGCTCCGCGAGAACGAGACGCAGATCCTGCACCGGTGGACGCTGATCTCCAAGGCGTCGAGCGAGGAGCTGAACGACATCTACCGGGCGCTGCTCGCCTCCCTCGAACAGGGCGGCGACCTCGCCGACATGCGCGGCCTGCTCGCCGAGTTGTCACGTTCCCGGGCCCGCCAGGGCTTCACCCCGGCGGACACCGCCAGGGCCGTCTTCGGCCTGAAGGAGGCGATGTACGAGGCCGTCGAGAGCGACGGCGGCGCCGAGGCGCTGCGCGGCTTCATCTGGTTCTCCAGGCTCGTCGACGACCTCGGCCTGTTCACCTTCGAGACGTACACGACGGCCCGCGAGCGGATCATCCTCGACCAGGCCGAGCAACTGCTGGAGCTGTCGACACCGGTCGTCAAGCTGTGGGAGGGCATCGTCGCGGTGCCCCTGGTCGGCACGCTCGACTCCGCCAGGACCCAGGTCGTGATGGAGAAGCTGCTGCAGACGCTGGTCGACACGGGCGCCGAGCACGCGGTGATCGACATCACCGGCGTCCCGGCCGTCGACACCCAGGTCGCCCAGCACCTGCTGAAGGCCGTCGTCGCCGCCCGGCTGATGGGCGCCGAGTGCGTCATCTCCGGCATCCGCCCGCAGATCGCGCACACCATCGTCACGCTCGGCATCGAGTTCGGCGACATCGTGACCAAGGCCTCGCTGGCCGACGCGCTGGCCCACGCGCTCAGGCGCAGCGGCATCGAGGTGATCGCACCGAAGCCGACCCGCCTCGCGGTGCGGACGGAGAACGTCTGATGGACCGGGTGCCCATTCTCAAGCTCGGCGACATCCTGATCATCTCCATCCAGATCGACCTGGACGACCAGAGCGTGCTCGCCCTGCAGGAGGACCTGGCCGACGCCGTGGTGACCCACGGAGCGCGCGGCGTCATCATCGACATCACCGCGGTGGAGATCGTCGACTCCTTCATCGGCAGGATGCTGGCCACCATCGCCGCCACGTCGCGGCTGCTCGACGCCCAGACCGTGGTCGTCGGCATGCGGCCGGCCGTCGCGATCACCCTGGTCGAGCTCGGCCTGTCGCTGGGCGGCGTACGCACCGCACTCAACCTGGAGAAGGGAATCGCGCTGCTCGACCATGTGAGAGGCGCGACACCGTGACCAGCGGCTGGGAACTGCCCATCGCCAACAACTCCGACGTCGTGCTGGTCCGCCAGCGGGTCCGGAGTGTCGCGGTCGAGGTGGGACTGTCCCTCATCGACCAGACCAAGGTGGTGACCGCGGCCAGCGAACTGGCCCGCAACGCCCTGGTGTACGGCGGCGGCGGCCTGGCCCGCATCGAGATCGTCGAGAACGGGACGCGCCGCGGCCTTAAACTCACCTTCAGCGACGAGGGGCCGGGGATTCCCGACATCGAGCAGGCACTCACCGACGGCTGGACCACCGGCACCGGGCTGGGGCTGGGCCTGAGCGGATCACGACGGCTGGTCGACGAGTTCGACCTGGTCTCGGCTCCCGGCAAGGGCACGACGGCGACAGTGACGAAATGGGCTCGATGACATGGTGCCGGTGAGCTACACACGTGACGACACCTGGGTGCGAGCGGACAACTCCAGCGCGGTGGGCGCCGTACGCCGGATGGCCGTCGAGCTCGCCGAGGCCGCCGGGTTCGACGGCGAGCGTACGGGGCAGACGGCGGTCGCGGTCACCGAGGCCGTCTCCAACCTGGTCAAGCACGCGGTGGAGGGCGTCGTCATGGTCCGTTCCCAGCCCGGGGACCCGGCCATCGTGGAGCTGATCGCCATCGACAAGGGACCGGGCATGCCCGACATCGCCCGCGCCCTGCGCGACGGCTACTCCACCTCCGGCACCCTCGGCATCGGAATGGGGGCGATGGCCCGCATCTCCTCCTGGTACGACGTCCATTCCCTGCCCGGCAAGGGCACCGTCCTGGTCATGCGCTTCGCCGCCACCGGCGCGCCCACCTCGGCGCCGTACGCCAGCGGCCTGCGCCGCCCCATCGGTGAGGAGGCGGTCTGCGGCGACTCCTTCGCGATCGCCGCCACAGGTGACGGCGGCACGCCCGAGACGACGATCCTGCTGTGCGACGGCCTGGGCCACGGCGAGCCGGCCGCCCAGGCGTCCAGGGCGGCGGTGGAGCTGTTCCTGCGGGCGGCGGACGAAGAGCCGCTGGCGACACTCGAACGCCTGCATCGGGGCCTCGTCCATACCCGGGGAGGCGCGGTCGCGGTGGCCCGCGTCAGGGCCGCCACGGTCTCCTACGCCGGGCTGGGCAACATCTCCGGCTGGATCGTCGACGCCGACGGCCGCCGGGGGATGATCTCGGTGCCCGGCATCGCCGGACACCAGGCCCGGCAGCTGCGCCAGTACGAGTTCGAGCTCCCCGAGCACGCCACCGTGGTGCTGCACTCCGACGGTCTGACCGAGCGGTGGAACCCCTCCGCCATGCCGGGCCTGTTCGCCCGCTCCCCCGCGGTCATCGCCGCCGGGCTGCTGCGGGAGGCGGGCAGCCGCCGGGACGACGCCTGCGTGGTGACCGTGAGGCCCAGCGATGACCGCGACTGAGCTGGCCAGGACTGCGCTCGAACACGACCATGACGTCTTCGTGGTGCGCCGCCTGGGCAAGGCCGTCGCCGAGCTGGCCGGTCTGGAGGCACAGGACCAGGTCAGGGTGGCGACCGCGCTGAGCGAGGTCTGCCGGGAACTCCTCGGCACCGGGGCGGCCGTCGTCTTCTCGCTCGAGAAAGGGAAACTGCTCATCACCATGGATCACGCAATGGGCGCGGATTTCGCCCGATCCGAGGGGTTGGCACTGGCCGGCCGCCTGGTCGACGTGGTCACCCTTGACGCCGAACACGGTCGCGTCACCATAGCCAAGCGGCTGCCACCCCACTCCCCACGGCTCCCGATCGACGAGATCCGCGAGCGCCTGGCCGGGATGGCGCCGGTCAGCGCTCTCGAAGAGCTGCGCCAGCAGAACAAGGAGCTCGCCGCGACCCTGGAGGACGTCCTGCAGCTCAACGCCGAGCTGCAGGAGACCAACACCGGGGTGCTGGCCCTGTACAACCAGCTGTCGGCCGAGCTGGAGGAGACCAACCGCGGCGTGGTCGCCCTGTACGGGGAGCTGGACGAGAAGTCCTCCCAGCTCCGCGAGGCGGCCGAGGCCAGGAACCGGTTCTGGGCGACGGTCAGCCACGAGCTGCGCACCCCGCTCAACTCCATCATCGGCCTGGTCAGGCTGATGGTCGGGCCCGGCAGCGAGCCGCTCAGCGAGGAGCAGTCACGTCAGGTGCGCTTCATCGGCGACTCGGCGGAGACGCTGCTGGAGCAGGTCGGCGAGCTGCTCGACATGGCCAAGGCCGAGTCCGGGCGGCTCGACCCCCAGTCGTCGGTCGTCCACCTGCCCACGCTGGCCGAGCACCTGCGCCTGACGATGCAGCCCACCAGCGAGCCCGGCGACGTCACGCTGCGCGTCGACATCGCCCCCGAGGTCACCGACGTCTACACCGACGAGGGGATGCTGATCCGCGTCCTGCGCAACCTGCTGTCCAATGCCCTGAAGTTCACCCAGAAGGGCGAGGTACGGCTGAGCGCGCACGCCGACGCGGCCACCGACGAGGTGGTCATCACGGTCACCGACACGGGCATCGGCATACCCCAGGAGTACCTGGCGAGCGTGTTCGAGGAGTTCTTCCAGGTGCCGAGCGCGCTCCAGGTCAAGGTCAAGGGCACCGGGCTCGGCCTGCCGTACGCCCGCCGGCTCACCGAGGCGCTGGGCGGCACGCTGGAGCTGGCGAGCGACGTCGGGCGGGGCACCACGGTGACGATGCGGCTGCCGCACCACGACGGCACGCCCGAGATCGCACGGGTGCTGGTCGCCGACGACGACGAGGCGTTCCGCGCCGCCGCCCGCAGGATGCTGTACGGCTTCGCCGTCGAGGTGGAGGAGGCGGCGGACGGCGTCGCCGCGCTGGAGATGATGACCGCGCGCCCGCCGGATGTGCTCCTGCTGGACATGCTGATGCCGCGGCTGGACGGCACCGCGCTGCTGCAGCGCATGGCCGAGGACCAGGCCCTGGAGCGGGTCGGCGTCGTGGTGGTGACGATCCGGCCCGACGCCGCGCCGTCCGGCCACCCGGTGCTGTCCAAGCAGGGGCTGCGCCGCGATCAGCTGCTCCAGGCCATCCGGGGCGCGGCGGGGACGGATCATGACTGAGCACGTGGCCGGGGCGGTGATCGAGCCCGCCGGCGGCGCCGCGACGGTGCTCGTGGTCGACGACACGCCGACCAAGCGCTACATCCTGTCGAGCTGGCTGCGCAGGGCGGGCCACATCGTGGTCGAGGCGGCCGGCGGCGAGGAGGCGCTGGCCATGCTCGCCACGAACCGCCCCGACCTGGTCGTGCTCGACGTACGGCTGCCCGACATCGGTGGCTTCGAGGTGTGCGAGCGGATCAAGGCGAACCCGGCGACGACCTCGATCCCGGTCATCCAGGTGTCGGGCAACGCCATCACCTCGGCCGACCGTACGGAAGGGCTCGAACGCGGCGCCGACGCCTACCTGTCGGAGCCGATCGAGCCGGCCGAGTTCGCCGCGACGGTTGAGGCGACGCTGCGCTACTACCGCGCCAGGCGGCGAGCGGAGCTGATGGCCGAGCGCCTGGCCAAACTGGCCGACGTCACGCTGCGGATGAACGGCGCCGACTCCTTCGACCGGCTGCTGGCCGTGGCCGTGGAAGGCACGGTCGGCGTGCTGGGCCGCCACGCGGGCGCGCTGGCGCTGCCGCCCGACGGCCGGATGCGCCGCTTCCGCGCCCGGCCCGGCGAGACGGCCAGCAGCAGGTCCGCCGCTCCCCAGCTGCTGGACCGGCTCAGCGCGATGTCGCTGGGCGAGCCGGCGGGCGCCAAGGTCTTCACCGTGGAGGCCGCCGAGTGGCTCACGCTGGTGAGCGACGTACAACTCAACGCGCCGGTGACGGGCGTGCTGTGCCGTACCAAGAGGGGCCAGCCACCCGTCTACCTGGGGCTGGAGGCCGACCCTCCGCTGGACGCCGACGAGCTGAACGTGCTGCGGCAGCTCGGCCAAGGGCTGGCCCTGGCCGTCGACGCGCTGCGCGTCTACACCGAGGAACACACGATCTCGCTGACCCTGCAGCGCAGCCTCCTGCCGACGCGCATCCCTGAGGTGCCGGGGCTGAAGGTGACCTTCCGCTACCAGCCGGCCGTGGACAACATCGAGGTCGGCGGCGACTTCTACGAGGTGCTGCGGGTCGGCGACCGGGTGCTGGTGGCGATCGGCGACGTGGCCGGCCACTCGCTGCACGCGGCGACCATCATGGCCGAGCTGCGGCACGCGCTGCGCGCCTCGCTGATCGACTCGGTCGACCTGAGCGCCTCGATGGACCTGCTCAACAAGGTCCTGCGCCGCTATCACCCCGGCATGACGGCCACGGTCTGCCTGCTGCTCATCGACCCGGAGAGCGGCGAGGTCGAGATGGCCAACGCAGGGCACATCCCGCCGATGCTGGCCGGACCCGGTGCCCACTACCTGGGGCTGGGCAACCTGCTGCTGGGTGTGGCGCACGAGGAGTACAAGGTGAACCGGCTGGAGCTGCCCGCGGGCGCCACGATGCTGCTGTTCACCGACGGGCTGGTGGAGGACCGCGGCATCCTGCTCGACGACAGCCTGGAGCAGGCCAGGCAGGTGGCCGAGACGGTCGAGGACGACCTGGAGGAGTTCTGCGACCGGCTGCTGGCCGCGTTCGGCTCGCGGGAGGACGACGTGGCCATCGTGGCGATCCGCCGCGGCGCCTGACGCCGATGGGTCAGCCGGATTTGCGCTTGCGGTAGGCGCGCTGCTGGCAGGCCCGGGAGCAGTACGCGCGCGGACGTCCCGACGCGGCCCGCTCAACCGGCGCACCACAAATCTGACAAGTTTCATCACGCGTTTCATCACGCTCTTGGACCAGCATCTCGATGCCGTCCAGCACCCGGCGCAGGCCGAACTCGAACGGGTCCTCCGGCTCGTCGTAACCGCCCTCCTCCCACAGACGCGTGAGGGTCGGGTAGCGCTCGAGCCGCGCGTAGAGCGTGTCGCGGGAGCCCCACCACTCCTCCTCGCTCACCCCGCTGAGGCGCTCGGTACGCGCCACCTCCGCCAGCCGCAGGGCCTCGGAGTCGACGAACCGGGCGACGAGCCCGACGACGGCGATCATCTCGGCCGGCGTGAGACCGGTGCCGGAGACCGCGCTCAGCATGTACTCGTAGTGGGCGACCGCGTTGGGCCCCGGCACCCGGCGAGTGCCCCGCACCTCGGCCAGCCAGGGATGCCGTTCGCGCAGCCGCCACCCTTCACGCGCACACGCCTCCAGCCGCGCCCGCCACCCGCCGGCCTCCTCGGCGCCCGCGCCCCGCACCTGGCCATCCGCCTTCTCGGCGCCCGCGCGCCGCCCTTGGCCGCCCCTCTCGGAGGGGACCGCGCCCGGTGAGCCCATGACGGCGTCGCGCATGAGGTCGAGCAGGTGATCGCGGCTGGGCACGTGACGGTAGAGCGACATCGTGGTGAACCCGAGCCGGTCCGCGACCTTGCGCATCGACAGCCCTTCGAGCCCCTCGGCGTCCGCCAGCTCGATCGCCGTCCGGACGATCCGGCTCAGACTCAGCCCTGGTCGCGGCTCGACGTCACCCTCTCGCCACAGCAGTTCCACCCCGTCGTCGGGATCTCCCGCGCCGCCTCTCGCCATGGACACCTCCCTTGTTTATGGTGTAGTACCTCGCGTACACCATAAACTACAAAGGGGCGGTACATCATGACCGAGTTCCACGTCGATCCCTCGGGCGACGACTCCTGGCCCGGCACCGCGGAGCGCCCGTTCGCCGGCCTGCACCGCGCCCGCGACGCGGTACGAGACCTCATACGGGATCCCGCCGGGACCGCGACCGGAGATGTCGTCGTCCAGTTGCGGGCCGGCACCCACGTGCTCACCGCGCCGTTCGAGCTCACCGAGGCCGACTCCGGCCGTGACGGTCACCGGATCGTCTACCAGGCCCACGGCTACGGAACCGCCGGCCAGGAGGAGGTCGTCGTCAGCGGCGGTCGCGAGATCACCGGCTGGCGGATCGAGGACGGCGTGTGGCTGGCCGACGTGGGCGACCTGGACACGCGCCAGCTGTACGTGGACGGCCGCCGGGTCGAACGCGCCGCCATAGACGGCCTGCCGGGCACCGTGACCATGACGGAGACCGGCTACGAGAGCGACAGCGCGGCTCCGCGAGCCTGGCACAACCCCGCCGACGTCGAGTTCGTCTACCGCGGCGTCTACCCATGGACCGAGGCCCGCTGCGGCGTCGCCGCGGTCACCACCAGGACGGACAGTGGCGGAGCGACCGTGATCACCATGGCTCAGCCCGGCTTCGGGTGGGCCCTCGACCTCTACAACTCCGCGTGGGAAGGCAACATCAACCGCGGCCCCGGCCTGCCCACCCGGGTCGAGAACGACGTCACCTTCCTCACCGAGCCCGGCACCTTCGTCCTGGACCGCTCGCGGCCCGGCCACCACGTCCTCCGCTACCTTCCCCTCACGGGTGAGGCGCCGGACCGTACGCGCGTGGTCGCCCCGGTTCTCGAGACGCTGCTGCGGGCCACCGGCACGAGCGGGGTGTCCTTCCGCGGCCTGGTCTTCGCCGACGCCACCTGGCTGCGGCCCGGCCGTGCGGAGGGCTTCCTGCACTACCACGGCAGCGGCTACTACGAGGGCGGCCCCGTCGACAAGGTGGAGCTCGTCGAAGGGCAGGCGTGGGTGACGGTGCCGCGCGAGTCGGCCAGGATCCCCGCGTGCGTGGTGATCGAGGACGGTGTACGCGTGGCGGTCGAGCACTGCCGTTTCACCCGCATGGGCGCCGCGGGCCTGGAGCTGACCGGCGGCACGGACGTCAGCGTGCGCGGGTGCGACTTCGACACGCTCTCGGCCGGCGCCGTCTCCGTCACCGGCGCCGCGAATCCCCTGGTCGAGGACAACTGGATCCATCACACCGGCCTGGAGTTCACCGGCTCCCCAGGCATCGCGGTGCTGGGCACCAAGGGCTGCACGGTCGCCCACAACCAGGTCGAGGAGGTGCCCCACTGCGGCATCGTGGCCGGGCCCGCCGAGGGCACCCGCATCCTGCGTAACCTCACCGTCGGCACCATGGGGGTACTGGCCGACGGCGGCGGCGTCTACCTTTCGGGGCCGCAGGGCGACTCGCACGAGAACGGCGCGGTGATCCGGGGCAACGTCATCAAGGACACGCGCACGCCGTACAACTTCGCTCTCTACACCGACTACGGCGCCGCCTGGGTGACCGTGGAGGAGAACGTGGTCGCACGCGCCGACAACACCGCCGTCCTGCAGGTGACGCCGCCGCTGGACAACGTGATCTACCGGGGCAACTTCTGGGACGCCGACCCGGTCGGGGTGGACGACGTGCCGGCGGGCGTCACGTACGAGGACAACACCACGCTCCCCGACGAGGAGAAGCTGACCGCCGCCACAGCCGCCATCCAACGGGACGCCGGCCTGCTCAACCCCCGCTCCCGCTGAACGCGAGCACATGAACGCCGGACGCCCGTGAACGCTGGACGCGGGCGTCAGCGGACGCGGCGCCAGCGTGACTCTCCGAAGCAATAACCCGCGAACAGCAGCAACCCCAAGGCGACCACCACGAGCAGCCAGGGCCCCACGGGCGTCGCGGCGAGGGCTCTGAGCGTCGCGTCCAGCCCGCCCGCCTTGTCCGGGTCGTATGTGATCGCCGCCTCGACGACGAAGACCCCGGCCAGGCCGGCGATGACCCCGCGGGCGACGTACCCGGCGAGGCCGAGCTTGTCCATCGCCGAGCGGGCCCGCGGGGACATCTGGCCGAGGTTCAGCTCGTCCCGGAACCTCTTGGTGACGCCCTGGTGCCCCCAGCGGACGCCGAGCGCGACGAGGCCCAGTCCGATCGCGCCCACGATGAACGGCCCGCCCGGCAGGCCGAGCAGCGCCTCCGTCGCGTCCCGCGACTTCTCGTCGTCAGAGGTGGCCTTCCCGGCTCGCAGCACGCTCAGCAAGGTGCCGCAGATCAGCGCGTACACGCCGGTCCGGCCGACCGTCTCCAGCCGGTCCGCCACGCCGAGCCCGCCGAACAGCGCCTCCGACAACTGCCAGAGCGTCAGCGCGACGAACCCCGCCACCATCACCCACAACACCACCTCCCCGAACGGCAACCGCGCCACGGTCGAGATCGCGCCCGCCTTGTCCGCCTCCCGTCCCCCTCCTTCGCCCAGCGCGATCCGCACGGCCACCACCCCGATCAGCGCGTACAGCACTCCCCGGCAGGCCAGCCCGACCCTGGCGAGCCGGTTCATCGCCGGATGCGCGGTCGCCTTCCTGGCGGCGGCCCGAGCCTGCCGCCCCGCCTTGTCCGTTGCGGTCACCGTCTCCTCCTTTGCGCAAGGACCCTGCCAAGTGCCCTGACGGCGGCCGTCTAGGCGCTCCACCCCGCTTCTCCACCCGTATCTCCACCATCTGGCGGTGCCGCTCCACCCGCCCCGATCCGTAGTTTCGCGGTCATGGACAGAAACGAACTGCTCAGGTTCGCAGCCGACAAAGCGCAGGAATCGCTCAAGGGAGGCAAGATGCACGGCAAGACGTGGGTCGGGATCGCGGTGGTGGCCGGTGTGGTGCTGGTGGGGTTCATCGCCTACCGGCTTCTTCTCATCGAGCTCATCACCCGCCTGCGCTGACCAGCCCGTACCTGGTGGAATCAAGCGCATGGAACAGAAGCGGTCGCTGCCGGACACCATCGCACCGGGCTGGCTGGTGGTGCAGGTGTTCGGCACGCTGTTCGTCATCATCACCCTGGTCACCGCGCGGGAGAGCGCGCTGTGGATCTGGGCGCTGTACGGGGTCAGCGCCGCGTGCTGGCTGCTGTTCGTGGCGCTCGACCGGTCCCGGCCACGGCTCACGGCCGGGCTGCTGGCCGCGGCGACGCTGCTGCCCGCCGTGGCGCTCGGAGCCGCCGAGGACAGTACGGCGCTGCTCCTCACGGCGATCATCCTCGGCCGGTTCGCCGCGCTCGCCACCCCGTCCGTGGCCGCCATCGTGGGCGTCGGCGCGGGGACGATGGCGCTGGCCATACTGACTTGGCCGATCTCCGGGGAAACACCCGTCGGCGCGTTCGGGCAGGCGCTGGTACTGCTGGCGATCACGCTGGTCGGCGTCAATCACCGACAGCACGTCGTACGACGGGAGCAGGCCGAACGGCTCCTGGAGCAGACCCGGCTCGCGCAGGCCGAGCAGGCGCGAGCCGCCGCGCTGGACGAGCGCACCAGGATCGCCCGCGAGATCCACGACGTGCTCGCGCACTCGCTGGGCGCGCTGGGCGTGCAGCTGGAGCTGGCCGAGGCGCTGCTCGCGGAGAAGAACGACGTGACCGGCGCGCTGGCGACGGTGCGGCGCTCGCGCGGGCTGGCCGCGGACGGTCTGGCGGAGGCCCGCGCCGCGGTGGCCGCGCTGCGCCAGGACATCCCCTCGCTGGCCGACGCGCTCGCCACACTGGCCGAGGTGCACCGGCGCGACCACCGGTCCCCGGTGGACTTCCGCGCGGACGGGATCCCCCGTGGGCTGTCGTCGGCGGCCACCGTCTCGCTGGTCGGGACCGCGCGGGAGGCGCTGACGAACGCGGCCAAGCACGCGCCGGACGCGCCCGTGTCGATGACGCTCGACTTCACCGCCGATGTGGTGCGATTGCGGGTACGCAACCCGCTGCCCGCCGAAGTCCCGGCGAAGGGCGGGTTCGGATTGACGGGCATGCGCGAACGGCTCGCACTGGCCGGCGGCACACTCGACTCCGGCTACGAAGAGGGGATTTGGCAAGTGACCGCGGAAGTGCCGGAGTGAGCAGAGCGGTGGGTGTGGAGCGATCGATCGTGGAGGTGCGGAAGTGATCAGAGTGGTCGTGGTGGACGACCAGCAGGTCATGCGCGAGGGCCTGGCCGCCCTGCTCGGCCTGGTCGAGGACATCGAGGTCCTGGGTACGGCCGGAGACGGCCGCCAGGCCCTCGACCTGCTGGCCGCCAACGCTGCGGCCATCGCGAACGGCACGGACGGCGCCCACCCCGCGGACGTCGTACTGATGGACCTGAGGATGCCCGTGATGGACGGCGTCGAGGCGACCGGCCGGATCGTCGGCGAGCATCCCGGCATCGCGGTCATCGTGCTCACCACCTACACCGACGACGAGTCGATCGCCGGCGCGCTCCGGGCGGGCGCGCGCGGCTACCTGACCAAGGACGCGGGCCGCGCCGAGATAGCGGCGGCGCTGCGCTCGGCCGTCGCGGGCCAGTCGACTTTCGCCGCCAAGGTGTCGGACCGGCTGGTGGAGGCGATGCACTGCGCGCCGCGCCCCAGAACCCGGCAACTGCCCGACGGCCTGACCGCCCGCGAGGCCGAGGTGCTGGGCCTGATCGCGAGCGGCCTGAGCAACCCGGAGATCGCCGAGGCATTGTTCATCGGCGAGGCCACGGTCAAGACGCACATCAACAACACGTTCACCAAGATCGGCGCCCGCAACCGCGTCGAGGCCACCCACTACGCGACCCGCCACGGGTTAACGGGCTGAGCAGGACAAGTGGGTCGCCAGGAGTACAGGAGGCGGCTTCTGGTGGTGTCGTGGAAGCCGAGGCCGCGATACAGCCACGCCAGGTCCGCCCGGTACGGCCAGGCGCCCCATACGACCCGGTAGCTGTCCTCCGTCACCCGTGAGGGGTGGAAGGCGGCCCGATGCGCGGCGACGCGGCCGGGCACGTCGGCGTCGCGGCGAACCAGTCCAGCACCTCATCAACGAGACCGTGCCCGTCGTACGCTGGATCGACCGCCAGGTTGAGGTGGTCGGGCAGCTCGATCCAGCCCCACGCCACGACCCGCTCCCCCACCCGCCACAGCCGCGTCGGCCACTCCGGCTCCCTGCCGGTGTGCTGGAAGCGGCCCCAGGCCAGATCGCCGACGTGCCAGCGGGCGGCCGGCGACCACAGGCGGCTGCTCAGCTCCTGCATCGCCCGCAGATCCGCCTCGCCCGCGTAGTCGCTCACCGAAGCTTTCATGCGGGGCAGTCAACTCCATCGGCGGCTCGCGCCGCATCCGGATATATCACCTCATGGGTCTCGGACCAGGGCACTCAATGGGCTGGGCGGATGCAAAACTGTTCCGCTTTGGCCGCAGGGAGCAGGCGGTGGGCGCCAGAAAATCGGTTGATCCAACGTATTAGCCTGGATGGGATGCCTCCCGATACGCGTTCTCCTCGCCGTCCCCTGCCCATCTTCACCTCTCTCTCCTCCAATGCCCTGTGGCGGATGAAGCCCTATCTCCGCCCCTATGTCACCAGGTTGGTCTTCATCTGGCTGGCCGCGATCATCGGCATCGGGGCGAGCATCGCCCTGCCTCTCGTCGGCAAAGAGGTCGTCGACGGTCCCGTGCTCCACGGCGACTCCGGCGCCCTGCTCCCCCTCGGCCTCGTCGCTCTGGGCGTGGGCGTGCTCGAAGCGTTCCTGATCTTCTTCAGGCGCTGGACGCAGACCGGCCCGGTCCTCGGGCTGGAGACCCAGATCCGCGACGACCTCTACGCGCACCTGCAGCGCCTGCCGATGGGCTTCCACGGCGACTGGCAGTCGGGCCAGCTGCTGTCGCGGGCCACCACCGACCTGTCGACGATCCGCCGCTTCCTCGGCTTCGGCATGCTCTTCCTGGTCATGAACATCCTGCAGCTGACCACCGTGACGGTGCTGCTGCTCAACATGTACTGGCCGCTCGGGCTGCTGGTGGCCGCGTCGGCGGTGCCGATCATCCTGGTGTCCCTGAGCTTCGAGAAGAAGTACATCAGGATCTCCCGCCAGGTGCAGGACGAGCAGGGAGACCTCGCCACGGTCGTCGAGGAGTCGGCGATCGGCATCCGGACGATCAAGGCGTTCGGCCGCCGTCACCACGTGTTCGACCAGTTCGACGACTCGGCGCGCAAGGTCTACGGCACCTCGATGGACAAGGTGCGGCTGTCGGCCCGCTTCTTCACCTTCCTCGAGGTGATCCCCAACTTCACCCTCGCCCTGGTCCTGCTGCTCGGCGCGCTGGCCGTCGGCGGCGGCTCGCTGACGCTGGGCACGCTGGTCGCCTTCACCACGCTGATGCTGCAGCTGGTCTGGCCGGTCGCCAGCCTCGGCTACATCCTGGCGATGGCCCAGGAGGCGATGACCTCCGCCGACCGGGTCATGGAGGTCATGGACACGGTCCCGGCCATCGAGGGCGGTTCCGGGTCGATCGAGCGGCCGCGCGGCCACCTCCGCTTCGAGGGGGTGGAGTTCCGCTTCCCCGACTCCGACCAGCCGGTGCTGCGTGACGTGTGGCTCGAGGTACGCCCGGGCGAGACGGTGGCCATCGTCGGCGCCACCGGCTCGGGCAAGACGACGATGACCTCGCTCGTACCCCGGCTCATCGACCCCACCGCGGGCCGGGTGACGATCGACGGCCACGACGTACGCGACCTGTCGCTGCCCGCGCTGCGCGAGGTGGTGGCCACGGCGTTCGAGGAGCCGACGCTGTTCTCGATGAGCGTGCGCGAGAACCTCACGCTCGGCCGCCAGGACGCCACCGAGGAGGAGCTCGACGAGGCCATCCGCACCGCCCAGGCCATGTTCGTGTACGACCTGCCGTGGGGCCTCGACACCCGGATCGGCGAGCAGGGCATGTCCCTGTCCGGCGGCCAGCGGCAGCGCCTCGCTCTGGCGCGGGCCGTACTGAGCAGGCCACGGATCCTGGTCCTCGACGACACGCTGTCCGCGCTCGACGTCGAGACCGAGGCGCTGGTGGAGGAGGCGCTGCGCCACGTGCTGCGCGAGGCGACCGGCATCGTGGTCGCCCACCGCGCCTCCACGGTCCTGCTGGCCGACAAGGTGGCGCTGCTCAGAGACGGCACGATCACGCACGTCGGACGGCATCACGACCTGCTGGACGAGGTGCCCGAATACCGCGAGCTGCTCGCCCAGGACGCCGACTTCGACCCTTCGGAAGGAGCCCTGCGATGACGACCACCACGACGACGTCGAGCGCGGCCGACTGGCGGGGTGTCGCCTCCGAGAACCAGGACGACCTGTCCGAGACTGTGACGGTGTTACTTCGGGAGCGCTCCCGAAGGCTGCTCGGCGACCTGCTCACGCCGCACCGCCAGGCGATCGCGCTGCTCACCGGGATCATCATCGTGTCCAACCTGGCGGGCCTGGCGATCCCCTACCTGGTGAAGGTGGGCATCGACGCGGGCATCCCGCCGATGCTCAAGGGCACCGGCCCAGGCACGCTGCTGACCGTCGTCGGCGTCATCCTGGCGGCGGCGGTGACGCAGGCCCTCACCCGGCAGGTGTTCCTGCAGATGGCGGGCCGCATCGGCCAGAACATCCTGCTGGAGCTGCGCAGGCGGGTCTTCGACCACTTCCAGCGGCTGTCGCTGAGCTTCCACGAGAAGTACACCTCCGGCCGCGTCATCTCCCGGCTCACCTCCGACATCGACGCCATCGCCGAACTACTGCAGTCGGGCTTCGACGGCCTGGTCACCGCCGTGCTCACCATGTTCGGCACGGCCGCGCTGCTGCTGGTGCTCGACGTCCACCTGGGCCTGGTGGCGCTGATCCCGCTGCCGTTGCTGCTGCTGTTCACCCGGTGGTTCCGGCGCCAGTCGGCGATCGTCTACCGGCGTACCAGGGAGACGGTGGCGCTGGTCATCGTGCACTTCGTGGAGTCGATGACCGGCATCCGCGCCGTGCAGGCGTTCCGCCGGGAGCCGCGCAACCAGGAGATCTTCAAGCAGCTCAACGACGACTACCGTGGCGCCAACGCCAGCAGCATGCACCTCATCGCGGTGTTCATGCCCGGCATCAAGCTGATCGGCAACGTGACCGTGGCGGTCGTGCTGGTCTACGGCGGCTGGCTGGCGCTCCACGGCGAGGTCACGGTCGGTGTGCTGGCGGCGTTCCTGCTCTACCTGCGCCAGTTCTACGAGCCGATGCAGGAGATCAGCCAGTTCTACAACACGCTCCAGTCGGCGGGCGCCGCGCTGGAGAAGCTGTCGGGCGTGCTGGAGGAGGAGCCGGCCGTACCGGAGCCGCGCGAGCCGGCGGCGCTGCCCAAGGCCCGCGGCAAGGTCAGGTTCGAGAGCGTCAGGTTCGCCTACGTCGAGGACCGGCCGATCCTGCCGGGGCTGGACCTGACGATTCCGGCGGGGCAGAGCGTCGCGCTGGTCGGCTCGACGGGCGCGGGCAAGACGACGCTGGCCAAGCTGATCTCCCGCTTCTACGACCCGACCGCGGGCCGCGTCCTGCTCGACGGCGTCGATCTGCGCACGCTCGACGAGCCCACGCTGCGCAAGGCCGTGGTCATGGTGACGCAGGAGAACTTCCTGTTCAGCGGTACGGTCGCCGACAACATCAGGTTCGGCCGCCCCGGCGCGTCCGACCGTGAGGTACGCGAGGCCGCCAAGGCGATCGGCGCGCACGAGTTCATCTCCGCGCTGCCCAACGGCTACGACACCGAGGTGGGCAAGCGGGGCGGGCGCATGTCGGCCGGTCAGCGTCAGCTGGTGGCCTTCGCCAGGGCGTTCCTGGCCGATCCGGCGGTGCTCATCCTCGACGAGGCGACCTCCAGCCTCGACGTGCCGAGCGAGCGGCTGGTGCAGCGGGCGCTGCGCACGATCCTGGCCGACCGCACGGCGCTGATCATCGCGCACCGGCTGTCGACCGTGGAGATCGCCGACCGGGTGCTGGTCATGGAGAGTGGCGAGATCGTCGAGGACGGCCCGCCGGACCGCCTCATCGCCGCCTCCGGCCGCTTCGCCGGCCTGCACCAGGCCTGGCTGGACAGCCTCAGCAGCTGACGACAGGACAGTGGGGTGCAGTGCACCCCACTGTCCTTGTCGTCAGTGCGGGTGCACCACGCGCGTCATGTTCTCGTACAGCTCGTAGCCGACGAACAACGCCACGGGCAGGCCGACCGCCAGCAGAAGCCGGCCGGGGAGGGGTGCCCGTGTCATGGGCACCCGCCTCGCCGCCGCCGCGGACCCGGCGGACACGGCGGGCGCCTCCACCACGGGCTCCGGCACCGGCACCGGCACCGGCACCGGCACCAGCTCAGGGTGGCGTGACAGATATCCCGTCGGGAACGACGTGACGTGGTACGCCCCGCAGCCCGGACAGGACATGCCTGACCAGGGCGGTTGCACGGTCACGCCGCCCCGCAGCCAGATCGTCACCTCGTTGCCGTAGTCGTCCATGAGATGCCTGACGACGTACTCCTCTTCCCAGACATGTAAACAGCGCATGCACTCGAAAGGCCATGTCTCCTGGGTGTTGAACCCATCGCGCACCAGGACCACCCCCGGTCACGTGCCACCATCCGATTAGAGTGTCCACCCCGCCCCGTCACCCGACAAGACGGCACTATGACACTCAGGGCTATGAAATGCTCACCTACTGTCAGGTTAGAGCGGGTAAACCCGCCTCTGAACCGGACTGAGGAGCGGTGTCGCGTCGGGCGTTACCGGCTCGGCCGGTGGCCTCAGCTCGGGATGCCGGCTGAGATAGCCCTCCGGGAACATGATCGCCTGCTGGCAGCCGCAGTTGGGACAGATGGCGCCCGACGAAGGCGGTGGGACCGGCACACCGGAGCGCAACCAGATCTCGCGCTCGTTGCCGTGACGATCGTCGAAGCGCCTGACGAGGTATTCCTCTTCCCACACATGCCAGCACCCGCGGCACTCGAATGGCAGGATCTTGAGCTCTTCTTCCATGAGTCACCCCCTCCTTCGAGTGTCGTCCTATTTGTCGCGAACTGGCAACCGCCCCCGATGACAGCCGCCATACCATGGAGGCATGGGCGCTGACCTGGTGACCCTGTGTCTCTGCGGCGACGTCATGCTCGGCCGAGGTGTGGACCAGGTCCTGCCGCATCCCGGTGATCCCGCCCTGCGCGAGCCGCACATCGACGACGCACGCGTCTACGTCGAGCTCGCCGAGGCGGTCAACGGACCGATTCCGCGCCCCGTCGGCTTCTCCTGGCCCTGGGGTGACGCGCTGTCGATCCTGGACGCGCACGCGCGGGCCGTCCGGGTGGTCAACCTGGAGACGACGGTGACCACGAGCGGCGCGTACGCTCCGGGCAAGGCCATCCACTACCGCATGAACCCCGCCAACCTTCCCTGCCTGGCCGTGGCGCGGCCGGACGTCTGCGTACTGGCGAACAACCACCTGCTGGACTTCGGACGCGACGGGCTCGCCGAGACGCTCGACGCGCTGGCCGCCGCCGGGCTCGCGGCCGCCGGGGCGGGCAGGGACCTGGAGGAGGCGCGCCGTCCGGTGGCCGTGTCTGTGCCGGGAGGGCGGCGCGTGCTGGTGTTCTCGTTCGGCATGCCGTCCAGTGGTGTGCCACCGGACTGGGCGGCGGCCCCGGACCGCTCCGGCGTCGACTACGTGCCGCAGCCGTCGCCGGCCGCCGCGGCCGACATCACCGAACGGGTACGGCGGGCCAAGCGGCCCGGCGATATCGCGGTGGCCTCCATCCATTGGGGCTCCAACTGGGGGTATTGGGTCTCCCGGGAGCAGATCGAATTCGCGCACGCCCTCATCGAAGGCGGCGTCGACGTGGTGCACGGGCACTCCTCGCACCATCCGCGCCCGATCGAGATCTACCGCGGCCACCTGGTGCTGTACGGCTGCGGCGACATGATCGACGACTACGAGGGGATCGGCGGGTACGAGGAGTACCGCGGCGACCTGCGGTTGCTCTACCTCGCCTCGCTCGATCCGGACTCCGGACGGCTCGCCGCCCTGCGCATGGCGCCGCTGCGGGTCCGGCGCATACGGCTCAGCCACGCCGCACCCGACGACGCCGAGTGGCTTCGCGCGACCCTCGACAGGGTAGGCCGCGGTTTCGGGGGCCGGATCCGCAGCGAGCCCGGCGGCATGCTCACCTTGGTGGCGGACTGATCCAGGCGGCAGTGATCCATTGGGACCGACGTGACGAATAGGCTCGCGGGGCCTTGTGATCGGCGCCCCCAGGGGAGGATCAATGGACTGGCGGGCGATGGTACGGCTGACCGGCGCGGGCCTGGTCGCGCTCGGCGGGATCGGTGTCGTGGCGGCGTTGTTCGTTCCGTGGTCCTGGGCCGGCCTGGCCAAGGATCCCCCGGACACGACGACGTGGGTCGTGATCCTGGCTCTCGTGCCGGTGACCAGCGCCGGAATGGCGCTGTTGGCCATGCGCCGGGATGACGCGACGGCGACGAGGCTCGAAGTCGCGCGCGGCGGCGGAGCCTTGTCGGCCCGCACGACAGCCGACAACAGCCCAACGGCGGGCAGATCCATCGGCGCGCCGCTGACGGCCGCGGGCGCCGCCCTCCTGGCCGGTGGGATCGCCACGGTGGTCCTGCTGGACATCACCCCGGACGAAGGCATCCGAGCGGGCGGGCCGCTGACCGTGCTCGCCTGCGCCGCCACTGCCGCCGGCTGGCTACTGCTCCTCCCGATCCGCCGTAGATCGCCGCTGCTCCCGGCCCGCCGTACACCGCCGCTGCTCCCGATCCGCCGTACGCCGCCGCGCCGGGCACCGATCCCGATCGCCGCGGCTTCGGCGGTCCTGCTGCTCGTGGGGCTCGGCGCCGTCCCCGCCGTCGGCTGGTACACCGAGGGCCGCTTCGTCCGGCACACCACCAGCACGGCGCTGCCCGCCTTACCCAGTGCCCCGCCATCCCAGCTCGACCGCTATCGCTGGCAGGCATCCTCGGACCCGTTCCGGCTGATCGTCGAGCCCGTCACCGCGGGTCGCCACGTGATCGTCCCGGAGGGCGGGGGCGTACGTGCGCTGGACGCCGTCACCGGCCGCCCGCTGTGGTCCTATGAGCGTGACGACGTCACCAGGGACGAGGACCTCGCGGGCGTCGTGGTCACCTCCGACGGTCTCATGACCGTCCTGTCGTACCACTTCTTCACCGGCGCGCTGGTGGTGGCCCTGGACACCGTCACCGGCCAGGAGCGCTGGCGGCGCGAGCTACGGATGAGCCCGGTCGCCGGGCTGCCCCGCCTGGTCGACGGCGGTGAGGTGCTGCTGCTCGACAACACCGCCCTGGGCGGCGAGCTCGTCGCGCTGAATCGCCGCGACGGGCTGCCCCTGTGGCGGTGGAGCACGGCGAAGCTCGAGAACGGCTGCCGTGAGGTCGCCACGGCGGTGGCGGTGGCCGGTCCCGTCGCCGCGCTGCTGGCCGGCTGCCGCGGCAGGCCCGAGGCGGACATGGTGATCGCGCTGTCCACCACCGACGGGCGGCAACGCTGGACATGGAGGCCACCGGTCAGCGCGGGAACGCGGCCCCTGGGACTGGAACTGCCGATCCATTCGGCCGGAGACCGATTCTGGGTCGCGTACTCCCGGACATCGGCCGACGAGAAGACGGCGACGCGGTCCGCGGCGCTGCTCAACGCGGACACCGGCGCGATGACGGCGGAGCACCCGCTGCCGTCCGAGCAGCTGGAGCACTACCGGTTCCCGCTGGTCGCGGACGACACGATCATCTATCCGGGCGAGCCGGCCATCGGCGTGGACCTGGCCACGGGCCGGGTGCGCTGGAAGCAGCGGATGACCGAGCTTGCGGGCTGGGCGCCGATCGACGCGGTGAGCCGCGACGGCATCGCGTACCTGCTGCTGGGCCCGGCGGAGGACGCGGCGGACGACCCGGCCCGACCCGCTCTGCTGCTGCTCGCGCTCGACGTCGCCACCGGCCAAGTACGCGCCCGGCAACCCTATGACCCCTCAGGGTGCGGATCGAGCTGCGGCCGCAACACCACGGCCCGGCTCATGACGGGACCGGGCCTGCTCGTCGTGGGCTCGCTGGAGAAGGACGGGACCCGGCTGCGCGGCATCGGATGACCAGGTCAGGATGTGACCGCCCGTACCAGCTAGGCGAGAGCCAGGACGAACGCGAGCGCTCCGGCCGCCACGCTGAGCGTGCCGAGCCAGGCGAACAGCGCGTCGAGCCCGGCATCGACGGGCCGGCCGCCGTGCAGCGCCTCCTGGACGCGGCGGAACCGGGTCCTGGTCCTGAGCAGCAGCGCGGCGCCGCAGAGCGCGGCCGGTACGAACGTAACGACGACGGCGAGGGGCAGCGCGTGCCGCGCGGACAGGCCCATCGCGCCGAGCCCGCCCGACGACAGGGCCACGGCGGTGCGTACCCAGGCCAGGCGGGTCCGCTCGCTCTGCAGCCCGGGGTCCCAGATCTCCTCGGACATGGGCGGATCAGGCGCCCATCACGATGACCACCAGGGCGATCACCGCCACCGCCGCCACGCCGTAGCCGAAGACGGCGGCCAGGGCGGGCGGCGGCAGCGGCGCGCGCTCGCGCAGCGCGCGCTGGATGTTGCGCCAGCGCGGATAGGCCATGCCCGCCGCCAGCGCGGAGAGCGAGACCAGGACCACGGCCAGGGCGGTGCGCACCCAGGGGACGAACAAGTGGTCGGGGAGCGCCGCCATGGCGACGCCCCCGGCGCTGAGTGCCAGCGCGGTGCTCAGCCATGTGAGGAAAGTACGCTCGTTCGCGAGCGTGAAACGCGGGTCAGGCTCCATACGAACGACGCTAATTGGCACACATTCCCCCTAGAGAAGCCGGGTTAGCCGCCGCAGGCCTTGGCGACCTTCTCCAGGTAGGCGGCGGTCTCGGAGCCGACCTTCTGGGCCGCGTCGACGGCGTCGTTGACGTCCTTGACGTTGATGCCGCTCAGTGTCTTGGCCAGGTCGTCGGAGGCCTGCTTGAGCGTGGTGTTGGCGGCCTTGTCGGCCACCTCGTTGAGCTTGGCGGCGCTGTCGTCGAGGGCCTTCTCCATGGCCTTCGGGTCGTCCTTCAGTTCGGTGAGCTTGGCGCCCAGCTCGGTGACGATCTTGGGGGCCTCCAGGCAGGACTGGGCCTTGTCGATGGTGTTGTTGACCTCACCGCAGCCCGCGGCGAAGACGAACATGGTGAGGGCGGCAAGGGGCACGAACTGACTTTTGAGGCGACGCATACTCCGAACCTACCCAACGGGTTCACGCCCCGGCGGGCCCAAGCGGGGAGGGGTGCCGGCAAATGGCCGTGCCGCAGAAGCTCTAGGATTTCACCTATGGCAACGTGTGAGCATATTTCCCAAGCGGACGACCCGGCCCCGCGCACGCCCGAGGGCTGCGAGGAGTGCCTGGCGGCGGGTGGCCGGTGGGTGCACCTGCGCCGCTGCCTGGAGTGCGGTCATATCGGGTGCTGCGACTCCTCACCCAACAAGCACGCCACCAAGCACTTCCACGCCACCTCGCACCCGGTGATGCAGTCGTACGAGCCGGGCGAGAGCTGGAAGTGGTGCTTCGTCGACAACGCGATGGCCTGATGCGGGCCTGACGCTGACAACGCGATGGCCCGGCACGGCCTAACGCTCCAGGATGGCCTCCTCGAAGTCGAGCTCGGCCATCACCTCGCGCAGCACCTCGTCGTCGAGGCGGCGTTCGTCGCGTAGCCGGACGAACGTCTCGCGCTCGGCCTGCAGCATCTCCCGGCGCAACCGGCGATAGAGCGTGCTGGGCGTCTCGGCGCCTCCTTGAGCGGTGCCGCCGCCCAGACGCTCCCACGCGGTCAGCGAGCGCCGCCACGACTTCTCCCTGAGCTGGTCGATGACCTGCTTCTGGATCTCGTCGGGCTCGCCTTCGGCCTCGATCAGCCCGTCGAGCACCTCGGTGCCCGCGGCGAGCGCGGCCTGCTGCGCCGCCGCCTCGGCCAGCCTGTCCTCATACTGCTCCTGCTCGCTCGACACGCGCAGCCGCCTGATCAGCGCGGGGAACGTCGTGCCCTGCACGAGCAGCGTGCCTATCACGGTGGTGAAGGTGAGGAAGAGCAGGATGTCGCGGTCGGGCATGCCGACCGGAATGGCGAAGGCGGCGGCCAGCGAGACGACCCCGCGCATGCCCGCCCAGCTGATGATCACGGTCGGCGCGGGCTCGGGCGCCGGTTCGTTCCTGCGCCTCCCGGTGAACAGCCACGTCAGGTACGTGACGGGGAACATCCACACGAACCTCGACAGTACGGTCACCAGGAACACGACGACCGCGTACAGCGCGACCTCCCAGGCGCCGTAGCCGCCGATCCCCTTGATCACCGTGACCAGCTGCAGGCCGATCAGCGCGAAGACGATCGCCTCCAGGAAGAAGTCGGTCACCTTCCACACCGCGTCGGACACCAGCCGGGTGCCGAACCCCCGCTTGTGCATCTGGTTGCCGAGATAGAGCCCGACGATCACCACTGCGATGACGCCCGAGGCGTGCACCGACTCGGCCGCCAGGTAGGCGGCGAACGGGATCAGCAGCATCAGCGTGTTCTCGACCAGGGAGTCGCGGGTGTGCCGGAACACCCAGGCGAACAGGAACGCCAGCGCCAGCCCGATCGCCACCCCGGCCGCCGCCGAGTAGAGGAACTCGCCGACCCCGTCGAGCAGGTCCACCGTGCCGCCCACGGCGGCGCCGATCGCCACGCGGTAGAGGGTCAGCGCGGTCGCGTCGTTGAACAGGCTCTCGCCGATGAGGATCGTCAGCGCCCGGCGCGGCAGCCCGAGCCGCCGGCCGACCGCGACGGCGGCCACGGCGTCGGGCGGCGCGATGATGGCGCCCAGCGCGAACGCCGCCGCCAGCGGCAGATCGGGCAGCAGCAGGTGGACGACCAGCCCGACGACGGCCGTCGTGAACAGCACCAGCCCGACCGACAGCAGCGCCACGGCCCGCTTGACGTCACGCAGGCGCAGGTAGGAGCTGTCGAGCGCGGCCGAGTAGAGCAGCGGCGGCAGGAACACGAACAGCACCAGCTGCGGGTCCAGCGGCACGGCGGGCACCAGCGGCGAGACCAGCAGCCCGGCGGCCACCAGCAACAGCGGCGCCGGCCAGCCCTTGCGCCGGGCGACGGCGGCGACCGCGACCGCCCCTGCCGCCACCAGCAGCAGTTGCAGGCCCATCGTGGGGTTCACGGCGCTCCTCCACCTCGGCACGGGCACGCGAAGGCAGCGTACCGCTCATGAGATGGGCCGCCCGCCTCGGGCTCACCACTCCCTGCGGCGGTCCCTGTCGTCGTCGTACTCCTGGTCGGGACGGAGCCGCTCACCGGTGGAGAACATCGGGTCGCCCACGTAGGGCCGGGACAGGTCCGTCTGGTACGGCGTCCCCTGCTGCTGGTTGCTTCCCATCGAGAACAGCGGGTCGACCGGGTTGGGCGGGGTCTGGTAGGCGGGGAAGCCGTCCGTGGAGGGGTAGGGCACCTGCGTCGGCGGGTACGCGTCGCGCTTGGCGTAGGTGATGGGCTCCCGGGGCCGGCCCGCACCCGGAATGCCGTGCATCGGGGTGCCGAGACCGGCCGGGTCCGGCTGCTGCGCCGGTTGCTGCTGGTATCCGCGCTGGCCATAGGGGTCGTGCGGCTGCTGGGCGAAGGGCTCGGGCTGCGGCCGGCTCGGCGCGGCCGTTTGGGAGGGGAAGCCGAGCGGGTCGGTGTTGGGCGCCTGCCTGCGGCGATTGCCGGGCATCTGGTAGACGGGCTCGCCGGGGTCCTGGACCGGCGCCGGCTGCGCGTACTGCTGGGGCTGCTGGGGGCCGGTGAAGGGGTCGCCGGTGTACTGGGGGGCGCCGCTATAGGGGTCCGGGGCGGCGGGGACCGCGTACTGCGGGCCGGTGAAGGGCTCGGGCGGCTCGGGCTCGGTGTACTGGGGGCCGGTGAACGGCTCGCGGGGATTCGGCTGGCCGTACTGCTGCGCGCCGTAGGAGCCCTGCTGGCCGTACTGCTGGCCAAGAGGCTCGCGCGGCGCCGGCGCGGTCGTCTCGCCGTAGGAGGCGACCAGCTTGTCCTGAGGCGGCGGGGCGCCCCTGGCCACCAGGACGTCGTTGGGGGACAGAGCGGCGGTGGGCCGGTCCTCGTGCGGCGGCGGTGGAGAGCTCTGGTGCGGCCGTTGGTATTGGCCGGTGCCGGGGATCACCTCGGTGCCCGGGTCGTGCGCGGGCACGGCGGGCTGCTCGCCCGTGGCCTCGGCGAACCCGTCATCGAGGGTGTCGAGCAACCGGCCGACATCGTCCATCGGCATGCGGAAGCTGGCGGTGCACATCTCACCTCGCCACAGGCTGAGCACCAGGGTGCCCTCATGCCACGTGACCCGGAGACACCGCTCCTGACCTCGAGCATCGAAGAACACTTCGCCGAACGACGGCAACGGGACAACTTCCGACATGGCAGACATACTGCTTTAACCAGCCTTTATCCGTCCACTCAACCCCGGTAAACCCTACTGAACCGGCTCTCCCCATCTGACCTCATACCCCACTGGCCACTTCCAGGTAGGTCTTTTGGGCCAGTTGGAGTTCCGATCGTTCAGTGTGCCACGCGAGCCGCTGTGGACGTCCCAGAACGCCGGGATGCGTCTGCACGATCACACGGCGTTCGGCGCGTCGACCCCCGATTGCAGGTACCGTTTACTGCCGTGCCGGACTCCCATCTTCCCTCAGCCGAAGAACTGCTCAGCATCGCGGTCAGCGCTCTCGGAGGGAGCGAACGGCGGGGCCAGATCACGATGGTGCAGGCCGTACAACGGGCCATCGAAGAAGAGGAACATCTGGCGGTCCAGGCCGGCACCGGCACCGGAAAGTCGCTCGCCTACCTGGTGCCCTCGATCAGGCACGCCATGGAGGCCGACAAGCCGGTGGTCATCTCGACGGCCACGATCGCGCTCCAGCGGCAGCTCGTGGACCGCGACCTGCCACGGCTGGCCGAGGCGCTCGGCAAGGAGTTGCCGCACGAGCCGACGTTCGCGATCCTCAAGGGCCGGCGCAACTACCTGTGCCGCTACAAGGCGACGGCGGGCTGGCCCGAGGACGACGAGCAGGACCAGCTCTTCGACCCCCGCGAGGTCGGCGCGACGGGCCGGATGGTCCAGCGCATCCAGGAGTGGGCCGAGGAGACCGAGACCGGCGACCGCGACGAGCTGGTGCCCGGGGTCAACGAGCAGGCGTGGCGGCAGTTCTCGGTCAGCGCTCAGGAGTGCCTGGGCGCCACTCGCTGCCCCAGCGGCGCCGAGTGCTTCGCCGAGCTGGCCAGGAGCCGGGCCGGCGAGGTCGACGTGGTCGTCACCAACCACGCGCTGCTGGCGATCGACGCGATGGGCGACATCCCGGTGCTGCCCGAGCACGCCATGGTGGTCGTCGACGAGGCCCACGAACTCGTCGACCGGGTGACCTCGGTGGTGACCTCCGAACTGTCGGAGAGCTCGGCCGCGCTCGCCGTGCGCCGGGTCGGCCGGCTCATCGAGCAGCCGATCGCCGACCAGCTCATGGAGGCGGCCGAAGACCTCAAGGCGCTGCTGGCCGCCGCTCCCCCCGGACGCGTCGACGAGCTGCCCGAAGTGCTCGGGCTCACGCTGGCGCTGGTGCGCGACGCCTCGGCGCGGTGCGTCTCGGCGCTCGGCCCGCGCGGCGGCGACAAGGACGATCCGGACAGAGCCGGCCAGCGCAAGGCCGCCTTCACCGCGCTCGACGAGGTGCACGACACGGCGGTGCGCATGCTCGAGGCCTACGGCCACGCCTCGGAGGAGGACCGGGCCGAGGTGGTGTGGCTGGAGGGCGCCACCGACCGGCGCCCGCCCGTGCTGCGGGTGGCCCCGCTCAACGTGGGCGGCATGCTGCGCGACCGGCTCTTCGGCGACCGCACCGTGGTCCTCACCTCGGCCACGCTGGCGCTCGGCGGCACCTTCGACGGCCTGGCCCGCCAGTGGGGCCTGGGCGACAAGGGCTGGCAGGGCATCGACGTCGGCTCGCCGTTCGACCATCCACGGGCGGGCATCCTGTACGTGGCCAAGCACCTGCCACAGCCGGGCCGTGACGGCCTGCCGCAGGCCTACCTCGACGAGATCGCCGAGCTGATCGAGGCGGCGGGCGGGCGCACGCTCGGCCTGTTCTCCTCGATGCGGGCCGCCAAGGCCGCCACCGAGGCGCTGCGCGACCGGCTCGACGTGCCGCTGCTGTGCCAGGGCGACGACTCCACGATGCTGCTGGTCAAGCAGTTCGCCGAGGACGAGGCGACCTGCCTGTTCGGCACGCTGTCGCTGTGGCAGGGCGTCGACGTCCCCGGCCCGTCGCTGCGGCTGGTCATCATCGACCGGGTCCCGTTCCCGCGCCCCGACGACCCGCTCACCTCGGCCCGGCAACGGCACGTGGCGGCCAAGGGCGGCAACGGCTTCATGACGGTCGCCGCCACGCACGCCGCCCTGCTGCTCGCCCAGGGCACCGGGCGGCTGCTGCGCGCCCAGCACGACAAGGGCGTCATCGCCGTCCTCGACCCGCGTCTGGCCACCGCCCGCTACAGCGGCTTCCTGCTGGGCTCCCTGCCACCGTTCTGGCGCACCACGGACCCGGCGATCCCCCGAGCCGCCCTCAAGCGCCTGGCCACGGAAGACTGACCCGCCCCCGCCTGCCCGGCAGGGGTTTTGAGAGCCGTGCTGGGCAGGGAGCCGTGCCGGTCAGCGGGCCGTGCCGGTCAGCGGGCTGGGCTGGTCAGTGGACCCAGGGGGCGAGGTCGGGGCGTTTCGGGTCAAGGCCGTCGCCCGAGGAGGCGCCGCGCAGGCGGCGGGTCACCCACGGCACCAGGTGCTCGCGGATCCACTGCGCGTCCTCGCGGCGCCGGGCGCGCGGGTCTATGGTGCGCTCGGGCCACACCTTGTGCCAGTCGTCGAACGGCACGCCCAGCACGTCGAGGACCCGGGCGGCCACCAGGCGGTGCCCGTCCTGGTTCATGTGCAGCCGGTCCTCGCTCCACGCCCGCCAATCCCGCAGCCCCTGCATGGACCACTGGTCGACGAGCCGGCACCCGTACAGGTCGGCGATGGAGCGTACATGCAGATAGAAGATCGCGAAGCGGCCGCGCAGCCGCCGCATCACCGGCGTGTCGCGCGGGTCGACGCCGGTGAACAGCAGCACGTCGGCGCCGGTGGCCCGCAGGTCGCGCACGGCGCGGGCGAGCCGCTTGGCCATCACGTCGGGGTCGCTGCCCGGCCGCAGCAGGTCGTTGCCGCCCGCACACAGGCTGACGAGGTC
This sequence comes from Nonomuraea sp. NPDC049129, assembly GCF_040648495.1. Classification (NCBI taxonomy): domain Bacteria; kingdom Bacillati; phylum Actinomycetota; class Actinomycetes; order Streptosporangiales; family Streptosporangiaceae; genus Nonomuraea; species Nonomuraea sp. NPDC049129. The sequence goes on along the minus strand of NZ_JBEZDU010000002.1, from coordinate 597,998 downwards.
GGGCGCCATCTCGACGGCGATCGGCACCTGCTCGGTGACGATCTGCTCGAGCAGCCGGCCGCGCACGGCCAGGTTCGCGTAGCGGAAGGACGGATCGTCGGCCGCCAGCCGCTCGGCCACCCGGTCGGCCCAGCCACGGTAGTGGCCATTGGTGCCGGGGTCGTTGAGACCTTCGGTAAAGCTGTCACCAAGAGCCACGAAAGAGCGATATTGCCTCATGACCTGCTGTTCATCTCCGCCGTGCCGTGGTGCGTCAGGACATCTGACTGTAGTGCGAACCCCGCCGCCACGCCCGCCGCCACCCCGACACGCGTGCAAAGTAATCCAGCGGAAGACGGTTAAGGAACGACGATCGGGGGAAAGGCGCCGGCTCTGCGGTCCGGGACGCTGCCGGCTGCCGCAGCGTCACCGGCCTACGGCCCGGTAGGCGGCCTCCAGGAGCTCCTCGGAGGGCCCTTCCAGCCGTCCCGGCTTCGCCAGCCCGTCGAGCACGACGAAGCGCTGCTTGGCGCCCCGGTTCTTCTTGTCCAGCCGCATGTGGTCGCGCAGTCGCGGCCACGCGTCGGCCCGGTAGGTCGTGGGCAGGCCGACCGAGGTGAGGATGGTCCGGGTGCGCTCGACCAGGTCGATCCCGATGCGCCCGTCGAGCCTGGACAGCTCGGCGGCGAACACCATGCCGATGGCGATGGCCTCACCGTGGCGCATGGTGTAGTGCTCGGCTCGCTCGATCGCGTGGCCGAGCGTGTGACCGTAGTTGAGGATCTCGCGCAGCCCGGCCTCGCGCAGGTCGGCGCCGACGACGTCGGCCTTGATCTGGATCTTCCGCTCGATCAGCTCGCGGGTGTGCGGCCCCTCGGGCGTGGCGGCGGCGTCGGGATCGTCCTCGATCAGCATGAGGATGGTGGGGTCGGCGATGAAGCCGCCCTTGATGATCTCGGCGAGCCCGGCCGCGTAGTCGGCGCGCGGCATGCTCGACAGCGTGCTCAGCTCGCACAGCACGCCCGCCGGAGGCAGGAAGGTGCCGACGAGGTTCTTGCCCTCGGGGGTGTCGATGCCGTTCTTGCCGCCGACCGCCGCGTCGACCATGGCCAGCAAGGTCGTCGGCACCAGCACCACCTGGACGCCGCGCAGCCAGGTCGCGGCGATGAACCCGGCCAGGTCGGTGGTGGCTCCCCCGCCGACGCCCACGACGGCATCGGAGCGGGTCACGCCGTAGCGGCCCAGGGCGGACCAGAGCTCGGCGGCCACCTCGATCGACTTGGCCGCCTCGCCGTCGGGCACGGGCAGCTCCACCACGTCGTATCCGGCGCCGGACAGCGCCTCGCAGACCGGGCGGGAGATCTCGGGCAGGCCCGCCGGGTGGATGACCGCGACCGTGCGTACGCCCGGCTTGAACAGCCCGGCCAGCTCCGGCAGCACGCCGGTGCCGATCACCACCTCGTAGGGGCTGTCGCCGCGGACGGCGATCCTGGTCGCGCTCACGACGGGAGCCCCTTCATGATCTCTTCGGCCAGCTCGGCGGGCTCGCGCTTGTCGGTCACGACCGTCAGGACGGCGAGCCGCTCGTAGATCGGGCGGCGCTCCTCCATGAGCTTCTTCAGCTGGCTGCGCGGGCTGAGCACGAGCAGCGGCCGGGCGGAGGCCAGGCCCACCCGCTGGACCGCGTCGGACAGGCCGACCTGGAGGTAGACGACCGGCTGGCCGGCCAGGAGCCGCTGCGCCTCCTCGTTGAGCACCGCGCCGCCGCCCAGGGCCAGCACGCCGTCGTGCTCGGCCAGCGCCTTACGTACGGCCAGCAGCTCGAGCTCGCGGAAGCGGGCCTCGCCCTCCTCGATGAAGATGTCGGCGACGGGCTTGCCCGCGGTGGCCTCGACGTCGGCGTCGGTGTCGCGGAACGACACGCCGAGCAGGCCGGCGAGCAGGCGGCCGAGGGTGGTCTTGCCGGACCCCGGGGGGCCGATCAGCACGGCCTTGATCATTTGATCACCATCGATGACAGGTAGCCGGACAGGTTGCGGGCGACCTCCTCGACGGAGTCGCCTCCGAACTTCTCGAGCGCCGCGTCGGCCAGCACCAGCGCGACCATGGCCTCGGCGACGATGCCCGCGGCCGGGACCGCGCAGACGTCGGAACGCTCGTGGTGCGCCTTGGCCGCCTCGCCGGTCTTGACGTCGATCGTGGCCAGCGCCCGCGGGACGGTGGAGATGGGCTTCATCGCGGCGCTGACCCGCAGGATCTCGCCGTTGGTCATGCCGCCCTCGACGCCGCCCGCGCGGTTGGTGATGCGCTTGACGCCGTCGGCCGCGGTGTATTCGATCTCGTCGTGGGCGCGCGAGCCGGGCCGGCGCGCGGTCTCGAAGCCGTCGCCGACCGCCACACCCTTGATGGCCTGGATGCCCATGAGCGCTCCGGCCAGCCGGGAGTCGAGGCGGCGGTCCCAATGGGTGTAGCTGCCCAGGCCGGGCGGCAGGCCGTAGGCGAGCACCTCGACGACGCCGCCGAGCGTGTCGCCCTCCTTGTGTGCCTGGTCGATGACGGCGACCATCGCGGCACTGCCCTCGGGGTCGGCGCACCTGACGGGGTCGGCGTCGATGCGCGCCAGGTCGTTGGGGCCCGGCAGGTTTTCGGTGGGCGTCTGGGCGCCGCCGATGGAGGTGACGTGGCTGACGATGTCGACGCCGAGCGCCTGCTTCAGGAAGCGCCTGGCCACCTCGCCGAGCGCGACACGGGCCGCGGTCTCGCGGGCACTGGCCCGGTCGAGGACCTGGCGGGCGTCGTCGAAGCCGTATTTCTGCATCCCGGCCAGATCGGCGTGGCCCGGCCTGGGGCGCGACCTGGGGGCGTTCCTGGCCAGGCCGTCGAGCTCGGCCGGGTCGACCGGGTCGGCCGACATGACCTTCTCCCACTTGGGCCACTCGGTGTTGCCGATGCGGACGGCGATCGGGCTGCCCATCGTGCGGCCGTGCCGGACGCCGCCGGCGATCGTCACCTGGTCCTGCTCGAACTTCATCCGGGCGCCGCGGCCATAGCCGAGCCGGCGGCGGCGCAGGGCCTCGTCTATGGCGGCCGTGGTCACCTCGACCCCGGCCGGCAGGCCTTCCATGACGGCTACGAGCTCGGGGCCGTGGGACTCTCCGGCGGTCAACCAGCGCAACATGCGTACAAGTCTTCCACGTGCCGCCTAGTGGGATGTCCGGTGTTCACTGGCCGAGACAGAGCGCCGTGAAGGCGCCGAGCAGCATGAACGGGCCGAAAGGGAACTGTGTGTCGCGAGTGGCGCGTCTGGTGAGGAGCAGGACGATGGCGTAGAGAGCGCCTGACAGCTGGCCCGCGACGGCCGCGACGACCCACGCCTGCCAGCTCATCGCCGCGGCCGCCATGCCGATCAGCCCGGCGAGCTTGACGTCGCCCAGACCCATCGCCTCCGGGCGGGCGAACCAGAGCACGGCGTACGCGGCGGCCAGCGCCAGCGCGCCCAGCAGCGCCCTGGGCAGTTCCCCCGTGGGCAGCAGGGTCAGCGCCAGGATCGGGTACGACGGCAGCGTGATCACGTCGGGCAGCCTCGTGGTCCGCCAGTCGATGAGCGCCAGGGCCGTACCTGCCAGGGCGAAGTAGACGTACGGCAGGCCCGCGCGCCAGGCGACCAGGGCGGCGACGGCGGCGGTGGCCACCTCGACGGTGGGCGGCCAGCGCGGCACGGGCACCGTGCGCAGCACGGCGTCCAGGGCGGCGTGGGCCTCCTCGCGGGTGTCCGGGGGGTTCGGTACGAAGCAGCCGGCGAGCGTCCTGATGTAGCGGCCGACGATCAGGCCGAGGAGCGTGACGAGTGCCACCACTCGCCGAACCCTACTTCCTGGAGAACCAGCGGCGCTTGCGTACCGGCTCGACGTGGGCCACGGTCACGCCGGAGACCTCGTCGAGCGTGCCGGACTCGACGGCGGCGAGCGCTTCCAGCACGCCGCCCTCGATCACGAACGGCACCGGCCCCGCCACGTCCACCACGACCGCCGCGACCCGCTCACCGGCGGCGGCCCGGCAGACCTGGAGCAGGGTGGCCTGGATCGGCCGGGCGTCGGGGCGCCATCTGGCCAGGGACTCGGCGCCCGTGAACGCCGGCACCGCCTCCCTGCCGTCCTTGCCGACGAGCTTGGGGAGCGCCATCTCGCTCTCCTTCTCCTGGCGCAGCCCATGCTCCCCCATCTCGGACTCGGTCAGCAGGGCGACCACGGGGACAAGGAGCCGGGCGCCGGTCAGGGCGTTGAGCACCTCGGTGGCATCCGCCGCGCCTCGCTCGTAGGAGGCCAGGGCGGCGGCCACGGCGGGCGCGGCCGTGCCGTCGTCGCCGGGGTCGAGTGGCTGCGGAATGCTGGGCACAACGCCCGAGACTACCCTTGTCCCAGGTCGGCGATGGCGGCGACCGGGCCGCCGCCCGACGGGCCCTGGTGGACGGCGGCGACCGAGACGAACACCGCCGGATCGCCGGTGACCGCCGCCGCCACTCCCCCCACCGTGGCCTTGATCTGGCGGTGCCAGTGCACGTCGGAGTCGTCGAGCATGATGTTGCGCCGCCCCCGGACCCGGCCCGAGGGGTCGGCCTCGCACTTCATGAAGACGTTCACCAGGCGCTCGCCGAGGTCGGTGTGGTGCGGCCGCTCGGGGAGCGGAAGGCCGGAGTCGCGGATCGCGTCCCAGATGCCGTCGGCGTCCAGGGCGTCCCGCATCACGCCGTGGCCGATCCGGTAGCGCCCGCCGATTCCCCGTACGTTGCCCACCAGCACGATCTGCGCCCGGTCCAGCTCGACCCCGGACGAGCACGAGGCCACCGAGGAGTACAGGGACAGGTCCTTGTGGATCTGGTCGGCCCGCGGCGGTTCGATCTCGCCGAGGGCGACGGCGATGCCGAGGGCCGTGGTGGAGTTCGACAGGTCCATGGAGGGGCCGGTCTCCTCGATGGCGGTGTCCTGGCCACGGCTCTTGGCGTCGGTGATGGTGGCCAGGGTGAGCAGGGGCGTCTTGGTCTGCACGTAGTGGACGTCGCGCGGGTCGTCGATGCCCGCGATCTTCATCGCCTCGCGCACCCCGGCCGCGACCTTCTCCACCATCGCCGGGCGGCCGATGTCCTCCGGGAGGATCACGTCGCTCATCGCCACGCCGACCGACACGCGCGGCTCATCCGATCGCGGCGCGCCGGCCGGGTCGGTGGTGGCGAACACGGTGGCGTGCGGGCTGAGCACGCCGTCCGTCCCTCCGGACCACACCAGGGGTACGGTCTCCGGCGCCGGATGCCCCTTGGCCGCCAGCACCTCACGGAAAGCCCGGTCGGCCAGGATCCGGGTGTAGTCGTTCACACCCCCGTTGCCCTCGGTCTTGCCGATCACCGCGAGCACCCGGTGCGCCTCGATCACCCCGTCGTCGATCAGCCGGGCCAGGCCGGAGGCGTCCGTCACGCTCTCGATCGGCACCTTGCGCACTTCTATCGGATCCGGCATCACAACCCCTATTCGACGATTCGGTGGTTCAGCGGTTCAGCGGTTCAGCGGTCCGGTGGCGAACACGCGCGACTCCCAGACCTACCCCGGCGGCACGCAGAACACGCTATCCACCAGCCGATCGGGCTCTCACCGGCAATGTCTGCCCAACGTGGCGGCCGGCCTCGGGGATAGGGTCACCTGTGTGATTCGCGAAGCGCACGTAAACGGGATCAAGCTCGTCTATCGCGAGGAGGGCGACCCGGCCGCTCCCCCGCTGGTGCTCATCCACGGGCGGACCGCCGACCACAACGACTGGAACGGCATCACCCAGCACTTCGCCGCCCGCTATCACGTCTTCGCCATCGACCTGCGGGGGCACGGCGCCAGCGACTACCCGGGCGCGTACGCGCTGGCCGACATGGCGCGCGACGTCGTCGCGCTGCTGGACGAGCTGGGTTTCGAGCGGGCGACGCTGGTGGGGCACTCGCTGGGCGGAGCGGTGGCCTATCTCGTGGCCATGACGTGGCCCGATCGCGTCGAGCGGCTGGTCCTGGAGGATCCGGCGCCGCCGTACGCGATGAAGAACCGCCCGCCGATCGTGGAGGAGGGCGAGTCGCCCGGCTTCGACTGGCGGATGGTGCACGAGACCGAGCGGCAGTTCCTCGCGCCCGATCCGGCGTGGGCCGAAGGGCTCGCCTCGATCACCGCGCCGACGCTGGTCCTGTCGGGGGCCAGCCATCTCGACGTCGAGGCGGTGGCCGAGCGGATTCCGGGGGCCGAGCTGGTCACGATCGAGGTCGGGCATCTCATCCACGTCTCCGCGCGGGCGGCGTTCCTGCGGGCCGTGGACGAGTTCCTGGCCGATGGAGCGCCGCAAGCTGGGTAGGCGAGGGTTCGTGCAGGTGAAACGCCGGCTGAGCAGGCTGGTCCTGATGGCGCCGACGGTCGGGCAGTGTGCCGTGGCCGCGGCGCTGGCCTGGTTGGTGGCCAAGGACGTACTTGGGCACCCCAGCCCGTTCTTCGCGCCGATCGCGGTGATCATCTGCATCGGCGTGGGCCTCGGGCAGCGGCGGCGCCGGATGGTCGAGATGGTCGTCGGGGTCAGCCTCGGCGTGGGAGTCGGCGACGTGCTGGTGTCCTGGATCGGCTCGGGCGCCTGGCAGATCGCGCTCGTGGTGGCGCTGGCGATGGCCATGGGCGTGCTCCTGGACAGCGGTTCCCTGATCGTCCTGCAGGCCGGGTCCTCGGCGGTACTCGTCGCCACCCTGCTGCCCCCGACGGGCGTCGGCGGGGTCAACAGGATGCTCGACGCGCTGGTCGGCGGTGTCATGGGGATCATCGCGATGGCCCTGCTGCCGGCCAGCCCGTTCGCCCTGGTGGCCAGGCAGGCGTCGGGGATGTTCGAGGCGCTGGGCGACGCGCTGCGGCGGATCGCGGAGGCGATCGAGAAGTCTGACCCCGGCCTGGCGGCCGAGGCGCTGGAGGCCGCGCGGGGGACGCAGACGAGCGTGGACACCTTCCGGCAAGCGCTGGGGACCAGCTGGGAGATCGCCACCATCTCACCGCTGCACTGGCAGAGCCGCCACCGGCTGGAGGGGTACGAGAGGGCCGCCGTACCGCTCGATCACGCGGTCAGGAACGCCAGGGTCCTGGCCAGGCGGGCCGTCGTGGCCCTCGAGGGGCAGAGCCCGCCGCCCGCCTGGATGCCGGGCGCGCTGCGCGACCTGGCCGACGCGACCCAGCTGCTCCGGGAGGAGCTGGCCCTGGGGCACGAGCCGGATCGGGCCCGCGAGGCGATCCTGGCGGTGGCGTCGCGGCAGGTGGCGGATGAGCGATGGGGGTTCTCGGCCGGGGTGATGGTCGCGCAGTACCGGTCGATCGTGGTGGACCTGCTCCAAGCTAGCGGCGGCGACCGCGAACAGGCGATGGCCGCCCTCCCGCCCCTGGACACGGGCGAAGAGGACGTCCCCTAGCGCGGTGACCCCCTGGGGATTCGTCCCACGACCGTCTCGGTCTCTGTGACGGTCCGTGGCGGCTGGGTCCTTTGGGAGAGATACCCCCTCCGGGGGGCGAAGACGAAAACGGTCCGTGGCGGCTGGGGTCCTTCAGGTGGGATCACCCTCCGGGGGCGAAGAAGCAGACGGCCCGTACCGGCTGAGGTCCTTCTGGAGGGATCCCCCTTCGGGGGAGCGGAAGAACGGGTGTCCGGCCTTCGGGGGAGCGGAAGAACGGCCGGTCGGCGAACCTGCCGACACGCCCGAATACGGGCAATGTGACCTTAATGTCACAAAGATCCGCCAAGGTAGAGGGGTGCGAACGAGGCTCAGCGATCATGTACGGGAACGGCTGAGCGGGTTCGGCCTGATGGCGCCCTCCATCGCGCAGTGCGCGGTCGGCGCGGCGCTCGCCTGGACCGTCGCCATCCAGTTGCTCGACCACCCTCGCCCGTTCTTCGCGCCGATCTCCGTGCTGATCTGCGTCGGCGTGGGCCTCGGGCAGCGGTTGCGCCGGGTGGCCGAGCTCGTGGTCGGGGTCAGCCTCGGCGTCGGCGTCGGCGACCTGCTGGTGTCCTGGATCGGCTCGGGCGCCTGGCAGATCATGCTGGTGGTCGCGCTGGCGATGACCGCCGCGGTGCTGCTGAACAGCGGGGCGCTCTTCGTGGCGCAGGCCGGGTCGTCCGCGGTACTCGTCGCCGCCCTGGTGCCCGCGGACGGCGCCGGGGGCTGGGATCGGATGGCCGACGCGCTCACCGGCGGCGTCATCGGCATCGCCACGGCGGCGCTGCTTCCGGCCAGCCCCTTCACGATCGCCGCCAAGCACCTGTCGGGCGTGCTCGACGCGCTGTCCACGGTGCTCGAACGGGCCGCGGAGGCGATCGAGAAACGCGACGTGGACCTGGCCGCCGAGGCGCTGGAGGAGGCGCGCAACACCCAGGCGGCGGTCGCGGAGTTCGAGCAGGCGGTGGAGACCAGCAAGGAGATCACGCTGATCTCGCCGCTGCACTGGCACCGCCGTGGCCGCCTGGCCAGGTACGAGACCGTGGCCGTGCCGGTGGACCTGGCCCTGCGCAACGCCAGGGTGCTGGCCCGCCGGACGCTGGCGGCACTGGGCGAGACGAGCCCGCCGCCGACCTCGCTGGCCGAGGCGATGCGCGAGGTGTCGGAGGCGGCGCTGCTGCTCCAGCTCGAACTGGCGGCCGGCCGCGAGCCCATGCTGGCCCGGCAGGCGCTGCTCGCCGTCGCGGCGCGGGAGCGTCCCGAACGGCTGGGCTTCTCGGCGCACGTCATCATCGCGCAACTGCGCTCCATCGCCGTGGACCTGCTCCAGGCCACCGGGATGGACCACGAGGAGGCGACGGCGACGCTGACCCCACTGGACGCGCCGCAGGTCGAGGACGCGAACGACACCAACAGCGCCAAGGGCTGAACCGTGGCGGAGGTGGACACCCGGAGAGCCCACCTCCGCCACGGAAGCGCGGACGGCGACCGCCCGACCGGCCACCGCGCGACCGCGCGACCGCACGACCCTGACCGCGCGACCCGGCCACCGCCCGACCGGCCACCAACCGACCGGCGGCCAACCGACCGGCGACCGTCAGAGCGGCGGCCGTCAGATCGTGATCAGGGCCGCTTCGGCTTCGAGGGTGGCGGCGGTGGCGTTGATCACGGCGGCCACGCGCAGCGCCTCCTGGATGTGCTCGCGTGGCAGGCCGGAGCCGCGCAGCACCCGCTCGTGCGACTCCAGGCACCGGCCGCAGCCGTTGATCGCGGAGACCGCCAGGCACCACAGCTCGAAGTCGCCCCGGTCCACGCCCGGATCGCCCATCACGGTCATCCTGAGCCGGGCGGGCAGCGTCGCGTACGTCTCGTCGCCGATGAGGTGGGTGGCCCGGTAGTAGACGTTGTTCATCGCCATGATCGAGGCGGCGGCCTTGGCGGCGGTGAACGCCTCCGCCGACAGCTTGCCGGCGGCCTCCTCGCAGACCGCGGCGATGACCCGCCCGGACCTGGTGGCCAGCGCGCTCGCCAGCACCGTGCCCCACAGCTGCTGGTCGGTCAGCGGCGAGGTGGTCGTGACCGAGCCCAGGTTGAGCCTGATGTCCTTGGCGTAGCCGGGCAGCGCCGCCTTCAGCTCCTCGATGCTCATGCGCCACCGTGTCCGTAGGTCAGCTCGCTCACTGGGCCAGCAGCATCCGCGCGTCGAGACCGGCCTCGCCCTTGGTCCAGTTGCAGGGGCACAGCTCGTCGGACTGCAGGGCGTCGAGGACCCGCAGGACCTCCTTGACGTTGCGGCCCACGGATCCGGCGGTCACCATCGTGAACTGGATCTCGTTGTGCGGGTCGACGATGAACGTGGCCCGCTGGGCCGTGCCGTCCTCGCCGAGCACCCCGCACGCGCCGCTCAGCTCGCGCTTGACGTCGCTCAGCATCGGGAACGGCAGGTCGCGCAGGTCGTCGTGGTGCTTGCGCCAGGCGTGGTGGACGTACTCGGAGTCGACGGAGACGCCGAGCACCCGCGTGTCGCGGTCGGCGAACTCGCCGTTGAGCCGGCCGAACTCGGCGATCTCGGTCGGGCAGACGAAGGTGAAGTCCTTCGGCCAGAAGAACACGACGCGCCACTTGCCCTCGTAGGTCTTGTGGTCGATCTCCGCGAACGCCCGCTCGGGGTCGAGGCCGACGCACGCCTTGAGCGCGTATTCGGGAAAGCGGTCACCGACGGTGAGCACGATTCCGTCTCCTTCGGGGGGTCGGGGCCCAGAGGCGATCCCTGTTTGGGGGCGACTCCTACCCTAGCTCACCTGCGCTCATTCCTCGCCGTAGCCGAACAACTACACTTCCGGGAGGTCGTCAGGCCGACAGGCGCTTGAGCCGGGTGACCGCCTCGTCGATGACCTCGTCCTTCTTGCAGAACGCGAACCGGACGAAGTGCCTGCCCCGGTCCGGGTGGTCGTAGAAGACCTGCGTCGGGATGGCCACCACCCCCACCAGCTCCGGCAGCCGCCGCGTCAGTTCCAGCCCGTCCTCGAAGCCCAGGGGCCGGATGTCGGTCTGCACGAAGTACGTTCCCGACGGCCTGAGCACCTCGAACCCGGCCGCCGCCAGCCCGTCCATCAGCCGGTCCCGCTTGTGTCCCAGCCCGTCGCACAGCGCCGAGACCCACTCCAGCTCGTTGCGCAGGCCGTAGGCGACCGCGAGCTGCCACGGCGCGCTCGCGGTGAAGGTGAGGAACTGCTTGACCGTCTGCACCGCCGTGATCAGCGAGGCGGGGGCGCAGATCCAGCCCGTCTTCCACCCGGTGACGGAGAACGTCTTGCCCGCCGAGGAGATCATCACCGTGCGTTCGCGCATGCCGGGAAGCGTCGCCAGCGGGATGTGCTCGACGCCGTCGAACGTCAGGTGCTCGTACACCTCGTCGGTGATCGCGGTCAGCCCGGCCTCCTGGCAGAGCTCGGCGATGACGGTCAGCTCGGCGCGGGTGAACACGGTCCCGGTCGGGTTGTGCGGGGAGTTGACAAGGATCGCCCGGGTACGCGGCGTGACGGCGGCGCGTAGTTCGTCCGGGTCGAAGGTGAATCGTCCCTCCACCGGCCGCATGGTCACCGCGACCAGCCGGGCCCCGGCCAGCGCGATGGAGGCGGCGTAGGAGTCGTAGTAGGGCTCGAAGGCGATCACCTCGTCGCCCGCCTCGCACAGCGCCAGCACGCTGGCCGCGATCGCCTCGGTGGCCCCCACGGTCACCAGGATCTCGCCGTCGGCCGCGTAGTCGAGGCCGTAGTGGTCGGCCCGATGCTCGGAGACGGCCTGCCGCAGCTCAGGGACGCCGGGGCCGGGTGGGTACTGGTTGGCGCCGGACACGATGGCCTGCACCGCCCGGTCGAGCATCGCCGCGGGCCCGTCGGTGTCGGGGAAACCCTGGCCCAGGTTGATCGAGCTGGTCTGTACGGCCAGCGCGCTCATCTCCGCGAAAATCGTCGTACCGAAGGCCCGCATCCGAGATACAAGTGGTTCCGTCACGGCCCCACACTATTAGTCTCTTCCCGTGATCATTCGGGTCCTCCTCGCACTCGCCCTCTCCGCGCCGCCCGTCATGGGTCCGGGCGGTGTCGAGAAGAGCGCGTGTCCCGTCGCCATGCCCGACAATACGACCTGCGGTTTCCTGGTCGTCCCCGAGCGAAGGGACACGCCGGGCAAGACCATCAAGGTCGGCTACGCCGTGCACGCCTCGACGGCCAAGGACCGCAAGCCCGACCCGGTCGTCTACATGAGCGGCGGCCCGGCCTCGGCGTCGATGCAGCTCACGGGGTTCTTGAGCCAGATGTTCCCCGACCGTGACGTGGTGGCCGTCGAGCAGCGCGGCAGCAAATACTCCCAGCCGACCCTGGGCTGCCCGGAGACGGCCGAGGCGATGCTGGACCGGCTGCGCGAGCCGTCGGCCGACGTCGGCGCCGCCGCGCTGAAGTGCCGGGAGCGGCTCACGCAGCAGGGCGTGGACCTGCGCGGCTACAACACCAAGGAGATCGCCGCGGACGTCGTCGCGCTGCGCAAGGCGCTCGGCTACCCCACCTGGAACCCGTTCGGGGTCAGCTACTCGACCCGGGTCATGATGGACGTGGCCGCCGCCGACCCGGCGGGTGTGCGCTCGGTGGTGCTCGACTCGTACCTGCCGGAGAAGGTCGGCTGGTACGACGACGCCGACCGCAACTTAACCGACACCGTGGCCAAGCTGGGTCTGCGCGAGCCGTTCGAGGCGATGGTGAAGCGGTTGAACGCCCGCCCTGCCCGGGTGCCGACCACGGATCCGCTGCTCGGCACGGGTTTCACCGCCCGGCTGACCGGCGACGACGTCTCGACGATCATGGCGGAGGCGCTGCACGAGGCCGACGTGCTCGCCGTGGCGCCGGCGATGATCGACGCGCTGAGCAAGGGCCATGACGAGCTGCTGCGCCCGCTCGCCGACGCGGTGGGCGACGGGCTGGTCTCCCACGAGTTCGGGCTGTACAACGCGGTGCAGTGCCAGGACGAGGTCCCGTTCAACACATTCGCCACAAAATCCCGACTTTTCACCGTAAATAGTGACAAAGCGGTGTGTGATGCTTGGAAGCTTCCCAAGTCGGCACCCGTCAACGCCACCACGAAGGCCCCGGTGCTCGTGGTGGGCGGCCAGTACGACCCCACGACGCCGACCAGGACCAGCGAGCCCGCCGCCAAGAGCCTGCCCAACGCCCGCTTCGTGGAGTTCGCGGGCACGGGCCACGCGGTGTTCCTGGCCAACGCCTGCGCCCGCCGCCACATCCTGGCCTTCGTGGACACCCCGTCAGGCGGGGCGGCCGCACCCTGCTCGCCCGAGAAGGCGACCGTCTACCCCCGGCTGAACCCCGGCGACGTACACGTGACCGGCGCCCCCTACCAGATCTCGCTGTCGCCCTGGCTGGCCGCCCCGTTGGCGCTGTTCGCGCTGGTGTCGCTGATCCAGCTGGTCGCGGGCGCGCTGAAGGGCCGGGCGCTGGCCGCCTTCGCCGGGCTGGCGGGGACGGCGTTCACGGGGCTGCTCGGCTCGGCGGTGTGGGGCATGCTCAAGGAGAACGAGACCGCGCTGGCCGTCGGCCTGCCCGCCTCGGCCTGGCCGTACACCTGGGTGGCGGTCGGCTCGGCCGTACTGACGCTCGGCGCGCTCGCGCTGCGGCGGGGATGGCCGCAGGCGGTGGCCGCGGTCACGGCGGCCGGATTCCTCGTATGGTGGTTCGCCTGGATCCTGTGAGGCGTATCCGAGAGCTCGACGCGCTCCGCGGCTTCGCGGTGGGCGGCATCATGCTGGTCAACACCTGGCAGCACGCCGTGCACGAGCCCAAGAACGGCATCGACTGGACCATCGACGCGCTGTTCCAGAGCCGGTTCTACCCGATCTTCTCGCTGCTGTTCGGCATCAGCTTCGTCCTGGTCCTGGAGCGGGCCGGGCGGTGGGTGCTGCTGCGCCGGCTGTTCTGGCTGCTGTGCTTCGGGCTGCTCCAGCGGACGTTCTACAGCGGCGAGGTGCTGACGGCCTACGCGGCGTTCGGGGCGCTGGTGCTGCTGCCCGCCTCGTTCCTGGCCGGCGGCCTGCCCATGGTGATCCTCGGGGTGGCCGCGGTCGTGTGGACGGTGTCGGTCGGGGCCGGGCCATATCTCATTCCGGCGCTGTTCCTGCTCGGCATGGCGCTGATGGAGTCGCGCCCGTCCGGGCGGCTGCTGCTGCCGGTCTTCGCGGTCAGCGCGCTGGCCTCCGCCCTGCTCACCGCCGCCTGGACCACCAACCACAACTGGACCGTCTACAGCACGGCCGCGCTCGCCGGGGCCGCCGCCTACTCCACCGGCCTGCTGCTGGTCCTGCGGACCCGGTGGTCGGCACCGCTGTCGGCGGCGCTGGAGCCGCTCGGGCGGATGGCGCTGACCAACTACATCTCCGGCACGCTGGTGATCGCCCTGACGAGCCACCTGCTCAAGACCGATCCCACACGCTGGTGGGTGCTCGTGATCACCGTGGCGACGCTGGCCGTACAGATTCCGTTCAGCGCCTGGTGGCTGACGAGATTCAGGTACGGCCCGCTCGAGTGGATCTGGCGATGCCTGACCTGGTTTCGACGGGTGCCCAACCGGTTAGAGTCGGGCCGTGACCAGAATCGCCCTCTGCCAGATCCCGGTGTCTCCTGACCCGTCTGCCAACCTCAAGAGGGTCCGCGAAGCGCTCGCCAAGGCCGAAGACGCCGACCTGGCGATCTTCCCCGAGGCGACGCTGACCCGCTACGGCAGCCGCATCACCGACCTGGCCGAACCGCTCGACGGGCCGTTCGTGTCCGGCGTGGCGCAGGCGGCCCGCGAGCACGGCCTCGCGGTGATCGCCGGTGTGTTCGAGCCGGGCTCCGGCCGGGTGCACAACACCGCCGTGGCCATCGACGCGCACGGCTCCGTCAAGGCCGCCTACCGGAAGATCCACCTGTTCGACTCCTTCGGCGCGAAGGAATCCGAGCTGGTCGCCCCCGGCGCCGAGCCCACGGTGGTGGAGCTCGCGGGGCTCCGTGTCGGGCTGATCACCTGCTACGACGTCCGCTTCCCCGAGCTGGCCAGAGCGCTGGTCGACCAGGGCGCCGAGCTGTTCGCGGTCATCGCCGCGTGGGGATCGGGCCCGCTCAAGGAGGACCACTGGACCACGCTGGTCCGGGCGCGGGCGCTGGAGAACACGACATGGACCGCCGCCGTCGGCCAGGCACCCAATCCGGCCGAGTCGACCGACGGTTTCGGGGTGGGCCGCAGCATGCTGGTCGACCCGCTCGGTGTAGTCCGCGCCGATCTGGGCACCAATCCGGGCATTCAGCTCGTGGAGGTGGATCCAGAAGTGACCGCAGCGGCCAGGACCGCCCTGCCGTGCCTCGAACATCGCGTACTAGGTGTCAAGCGATCGTAAAGTAGAACAGTGAGCAGAACGCAGATGCAGAAGGTCGTCCCGCCGCGTCTGCTCGTGCCATACCTATCGGGTAAACGCACGGTCATCTCCGGCTACGTCTACCGGCTTCAGGACTGCGTCCGGCTGACGACCCCCAGACAGCTCTACTACGGACTCGACCTTTCGTTCGAGGGATCGGAGCTGACGGCCGACGTGCCCGAGCTCTATGTCATGCGCTGGTACGCCCGTGACGCCGACACCTACGCCGTTCCGTACGGACCGCATATGGGCGGTGACTGGAGCGACGCGCCACCGTTCGCCGGAAACGGGTTCACCACCTCGCGCGAGCACGTGGTCCCGCAGTTCCACACCACGCCGATCCCCATCCCCGCGGGGGCGGAGATCGTGCACATCACCCCCGAACAGGAGCGGCCGTTCGCCACCTACGACGGGCTCACCTGGCGGCCCGCCGCATGAGTGACGAGATCACCCCCGTGGCCGCCGGCTTCGTCGCGCGGTTCGCCGAGCGCACGCTGCCCGCCGCGCTCGGCCCCGACAGCGACCAGGTGGTGCTGTTCAGCGAGGAGGAGCTCGACGGGTTCGAGCCCGGCTCCGGCTACTGGCGGCGTACGGTCGGCCGCGCCGAGCTCGACTGGCTGGTGCTGATCCGCACGGTCGGTGCGTTCGGCGGCGAGCCGTGCATCGTGCTCGACGAGGACGACGACGGCCTGCACATCGCCTACACCGGCCACAGCGGCATGAAGGCGGAGGCGCTCGGCTACTGGATGGTCGACCACGGCGCCTACGAGGTCGTGGTGCCCCGTGAGGAGGTCTTCTCGATCCGCGTCGAACGGATTCCCGTCCCCTAGTCAACCGACGCCCGTCTTGGGTGTCTCTGTACTGTGATCGACTCCTCCACCATGGCGCAGCCGTCATTCGCCGAGCTGTTCGCCGCCCACTACCACCCCCTGGTACGGCTGGCGGGCCTGCTCGGCGCCGACGACCCGGAGGACATCGCCCAGGAGGCGTTCTCCCGGCTGCACATCAGACGGCTGCGCGACGACGGGGCGGCCGTGTCGTACCTGCGCACGATTGTCTGCAACCTCACCCGCAACCGCCTGCGCCACCTCAGGCTGGTCCGGCTGCGCCGCCCCGATCCTCCCGAGCATGAACGCAGCAGCGAGCACGCGGTGATCGTCGCCGAGGAGCACCGCGAACTGCTCGCGGCGCTCGACCGCCTCCCGCGCAGGCAGCGCGAGGCGCTCGTCCTGCGCTACTGGCTCGACCTGTCCGAACGCGAGATCGCCGACGTCATGGGCGTCTCGACGGGTTCGGTCAAGACCCACGCCAGCAGGGCCCTGGCCGCGCTGGGCAAGGCGCTGAAGGAGGAGGACCAGTGAGCGACCTCGAAGCACGCCTGCGGGCGGCACTCGAAGCCCGCGCCCAGACCTACGAGGCCGATCCGAACGCCTGGCTCAAGGTCCAGCGCCGCACTCCCCCGCCGGTGCCGCGCGGGCGGTGGCTGCTCGCCGCCCTGCCCATCGCGCTGCTGGCCATCTTCGTCCCCATCCTGCTCAACGGGGGTCTGGGCCGGAACAGCGCGAGCGACCCCGACGAGGTCTACAAGCAGCTCATGCAGGGCAAGACGGCGGCCGGAGAACAGGTCGTGGTGAACGACCCAGCGCGGGGCAAGCCGCTGCGCCTGTGGTTCGCCCGGGGTCGGCTCGGCTCCCCCGAAGTGTGCTTCGTCGCCGTCCCGGCGGACGGCGATCCGTACGGCTCGTGCCACGACCTGCTCATGGCCAGGATCATGGAACGTAGCGGCATGTACGAGGGCTCCACCCGCGCCGACACCCCGTCCGCCTACGTGGACTACGGCATCGCCGACAACGACGTGGCGAAGGTCACGGCCGTGCTGGCGGACGGCCGGCGCGTCGACGCGACCGTGCACCGGTCCGAGGGCGCCCCGATGGTCATCTGGACCCTGGCGCTGTCGGCCGGGGACAAGGTGTCCACGGTGGAGTTCACCGACGCGCGTGGCAGGCGAGGCTCGGACACCTCGCCCAGGCGCCTCGCCGGCGAGAGCAGCAGGCACACACCGATCGGCCAGCCCATGCGGCTGCCCGGTGAGGTCATGGTGCGCCCCTACGACGACAAGGTCCAGGGCCGCAGTGTGTTCTGGTTCCGCGGGGCCAAGGAGCTCGGCTGGGTCAACCTCGACCTGAAGGATCCGATGACGGCCAAGGCACCCATGATCCATTCCGAGGACGGGCTCATCTACACCGCCACGAAGAGGGACACCGTCAAGATCCAGATAGTGCTCGGCTCCGACGCCCCGATCACCATGCAGGGCATCCCCGATCCGTGGAACCTCGACCGCAACCTGTTCACCCTCGCGCACCTGCCACCGGTCGACTGGTCCCTCGGCGGCTGGTGGGCGGGCTACGACGCCGCGGGCAAGCAGCTCTGGCGTGAAGACAGACCACGCAGCACCGCGTCTCCGAAGTCGAACTTCAAACAGACCGGCGAGCCCATCACCGTCCCCGGCACCGACGACTTCAGCAACGGACCGGTACGGCTCTCCTTCGGCAAGTACCCCTACCAGGACGACCTGCAGCTGTGCGGCACCGGCGGCACCGGCGCCGACGGCGGGGAGCAGATCGGTTGCGCCCGGGTGCGGCCCGAACCGCCGTCCGACAGCTTCTCCAGCGGCCGGGTGGAGACCTACCTGCCGCTGCCGGGAAGCGTCCTCGCCTTCGGCGCGGCCGAGGACGACTGGCTGTCGATCGACGCGGTGCTGGAGGACGGACGCCGCCTGCCCGCCACCCTGACGCGCGGCAAGGACCTGCCCGCGCCCGTGTGGTGGGTCAGATACCCGAGCGACGCGAAAGTGCGCGCCTTCGCGTACAAGGTGCGCGGCAAGCAAATCGAACAGGTCGACCTGACGCGGCGCGGCTGGTGCTGGGAAGACAAGAAGCCCCTCGACGCCGGCCATGTCTTCCCCGGCGGGCTCACCGCCCACCTGTACGCCGACACGTGCGTCAAGTGGACGAAGGACGGCAAGGAACAGCCGGGCTCCTTCCAGGCCGTCCCGGGCGGGAAGCTGAGCGACATGATCGCCGCGCCGGAGCTCCCGCTGCAGTGGTCGGGAGGCCGGCAGGAGTGGTACGGCTTCACCGTGCCCGGCACGGCCAAGGTCGACGTCACGCTCAAGGGCGGCGGGCGCCTGACCGCGAGCACGGTGCCCGACCCCTGGGACCAGGGCGTGCTGCTGTTCGCCGGGCCGGTGCCCAAGGCGGTCGGCAACCAGGGGCTGTCCTGGCCGGGCATGCGGTTCACCGGCTACGGCGCCGACGGAGGCGTGCTCTGGACGTACGAGCCCAAGGAGCCCTCGCGGTAACGGGCCCCAGGCTAGCCGCCCAGGTTGCGGTAGCGGGCCTGGCGGGCCGCTCGACGGTCCGCCGGGCTGCGCGCCAGCAGCCCGGCGATCTCGTACTCCAGCGCCCGTCCCACCCGCTCGCAGAACGCGCGCGGCTCGTACGCGGCGTCGGGCACCTCCGGGATCACCCGGTCGACGATCCCGTCACGCCGCAGGTCGGTGGCCCGCACCCGCTGCTGCTGGGCGATCTCCGGCGCGAAGTCCACACTTCGGTAGAGGATCGCCGAGGCGCCCTCCGGCGGCAGCGGCGACAGCCACGCGTGCTGCGCGCACAGCACCCGGTCGGCGGGCAGCAGGGCCAGCGCCGCGCCGCCCGCGCCCTCACCGAGCAGCAGGCACACCGTCGGCGCGTCGAGCATGACCAGGTCGGCCAGGCAGCGGGCGATCTCCGCGGCCAGCCCGCCCTCCTCGGCCGCCTTCGACAGCGCCGCGCCCGCCGTGTCGATCACGGTGACCAGGGGCAGCCCCAGCTCGGCGGCCAACCGCATACCGCGCCTGGCCATCCGCAGCCCGCCGGGGCCGAGCGGCGAGCTGGGCCGCGCCCGGCGCCGGTCCTGGCCGAGCACGACGGCCGGCGCGCTGCCGAACCGCGCCAGCGCCAGCAGCAGGCCCGGCTCGTTCTCGCCCGCGCCGTTGCCGGTGAGCGGGGTCACGTCGGTGGCGGCCAGCTTGAGCAGCGTGCGCGCGCCGGGACGGTCGTCGCGGCGCGAGCGGGTAATCGCCTCCCACGCCTCCACCGGCCGCAGGTCCTCCTCGGGCGGCTCGCCGGCGACCAGCCCGGTACGTTCGGCGCACAGCACTGACAGCGCCCTGATCGCCACCTCCCGCGCGTCGTCGGCCGACACCACGGCGTCGACCAGCCCGTGCTCGTGCAGGTTCTCCGCCACCTGTACGCCTTCGGGGAACGGATAACCGTGCAACGACTCGAACACCCGCGGCCCCAGGAACCCGATCAGCGCCCCCGGCTCCGCGGCTGTGACATGCCCGAGCGAGCCCCAGGACGCGAACACCCCACCGGTCGTCGGATGCCGCAAATACACCACGAAGGGCAGCCCCGCCCCGCGATGCGCCTGCACCGCGGCGGTGATCTTCACCATCTGCACGAACGCGAGCGCGCCCTCCTGCATCCGGGTGCCGCCCGAGGCGGGCGCGGCCAGCAGCGGCAGCCGCTCACGGGTGGCCCGCTCTGCCGCGGCGACGACCCGCTCGGCCGCCGCCACCCCGATCGACCCCGCCATGAACGAGAACTCGGAGACCACCACGGCCACCCGCCGCCCGTCGAGCAGGCCCTCGCCGGTGACGACGGACTCGTCGTAGCCGGACTTGGCGCGGGCCGCGGCCAGCTCGTCGGCGTAGGAGGAGCCCGGCGCCACCGGATCGGCGGGCGGCGCGTCCCACGACTTCCACGATCCCGCGTCGAGGACCGTTTCGATCAGTGTGCGCGCGTCCGGACGGCTCACCATGGCTCCCTACTAACCGGCGATGTTGGAATGTTGACGCACCAGAGCGCCCGCCGGTGCCATCGGATTCGCATCACCCCTCGCGCTCTTCCAGCCAGCTGAGCACGGCGTCGCCGTCCTGGCCCAGGGCGGGCGGCGCGGTGTGCGTCACCTCGGTGGCACTCTCTTCGTGGCCGTCTTCGAAGCGCAGCGGGGGGCCCGGCAGTTCGATGCGGCCGAGTACGGGATGGTCCACCTCGATCACCAGGCCCTGCGAGCGGGTCTGGTCCCAGGTGTAGACCTCGTCGATCGAGCGGATCGCGCCCGCGGGCACTCCCGCCTCGCCGAGCCTGGCCAGCCAGTGGCCGCGGTCGTGCGCGGCCAGAGCCTTCTCCATGTCGGCGATCAGCTCATCCCGGTGCGCGAATCGCTCCCTGTTCGTCGCATATTTAGCCACATCTGGGTCTATGCCCAGTAGAGCGGCCACCTTCTTCCACTGGCCGTCGTTGGCCGCCGCGATCTGCAGCATCCCGTCGGCGCAATGGAAGGCGCCGTAGGGGGCGATCGAGGCGTGGTGGTTGCCGTTCGCGCCGGGCACCTGGCCGCCCACGGTCCACGCCGTGCCGTGGTAGGAGTGCACACCGGTGACGGCGGCCAGCAGCGACGTACGCACCACCCGGCCCCTGCCGGTCCGCTCGCGCTCGTACAGGGCTCCGGTCACGCCGTACGCGCCGTGGATGCCCGCGAGCAGGTCGGCGATGGACGCGCCCACGCGGTACGGCTCGTCGCGCGAGGGGCCCGTCAGCGACATCAGGCCGGCCTCGCCCTGGGCGATCTGGTCGTAGCCCGGCCGGCCGCCCTCGGGCCCGTCGTGGCCGAAGCCGGTGATCGACAGGATGACCAGGCGTGGGTTGAGCTCGTGCAGCCGCTCGACGGACAAGCCGAGGCGGTCGAGCACGCCGGTACGGAAGTTCTCGATGAGCACGTCGCTCTGGCGTACCAGGCGCTCGACGAGCTGTTTGCCGTCGGCGGACTTCAGGTCGATGGCGATGGACTGCTTGTTGCGGTTCGCTGCCAGGAAATAGGTGGAAATATCGTGATCCGGCCCGACGAAGGGCGGCCCCCAGCCTCGAGACTCGTCTCCTCCGTCCGGATGCTCCACCTTGATCACCCGGGCGCCGAGGTCGCCGAGCATCTGAGCGGCGTGCGGGCCCGCCAAGGCCCTGGACAGATCCAGCACCACGATGTCACCAAGGGGTCCGGGCAAGGTCAGCCTCCAGAATTGCGTTCGTGGCGAAAGAGTAGTCTTTCAGGCTTCGTGTCTCCTTCACCTACCCTGGGAGCCGTGGAATCGCCCGCCCGCCGCATCCAGGCGCTCGATCCGTCGTGCGGGCCGGTCCGGCTGGTCGCCGTCGACGGCCCCGCCGGGTCGGGCAAGACCACGTTCGCCGGCGAACTGGCCGCCGAACTCGGCTGCCAGGTGGTGCACAGCGACGACTTCCCGGTCCCATGGGACGAGGGCCCCGGCGGCTGGTTCGACGCCCTCGACACGCAGGTGCTCCGCCCGCTCCAGCGCGGACTCCCGGGCGCGTTCCGCCGTTATGACTGGGTACGCGGCGAATACACGGACCTGATCACGGTCCCTGCCGCACCGGTCCTGATCATCGAAGGCGTGGGCACGGCCCGCCGATCGGCGGCCCATCTGCTGGCGTTCACCATCTGGGTGGAGGCCCCCGAAGAGGTGCGGCTGCGCCGGGTGATCGAGCGCGACGGGCCGGAGCTGGAACCGCGGTGGCGCGTGTGGTTCGCCACGGAGCAGGCCTGGTTCGACGCCGACGACACGCGGGGCCGGGCCGATCTCATCAAAAGCGGTTGAGGTCGCTATAAGGACCACAGGTGGTCGAGGTCGCTATAAGGACCGCAGGTGGTCGACGTCATTAAAGGACAGCAGCTCCAGACGGCCGTCCAGCGCCTCCCACGTCGAGACGGACGCGTTGAGCACGGGCGCGAACTCATCCATGGCGGCCAGCTCGGCGTCCGGCGTCTCGGCGATCACATGCCGCAGGGTCAGCACCACCGCGTCGTGCGCGACGATCAGCACCCGCCGCCCAGCGGCCCGCGCGCCCAGGTCACCGACCGCCGCACGCACCCGGACCGCCACGTCACCCACCGACTCACCGCCCGGCGGCCGATAGTCGTAGTCCCCCGCCGCCCGCTGGCGGGCCAGTTCCTCGGGATGGCGCCGCCCGATCTCCGCCTCGTTGTACGGGGCGAGCATCCCCCGCTCCCGATCCCTGAGCCGCTCGTCCGTCGTCACCGGCAAGGTCCGCCACACCTCTGAGGCGCTCGCCCAGGTGTCGAGCGCACGCTGGTAGGGCGAGCACCACACGAACTCGGGCGCCTCCTCCTCCGGCAGCGCCCCCAGCAAGTGCCCGAGCGCCCCGGCCTGCCGCCGGCCCAGGTCCGTCAGGGTCACCTCGTCATCGCCACGCTCGTAGACGAGTGGCGTGTCGCCCGCTCGCCGGTAGGCGGCATTCGCCTCGCTTTCGCCATGTCGTACGGCGAGGATCCGCGACGGTCCCATGTAGTGCATGGTGTCATAGATGCGCCGGGCGCCTTTACAAAGTAGATCTGTCTCTGCGGAGGTGGGCCTGACCTCCGCCGCACCCTCTCCCCCGAACGTGAAACCATTCCCGGCGAAAGGGCAACAACTGGCGTGATAGTGCACAATCCCCGTTACGGAGCGGAACGCTTACCGGTTCCACCAGACCTCTTCGACGACTACTTCGCCGACATCCACCGCTACGTCGCCCGCCGCCTGTCCGAGGACGTGGCCGACGACCTGGCCGCGGAGGTGTTCGCGATCGCCCTGCATGGGGGATACGACCCGTCGATCGGCGCTGTACGGCCCTGGCTGTACGGCATCGCGACCAATCTCGTCGCGCGGCATCGCCGTACCGAGATCCGGCGGTGGAAGGCGATCGCCAAGGCGGCGGAGCGCGATGTCGCGAGCCACGAGGACGAGGTGCTCGACCGGGTGGACGCCGCCCGCTACACCGGGCCGCTGGCGGGGGCGCTGGCCGGGCTGAAGCAGCGCGACCGGGACGTGGTCCTGCTGGTCGCGCTGGGCGGGCTGAGCCATGCCGAGGTGGCGGCCGCCCTGGGAATCCCTTTCGGAACCGTCGCGTCCCGGCTGAACCGGGCGCGCAAACAACTGCGCAGGGCACTCGGCTCCGTCAACCCGCTGAAGGAGGACTCCGATGGATGAGATGGACCTGCTCGCTCGCGCCCTGCCCGACGCTCGACCGCCGTCGCCCGAAGTCGTGGCGCGCGCCCGCGCCCGCTCGGCCGCCGCCCCGGTCTCTCGGGCCCGGCCTCGCCCGTGGGTCCTGTGGGCGCCACTGGCCACGGCCGCGATCGTGGCCGTGGTCTTCGCGCTGGTGACGAACCTGGCCTCCGCTCCTGCCGTGCTCAAGCCGCCGAAGGTCAACCAGGAGCTGTTCGACCTGGCCGACAGGATCGAGAAGCTCCCGGCGGAGAGCAACACCTACTGGCGCGAGGTGGAGATCGACGGCAACTACCTGTCCACCGGCGGCTACACGCTCGTGGTGAGCGGGCGACGGGAGACCTGGCAGCCGCGCGACCCCGCCGATCTGGCGCTCATGCAGGTGTGGCGGCGGGAAAGCGCCCGCCCGGCCACGACCGCGGACGAGCGCGCCTGGCAGGCGGCGGGAGCTCCCGGCCGGGTCAAGGGCCGCTGCGAGTACGGCGGGCCGTGCCCTTCCGTTCCGATCGCCGATCAGCCGCAGGACTGCAGGTACAGCTCAAAGATTGATCCCACGGGAACGTATCCTGACCGGACGATCAGCGAGTTCACCATGGCCGATCTCGCGGCCATCCCCGCCGATCCCACCAAGCTCATGGAGCGGCTTCACTCCTACCACGAGATCTGGAAGGGCCGCGGCTTCACGGAGCCTTTCGAGAAGTTCCTGCCTACTACCGCGAACCTCCTCCACATGCCGATCAGCCCCGCCACGCGCGCCGCGATCATCCGCGTCCTGGCCGGTCTGCCGACCACCAAGGTCGTCGGCACGGTGACGGACCCCCTGGGCAGAAAGGGCATATCCGTGGACACCGGCGAGGCGGGCGGCTCCCTCGTGTACTCCGACAAACCACGTAAGGAGCTACCGGTCTACCACAGGCTGATCCTCAACCCCGGGACGGGGGAGACACTCTCCTCCATCACCTACGCGGCTCGCACGGCTCTGGGGGCGACAAAGGGTGAGGTCATGAGCTACCACGCTCGCGGTCCCGAGTCGGGCTGGTCCGGCCCACCGGCTTCTCCCCCGAAGGGATGCACGAAGGGGAAATAGGGGGTGTGAACCCCGGCGGCGGAGGGCGCGCGGCCGGGGTTCAGTGGTCACACCTGGCCGCGCGGCGGCATGGCGGCCAGCACCTTGGCCAGGGCCTCGGCCAGGTGGGCGGCGTGGCGGGGATCGTCCATGAGCATCGACTGCCGGACCCAGACCACCTCCCGAGCCGCCGCCTCGGCGGCCGGGCACGGCTCCACCCGCGCGCCCTCCCTGACGAGCGCCGCCATCGTCCCGAGCGGCGGGTACCCGCCTTCGAGCGGCACCCCCTCGGCGGCCATGGCGGCGAACAGGAACTCCCGGTCCACCGGCTCGTGGAAGCGGAGCATGAGCAGATGGCGGGAGTCCCGGGTGGTACCAGGCGGCCGCGGCACCACACTCACCGAACCCACACCCGCCGACTCACCGCCGTGCGCTACGCACCACTCGGTGCCCAGTTCGTGTTCGGCGGCGGCGCAGAAGGCCTCGCGGCGGGCGATCTCGGTGTCGAGGCGGTCGAGCCAGGGCAGCAGGAGGGCGGCCTGGATCTCGGTGAGCCGGAGGTTCCAGCCGACCGATGGGTGGCCGTACCACTGACCGCCGAGCCGACGGCCGAGGTTGCAGACCGACCAGATCGCCTCGTACGCGGCCTCGTCGCGGCAGACGATCAAGCCGCCCTCACCCGCCGTCATGGCCTTGCTCGCCTGGAAGCTGTACACCCCGGCATCGCCAAGGCCGCCGACCGGGCGGCCCTTGTAGGTCGCGCCGTGCGCCTGGGCGGTGTCCTCGACCACGACCAGGCCGTGGCGGGCGGCCAGCGCGTTGAGCGGGTCCATGTCGGCGGGGCTGCCGGCCAGGTGGACGGGCATGATGGCGGCCGTTCTGTCCGTCAGCGCCGCTTCGACGGCCTCCGGGGAGAGGTGCAGGTCCACCGGGTTCACGTCGGCGATCACGGGCGTGGCACCGGCCAGGAGCACCGCCGTTGCTGAGGCGACGAACGTGTAGGCGGGCACGATCACCTCGTCGCCCCGCCCCACGCCCAGACCTCTCAGCGCGGCGAACAGGCCCAGTGTCGCGTTCCCGACCGCCACGCCGTACGGCACGCCGGACCTGTGGGCGAACGCGGCGGTCAGGTCCGTGACCGTGGAACCACCCTGGGTGGCGCCCCACTGGCCACTCTCCAGGACCTCGGTGACGAGAGCGCGCTGGGCCGGGTCGAGCGGCGGCGGCCACGCGGGCCAGGGCGCCGAGCGGACCGGCGTACCGCCGTGGAGGGCGAGTGTCACGGGGAACGTCCCTTTCGATGCGACGTCGGGGAAGGCCGGGGAAGGTCGAGGAGGCGGGCGAGGTTCGCGCCCTGGACGAGGGTGCGGTCCGCGTCAGTGAGCGGGGCGAGAGCGATGCGGCCGAAACCGGTGCGCAGGTCGAGGAAGCAGGCGTCCGAGCCGAACAGCACCCGGTCCGCCCCGATCATGTCGACGAGCCGGGCGATCCAGCGGCCGGTCATCTTGGAGCCGCAGATCTCCAGGTAGAGGTTCGGGTGGTCGGCCGCCAGACGGGCGGCGCGGGCGAAGCCGTACGCCCAGAGCCCGGTATGCCCCATGAGTAGCGGCACCGCCGGATGGCGGGCGGCGACGGCGGCGAACTGGGCGGGGTCGCTCCACGGCGAATCGGTCTGGCCGTGGGCGAGAACGGGCAGGCCGAGCTCCCACACCGGGTCGTAGAGCGGGTCGTCCAGACGGCACTGGTGTACGTCGGGATGCAGCTTCACGCCCCACACGCCCTCCAGGGTCAGGGGCGTGCGGTGGTGCGGGTTGTAGACCTGCCAGACGCCGAACCGGCCGGGGAAGCGCTCGGCGATCTCGACAGCCAGCCGGTTGCCGCGTACGGCGTCCGGGCCGACGGCGAGCAGGTGGCTGATGCCCATCGCGGTGACGCCGATCCGGTCCATCGTGGCCACCAGGCCGTCCGCGGACGGATCGGGGATGAGGAAATCGGGCCAGTCGCCGACGTGACCGTGCGCGTCGAGCACCACATCAGCCCGCCCAGGAAGAGAGCTCACGTCGGCCGGTTCAGGAAGGAGGGTCACAGCAGCCCGCTCAGGGAGCCGGCGGCGATCAGGTCGACGGCGGTCGGCTCCAGGTCGAGGTGGTCGAGGAGGAAGCGAGGGCCGCAGTCGTCGGCGATCGGTGCGCCCGTACCGAAGACCAGCCGGTCCGCCCCGAACCGGTGGGCGAGCCATTCGACGCCGCCCTGGGTGTTGACGGTGCCGATCTCCAGCCAGAGGCGGCGGGTCTCCGCCATCAGTTCGGCCACCGCGCGCAGGCGGCGGTAGCCGGGGTTGAGCAGGAGGACGCGCTGCTCGGGCAGCCGCTCCAGCAGTGTGCGGAGCTGGGCGGGCGACGTCTCGTCCAGGTCGATCGCGATGGGCAGGGCGATGGCGGCCAGCCAGCGCAGGGCGATCGGGCCGGTGAGGTCGAAGCGGTGGCGTTCGGGGCAGAGCCTGATCATGCGGACGTTCCACCCCAGCACCTCGTGAACCGCGACCGGCGCGGACGCCCCCGTCACGCCGGGCACCACGACGGGCACCGGGATGAGCCGGGGGTCGTCCAGTCTCAGGAGGGCCTCGTTGCCCGCCTGCGCGTCCGAGTAGAGGCTGAGCGTGTGGGTCACACAGGCCCGGTCGATGCCCAGCCGGTCCATCTCGGGCCCGGGGTCCGACGGCAGGTCGGCGAACGGTACGGGGCCGATCAGCCGGTGGGCATCGATCACTGATTTCGGCACAGACCGAAATCTAGCCAGCGGTCGCCGGGATGGTCAAGGGCGGGCAGCCGGGGTCGAGCCTGATCCGGGCCAGGTTCCGCCCCACCAGGGCCCAGGCCCGCCAGCTGCCGGGCTCGAAGTGGAGCTGGGGGTTGGTGTACCACTCGTCGCCCAGGCCGGTGGCCAGCAGCTTGGCGTCGGTGCCCAGTTCGTAGGCGTTGCCGCCGCCGAAGAAGGTGGACACGAACACCTTGCCCCGATGCGCGGTCAGCTCTCCGTAGCCGGCGAGCTTGCCCTGGCTGACCACCTTCTTGGTGGCCAGGTCCAGCGCGATCCAGGCTCCCGAGTCGCGCTTGTACACCCCGTACAGCAGCCCGCGGTGCACCTTGATGTCCTGGAACGTACGGAAATTGGCGACGGGATCGACCTGCCAGAGCACCTTGCGCTTCCTCAGGTCGAAGGCCGCCACGGACGCCGAGGTCTTGACCGGCGGAGTGCCCCCGCCGCCGAGCACGTCGCCGCCCAGGTAGACGACGCCGGTGCCCAGCGACAGGCTCATCAGGCTCTGGCCGGGGATGACGTCCACGTACACGTCCATCTTGCCGGTGTCCGGGTCGACCACGGACAGGGCGCCCGACAGCTTGGCGCCGAGCGGCGCGGAGGCCACCAGGAGCTTGTCGGTCAGCGGGTCGTACTCGATGTCCCATGGCCGCTGCTGGTCGTGGCCCAGGTAGCCGAGCCCGCGCACCTGGTCGGTGCGGATGTCGATGGAGAGGATCTGCCCGCTCGGGTACATCGCCGCGTAGATCTTGTTGCCACGCCGCACCAGGTCCTTGGGCTCGCCGGGCAGGCGGAACCTGCGCTTGGCGCCCGTACGCAGGTCGCGGACCTCCATGGAGAAGTGCCCGCCGATGTAGAGGGCGCGGTTGGGCACGAGCAGCATGCTCTGCGGCCGTTCGGCGCCGGCGGGTATTCCGGCCTCGATCAGGTCCACGAACTCCGACTTGCCCGTACGCAAGTCGAGCCACCACATGCCGCCGCTGCCCGAGACGCCGAACAGGGTGTTGTCGTCGAGCAGTTGCAGTCGCCTGGTCTCGTCGCCGAGGGACGGCGGGTCGGCGATCTTCGTGAGCGTGGCGTCGCCCGTCCGGTAGCGGTAGACGGCGCCGTCCGGGCGGGTGGTGGCGTAGACCGTGCCGTCGGCGGCCACCGTGAGCATGTCCAGGCTGCCCTCCGCCAGGGCGGGCTGCCGGAGGTCGGTACCGTCCTTGCGCACGTCGATGAGGGTCCCGCCGCTGGCCGCGAGCACGCGGTCGCCGTACTCGGCGACGGCGCCGAAGCCGGTGGGGCCGGTGGCGAGCCGCGTGACCGCGCCGGTGGCCCGGTCGATCGACATGAGCTGGGCCTTGTCGAGCAGGCCCGCGTAGACATGGTCGGCGTCCGCGGCGATGGCCCTGACGTAACGCTCGCCGGGCGCCAGTACGCCGAAGTTCCGGACCGCGCCGGTGCTGGGAACGTACTCCCAGACCTTGCCGTCCGGGTACGTCCCCGCGTAGAGGGTGCCGTCGGGCGCCGCGGTCAGGCTCCAGACGAAACCGCCGTTCTTCCCGAACGAGTACAGGTGCTTCACCTCACCCGTCGCCGGGTCGAAGCTGTAGAGGTCGGGGACCGGGTACGTGCCGACATAGATCTTGCCGCCGGACACGGCGGTGGCCCAGCCACCCTCCGCCTCGCCCGCCGCCGGGCCGTCGGGGAGCGTGACGCTCCTGACGACCTTGCGGGTGGCCAGGTCGATCTCCGCCAGTACGGGCGGCTTGGGGCCGCGTTCGACGACGTAGGCGTGTCCTTCGTGGACGACGGCGCCGACGATCGCACCGGTGACCGACGCCGGTCCGAACGTCTCCACCGCCGGGCTCTCACAATTGGCGACGGCAGCGGCTTCGGCGGTGGGGGCTGTGAGGAGGGCGGGTAACAGGCCGGCCACGACGACCATGAGTGAGCGGAGCATGTGGGCCTCGCGTTCATTTCTGAGCAATTATGGCCCTGACCGTAATCTTCTGCGCGCCGTTCGTCAATGGCATGATTGGCCGCATGGCGATTAGGGACAAGGCCGGTATGGTGTTCGACGCTTGGGGGCTGATCGGTGGGCTGGAGGTGGCCCTGGACGTCGACGTGCTCGTGGGCGCCTACCCGGACCGCGACGGGCCGCCCGGGACGCCGGCCACCGTACGGGCGATGCTGGCGGCGCACCGGATCCGGGCGGGGGCGGTGGCGAGCCTGCGCGCGGCACTCTTCGACGTACGCTCGGGCAACGACGCGACCCTCGCGCTGGCCGCGCCCGATGATCTGACGGCGCCCGGCGCGGCGGCGTCCGGCGGAGGTTCGTCTGCGGCGTTCGTGCCGGTCGGGGTGGTGGATCTGCGGGATCCCGTGGGTGCGGGACGGGAGATGGACCGTCTCGCGGCGGCGGGTGTCCGGGCGGTCCGGCTGTTTCCGGACGAGCAGGGCGTGGAGGCCGGTTTTCCATCAGTCCGGCATGTCGCCCGGCGGGCGGCGCGGCTGGATATGACGGTCCTGACCGGTGGCGACGTACGCAGGTTCTGGCAGCCGTTCGCCGGACTGGAGGCCAGGGTGGTCTTCCTCGACACGCACTTCTACCATCTGGGCGACTTCCTGGTGGCCGCCGCCGACGAGCCCGGCTTCCACACCTCCACCCGCCTGCTCAACTCCCCCGACGCGCTGGAGACGGTCGCCGCGGAACTCGGCGCCGACCGGCTGCTGTACGGCTCGCGGACCCCCCACTACGAACCCATTGTCCCGCTGCTCAGGCTGGCGACCAGCGGCCTGAAGCCCGACGAGGTGGCCGCCGTGGCGGGCGGCAACGCCAGGAGGCTACTCGGATGATCATCGATGTCCACGCCCACTGGGGCCCCTGGTTCTTCACCATGGACGTGGCGGGGGCGACCCTCGCCACCATGGACCGCTACGGCATCGACCGGGCCATCGTGTCGTCGACCGAGGCGGTCATCTACGACGCCCCGGCGGGCAACCGCGCCCTGGCCGCCGCCCTCAACGACCAGGGCAACGGCGGGGTCGGCGGGCGCGGAGACGGCCCACACGCCAGACGTGGAGCCGCCCCAGACAGCGGGCGCGGAGACAGCCCGGACGGCGGGATCGAAGGCGGCCGACATCGGTTGTACGGCTATGTCACCATCAATCCCCGCAGGCTCCAGGAGGCGGTCCGGGACTTGGCCGAGTACCTGCCTACCGGCCGGTTCGTCGGTGTCAAGATCCACACCGACTACACGGGCTCGCCCGCCACCTCGCCCCAGTTGCGCGACGCCCTCGAACTGGTCGCCTCGGCGGGCTGCCCGGCGCTGGTCCACACCTGGGGTCCCTCAGTGCTCGACCTGGCCCAGGTCTGCCTCGACACGCCGGGGCTTCGGGTGATCGCCGGGCACATGGGCGCCGACGGGTTCAGGTACGCGATCGAGGCGGCCAGCGCCTGCGACCGTCTCTACCTGGAGCCCTGCTGGTCCCACGCCCCGGCGGGCCGCATCGCCGAGGTGGCGGCGAACGTGGACGCGCGGCAACTGCTGTTCGGCACCGACGCGACGCTCATCGACCCGTCATCGGCCTTCGGCTCGGTCGCCGCGGCGAACCTCACCGGCGAGACGGCCGAGCGGATCGCGTGGCGCAACGCGGCGGAACTGTTCGGCCTGGAGACGGCCCTCTAGCGGCCGTCCGGGGGATCCGAGGCGGTCCGGGGGATCCGAGGCGGTCGGGAGGGGTCCGAGGCGGTCGGGAGGGGTCCGAGGCGGACTGCCAGAGGGGCGGCGGCCTCAGCGGCCCGAAGCCTTCTGGACATTACGGCCTGGTCCGTTATAGCGTGCGGCGCAACTTCACCAAGGGAGCCGCACATGATCCCCCGTCGTCGTTTCCTGCGAGCGGCCGCCGCGGCCGCCTCCCTCACCGCCGTACCGGTCATCCAGGCCCGGACCGCCGCAGCCCAGTCCGGCGCGGAGACCAGGAGCAGCCGCGAGCCCGAGGGCACCGTCACCGGCCTCGGGCCCGCGAGCGTCGCCAGCCCGCTGGGCAACGGCGAGTTCGTCGGCGGCATCCTGTACGTGGGCTCCCGCGGCCTGTCTCCCAATGTGGTGGGCGCCTACGACTTGGCCAAGGATTCGGTCACCACCCATTTCGACATCCCCACCGGTGTGGGGATCTGGGCGATGTGCCGGGTGGGCACCGACGTCTACGTGGGCACGCACGCCCGTTCCGACCTCTACCGCATCGACACCGTCGCGGGACAGGTGACGAAGGTCGCCGAATACCCCGACCACTACATCTGGACCATGGCCTCCTCCCCCGACGGCAAGGTCTACATGGGCACGTCGGAGCCGGGCCGCGTCTGGGAGTACGACCCGGCCACGGGCACCAGCCGCGACCTGGGCCAGCCCGCCCCCGGCGAGGCGTACGTACGCAGCATCCAGGCCGACGACAAGTACGTCTACGCGGGCGTCGGCTCCCACGCCCACCTCGTCGCGATCGACCGGGCGACCGGCGAGAAGCGGGAGTTGCTCCCGGCCGCCCTGGCCGACCGCGACTGGGTGTCGAGCATGAACATCTCCGACACCCACATAGCGGGCGGTATGAACTCCCTCGCCGAGCTGGTCGTCCTCGACAAGACCGCGCCGGGGGACTACAAGCTGGTCAAGGCCACGGCTCCGGGCGAGAAGTACGTCGTCGCGGTGCTGATCCACGACGGCTACGTCTACTTCTCCGGCCGCCCTTCGGGCACCTTCTACCGCTACGAGCTGGCCACGGGCAAGCTGGAAGCGCTCGGCGTGCCGTACTTCGAGGCGCTCACACACCGGCTGCTGGCCCACGAGGGGCGCGTCTACGGCATCCAGGACAGCGCGGTCTTCGTGTACGACCCCGCGACGGGCACCCTCGACTACCTCAACCTGGTGCAGCGCGGGCTCAAGGCGGCGCCGGAGGAGCCGATGTCGGTCCATTCCGACGGCCGCCGCGTCTACGTGGGCGGCAAGGGCGGCGCCGACGTCCACGACCTGGCCACGGGCAAGGTGAGCAGGCTGGGCATCTCGGGCGAGCCGAAGACGCTGCTGACCGTCGGCGGCACCACCTACCTCGGCGTCTACACCCAGGCCGCGCTCTACTCCTACCGGCCGGGGGACGCGGAGCCGAAGCTGCTGGCCCGTACCGGCAACCAGCAGGACCGGCCGCGCGACCTGGCCTACGACGCGCGGACGGGCCTGGTCGTGATGCCCACGCAGCCGGAGCCCGGCCACATGAACGGCGCGCTGTCGCTCTACTCACCGCGTACCGGCACGTACGAGACTTATCGTCCCGCCGTCGAGCGGCAGACCGTCTACTCCGTCGCCACCCGCCTCGGCACCGCCTACCTCGGCACCACCACCCAGGAGGGCCTCGGGCTGCCGCCCGTCACCACGAGCGCCAGGCTGGCCGCGTTCGACCTGGTCAAACGGAAGCTGCTGTGGCAAGTCGAGCCGATCGCGGGCGCGCGGTACATCGCCTCCCTCGCGCTGGGCCCGATCACCCTGTACGGCATGGCGAGCACGGGTGAGGTGTTCGAGTTCGACCTGATCCGCAAGAAGGTCACCAGGACGCTGAAGGTGGGCGCCAAGGGCGGCGAGCTGTTCGTCACCGGCCGCGTCGCCTACTGCACCGACGGCGACAAGGTGTACAAGCTGGACCTGGTCACGTTCACGGCGAAGACGATCGTCGAGGGTCTGGCCGGTCAGTGGTTCGGCGGCGAGCCCAAGCTGGCCCTGGACCCCTCCGGCCAGGCCCTGTACGGCGTGCGCGGCCGCGACCTGGTCCGCATCGCCATCTCAGGCCGCCGCTGACCCCGTCAGACCGAGAGCCGTCGCTGAGCCGACAAAACGAGCGCCAAGCCCGTCAGATCCACCCACGTTCCCTCGCCGCCATCCCCGCCTGGAAGCGGGTGATGGCGTTGAGGTCCTGCATGAGGTCGTGGATGCGGCGCTGCACGGTACGCAGCCCGAGCCCGAGCGCCCGCGCGATGCCCTCGTCGGTCAGTCCCCCGGCCATCAGCGCCAGCAGGTCCCTGGCCAGCTCGTC
Source organism: Nonomuraea sp. NPDC049129 (assembly GCF_040648495.1). Taxonomy (NCBI): domain Bacteria; kingdom Bacillati; phylum Actinomycetota; class Actinomycetes; order Streptosporangiales; family Streptosporangiaceae; genus Nonomuraea; species Nonomuraea sp. NPDC049129. Next base: position 564,994 of record NZ_JBEZDU010000002.1, on the reverse strand, counting down.
CGGGCCGTCGGCGGCGGGCGGCCGGGGCACGGCGCGTAACGGGAAGCCGCGCAGCCACTCCCGCTCGAACAGCGCGATCAGCGCGTCCAGCAGCGCCGAGTGGTGCAGGATGAACGCCGCGTCGATCGAGTACGCCCCGTTGCGGATGGGGATCAGCGCCAGCGCGTCGTCGGCGATCCACATCTTCACCGACGCGTCCGCCACCACGCGCGCCTTCTCGCCGCGCGCCGCCGCGTCCTGGATCAGCTCCAGCCGGCCGGGCATCGCCAGCACCTCAAGGTCGTAGACGCTGCGGTAGTCGACGCCCGCCTGGATCATCCGCTGCTCCCGCTCGACGTTGTTCGAGTGGTCCGGCATGACGTACGGGGGCTTGTCGATGTTGCGGAACATGCTCTGCGCGCTGTCCTGCAGCGCGTACGCCCGGCTGATGATGTTGTCGGTGCCCATGACCACCTCCACCTGCTCGGCCGGATGCGCCGCGTAGCGCGAGGCCCGCTGGAACGACGCGGTGAGTTCGTGGATGGCCGTCCGCACCTGGTGCAGCTCCTCCTCCTGGCGGCTGAGCATCGGCCGGATGGCGATGTCCGGCGCGACCGCCACGTACCGGGCGCGGCGGCCGGGCAGGCGGCTGGCCAGCCCGCGCCTGGCGAATCCGGCGAGCGTGCGCGCGGCCAGCGGCGTCGACACCCCGCAGTGCGTGGCGAGCTCGGCGGCCGATGACCGCGGATTCTCGACGAGCATCGTGTACAGGCGGCTCTCGGCCGGTGACAGGCCGATCGCTTCGAGCATGGCGGCACCCTTCTGACCGATGGCGGGATACCGCCACCTGGCGGGTTTTGGCCCCTCCGGCGTACTTGTGCCCTGACTGATTCCCAGATTAGGTCAGCGAGGAAACGATCTCCACCGCACAGGAGAGTGCCGTGCGCATGCTGTCCACCCCCCGGCGACGCGGTCTCGGGGCCTTACTCGCGTTCGCGCTGGCGGTGCCGCTGGTCGCCGTAGCCGAGCCGGCCACCGCCGCGCCCGCCGCCGCACCCGCCGAGGCGCCCGCCAACGGGTCCGCCAACGCGCCCGCCGCCGTCAAGGCACCGGGTACGGCGCCCGTCAAGATCACCCTGGTCACCGGGGACACCGTCACCTACTCCAAGGACGCCGCGGGCCGCGCGGCGGTCGTCGTGGACCCCCGCGACGGCCACGAGGCGACGACCTACCAGGCCCAGCAGGACGAGCACGGCTACTACGTGATCCCCACCGACGCCGGGCCTTACGTCAGCAGCGGTCTGCTGGACAAGGAGCTGTTCAACGTCGACTACCTGGCCGTCAACGGGTACGGCGACGCCAAGGCCGATCGGCTGCCCCTCATCGTCCAGTACCAGCCGCAGGTGAAGTCCGGCGACGTTGCGGGCAAGGCCCGGTCTCTGAAGGGCGGCGCGGAACCGCTGGTCCTGAAGAGCATCGACGGCGCCGCGCTGAAGGTCGACAAGAAGCAGGCCCGAGCGTTCTGGCAGTCCGTAACCGGGGAGACGACCCCGTCGGAGGCCAAGGCGAAGGCGGCCCCCGCCCTCGAGAGCGGCCTGCGCAAGGTGTGGCTCGACGGCAAGGCCAAGGCGCTCGACGACGTCAGCAACCCGCAGATCGGCGCGCCGAAGGCGTGGGCCGCCGGGTTCGACGGCACCGGCGCCACGGTCGGCATCATCGACACCGGCATCGACGCCCGGCACCCCGACCTTCAGGGCAGGATCGCCGAGGCGCGCAGCTTCGTCCCGGCGGGCAGTCCCGGCGGCGGCGACCCGGCCAACGTCTCCGACAAGTTCGGCCACGGAACCCACGTGGCGGGCATCATCGCGGGCAGCGGCGCCGCGTCCAACGGCCGCTACAAGGGCGTCGCGCCCGGTGCCCGGCTGACCATCGCCAAGGCGCTGGACGACACCGGCAGCGGCAACAACTCCGAGATCATCGCGGCGATGGAGTGGCAGGCGGCCACCGAGCACGCCCGGGTGGTCAACATGAGCCTGGGCAGCAACGGCGCGACCGACGGCACCGACCCGCTGAGCCAGGCGGCCAACGACCTGACCGCCGAGTACGGCACGCTGTTCGTGGTCGCGGCGGGCAACTCGGGCCCTGACCGGTTCACCGTGGCCGCGCCCGGCGCGGCGACCTCGGCCCTCACGGTCGGGGCGGTCGACTCCGCCGACAAGATCGCGTCGTTCTCCAGCCGCGGCCCGCGCCTGAGCGACGACTTCGCGATCAAGCCGGAGATCACCGCGCCCGGCGTGAACATCATCGCGGCCCGCGCGGCCGGGACCTCGCTCGGCGAGGGCAGCAGCGTCCCGGGCGGCGGCCCGATCGACGACAACTACACGGCGGCGTCCGGCACCTCGATGGCCACGCCGCACGTGGCCGCCGCGGCGGGCATCCTGGCCGCCCAGCATCCCGACTGGACGCCCGACCAGCTCAAGACCGCCCTGGTGGGCACCGCGCAGCCCCTTGACGCCACCTCGCCGTACGACCAGGGCGCCGGCCGGCTGGACATCGGCCGGGCCGTCACCCAGCAGGTCTTCGACGACCTGTCGGCGGTGTCGGCCGGGTTCACCGACCCGTACACCGGCCAGACGCTCACCAAGAAGGTGACCTACCGCAACACCGGCAAGGACCCCGTCACGCTGGCCCTGTCGGTGGCCCTGACGCACGACGGCACGCAGGCGCCCGCCGGGATGGCCACGATCACGCCGTCGTCGGTGACCGTCCCCGCCGGCGGCACCGCCGCCGCGGACCTCACCATCGAGCCCAAGCTCGGCGACCCCGGCTGGTACGAGGGCCGCCTGACGGCGACGGCCGGGACCGACCGGCTGACGGCCCCCATCGCCTTCCGTAAGCAGGCCCAGATGGACACGGTGCACGTCAAGCTCGTCGGCAAGCCCGAGTGGACGAGGCTGAACCCCGGACCGCTGGCCGTGATCAGGGTCAGCGACACCGATCCGATCCTGGCCGGCGAGCCGCTCACCGTGGTCACCGAGAACTGGCGGACCACCGACGTGCCCGGCACGGTGCAGGTGGACGTGAAGCTCGCCCACGGCGGCGTCTACTCCATCAGCGCCCAGCCGTGGTGGTACACCATGCCGGCCCGCCAGCTCCAGTACGGCCTGCTGATCGCCCCCGAGACCAAGCTCACCGGCGAGACCACGATCACCCTGGACGCGACGAAGACCGAGCAGTTGCGGATCAGCACGCCGCGCGAGTCGGAGCCGGTGTTCCTGAACGTGATGAACGTCCGCACGACCGCCTCGGGACGGATGTACGCCGGCGCCTCGCTGCTGAGCTACGAGCCGGCCATCACCGGTAACTACTGGGTCACGCCCCTGACGTCCAAGCCGACCGTGGGCACCTTCACGTTCCTGTTCGACCAGATCCGCCGGGCGCCGGAGGTCTCGCTGAGCGTGCCGGGCCTGTCGCTGCACCCGCGCTACGTCAGTGAGCACGACGCCCTGGTGCCCAAGTTCGCCGCCGACCAGCGGCTGAGCCTGACCACCATCGGCGCGGACATACGCGGCAAGCTGGTCTACCTCCCCGCCAGGAACTCACTGCAGCTCCTCCTGACCGACATGGAGACGGCGATCAAGGGCGGGGCCGCGGGTGTGATCACCAGCGACCGCTTCGCCTGGATCCTCAGCGCCGACGCCTACCTCGCCCAGAACAAGCTGCCCCTCCTGTGGCTCGACAGCGCCGAAGCCGACACCCTCGGCAAGGCCATGGCCCGCAAGCCGTACCCGGCCGGCAAGCTGACCGTCCAGCCGACCAGCCCGTTCGAGTACAAGCTGGCCTACTACGTGAAGGGCGTCACCGCCGGCCGCCTGACCTTCGCCCCGAAGGCCCGCGACCTGACCGCGATCGACACCACCTACCACGCCCAGTTCCCCATGCAGGCGGGGAGGTGGGGGCCGTACCCGAACTTCAACGAGGTCGACCACACCTACATCCCCGTCCAGCCGCTCAGCGTCCGCGGCTCGCACCTCTTCAACGCGCCCGTGACCCGGACCGAGTACTACAACACGACCGGCAGCGAGGTGCTGTGGCAGCGCGGCTATCAGTTCCGCGACCCCGCCACGGACACCACTCGCCTGGCCATGTCCGAACGGGGGTTCACCCGCGCCACCCAGGAGCGGGAGGACTGGAACGAAGCCCTCATGCCCACCCAGATCACCGCCGGGCCTGACCGGCCGGACTGGGTCGATCCGGGGATCTTCTGCGACGGCTGCCGCCAGGGCGACCGGATGCGGGTGCGCGCGCTCGTCCCGGCCGGCCTGGGCTACTACACCGACGCCTCCGACCCCAGCCACACCTACGTGGGGGCGCCGGGCGACGAGCAGACCCACCTGTTCAGCGGCGAGACGGAGGTGCAGCCCCAGTACGACGAGATCGGCCTGCCGTACTACAGCGTGCCGGCCGGGTCGGGCACGTACCGGCTGACCGATGTGTGGAAGGACGGGTTCACCGGCAAGCACCCGGGCACCAGCGTCGAGTCCACCTGGACGTTCCGATCCGCCCGGCCGGCGAAGGACAACGCCCCCTACCCCTGTCTGGACGGCTTGCTCTTCGGCGACAAGCAGCCGTGTGCCCGGTTGCCGCTGATCCAGCTCCGGTACCAGCTCAACCTGCCGGGGAACGACACCGTGGCGGCCGGCCGGCCGTTCGCGTTCACCGTCAAGGCCGAGGGCGGCGCGTCCGCGCTGCGGGTCTGGACCTCCGCCGACAAGGGCGCCCACTGGACGCCGGCCGTGGTCCTCCCGGCGCCGGGCGGCTCCTACAAGGTCCTGGTGGTCAACCCGGCCGGCAGCATCACGATCAAGGCCGAGGCGAAGGGCAAGGACGGCAACACCGTCACGCAGACCGTCGCCGACGCCTACTTGGCGAGGTAGCCCCCCGCCCTCGCCACCGCGGCCCGCTCCTGCTCCGGCAAGGGCGGGCCGTACGGGTCGTGGGCGTGGGACTCCGGGATGCGGCCCTCGGCCGCCGCGAGCCACAGCATGCGCTGGACGTAGCCCTCCATGGGCTCGGTGAAGGTGGCGGTGGCCAGGCGGTCCAGGCGGCCCGACGCCGCGTCGAAGGCCCGCAGGTCCGAACCTCGGTAGGCGGCCATGACCGCGGCCGTGACCGGGACCGACGCGGCCGCGAGGCCCACCAGGGCGGCCTCGGCGCCCCACAGGAGCGACGGGCCGAACATGCGGTCCTCGCCGGTGATGGCCAGCCTGCCCGCCTCCCTCGCCAGGGTGATGGCACGCTGGCAGCCCATGGCGTCGGACAGCAGCGCGGTCTTGATCCCGGCCACGCCGGGATGCCGGAGGAGGTCCCGCATGGTCTCGGGCGGGCAGGGCCGGGTGTAGAGGTCGAAGGCGATCATGGGGATCCCGGCCGCCCGCCAGATCGCCTCGTGGCCGCCCAGCCGGTCGCCCTCGGCGGGGAAGACCAGGACGCCATCGGCACCGAGCCTCGCGGCCACCCGGGCCTGCTCCTCGGCCTGAGCGACCCCCCCGGAATGCGCCGACGAGCCGCCGACGCCGACGATGACCGGCACGCCGAGCGCGACCGCGCGCTCGATCACGGCGGCGCGTACGTCCGGACTCAGGTACGGCCCGCGGCCGGTGTGCGCGAGCACCGCCAGCCCGTCGGCGCCGTCCTCGACCAGCCCGGCGAGGTAGCGCGACACCACGCCGAGATCCACCTCGCCCGACTCCGTCATGGGGGTGGCCGCGGCGGCGAGCAGCGTGCCGCGAAGACGATCACGGAGGACTTGTGCCGAAATATCCACCCGAGAGAGCTTATTTCAGCCCAGTCATCGCGATGCTGTTGACCAGGTACCGCTGCAACAGAAAGAAGACCAGCAGGCACGGCACCACGGAGATCGCCGCCGACGCCATCAGCACCGACAGCTGCATCTCCTCGGTCCGCAGCGTGGTCAGGCCGACGGTGAGCGTACGGGTGGCGTCGCTCTGCCCCACGACCAGTGGCCACAAGAAGTCGTTCCAGTGCCACAGGAACACGAACACGCCCAGCGTGGCCAGGACGGGCCGGGTCAGCGGCACCACGATCGTCCAGTAGACCCGCAGCTCGGAGGCGCCGTCCACCTTGGCCGCGTCGAACAGCTCGTCGGGCAGCCCCATGATGAACTGCCGCATCAGGAACACGGCCTGCGAGTTGGCCAGCGTCGGCACGATCAGCCCCCAGAACGTGTCCACCCCGTCCAGGCTGTTGACCAGCACGAACGTCGGGATCAGGGTGGCCTGGAAGGGCACCATCATGGTCGCGAGGAACGTCCAGAACATCGCCTGGCGGCCGGGGAAGCGCTTCTTGGCGAACGCGTACCCGGCCATCGAGGCGGTGAGCAGGATGATCACCACCGAGACCACGGAGTACACCAGCGAGTTGACCGTCCACCCCACGAAGCCGGAGGCGGACAGCACCCGCGTGAGGTTGTCGAGCGTGAGCGAGTCCGGCCACTGCGCGGGCAGGGTCGGGGCGCCCGCGGGCGACAGCGCGACGATCAGCATGGCGGCGAACGGGCTGACGGTCAGCACCGACAGCACGCCGAGCAGCGCGACGAGCGGCCATCTCTGCCGCGTGCGCGTCATGTGTTCCCCCGGTCCAGGAAGCGGCGCTGGATCAGCGACACGATGAGCACCAAGGCGAACAGGACCATCCCCCACGTGGCGGCGTAGCCGAAGTCGAAGGATCTGAAGCCGTGGTCGTAGATGCCGTAGATGAGGGTGTAGGTGGCCCTGGCGGGACCGCCACCGGTCATCACGTAGACGGTGTCGAAGGTCTGGAAGGCGCTGATCGTCTCGATCACCAGGACGAAGAAGAGCGCGGGCTTCAGCAGCGGCAGCGTGATCCGGCGGAAGCGCTGCCACGCCGAGGCCCCGTCGACCCGGGCCGCCTCCAGGTAGGAGCCGGGGATGGCCTTCAGCCCGGCCAGCAGGATCAGCATGGAGTAGCCGAAGCCCTTCCACGCCGACACCACGGCCAGGGCCGGCAGCACCAGCGACGACTGCTCCAGGAAGGCCACCGGGCCGAGCCCGGCCTTGCCCAGGACGCCGTTGATCAGGCCGTCGAACTCGTAGATCCACCGCCAGATGACGCCGGCCAGCACGAAGCTGGTCACGTACGGCAGGAACAGCATGCCGCGGAACAGGCCGCGCAGGAACACGACCTGGTTCAGCAGCAACGCCGTGCCGAGCGAGACGAGCAGGGTGAGCGGCACGTAGACGGCCACGTACACGAGCGTCACGCGCAGGCTCGTCCAGAAGATCGTGTCGTCGAGCAGCCGGGCGTAGTTGTCCGCGCCGACGAAGCTCCACTCCCCGCCGATGTTCCAGTTGGTCAGGCTCATCCCCGCCGCGCCGAGGGCGGGGAAGATCCGGAAGATCAGGAAGAGCACCAGCACGGGCAGCACGAACAGCAGGCCCGTGACCGGGTCACGCAGGCGTTGGCGCATCCCTATCCGCCGTTGCCCAGCAGCGCGTCGGCCTCCTTGGCCGCCGCGTCGAGCGCCGTCTTCGCGTCCTCCTTGCCGAGCAGGGCCGCCTGGATGTGCGGGGCGATGACGCCCATCACCTGGCGGGCCTTCGGGTGGGTGTCACCGGGGAAGGCGTACTGCAGCGACTTGGCGAACTCCGTGGCCGCGGCCGACTGCCCCGGCACGGTCACGTCGGTACGGGCGGGGAAGAAGCCCGACTCCGCGGCCAGGCTCGCGGCGACCTCGGGCGAGGACAGGTAAGTGGCGAACTTCTTCGCCGCGTCCTTGTTCTCGGCGTGCTTGGCCAGCACCAGGGCACCCGGGATGCCGAACGCGACCCGCTTGACGCCCTCCAGCGGCAGGCCGATGCCGACGTTCTCGGCGCCGATCGCGGCGCCGAGCTGGGTGGCCTGCAGGGCGGTGGCCGCGTGGTACATCGCGCTCTTGCCCTTGGCCAGGGCGCCGCCCTCGACCTCGTTGCCCTTGCTGGCGGTGTCCTCGGGCAGGCCGCCGGCGGCCTTCAGGTCGAGCAGCAGTTGCAGGCTGTCGACGCCCTGCTGGCTGTTGAAGGCCACCTTCTTGCCGTCGGGGGCGAAGACGCTGCCGCCGTTGGCCCACAGGATGGGGTAGAAGCTCTGGTTGAGGCTGACCTCGGGCTTGCCGGGGTAGTCGAGCACGGCGACCTTCTTGGCGGCCAGCTTGGGCGCCGCCGCCTTGAGCTCGGCCAGCGTCTCGGGCACCTTGTCGACGCCCGCCTCGGCGAACAGCTTCTTGTTGTAGATGGGCGCGGTGATCGTCTGATAGATCGGCACGCCGTACAGCTTGCCGTTCACGGTCAGCGCGGTGAGCGCGCTGGGCAGGTAGGTCGCCTTGTCCTTGCCCACCACGTCGTCGACGGCGTCGATGGTGCCCTGCTGGGCGTACTGCGGGATCTGGTCGGGACCCAGGACGACGAGGTCGAAGCCCTTCTTCGAGACCAGTGCCGTGGTGACCTTCTCCTGACGGCCCTCCCACGGCTGCTGGTCGATCTTGATGTCGATCGTCGCGTTCTTGGCCTCGAAGTCCTTCTCGACCTTGGCCCAGAACGCCTGGCTCTTGGCCTGGTCCCCGATGACGGGGTACATCCAGAGGGTCACGGTGCTCTTGTCCGAGCCGCTGGATCCGCACCCGGCGGCGGCGAGGGCCAGGGCGGCCGTCAGGCCGAGTGCCGCTGTCTTCCTCATCGGCGGATTCCTTTCGAGTAATACCGGTCCTGACCGAAACCTAATGACGAGGACCTCGTGCGGTCAATGGGCGATACCTGAACGTAACTACGGCCTCCACCGTTAACGCGCGGTGAATCGGGTGATCTCGCGGGCGACGGCGTCGGCGTGCTCGGCCGTGTAGTTCTCGTTCCAGTCGATGATCAGCAGCGTCTCGGCGACCAGCCGCTCGGCTTCGGGGCACGGGTTCGGGACGTAGCCGTCGAGCGGGTAGCGCGAGGAGCCGTAGATGGGCCGATCCCACAGTGGGGCGCGGTTCAGCGGCTCCTCCAGGTAACCGGCCCGCGCGGGTATCCCGGCCGCGGCCAGGTGCGCGGCCAGCTCCCGGGCGTCACCCTCCGGCCGCACGATGGGGAACAGCCACCAGGCGTGCCCCTCCGGGCGCGGCAGCCGTACCCCTGGCAGACCCTGAAGGGCGTCGAGCAGCCGTACGGCCGTGCTCCGGCGGGCCGCGACGACGCCGGGCAGCTTGGCGAGCTGGGCCCGCGCCACGGCGGCCTGCAGCTCGGTCATGCGGTAGTTCAGGCCGAAACCGGCGTGCGAGCGCCCGGCCGCCCGGTCCCAGCCCTTGTCGGCGAACAGCCGCATCCGGCGCGCCAGCTCGTCGTCCTCGGTGAGCGCCAGGCCGCCGTCGCCGCAGGTGATGTGCTTCCACTGCTGCAGGCTGAGGGTGGCGACGTCGCCCACCGTGCCGGACGGCCGGCCGTCCGGCAGCTCGGCGAGCCACGCCTGGGCACAGTCCTCGATCAGCGCCAGGCCGTGCTCGTCGGCCAGCGCCCGCAGCTCGGCCACGCGGGCGGGCGCGCCGAACAGGTGGACGGCCATGATCGCCCGCGTTCGCGGGCCGATCAGCTTGGCCACCGCGCCGGGGTCGAGATTGCCGTCCGAGGGATCTACATCCGCGAAGACAGGGACCGCGTTCTGCGCCAGGATGGGGGCCACGGTCCCGAAGTCGGTGATCGGCGTCGTGATGATCTCGTCTCCGGGGTCCGGCGCAGCCGCCACGACCGACAGATGGAGGGCCGCGGTGCCGGAGCCGCACGCGACCGCGTGGCGCACGCCGTACAAGGCGGCGACCTCGCGTTCGAGCGCTCTGGTCTCGGTCCCCCAGACGGAGCTGAGCATGCCCGAGCGGATCACCCGCGCCGCGGCGGCGACCTCCTCGTCGCCGAGCGTACGGCCGGCGGCCTCGGCCATGGACGGGAACTTCACAGGGGCACCTCACAAGTTATAATTGCGGTCTTGACCGAAAACAGCGAGAGGGAGGCGTGGGTGGGAATCGTCATCGGGGTCGTCGGCCCGCATGATCTGGTCGACGACGTCGCGGCCACCTGCGAGGAGCAGCCCGGGGTCACCGCGCTGCGCCTCGACTACGACCACGAGTCGCAGGCGCCCGCGATCGTCGAGGCGCACGCCGCCGCCGTGGAGGGATGGCTGTTCACCGGCATCGTCCCCTACATGCTCTCCCGCGACGCCGAGGTGCTGAGCCGGGCCGCCGCGTTCGTCGACTACTCGGGCGCGACACTGCTCAGCGCCCTGGTACGCCTGCAGCACGAGGGCCAGGACGTCACCGGGCTGTCCATCGACACGCTGCCCGCGGCCGACGTGGTGGCCACGTTCGCCGAGGCCGGGCTGCCCGCCGACACGCTCAGGACGCTGCCCTACCGGCCGGAGATGACCTCCAAGAAGGCGATCGCCTTCCACCGGCGCGGCCCCGCCCATCCGGTGATCACCTGCCTGAGCTCGGTGCACGAGGCGCTGCGCGGTGAGATGCACGTGCTGCGCCTGGCGCCGTCCGTCCACTCGGTCCGGGTGGCGCTGCGCCAGCTGCTGCTGACCGCCGAGGGGCAGGCGCAGGAGGACGCGCAGATCGCGCTCGGGCTGATCGAGGTCGAGAACGAGGAGGGACTGCTGCGCGAGGCCACCGCGCTCGGCGGCACGCTGGCCGCCTTCCGGGGCGGCACCCATCTCCTGGTGACCACCCGGGGTCCGCTGTACGACGCCACGGGCGGCTTCACCGGCCTGCCCATGCTGAGCCGCCTCGCGGCGCAGAATCAGGTGGTACGCGTGGGTTTCGGGCTGGGCCGCAGCGCGGCGGAGGCCGAGAGCCTGGCCCGCCGGGCCCTGGCCCGCGCCCGGCGCATCGGCGAGGTCGCGGCGGTGCTGTCGCTGCGCGCCGACACGGACATCGTCCTGGAGTCGGTCGCCGGCGTCCCGGAGTCGGAGCGCAACCTCTCGGTGATCGCCCGCCGCGTGGGGCTGTCGGTGGCGACGATCGAGCGGCTGCTGGAGGCGCGGTCGGCGGCGGGTGACGAGCCGCTGACCACCAGGGAGATCGCCGACCGCCTCGACGTCCAGCAGCGCACGGCCCGGCGCATGCTGCACCGGCTGGAGCTGGCCGGGCTGGCCGAACGCACGGGCAACCTCACCAGCGGCTCCAGCGGCCGCCCCCTGACCCTGTACCGCCTCACACTCTGAGGCGGCAGGCTCGGGGACGGCCGTTTTGGGGACGGTGCCGCTGGCTCGCATGAGGGTCAGGCGAGCCAGCGGGACAGGCCGGCGCTGACGAAGTCGTCGTCCCGAAGCCACGGGTAGGCGGCCCAGATCCGGTCGAGCTCCGCGAGCTGCCCCGGTGAGAGCTCCTCCGCCGGGTCCAGGCACCAGCGCCCCGCCAGCAGCCCCTGGCGGCGCAGCACCTCGTGGATGCCGGGGATGCAGCCGTGGAAGGCGTTGGCCGAGTCGAAGATGGCGGCGTTGGCGTCGGTGAGGTGACCGTCGAGGGTGAGCAGCCGCCGCATGGCCGCGTCGTCGCCCGAGCGGGCCAGCTTGGCCTCCTCCAGCAGTTCGACCGCCCGCCGTACCCAGACCGCCCACTGACCGAGCAGCCCGCCGACGAACTCGATCTCCACCTCGTGGCCGTCCACGACGACCCGGTGGGTGGTGACGAGATCGGCCAGGATGTGGTCGTCGTTGCCGGTGTAGAGGGCGACCTCGGCCGCGCGACCGGCCCGGACCACGCCGTGGAGCACGTCGAGCGTGCGATAGCGGTCGAAGGGGGCGACCTTGATGCCCACCACGGACTCGATCGCCGCCAACCGGGTCCAGAAATTTCGTGACAAAGGGCGTCCGCCGACCGCGGTCTGCAGGTAGAAGCCGATGACCGGCAGCACCTCGCCCACCGCCCGCGCCCGCTCGATCAGCCCGTCCTCGTCCAGTTCCCGGCACGGGCTCAGCAGCACCATGTGGTAGCCGAGCGACCTGGCCAGCTCGGCCTCCGCCACGGCCTGCCGCGTGGTCCCGGTCGCGCCCGCGACCAGGACGACCTCGCGCTCGTATTCCCCCGCGGTCCGCGCGGCCAGCTCCAGCACCGGCGGCAGCAGGTCGGTGCCGTGGATGGCGAACTGCGTGGTGTGCACGCCCACCGCCAGCCCGCCCGCGCCCGCCTCGACGTAGTAGCGGGTCAGCGCCCGCTGCCGCCGCTCGTCCAGCTTCCGGTCCTCGGTCAACGCCAGCGGGTGCGCCGGAATCACCAGGCCGCGCCGGAACAGCTCGCGCACGGACGTCTGCGCCTCTGGAATCGTGCTGAGCACGTCGGATCCCCCTTGGGTCAATGGGCCGGGCACGCGGTTAGAAGCGGCCGTCACGGCGTTCGAACTTGGTGGGCTTGCCGAGCAGCGGGCCGCCGTCGGCCACCCAGCGCGCCGTGTGCTCGATCAGCTCGGCGGGCGTGAGCTCGGGGTAGCCGAACAGGCGGTGGCACTTGCCGGCGTTCGACAGCAGCGCCGTGGGCGCCTCCTCGCCGCTGAACACCGGCTCCTTGCCCAGGGCCGCGCCGAGGTCCAGCGCCGCCTGCCGGACCGAGACCAGCTCGGGCCCGGTCACGTTGAGCACGTACGGCGGTGACTCGGCGAGCAGCAGCGAGCGGAGCACGACCTCGTTGGCGTAACCCTGCCAGACGACGTTGACCTGGCCGGTGGCCAGATCGATCGGCTCCCCGGCCAGGATCTTCCCGGCCAGGTCGACGAGCACGCCGTAGCGCAGCTCGACGGCGTAGTTGAGCCGCAGCAGCGACATGCGGATGCCGTACGTCTCCGCGAAGTGCGACAGCACCCGCTCCCGGCCGAGGCAGCTCATCGCGTAGTCGCCGACCGGCCCGGTCGGCGAGCCCTCCGTGCTGCCGCCGCCCACGGGGACCAGCGGGTAGACGTTGCCGGTGGACAGGGCGGCGATCCTGGCGTCCCTGAACCTGTCGGCGACCCTGCCCGGCAGGTACGCGTTGGTGAACCAGGTGGCGTGCTCCCGGCCCTCGGTGCCGAACTTGGCGCCGACCAGGAACACCACGTTCGGCGCGTCGGGCAGGTCGCGCAGCGCCCCCTCGTCGGCCACGTCGGCGGCCACCACGGTCGCGCCGTCGTCCTGGAGCGCCTGGGCCAGCCCGGGTTCGGAGAACCGGGACACCGCGATGATCCGCCGGTCGCCACGCGTGGCGTTGAGCGCCAGCCGGACCAGGCTCGGGCCGAGCTTGCCGCCCGCGCCGAGGATCAGGATGTCGCCGTCGAGCCTGCTCAGGTCGTCGACGAGGGCGGCGCTCGGCCGCGCCAGCCGTTCCTCGAGTTCCGCTGTCGTCCGCACGCGGTCTACCTCCGTTACGTCATTTACGGTCCAGACCGTAACTGCGGCGGAGTTCGGCTGTCAATGGGCGCCCTCGGACGCCTGTCGGCGGGCGTCCTCGGAGGCCGGGCAACGGGTGGTTCGCGCGCCGGTCGTTGGGCGCTCTCACGAGCCGGTCATTGGGTGGTTTCGCGGGCCGCGACCAGTACCTCCAGGATGGCCCGGGTCTGCGCCCACGGGACGGGGCTCGGCGCGCCCCCGATCATGGCCAGGAACGCCTCGATCGTCCCCTCGTAGCCCAGGCCCTTGACGTGGTCGTCGCCGCCCTCGATCACGACGGTGTCGGTGCCGCCGCGCCGATGGATGGTGATGGAGTAGGACTCCTCGTCGGAGACGCCGAGGATCTCGACCGTGCCCGTGACGCCGCTGTCCCAGCGCAGGGCCATGACGCCGGTGTCCTCCGAGCGCAGGCCCGCGTAGTGCCTGGTGGCCGAGGCCGCGCCGGCCAGCCGTACGTCCGGGCCGAACAGCGCGACCAGCAGCTCCACGCCGTGGATCCCCATGGTCACCATCGTCCCGCCGCCCTCGCCGGGGGTGTCCTGCCAGGCGTTGTAGCCATTGGCCCAGAGGCCGACGTCATGCCGTACGGTGGCCCGGACCGCGAGCACGTCGGCGGGGTCCACCCGCAGCCCCGCGAAGGCCGGGGCGAAGCGGAGCACCGAGCTGGACAGCACGCGGTCGTGGATCCGCAGCCGGTCCAGCTCGCGCAGCTGGGCGCGGGTGGCGACGGCGGGCTTGTTCACGAAGCAGGCCGCGCCGGTGTCGAGCACGGCCGCCAGCGCCCCGGGCACGCGCGGGCTCGGCACGGTCAGCACCACGCCGTCCGGCTCGGCGGCCAGCAGCGCGGCCAGGCTCGGCAGCACCTCGGCGCCGGGGTGCTCGCCGGTGAAGCGGCTCAGCCGTTCCGGGTCCTCCTCCCACACCAGCAGGTCCGCGTGGCGGGCCAGGGTACGGGCGTCGGTGAAGGGATGGCTAGTGGCGAGACCGGCTAGGGCGACACGCATGGCTGGCTCCATTTCGCGACATTTCAGGAAATCTCAAGGAATCTCAGGAAATGGAGCCCATCATGGCATCCGCTAGAGCTCGTCCACCTCCGCGTGGGAGCGGCCGCCCGACAGCTTCGGGTAGCCGGGGCCGCGGTCGAAGAAGCGGCCCGCCGGCGGGCGCAGGTTGGCGCGGAGCTGGGCGGTGCCCTGCTCGTCGATGCGGTCGCCGTCCAGCACCACGCCGTAGTCGCCCAGGGCGCCGGCGATGGACACCTTGCCGTCGCGGACGTCCGCCGCCACGGCGCGCGGGTCCCGGTCGTACGGTGAGCCCCAGCCGCCGCCCCCGGTGGTGCGGATGCGGATGGTCTCGCCCGCCTGCACCTGGTAGTCGTCCACCAGGCCTTCCATCTCCTTGCCCGCGATCTCGACCCGGAACGGCCGCCCGGCCAGCCCGCCGTTGACGCCCCAGCACGACAGGATCGACCGGTCGGCGATCGACATGTACGAGGCGTCCCTGAGCATCCTGATGTACTTGTCGTAGCCGAGCCCGCCCCTGAACATGCCCGGCCCGCCCGAGTCGCAGGCCAGCGCCAGCCGCTCGACCCGGAACGGCCAGCGCGCCTCGGCGAACTCCACCGGGATGTTGCGCGAGTCGGGCACCACGTGGATGGTGTCCTCGCCGTCGGCGTACCAGCGCCCGCCGGAGCCGCCGCCGAGGACCTCCCTCATCAGGTACGGCACGCCGTCGGCGTGGGCGCCGTGGACGCCGGTGTAGCGGATCGTCTCCTGGTCGGCCGGCATGCGGCCGCCGGTGGCCTTGGCCAGCACGCCCGCGAGCACGCCGAGCAGGCGCAGGATCACGAACGTCCGCGCGTTGGTTGGCGCGGGGAAGATCGGGGTGAGTAGCGTCCCCTTCTCCGGGAAGACCATCTCGATCAGGGGGACGACGCCCTCGTTGACGTCCAGCTCGGCCATGCGCTCCGGGGTGTCGGCGAGGTTGCGCAGGATGGGGGCCAGCCACTTCTTCAGGAACACCCCGTCGGCGTAGTCGCCCGCGTGGTTGATCGGCCCCTTGGCCTGCGGTGACGTGCCGGTGAAGTCGATCTTCAGCGGGGCGTCCGCCGCGTGGTCGACGGTGAGCGTGATCCGCTGGGCGTGCAGCCGCGGCTCGTCCACGCCGTCGTGCTCGGCGTAGTCCTCCCAGGTGTAGGTGCCCTCGGGGATCTTGGCCAGCAGCTCGCGCCGGAACGTCTCCGTCGTCTTGCCGATGATCGCGTCGAAGCACGCCTCGACCTCGGCCCGGCCGTACCTGTCGAACAGCTCGCCCAGGCGGCGCGCCCCCATGAGGCAGGCCGAGCACTCGGCGTCGAGGTCGCCCGCGAGGGAGTCGGGCATGCGCGAGTTGCGGGTCATGATGCGCAGCGCGGCCTCGTTGGGCACGCCCGCGTCCCACAGCTTGATCGGCGGGACCATCAGCCCCTCCTCGTACACGCTGCGCGCGTGCGAGGGCATCGAGCCGGGCACGGAGCCGCCGATGTCGTCGTGGTGCCCGAACGCCTGCACGAAGGCCACCACAGAGCCCTCGTGGAAGACCGGGACGGTGACGCACAGATCGGGCAGGTGGCCGATCCCGCCTTCTGACAGGTAGACGTCGTTGTGGAAGAAGACGTCGCCGGGGTTCATCTCCTCGATCGGGAAGTCGCGGACGATCGGCTGGACGAGCGCGCTGTAGGAGCGGCCGGTCAGCTTGCGCAGCCGCGCGTCGTGGATGCCCGCGCGGAAGTCGTGCGCGTCGCGGATCATCGGCGAGCGGGCCGTACGCGCGATCGCGGTCTCGACCTCCTTCTCCACGGAGGCCAGGGTGCCCTCGACGATCTCGACGAGAATCGGGTCAGCCACGCCGCACCTCCACGTTGCCGTAGTCGTCCACCTGGGCGGTGAAGCCGGGATGGATGGGGATCGTCGAGCCGTACTCCTCGATGACCGCCGGACCCTCGACCACGGTGCCCGGGTCCAGGTCGGACCGCTGGTGGATCGGCGTGTCGGCGGCCGAGTCGAAGTGCACGCTCCTGGTCGCCGCCGCGGGCCGCTCACCGGCGCCGGGCTCCCTGCGGCGGATGGCCGGGCGGGTGATGGGACCGATGCCGGAGACGCGCAGGTTGACCCATTCGACGCCGTGCCGCTCGTCGTCGCGGTAGCCGTAGCCGTAGAGCTTCTCGTGCGCCTGGTGGAAGCGGTCCAGCACCTCCCGGCGCCACTCCTCGTCCACCTCGCCCGCCGGGGCGGCCACGCGCACCTCGTACGCCTGACCGTAGTAACGCAGGTCGGCGCTGCGGGCGTAGACCGGCTCGTCGAAGCCCTCCCGGTCGAGCGCCTGCGCCGCCTCGCCCTCCAGCTCGCGGAAGATCTCCCCGGCCGTCGCCGGTGACAGGTCGCGGGTGACGTGCGTACGGACGTAGTCGTTCTTGACGTCCACCGTGAGCAGGCCGAACGCCGAGACGTTGCCCGGATCGGGCGGGACGACCACCGCGGGCAGTCCCAGGATGTCGATCAGCCGGCAGGCCAGCAGCGGCCCCGAGCCGCCGAACGTCACCAGCGGGAAGTCCCGCACGTCGAGCCCGCGCTTGACGGTGAGCTGGCGGATGGCGTTGCTCTGGTTGAACGCGCTGATCTCCAGGATGCCCGTCGCGGTCCGCTCGGCGCTGAGCCCGAGCTTGTCGGCCAGCGCCTGGATGCCGGTGCGCGCGGCCGCCACGTCGAGCGGGATCTCCCCGCCGAGCAGGTGCGGCGGGATGCGGCCGAGGAAGACGTGCGCGTCGGTGACCGTCACCTCGGTGCCGCCCCTGCCGTAGCAGAGCGGTCCGGGATCGGCCCCGGCCGACTTGGGGCCGACCTTCAGCGTGCCCTCGGGCGAGATCCAGGCGATCGAGCCGCCGCCCGCGCCGACTGTGACGATGTCGATCATCGGGATCTTGCACGGGTAGCGGCCGATGACGCCCTCGGTGGTGATGGACGGCTCGCCGTCGATCACCACCGAGACGTCGGTGGACGTGCCGCCGCCGTCCAGGGTGATCACCGACGGGTGTCCCGCCGTGGAGGCGATGAGCGCCGCGCCCAGCGCCCCGGCCGCGGGCCCCGACAGCACCGTGGTGATCGGCTGGTTGACGACCTCGCGGGCCGACAGCACGCCGCCGTTGGACTTCATCACCGAGAACGGCATGCCGAGCCGGGCCGACAGGTTGGCCAGGTAGCGGCGCATCGTCGGCTTGACCGCCGCGTCCACGAGCGTGGTGACCGACCGCTCGTACTCGCGGTATTCGCGCAGCACGTCGCTCGACAGCGAGACGATCGCCTCGGGGTGCTCACGGGCCAGTACGTCCCGCATGCGCCGCTCGTGGTCCGGATTGGCGTACGAGTGCAGGAAGCACACGCCGATCGCGGTGACGCCCTTGGCCTTGAACCAGCGGGCCACCTCGGCGGCCTGCTCCTCGGCGAACGGGCGCACCTCGGCACCGGTGTGGTCCAGCCGCCCCCCGACGGTCTTGACCAGGTGGATCGGGACGATCCGCGGTGGTTTGACCCAGAAGTAGGAGTTGCCATAGCCGTCGGGCACGCTCTGCCTGGCTATCTCCAGGATGAACTCGAAGCCCTCGGTCGTGATGAACCCCAGGTTCGCGATCCGGTCCTCGAGCAGTTGATTGGTGGCCACAGTGGTGCCGTGCACGACGGAACTCGCGTCGAGCGGCCCCAGCTTCTCGATGCCCCTGACAAACCCGTCGGCCGGGTTCGCGGGGGTCGAGGGGGTTTTGGTGGTGACGATCTCACCGGTCTGGTCGTCCACGGCCACCACGTCGGTGAACGTGCCCCCGGTGTCGACTCCAATACGGACGCTACGCATGGCTCCTCAGCTTCGGCGCCGGCCGAGCACTTCATCGATGACCCGGGGCGCGTTCTCAGTGCCAACATAGGCGGCCAAGCGCACCACTAGCTCCTGTGACCTGGCAAGTTCGGCCTCGACCCTGGCCTTACCCGACTGCCCTGCCTGCACGCCGAAGTAGGCGCCGATGATCGTACCCACCACCCCGGCCACGCCCGCGAACAACGCCGCGAACTCCTTCGTGGCGAACACGGCGGCCCCGAAGGCCACCAGCACCGCGACGATCCCCACCACGACCACAAGGAAGCCGTACCGCCACCTCGTGGCGTCGGCCTGCGCCGCCGTGAGGTCGTCGGTCGTCATCATCGCGTCGAGCGAAGGGGGCTTCTCTGTGACCACGGTTCCTCCTGATAACTCCAGGGGAGAAATCTCCCACGAGGTCAGGTAACAAGCCAAGCCGCTAAGGTGGCCCCCTGTGACCGACACGTTTGCCCTGTCCGCCGTCCCGTCCGGCGCCCGTGATGCCGTACTGAAGTTCTACTTCGGTCCCATGGACTGCGGGAAGTCCACGCTCGCGCTGCAGATGAACTACAACCACGGCCGCCAGGGCCGGCGCGGGCTGGTCCTGACCAAGCACGACCGCTCGGGCGGACCCCAGGTCACCAGCAGGATAGGGCTCGGCCTGGACGCCATCGAGGTCGTGGACTCCCTCGACCTGGTGACGCTCGTGACCGGCCACGACAGGATCGACTACCTGATCTGCGACGAGGTCTGCTTCTACACCGTCGACCAGATCGAGCAGCTCGCCGACCTGGTGGACGACCACGGCATCGACGTCTACGCCTTCGGGCTGGCCTCGGACTTCAGATCCGTGATGTTCCCGGCGGCGCAGCGGCTGTTCGAGCTGGCGGACGAGGTGTGCCGGTTGCAGGTCGAGGTGCTGTGCTGGTGCGGGCGCCCCGGCCAGCTCAACGGGCGGATCGTGGGCGGGGAGCTGGTCCGTACGGGCGAGCAGGTCGTGATCGGCGACACGGACGCGTCCCCGGTCCGCTACCAGGTCCTCTGCCGCCGCCACCACCGCGCGGGCCTCCTGGGCGAGGGCACTGCCTGAGCCTGGCCACCTTCTTCCACGGCCCTTAAAGGGGCCCCAGCCACGACAGACCGTCTACCCTCGCTCCCCCGGAGGGGGTATCCCACCCTAAGGACCCCAGCCCGAGCCTAGATCAGCTTGTCGAGCAGCTCTCTGAGGCGGGCCGCGTCCTCAGGCGTCAGCTTCGCCAGGAACGCCCGCTCCGCCTCGTCCACGGCCTGACCCCCGTCGCGCAGCGTGTCGCGCCCACGCGGGGTCAGCTCGACCATGTTCTTGCGCCGGTCGGCCGGATGCGGCCGACGGCTGACCAGCTTCTTGCCCTCCAGCGTGTCGATCATCGCGACCATCGTCGTCCTGTCGATCCGCAGCCGCGTCGCGGCCTCCTGCTGGGACAGCGGATCGGCCGAGTCGAGCACGTTGAGCACCGCGAGCTCGCGGCCGTCGACGCCGTACGGCTCCAGGGCCGGGCCGGTGTGCTGGGCCAGGCGCAGGTTGGCGTGCTTCAGCAGGTATCCAAGGCGGCGTCTCGACACCTCCCGATTCTCGCACTAGCCTAATCGTCAGTAGAGCTGACAATCAGTGGAGCTGTCATATGCTGAGCTTCGGAATGAAGACCGTCCCTGTCGGCGTCACGTACGACACGCTGCTGCGAACCTGGCAGCAGGCCGACGCGGTCCCCGCCATCGAGCACGCGTGGCTCTGGGACCACATGCTGCCGCTGTTCGGGCCGGTGGACGCGCCGATCCACGAGGGCTGGACGATGCTCGCCGCCCTGGCCGCGCGGACCTCCCGGCTCCAACTGGGGCTCATGGTGACGAGCAACCTCACCCGGCCGCCGGCCGTACTCGCCAAGATCGCGGCGACCGTGGACGCCATCGCGCCCGGCCGGCTGGTCCTCGGCCTCGGCGTCGGCGGCACGCACCAGCCGGGCGACACGCTCGTACCCAGGGAGTACAACGCGTACGGCCTGCACATCGCCTCACCCGGTGAGGGCGTGGCCCGGCTGGCCGAGTCGTGCGCGATCATCAAGCGGATGTGGACCGAGGACCGCTTCGACTTCGACGGCCGCTACTACCAGTTGCGCGAGGTGGTCTGCTCGCCGAAGCCGGCCGTCCCGCCGCCGCTGCTGATCGGCGGGTGGGGCGACAGGACGCTCGGGGTGGTGGCCGAGCACGCCGACATCTGGAACGTACCGGGGCCGCCGCACAACACGATCGAGTTCATCCGGGAACGGAACAAGGTGCTCGACGAGAAGTGCGCCGCCATCGGCCGCGATCCGGCGGAGATCACCCGCTCGACCCAACTCGTCGTCTCCACCGAAGACCCCGCCGCCGCCCGGTCAGCGATCCGCGAGCTCGCGGACGCCGGCCTGACCCACTTCGTCCTCGGCGTCCGCCTGCCCGGCCCGGCGAACGTGGCCGAATGGCTGGCCGAAGAGATCATCGCTCACACGGCGCGGTAGCCGTTAGGCGGCGCAGCAGCCGCCACCTTCCCTCAAACGGCGCAATAGCCGTCGTCGCAGCCGTCGGCCGGGGGCGCGAGGATGGTCACCGGGGTCTGGCCGGTGCGGGCCGCCACCTCGTCGAGAGCGGCGTCGAACGTCTCCGCCGGCTGCGCTCCCGACACCGCGAACTGCCCCTCGAACAGGAACAGCGGCACACCGGTTATCCCCAGCGCCCGCGCCCGGCCGAGCTGCTCGCTTACCTCCTGCGCGCCCTCACCCGGCGGGTGCTCCACGCCCAGTTCGGCGGCCAGCTTCGTGAGCACGTACTGGTCACCGACGTTGAGCCCGTCGGTGAAGTGCGCGTGGAACAGCCGATCGACCGCCTCCAGCCCGCGCCCCTGCCGGGTGGCGAGTTCGACCAGCCGGTGCGCCTCGAACGTGTTCGCGCTGATCGCCTGCGAGAAGCGCAGGTCCAGTCCCTCTTCCGCGGCGACGGTGGTGACATGGGAGGTCATCTGCGCGACGTTCCCGCCGAACTTCCGCTCCAGGGACGGAAGCAGCGGTTCGCCTTCGGCGGGGGCGTCCGGGTTCAGCTGGAACGGGCGCATGGTGATGTCCACGGTGCCGCCCTTGGCGCGGAAGCGGTCTGCCGCTCGGCCGAAGCGGGTGTGGCCGATGTAGCACCAGGGGCAGACGATGTCCGAAAATATCTCGACTTTCACGCTCGACCACAACCTCTACGACCCCGACCCCATTCCGCCGGCCTGGGCCGTATGTGTGCGCGGCCTTGTCCGTACTCCCGCACGGCCTTGGCCGGATGCGCGCGGCCTTGTCCGGCCGCTCCCCCGCTGGCCCGCTCCCCGCCGGGCCGGTCACCCGGCCGCCAGTTCCTCCAGCCGGTACGGGAGGTACGCCGAGTCGTCCACCAGGGCGGAGGCGCCGCGCCACCAGCCGAACCACTCCCCGCTGCGCCACATCCAGTCGACCCGCTCGATGGCCGCCACCACGTCGCCGACCGTCTGCCACCGCTCGCCCAGTTGCTCGCGGGTGGCGCCGTGCCGTAGCGCCCAGGCGCGCAGGATGCCGACGGCGGTGCCGGGTACCTCACGGGCGTACGGGTCGGGATCCTCGTCCGGCAGCCGGTGCGGTCCGAGCCCGGCCGCCACTCCCCAGCTCCACTGGGCCTCGGCGGGACGCGAGTAGCGCAGCGAGTGGAAGTCGAGGTTCGACCCCAGGTCCTCGTCGGGCCGCCGGGTGACCACCGCGTCGAGCCGCCCTCCGGCGTCGAAGTGGACGACGAGCCGCTGCCCCGGCTTCGCCCCGTCCGGCAGGTCGAAGCGGTCCTCGGCCTGCCACGAGTTGAGGTCCACCTGGGCGACGGGCTGGCCCCACAGCTGGTCGGCCGCGTCGTCGGAGATCCAGGCGGCGAGCATCTCCAGGGCGGTCAGGTCGGTCCACGGCTCGATCGCGACGGCCGTACGCAGCACCTCGTCGGGCGCGGGCAACTTGCCGCCCCTGGGCCGCGTCCACCACTCCTCACCCAGCTCCCGCGCCCCGACCAGCAACGCGGCGATGGCGGCCAGCTCGGCGGACCGCCTGGTGAGAGACGCGCCGAGCGCCAGGCTCAGGCAGCGGCCGAGCCGCGCGTCGCCGAGCACGGAGCGCGCGTCGCCGATCAGCGCCTCGGCGGTCGGGCGCTCCTCTCCAAGTAGGTTGCGGATGATTCGCCGGGCCTCGGTTCGTGCGTCTTCAGCATGTGCCTGCCGCATATAGCCACGCTACGCCTGGAGATCCTTTTCCGCGAGAGGCCAGATCCGCGCTCATGAGCAGCCCGTTTGACGACATCGACCGCCCTCGGACAGCGGGCGGTCCGAGGGCACGACCGCCCTCGATCGCAGGCGACCGTCAGCGGCGTGGACGGCGGCCTGCCCGGCCGAACAGCCAGCCCACGGCGACGCCGGTCAGCGCGATGCCCGCTCCCATGCCGAACGACGCCAGCATCACCCAAGGCCTCGTCTCGGTGTGGCTCTTGGGCGGGCGCTCGTACACGCCGGACGGCCGTTCGTACACGGCGGGCGCCCGACGCCCCTCCGCGACCTCGTCGGCCGTACGCGCCATCGCGGCTCGCCGGGCGGCCAACTCGTCCACCCCCGTACCGTCCGGGGCGAGCAACGGACCCTCCGGGAGGCGCAAATGGTCCTCGACGGCCGCGAAGAACTCCCCCGCCGTCCTCTTGGCCACCGAGCCGAGCATGCGCTGCCCCACCCCGCCGATCATCCCGCCGACGACCGCGTCGGCGTCGTAGTCGACGCGGGTCCCCCCGTCGACCTCGCTGAGCCGTACGAGCACCGTGGCCTCCACCGTCCCCGGCGCGCCCTGGCCGCGCGCCCGCAGCACGAAGCTCTCCGGCGCCGACGGTTCGGACAGCGACACCTCGCCCTGGTAGACGCCCTTGATGGAGGCGACCCCCGCCGTCACCGTCATCCGGTACGTGTCCGGCCCCGTCTCCTCCAGGCGCTCACAGCCGGGGATGGTGCGTACCAGCACCGCCGGATCCTGAAGCGCGTCCCACACGCGATGCCTCTCAACGCCGATCATGGCGCTACCTGCCACCTTCACATCGCCACTCTAGGGATCCGTCTGGCGAGTGTTGCCCTTTTGAAGCGCTCCCCACGACTAAAGTCGGGGGATTCCAGCCAGCTCGGGCTCCGGCTGCGCGGTGGCCTGGGCTGCTGTTGCTTGGCGGTTCGCCTTCCGGCCCACGCGGTTGCGTGGTTTGCGCGCCCCAACCCGCACACCCGGTCTGGGTTGTGCGTGCTCCGCCCTCCCGGCGGTGAGGATGTTCTTGGCGGCGTTCACGTCGGCGTGCTCGGTGTGTCCGCACGAGGTGCACCGGAAGACCGCTTGACTCTCGCGGGACTTGCGATCCACCACCGTGCACACGTTGCACGTCTGACTCGTGTACGCCGGATTGACAGTGATCACGTTGGTGCCCGTGTACCGGGCCTTGCTCCGGGTGGCCAGTTCGATCCGATGCCAGCCCTTGTCCAGAATGCTGCGGTTCAAGCCGGACTTGCCCGCGGCCCCGTTAGGCAGGAAAACGCCCGGCCGTTCGGGATCCGGCCGGGGCGCGACACGGGCGGCCATGTTCCTGGTCGCCAGCGCCTCGAACACCACCAGTTCGAAGCTCGCGGCCAGGATGCAGGCGGTCTTGGCGGCGAAGTCCTCCCGGCGACGGCGGATCTTCCGCGCCAGCTCGGCGACCCGCGCGGCGGCTCTCCTGCGCCGGGCCGATCCCTGGGTAGTCCGGGCGAAGTCCCGCTGGAGCTTCTTGGCGTGCCCGGCCTCCCGATCGCGGGCGAACACCTGATGGTGGAAACGCCCGTCCGAGCGGGTCACGACCTTGACCACACCCCGGTCGACACCGACCGCACTGCCCGGGCTGGCGTGCCGCCAGGGTGTGATCACACCGTCTTCGACGAGGAAACTGATGTGCCAGTGCTTGCCGTCCCGGCTGACGGTGGCGTTCTTGACCCTGCCGCCCAGCGGGCGGGTGATGCGGAAGCGGACCCAGCCGAGCTTGGGCAGTTTCGCCCGCGCCCGGCGCCGGTTCAACCGCTCGATGGCGATCTTGGCGCCCTCAGGAAACCGGAACGACGGCGGATTCTTGACCTTGGACTTCCAGCCGACCTTCCACGTGCCGTGCCGGGAACACGCCTGGTCCAGATCGATCAACGTCTGCTGAAGGCAATGGCCGGGCGCCTCGCCCAGCCACGCGAACTCCCGCTTGGCCTCGGCGAGCTGGCGGGCCTGCTCGTGGTAGCCGATCAACGCGCCGCGTCGCCGGTAGGTGCGGCGCTGCTCCAGCGCGGTGTTCCACACGCTGCGGCATGCGCCGCCGATCCGCTCGGCGAACTCCGCCTGGCCGGCAGTCAGATCCAGGCGGTACTTACGTCCGGTCAGCATCCGCGATCACCGGTTCTTCTGGTTCTCGACGTACCGCTTGACGACCTCCGGGGGCGCCGCGCCGACGGTGGCCACGAAGTAGGAGTTGGTCCACAGCGTCGGCAGCTTCGACTTCAGGCTCGGGAACTCCTGACGCAGGACGCGAGAAGAGCGGCCCTTGATGGCCTTGACCAGCTTGTGGATCCCGAGCTGGGGATCCACCTCGACCAGCAGCCGCACGTGGTCAGGCACGACCTCCACGTCCACCAGCCACGCCCCCTTCTCCTCGACCACCTCGCCGATGAGCTGCTTGAGTCGTTCCTCGATCCCTCCGCCCAGCACCCGCCTGCGGTACTTGGGACACCACACCACGTGGAAGGCGCACTGGAAGGCGATATCGCTGTTCGCGCGCAAGGTCACGGCCACATGGATCAATATACAGCAGCGACCTATCTACCGCTCAAAGATTCGACAGAAGGGCTCACCGCCAAGGCTAAAGCCAGGGGTCCGCGCCCTAGATCACCGATCGGATGCGCCCGCCTGGCGATCAAGACTGGCAGGATGGGACCGGTGTGCGAGGGGCGAGCCGGGGGACAAAACATGACGATCGTTGCCGATATGGCACGAGCGGCCCGAGTGGGCGATATGACCCCTGTGGCGCGGCCCGTCCGCGTTGCCGCCGTGGCGGCGGTCGCGGTCCTGCTGGCCGGCTGCGCGGCCAACGGCGGGTCAAGCGGTACGGCGGACGGCCCAGGAGGCGACACCACCGGCGCCACCCCGGGCAGCACGGCCACCCCTGCCGCCCAAAGGTCCGACGCGACCACGCGGCCGCTCGACGGACCGCCCGGTGCGGTGCCCCGACGCGGCGAAGTAAGGGAGATCCAGGCCACGGGCTCCTTACCTCCGGTGATCAGCTCCATCCCCACCAAGCGCAAGGTCGTCTTCCTGACCATCGACGACGGCTGGGAACAGGATCCCGGCTTCGTCCAGCAGGTACGCGACCAGCGCATCCCGATCACGGCGTTCGCCATGCGGGACGCGGTGGAGGCCAAGGGCACGCCCGACCCGGCCGGCGGGCCCGGCCGCTTCGTAGGAGCCGGGAAATGGGGATATTTCCGCTCGCTACGTGACGCCCACGTACCCGTCGAGAACCACACCCTCACCCACCCGAACCTCCGCCTCCTCGGCTACGACGCCCAGCGACGGGAGATCTGCGGCTCCTCCACCATCATCAGGAGGCAGCTGGGGACCAGGCCGACGCTGTTCAGGCCGCCGTTCGGCAACTACAACACCGACACGCTCAGGGCCGCCAAGAACTGCGGCCTGAAGTCGGTACTGCTCTGGACGGCCACGGTGCAACCGGGCGGCAAGATCGCCTACCAGGTGCCCGACAAGCGCCTGCGCCCCGGCGACATCCTGCTGCTGCACTTCCGCCCGAACCTGGCCAGAGACTTCCGCATCCTGGTCGACAAGATCAAGCGCCGGGGCTTCGAGCTGGGCAACCTTCAGGCGTACCTGGACGCCGCCACCGCCCGCTGAGCCCCGCCGGCCCCCGTACGCCATCGTGGGACCACCGATCCGCGGGCTTGTGACAAAGATCGCATAGCCGTGCTCTACGAGCTGTAGTACTACTTTAAGTAGATGCACTACAGCTTGTAGAGCTAAGCACCCGGTGGGGGGAAGATGGACGCGCTCGATCTCGCGCGGTGGCAGTTCGGGGTGACCACCGTTTACCACTTTCTGTTCGTACCGTTGACGATCGGCCTGGGCGTCTTCGTGGCCGGCCTCCAGACCGCCTGGCACCGGACGGGGAAGGAGCAGTACCTCCGGCTGACGAAGTTCTTCGGCAAGCTGTTCCTGATCAACTTCGCCATGGGCGTGGTCACCGGCATCGTGCAGGAGTTCCAGTTCGGCATGAACTGGAGCGAATACTCGACCTTCGTCGGCGACGTGTTCGGGGCTCCCCTGGCGATGGAGGCGTTGCTGGCGTTCTTCATGGAGTCCACGTTCCTGGGGCTGTGGATCTTCGGCTGGGAGCGGCTGCCAAAAAGGGTCCACCTGGCGTGTATCTGGGCCGCCGCCATCGGCTCTAACTTGTCCGCGTATTTCATCCTCGCGGCCAACGCCTGGATGAAGCACCCGGTCGGCTACGAGGTGGTCGACGGCCGGGCCAGGATGACCGATCTGTGGGCGGTGCTCACCAACCCCACCGCGATCGCCCAGGTGCCGCACGTCGTCGGCGCCGCCTTCATCGTGGCGGGCGGGTTCGTACTGGCGGTCTGCGGCTACTGGCTGCTGAGGACGAAGGCCCCCATGTGGCGCAGCGCCGCCCGGGCCGCGCTGGTCATGACCGCACTGGCCGGCGCCGTCGTCGCGGGCACCGGCGACACCTCGGCCCGGCTGCTGTACGAGCAGCAGCCGATGAAGCTCGCCGCCGCCGAGGGCCTCCAGCACGACACCGCCGGAGCCCCGTTCTCCATCGTCCCCGGTGTCGAGATCCCCAGCCTCCTCAGCCTCCTCGCCAGCCACGACCCCACCGCCACCGTCCAGGGCACCGAGGACCTGCAGGCCCGGCTCGAGCAGCAGTTCGGCCCCGGCGACTACCGGCCCGACCAGACCGTGGTGTTCTGGTCGTTCCGGGTGATGATCGTCTTCGGCCTGACCACGGTGGCGCTGTCGGTGCTCGGCCTCTGGCTCACCCGCCGCAGGCGCGAGTTGCCCCCCTGGCTGGCCCGGATCATGGTGCTGGCCCTGCCGCTGCCGTTCCTCGCGATGATCTCCGGCTGGCTGCTGAGCGAGATAGGCCGCCAGCCGTGGACGGTGACGGGCGAACTGCTCACGGCCGCGAGCGTGTCCCCCGGCGTGAGCCTCGCCGAGGTGGCCACCTCACTCACGATCTTCACGCTCCTGTACGGCGGGCTCGCGGTGGCCGAGGCCGTACTCCTGACCAGGCACGTACGCAAGGGCCCCGAGCAGACGGAGCCCGTCCCCGCGACCGAGCGACTCCAGCCGTCGCTGATGTACTGAGGTGGAGACAGTGGTCAACCTGTGGTTCGTCATCATCGCCTTCCTCTGGACCGGCTACTTCGTGCTGGAGGGCTTCGACTTCGGTGTGGGCCTGCTGGCGCCGTTCGTGAGCAGGGGTCCGGAGCAGCACCGGCAGAGCCTGGAGACGATCGGCCCGGTCTGGGACGGCAACGAGGTGTGGCTGATCACCGCGGTCGGCGCCATGTTCGCCGCCTTCCCCGCCTGGTACGCCGGGATGTTCAGCGCCTTCTATCTCCCGGTCGTGCTCATCCTGGTGGGCCTGATCGTGCGCGGCGTCGGCCTGGAGTGGCGCGGCAAGGTGACCAATACGCTCTGGTGCGACCTGGGCATCGTGGCGGGCAGCGCTCTCCCGGCGTTCCTGTGGGGCGCGATCTTCGCCGACGTGCTCTTCGACAGCGCTCTCGCGGCGCTCGTGGGCGGCCTGTTCACCCTGGCGACCTGCGTACTCCATGGCGCCGTCTTCCTGTCCCTCAAGACCGACGGCCCCGTACGACGGCGCGCCCGCGCGGTCGCCCTGGCCGCGAGCGCCGTGGTCCTGCCGCTGGCCGCGGCGGCCCTGTCCAGCCTGGGCTCGATCCCCGCCCTGATCTCCATGGCGGCGCTGGCCGCCGGGGCGGCGCTGACGTACCGCCGCAGGGAAGGCTGGGCCTTCACCGCCACCGCCGGCGCCATCGCCCTGGCCTCGGTGGCGGTCTTCGCCGAGCTCCGATGGGCCCCGCTACCAGGCATCACGCTGACGGACGCGGCCTCGGGGCCCTACACGCTGACGATGCTCAGCTGGATCGGGCTGATCACGCTGCCGTTCGTACTGGTGTACCAGGGCTGGACCTACTGGGTGTTCCGCAAGCGGGTGGCGCTGACGCACTGAAGGATCAGCGGTGAGTGCACAGCGCGGTGAGCAGCCATTGGAAGGCCGGGACCGCCGGCGGATCCGGCGGCAGGCCCTGGAGGAGCTGGAGAAGCTGCCAATACCGCTCCACCCTGGGCTCGGCGACCAGTCCCAGCCAGTCCGTCAGGGAGGCGGTTTCGTCGGCGGGGAGGTCCACGGGGATGATCCGGTCAAGCGTCGCCCTCGCGCCTGGCGACTCCGGCGGGATCCCCTTCTCCAGGGCGGCGGCCGCGTGCTCAAGGACCAGGGGCCGGAGGTTGAGGCCGAACTCGAGGCGATTGTCCTGCCGGCCGCTCAGGACCAGCTGCCGTACCGTCCGCTGGAAGCTCTCGTCGGCGACCAGCTCGGCCAGCTCTATCCAGGCGTTCACCTGCTCGGCTGTCGGATCCTCGGGAAGGTCGGCGGGGATGTCACGCATCCAGTCCGCGACGAGAGCGGCGTCCTCGTCGAGGATGTCGGCGAATGCCCCGTCAACGAACTCGTCGATGATCTGCTGGCGTTCCCGCGCCGACAATCGGGCTAGCGCATGCATCAAGGTGATCTCCTCTGTGGTGCTGTCACGTTGGGCGAGAACGTGCAGG
The DNA here is from genome assembly GCF_040648495.1 of Nonomuraea sp. NPDC049129. NCBI lineage: Bacteria > Bacillati > Actinomycetota > Actinomycetes > Streptosporangiales > Streptosporangiaceae > Nonomuraea > Nonomuraea sp. NPDC049129. The sequence goes on along the minus strand of NZ_JBEZDU010000002.1, from coordinate 535,691 downwards.
ACGGCACGCCGTACCTTCAAGGTGCGGATCTCCGCGTCGAGGGCTTTGACGTGGGTCTGCGCAAGTTCCCGCAGTGCGACCCGCTTTTCCACGATCTGCTGGATGGCATCAAGACTGAGCCCGAGATCGCGAAGGGTCCGGACCAGGTCCAGCCGTGCGACCGCCTCCGCGTCATAAAGCCGGTATCCCCCGCTCGACCTGTGGGCCGGTGGGACAACGCCACTGTCGGACCAGAAGCGGATCGTGCGCGCCTGCAGCCCGGTGCGCTGGGCCAGCTGCCCAATCGTGTACAGATCGGTCGCATCGCTCATGGCTCGACTCTGCACCTTCCACCCACTGGAACCTCAAGCGATACGGCACACGTTCTCGCCTCAGCCCGGCAGCGGCTTGATCCGACGGTAGGTAGCCGCACCGGAAGAGGGCGCCTTCCGGTGCGATCTCAGCCGGCCAGGACGAGCAGGTCGCAGTCTTCCTCGACGGGGCCGGCGTCGGGACGCGTGGCGAGGTCGGCGTCCAGCGCGGCGAAGCCCTCGGTGATTTCCCGCTCCGTCATGTGGTCGAAGATCGAACTGGCGCGCAGCCGCAGTCGCGCGGCGTAGTCGGCACGGCCGGCCGCGAGACGGTGCCGAACCGAGGTGAGGGCGACCGGGCGCAGGTTGACCGTGGCGAAGGCCGCCGCCACTTCGGCGACGGTGGGAAAGGCCTCTTCCTCGATGGTCCGGGCGCGTGGAAACCAGCGGTGCCACAGCGGGTTGGGCGACCGATCGGCGAAGGCGTTGCGGATGAGCACCCGGCCATCTGGGGCCAGCACGCGAGCGATCTCCGCGGCCGCCGCCGGTAGGTCCTGGATGTGGTGGATCACCAGGTAGAGCAGGGTCAGGTCACAGGCGTTGCCGGGCAGCGGGATCTCGTCGGCGGCGCCCTCGAGATAGCTGACCGACGGGTGGGCGGAGATGTTCGCCGCTACCTGACGCATCCGGACGGAGGGCTCAACGCCGTACACCGGGCCGCCGAAGGTGTCGGCGAGGGCCGGGGAGAACCGGCCGGTACCGCTGCCCAGGTCCAGGACCGTCAGTGGCCGCCGGGACGGCGCGTGCCGGGCGAATTCCGCCATCCAGGCGGCGACGACGTCGGGAGGCAGCGCTCGGCCACGGGCGTACACCAGGTGCTGGCGGTCGTCGTAGTTGATTCGTCTCAGCACGCTCCCGAACCTACCCCGGCATTTCTCCTCACACGGGATTTCTAGCCGGAAATTCAGCGGCTTTCCTTCTGATTTCGGGGAGGTTGGGCTCCATCCGGGACGAAGACAGGAGCTTCTCCGCAGGGTCCGACGCGACCGAATTCCCCGTTCAACAGGAACCGAAAGGAGAATCGCATGCCAAGAAACTTGCCACGCGCCATTCCGGCGCTCGTGGCAGCCGGATTGTGCCTGGCCAGTTCAGTCACTCCGGCCTCGGCGACGTCGAGAACCGCGTCGACCCAGCACGTGCTCTACATCACGACGCAGCACCGGGAGAAGACGAGCTGGTGCTGGGCCGCTGCGGGCGCGACCATCGCCGCCAACCACGGCGACTACGTGTCGCCTTACGCGTTCTGCAACCTGGCCAAGGACTATCCGGTTACCGGAGTCTGCCCAATGACGCCGGTAACCCGTATCGCGTACAGCACGCACTGGAAAGACGCGGCTTCTACTGGCCCGGCGAGGTCATCGAGACCTCGATCAGCTGGACCGCCCTCAAGGGCCAGATCGACGTCGAGCGTCCCTTCTACGCCGGGGTCAGCTGGGCGGCAGGCGGGGGACACGCGCTGGTGGTCTACGGCTACGACACGGCCTCTTGGTGTCGAGCTCGGAGGCTTGCCGATGTCCAGCGCCGCGATCCGTCCGATGATCTCCTCGCGGTCTTTGATTTCCTCCAGCATGTCGTTTCTCCTGCCGTCATTACGCGCGAGGACCCTGCACAGGCTGCCCGCAAGAGCCGCCAGGACGGAGCGAATCTCATCCGCGTGCTCGAAGCACAGTGAAGGGCCCATGACGCGGCTCCGGCGTCCGACCAACAAACGACCTCAACGGGTCAAGCACCTACGACGTCGGCGGGCAACCACCCCGATTTTCAGTCCGGAACGGGCATCCCGCCAGGGATATCGAGGACTGACAACTGGATTCGGCGGAATCGCCTACCACTACATCTCCGACACCTACGTGGAGCTGTTCTCCCAGTTCATCCCGTGCGGGGCTGGGGTCACGGCCCGCGTGTCCGGGTGGAGGGCTCGGGCGCACAGCGTGAGCGTTTCCGCGAGTGTCGTGCGGTCCGGGTCGTCGATCTCGGCGAGCATGACGGCTTCGATGCTGTCGAGGGAGCGGTCACATCTCCGGAGGGTGCTCAGGCCCTTCGGGGTAAGGCGGGTGCGCAGAGCGCGGCCGCCACGGGGATGCGGGTCGCGGCGGATCAGGCCGCGTTGCTCGAGATCGCGGATGACCAGGTTCATCGCCTGCGGGGTGACGAAGGCGATGCGGGCCAGGTCGGCCGAGGATGGGGCGTCGCGCAGGCGCAGCTCGCTGAGCGCCATGTATCCGGTGGTCGTCATGCCGTGCCGGGCGAGCGCTTCATCCAGGCAGGCGCGGATGCGGCGTTCCAGCCGGAACACCAGGTAGCTCACACGGGGCGGCGGTGCGTCGGGCGCAGCGGCCGCGGGGACACCCGGATCGGTCACCAGGAGACGATATCGCGCCCCGTCAGAACGGGCCCCATGTAAGTTTCCCACACCGCTATCAAGAACCTTGATAACAAGTTACTTGATAACCAGGGGAAACAGCTCTCTGCCCGGTGAACCGGCGGACATGCACACCAAGCGTGCATTGACGGTGGATTGTGGCTCTTCTATTTTCCAGCGACCGATGTCAATACGCGGCGGACCGGTCCGCGGCGCGCCGCGGCTGTGGAGAGGAGGAGCGCGAATGACACGATTGACCACGGTGCTGGCTCGTGCCTGCACCGCGGCGCTCTTTGCCGTCATGACCGTGGTACTCGGATCGCCGGCCGTCGCCGCCACCCTGGTGGAGGTGACCAGCTTCGGCAACAACCCGGGCAACATGCGGATGCACGTCTATGTGCCGGGCTCGCACCCGGCCTCGCCGGCGATCGTGGTGGCGATGCATGGCTGCGGCGGCTCCGGTCCCGGCTTCTACCAGGGCAGTGAGTTCGCCTCGCTGGCGGATCGATATGGCTTCATCGTCATCTACCCGACCGCCACCCAGTCGGCAGGGTTCGGCAACTGCTTCGACACCTGGTCGGACGCGGCCAAGCGGCGCGGCGGCGGCAGCGATCCGGTCTCGATCGTCTCAATGATCGACTATGTCGAGCGGACCTATCAGGGAGACCCGAACCGTGTCTACGCCACTGGAAGCTCGTCCGGCGGCATGATGACCCAGCACATGCTCGCCGTCTACCCGGACCTGTTCAAGGCAGGGGCCTCCTTCATGGGCGTGCCGTTCAACTGCTTCGCCGGCGCCTCCGACTACCCGCCCGGAAGCAGCAGGTGCACCGGCGGGAGCATGGACCGAACACCCCAGCAGTGGGGCGATGCGGTCCGCCAGACGTACCCGGGATATTCCGGCCCCCGCCCGCGCATGCAGCTGTGGCACGGCACCAGCGACACCCTCGTGCCCTACTCGCTGCTGGGAGAGTCGATCGAGCAGTGGACCAATGTGTTTGGGCTGAGCCAGACCCCGACCGGCACCGACACCCCGCAGGCAAACTGGAACCGCAGCCGATACGCCAATCTGTCCGGCACCGTGCAGGTGGAGGCGTACAGCATCCAGGGCGCCGGGCACACTCTTCCGCAGAGCGGTATGGCCCTCTACGCCATCGAGTTCTTCGGCTTGACTACCAGTCCGACCGACACCACGCCGCCGACCGCCCCGGCCGGGCTCACCGCCTCGGGCACCAGCACAACCGGCACCAGCCTGACCTGGACGGCCTCCACTGACGACACCGGTGTGACCGGCTATGACATCCTGCGCGCTACCGGCGCGATGGGCGGCACATTCCCCCAGGTCGGCACCTCGGCCACGACCTCGTTCACCGACACGGGCCTGACTGCGAACACCACCTACCGCTACCAGGTCCGAGCGCGCGATGCCGCTGGTAACGTCTCACCGGTCTCCAACACTGTGCAGATCACCACTCAGGGAGGCACGACCGGTGCCTGCTCGGCCACCCCGACCGTGCAGTCCCAGTGGGGGACCGGGTATGTGATCCAGCCGCTGACCATCACCAACACCAGCACCTCGACGATCACCAGCTGGACCGTCACCTTCACCCTGCCGGCCGGGCACACCCTGACCGGCTCGTGGAACGCCACCATCACCACCAGCGGCCAGACCGTCACGGCCAGAAGTGTCAGCCACAACGGCACGCTCGCGCCGGGAGCCAGCACCACCGGCTTCGGCTTCCAAGCGAGCAGGCCCGACGGCAACACCGCCCTGCCGTCCGGCTACACCTGCGCCTGACCGTCAGCGCGCTTCCCTGATCACGGCCCCGTCATTGACAGGTGGGACCGGCGAGGTAGCGCTCGATCCACCCCGCCATACCGAGCTCGTCGACGAGCTTCACCTCGGCATGTCCCGCAAGCTGCTCGCGTCTGCGAGCGCCTCCGCGAGGAAGACCTCGCCATCGCCCAACACACCCCGGGGCTGCGCGCCGAGGACCAGCCGCCTATGACCAGGAACTCAGCGATGAGGCTCAGGAAGAACACCGGCTCACCCAGCGGCGGATCTCCCGCGAGCAGCAGGAGGAAGCCCGGCCCCGGCTGACCGTCAGGCGCTACGGCCTCTCCCAGCACGCGCCTGGCTATTGGGGCTCGCATTCGATCAGGGGTGACCTCAGGTCAAGTGTCCGGAGTACGGGGAAGCTCCGGGGTGAGGCCGGTCGGCGGCGCGATGAGTGTTCTTCGTCGATGCCGCTCGCAACCTGTATCTCGCAACCTGTATGAGGTGATGTCCCCGGTCCGAACGTCACCAAGTCCCGGCGGCGGGGCGCCTGGTGCGCGCGGAGCCGCAACTCGCCGTGGGCGCCGGCGCGGGCCTTGCCCGCGCGCCGCGTCCGGCGTCCCCCTCCTGAGCTGGGAGATCACCGGGCGCGCGCGACCGGGCGAGCGAGCAGCGTCATGGCGGTGGCACGTCCCTCCGCCACCGCGTGCGACATCCGGCGGGGCACCACGCAGTCGCCGATCGCCACCACGGTCCGCCCGGTCCGTCCGTCCGCCGGGAGGGGCCACGGCGCGCGCGGGATCCGTTGGCCGACGACGACCAGCAGGTCGGCCTCGATCCGGCGCGCCCTGCCGCTGAGCACGTCGCGTACCTCGATGGCGGCGGTCAGGGTGGCCGTCACCGTCGTGAACGGCATGACCCGCAGCGGCGCGCCCTTCAGCCTGTGCAGCAGTTGCACCCTGTTCTCCACCGACACACCCGTGGCGAAGCCCGCTGCGGGAGTGAGCAGGACGACCTCGGCCGCCTCCCGCTCGATCGCGGCCTGCACCGCGCCGATCCCGGGCCACCATCCGAAGCCGTCGTCGAGCACGGCGATGCGGCCGCCCGGCGCTGCGAGCCCGGGGTCGCCGAGGAACTCCGTGCTGGACGTGACCGGCAGGTCGCCGGGCAGCTCCGGGGCCTCCTCGACGGCCCCCGTGGCCACCACCACGGCGTCGAACTCACGCAGATCGGCGGCCGACGGCGCCGCGCCCGGGCGTACGCACACGCCAAGGTCGGTGAGCTGTGCGTACTGGTAGTCGACGAACCGCTGCCAGCCGCCGCGCTGCGGCGCGAGGCTCGCCAGCGCCGCCTGCCCGCCGACTGACGGCTCCGCCTCGAACACCGTTACGGCCACGTCGTGCCGGGCCAGCGTCAGCGCGCACTCCATGCCCGCGGGCCCCGCCCCGACCACCGCCACCGGCCCCGACCCGCCGGCCCGTGCTCCTTGACGGCCGTCACCGTGGAGAAGGATGAGCGGCGCCGCGGGCCGGCTGGTCTCGCCGGGGGGCGCGAGCTCCGGATTGACCGCGCACAGGCCCGTCGGCTCGAACGTGCGGCAGTCCTCGTTGCAGGAGGTGCACGGCCGGATGCCACGCTCGTCGCCGGACAGCAACTTGTTCGCCACGTCGGGGTCGGCTATGAACGGCCGCGCCATGCCGACCAGGTCCGCGCCCAGCCGCAGCGCCCGCCCGATGTCGGCGGCTGTCCGGAACGACTGGCTCACCAGCAGCGGGACGGAGGCCGCCCGGCGCAGCGCGGCGACCGATTCCAGCAGGGGCGGCCCGGTGGTGGCCATACCGGGCACGTAGGTGTTGCGCACGCCCGTGGTGACGTTGAGGTAGTCGAACGGGGACGCGGCGGACACACGCCGGGCGATGTCGAGCAGGTCGTCGAGCTCCAGCTCGGGCTCGGCACCGTTCGCGATCGACAGGCGCACCCCGATCGGCCGCCCGCCGATCTCGGCGCGGACCGCGTCGATGACCTCGCACAGCAGCGCCGCCCGCCGGTCGGCGTCCCCTCCGTAGGCGTCGTCGCGGTCGTTGGTGACCGGCGACAGGAACTGGGCGAGCAGGTACCCGTGCGCCGCGTGCAGCTCGACGCCGTGGTAACCGGCCTCCACGCAGTTGCCCGCCGAGACGCGGAACCCCTCCACCACGCCCCGCACCTCGGCCGCGGTCAGCGGGCGCGGGGCGGTCGGCTCCCGCGGGGAGCGTACGCCGCTCGCGGACACGGGGTGGAAGTGGTTGCCGGCGCCGAGGGTCTCCCGGCCCAGGTGGAGGAGTTGGGAGATCGCCACTGCGCCCTCGCCCGTGATGGCCTGGGCGCGGCGCCGCAGCGCCTCGCGGATCGGCGGCCGGTACGCCTCGGTGAGGTAGCGTTGCCGCAGCGTCGACTCCCTGGCCACGACCGTGCCGCCGGTGATGACCATGGCCGCGCCTCCCGAGGCGAGCCGCCGCCAGTAGGCCGCGTCGGTCTCGGTCGGCGCGCCGTCGCGCACGTCCGCCAGACCGTGCGCGACCGCCACCAGCCGGTTGCGCAACCGTAGCCCGGCGAGATCGAGCGGGTCCCTCATGCCGCCGGCCATGTCAGAGCCGCCCATCCCCGTGGCCGGCTCCCGCCGCCGCGGGAGCGTCCGCCTGGGCCCGGTGTCCCAGCTCGGGCCCCCGGCCGCCGACCGCGGCCAGGTAGCCGGTCGTGTCCGTGCGCCGCTCGCCCCACAGGATCTCCAGTACCAGACTGCTGATCCGCCAGCCGTCCGGCTCCCGGCGCAGCCGATTGTGGTACCGGCCGACCAGGACGTGAGCCGTGTCCGGGGCGGCGGCGAAGCACTGGTGTGAGGTGTGGTAGACGAGCGCGCTCGCCTCGTCCCCGGTGACGTCCACGTGGTAGACGCTGAGCAGGTGGTGCTGCCACAGGCAGTCTCGGGTGGCCTCGTCGATCCACCGCGCGACGGCGTCGCCGCCGGTGATGGGTTCCGCGTTGCCGTACTGCGCCCGCAGGTCGTCGGCGAGCGTGGTACGCAGCCCGCCGAGGTCCCTTCTGTCGATGCACGAGGCGTACCGGTACAGCACGTCGGTCACCTTGACCCGGTCCAGCATCGCCGCCACCTCTGACTGGGTCCTCATGGTCGCTCCCTCCACGTTCGTCAGCCGACCTTCATCCACACGCTCTTGACCTGGGTCAGGTCGTCCAGCGACGCCGCGCCCAGGTTGCGGCCGTGCCCGGACAGCTTCACGCCGCCGTAGGCCACCGTCGGATAGACCATCTGGTAGGTGTTCACCCACACGGTTCCCGCGCGCAGCGCCCGGCCGGCACGGTGGGCCCGGCCGAGGTCGTTCGTCCAGACGCCGGCCGCCAGGCCGTAGTCGGTGTCGTTGGCGATCGCGTACGCCTCCTCCTCCGAGCCGAAGTCCAGCACCGACATCACCGGCCCGAAGATCTCCTCCTGGGCGATGCGCATGTCGTTGCGCACCGAGGTGAAGACGGTCGGCTGGTGGAAGTAGCCGACGTCACCGTGCCGATCGCCGCCGAGCACGAGCTCGGCGCCGTCCTCCAGGCCGTAGCCGACGTAACGGCGCACGCGCTCCAGCTGCTGCGCGGACACCAGCGGGCCGAGCTGGCTGCCGGGGGCGAAGCCCGAGCCGATCCGCAGATCGCGCGAGCCCTCGACGATCCTGCTCACCAGTTCCTCGCGCACGTCGCGGTGGACGAGCACCCGGCTGCCGGCGGTGCACACCTGGCCGGACGCGCCCCACACGCCCATCATCGCCGCCGCGGCCGCGGCCTCCAGGTCCGCGTCCGGGAAGACGATCAGCGCGCTCTTGCCGCCCAGTTCGAGGCCCACCCGCTTGACCCGGGCAGCGGCCGCCGCCTGGATCGCCGATCCGGTGGCGACCGAGCCGGTGAAGGAGACGGCGTCGACGTACGGTGACGTGACGAGCGCGGCGCCCGCCGACTCGCCGGACCCCTGCAGCACGTTGAACACGCCGGGCGGGATGCCCGCCTCCAGCGCCAGCTCGGCCATGAGCACCGCGGACATCGGGGTCTGCTCGGCGGGCTTCAGCACGACGCTGTTGCCGGCGGCGAGCACCGCGGCCACGAAGGCCAGCACCGAGGTCGGCCCGTTCCACGGTGTGATGAGGCCGATCACGCCGATCGGCTCGCGGTGCTGGTAGACGACCAGGTCGGACGGCACCGACGGGATCGTTCCCTCCAGCTTCGTCGGCCAGCCCGCGTAGTAGTCGATGCCGTCGACGGCGAACTGCACGATGAAGCTCTCGTACCACCGCAGCAGTCCCGAGTCGATCACGTCGAGCTCGGTGAAGACGTCGGCCCGCTCCGCGAGCAGGGCGGACAGGCGGCGCAGCCGCCGCTCCCGCTCCAACGGCGCGAGGAAACGCCACCGGCCGTCGTCGAACGCGGCCCGCGCCGACCGCGCAGCCCGTTCGGCGTCCGCAGCGGAGCCTGCAGCCGCGATGGCCACCTGCCGTTCTGTCGCCGGGTCGACGACCGGCATGGTCGCGCCGTCGGCGGACGGGACCACCTCGCCGTCGATCACGTGACCGAACAGCTGGCGGGACAGCTCGCGGACGGTGTCCGCCGAGATCGGGTAGACAGAGGGGTCGGTCAACGTGCTGCTCATCCGGCAACACTCCTTTCAGGTGACGGAAGCATCGTCGGGGCCGGTCCGGCGTGCCTGTGCCCGCCGGCAGCGCCGGGTGTGAGTGATCTGCCTGCTCGCCAGGGCCACCGCGATCATCAGCGCCGCGCCCTGGAACAACGGCTGGATCCAGAAGGTGCCCGGCCCGAACGACAGCTGCAGGCCCTTGACGCCGAACGCCGGGGCGAAGTACGCGAACAGGAACACCGCGCTGTAGCGGCCCAGGGTCGCGCCGATCGGGGTGTGCGGCGCCTCCTGCGGGGCGCCGTCACCGCCTGAGACGGCCACCCCGGTGCGGTCCGCCAGGTCCTGGTGGACGAAGCGGATGCCCGCCTCGTGCGCCGCGACCGCCGGTCGAGCACGACCTGGCCGGCGAACGTCTTCGAGACCGTGTGAAGATCCAGTGCGGGGCCGCTCACCTAGACGCCCCACAGTTCTTGAACGTGTCCGTGAACCCGGCGAGGCCGGGCCAACCGTCCTTCTCTCCCTCGATCTCCTTCGCCGCCTCCGGCGTGGTGACCAGGTAGTCCACGCCGGCGTCGATCGCCTGCTGGACGGCGGCGCCCGGGTCCGTGGCCGTGGCGCTCACCGTGACCAGTTCCCAGCCTCGGGCCTTGACGGCCTCGTCGAGGTATCCGGCCAGGATGGCGCAGCTCGGGTCCGCGCACTGGACGAAGGCGACCTTCTGCGAGGCCGGCTCCGAAATCGTCCCGCACGCCGCCAGAGCGGTCGCGAGCACGCCTGTGGCGAGGAGCGTCAGGGTCTTGGTGCCGTACATGTGGCTACCCGTCGTAGTGATCAATTGGGGGTGGTCGAAACGGGTCTACGGGGAGTGGCGGCCGGAGCGGCACGTCGCACCGGGGCATGCCTCGGACCATAAATGTCATGAGGATTAACCGCAAGTACCAGAATCCTTGTCGTTATTTCTCATGAGGATTATGGTTCGGTACATGCTCGAAACAACAGTCCGGCCCGGTCCACGCCTGTGTCGCGTGAGGGAGAGGAGGAGATGGACGTGAAGACGTGCGCGGCCTTGACCCTGTGCGACGACGGCGCCGTGGCGCTGGTCGGCACGATGGACGAGATCGGCCAGGCCTACGAGGACGAGCGCGCCTGGCACGGCATCCGGGACGTCATCCGGTTCTGATCCCCGAGTCTTCCTCAACGGTAGCCTTGACGTCATGTCCATCAGGCGTGACAGCGCTGAGACCCCCGCCATGAGCCGCGTCGCGATCGGACGTGGCGACGGCCTGATGCGTGTTCTCAAGACGTCCGAGAGCATGGCCCGCGATCTCGTACGCGACATCATCGCATCCGGACGGCAACCCGGTGACGCGTTGCCGGCCGAGGCGGCCATGCTGGCCGAGTACGGCGTCAGCCGCGAGTCGCTGCGGGAGGGCCTGCGCCTGCTGGAGGTCCAAGGGCTCATCTCCATCCGCCGGGGGCCCGGCGGCGGCCCCGTGGTCGGCATGGTGGACCCGGCCAACCTGGGCCGCACCGCGACGCTCTACTACCAGATGGCCGGCGCCACGTACGAGGAGCTGTTCGAGGCATGGGTGTTCGCCGAGTGCGAGCTGGCCGCGCGCGCGGCGCGCCACCCCCTGCGCGACGCGCGGTTGGCCGCGATGGCGCCCTTCCTCGGCTCCGACGACTGTGCCGACGACGAGCAGGCAGGGGTTGAGGACTTCGTGGCGCAGCACTCGTCCTTCCATGCCACCATCGCCTCGCTGGCCCGCAACCGCGTCCTGGAATTGACGTTGCAGACCATGGGGCAGGTCGTCACGCACCATGTCGCGGTGAACGAGGATCCCAGAGCGATCCGCGACCTCATCGCCACCAGCCACCGGCGCCTGGCCAAGGCGATCGTCGGCGGCCACGGCACGCTGGCCCGTACCCTCATGCAGCAGCACATCGAGGACATCAGCAGCTATCACCGCGAGCAGAGCAGCGTCCAGATGGACGAGGTCATCGAATGGCAGTGAGCCCGGAGCGCACGGCTTGTGCGGTTCCAAAACGCGAATACTGCTGCTGAGCTGGGCGTTCGCCGGACGATCAGGCTGCTGTGCGGTACGTGGTACGCGAGGTCGTAGTGGGAGACCACCTGATCCTTATGCGTTTCCTCGGCCTGGTGGGCGTCCCGGCGATCGTGGGCGGGGCGGTCGCCGTGCTGCGCCACCACCCGCTGGACACCGCACCCGCTAGGCATCCAAGCGGAAGCCGTACTCCTGGGGCTTCCGCCCCGGAAGGCGGTAGCGATCATTCGGCGGGGGGGATGGCGGTAGACGTTGACGAGGAATCGGCTGAGGTCGCGAGCTTGCCGACGGACAACGGCAGCCGCGTGATGGTCAGCGCCCACGGCTCCGTGTTCACCATCCGCAGGCGTTCGATCTCGACGATGGTCGTGCCTGGCGTCACCCCTAGCTCGGCGGCGGCCGCCGTGCTGGCCGGCACCGTCTCCAGCCGCCGTCCGGCGATGGTCTGCTCGCCGCCACGGCCCCGCACGTCCTCCTCGAAGTGGCCGATCATCGCGTGTCCGAAGCCCTTGCGAATGATCCCTGGCATGCCGCTTTGTGGGCGGGTGGGCAGGAAGAACGCCCTTTAGGGCGGCCCGATGGTGCTGGCGCGCAAGATGACCGTGCCCGGCACCCGTTCGATTCGTCGTCGTCCCCGGCTCCCGTCCCGCAGGGCCAGAGCGATCACCCGCTCCCCCATCTCCTCCAACGGCAGCGACACCGTCGTCAGCGGTGGTGTCAGGTCCCGTACCACCGGGATGTCGTCGAAGCCCGCCAGCGACACGTCCTCCGGCACCCGCAGCCCGCGTTCCCGCAAGGCGGCCAGCGCTCCCACCGCCATCACGTCCGTGGCGGCGAACAGGCAGGTGGCGTCGAGACCTCGGTCCAGGAGGGCGGAGGCCCCGGCGTAGCCGCCTTCGCGGTTGAAAGGGCCCTCCTCGATCTGGTCGACCGTCACTCCGGCCGCCGCCAGGGCGTCGCGGAAGCCGCTGACCCGGTCCACGACGGTGCTGAGGCCGGGCGGGCCCGACAGGATGGCGAAGCGGCGGTGGCCGAGGGCGAGCAGTGCGCGGGCCAGGGCGGCGGCGCCCTCGCGGTTCTCCGGAAGTACGGTGTCGACGCGCAGGCTGCGGTGCCGGCTGACCACGGCGACCCGGCCGCCGGCGTTCAGGTAGGGGCGTAGTTCGACGTCCATGGCCCGTTCCCAGCCGCGGTCCTCGAAGCCGGAGCCGATCAGCAGGATCGCGCGGGCCCGCTGGGCGCGCAGCATGGACACGTAGGCCACCTCGCGCGTGCTGTCGCGGAACGTGCTGGCCAGCATCACCAGCAGGTCGCGCTGCGCGGCGGCGCGCATGACTCCCCTGGCGATGCCGGAGAAATAGGGGTCGCTGACGTCGTGGCAGATGACGCCGACGGTCTCGTTGGAGGCCCGGACGAGGGCCTGGGCGTGGGCGTTCGGCGTGTACGCGAGCTCGGAGGCGGCGGCCTCGACCCGGTCGCGCAGGTCTTCGCGGACCTTGGCGGTGCCGTTGAGGACACGTGAGGCGGTGGCTAGGGAGACTCCGGCGGCCATGGCCACATCCCGGAGAGTGACGTGAACGCGATCGGCCACTCGCCCTCCTGTAACAGGAAGTTAACGACCATTGACCCCTGGACCATGCCGGGTTAGCGTACCGCAGGAAAGCGCTTTCAGATAGCGCTTTCTCGCATTTGGCCTGATGGCACGCGATGGAGGGATACCTTCGATCGTGGTACAGACCGCTGATGGAATCGTGCGGCGCGAGAGTCCGAGCTCGCGCGACCGCGTCGTGGAACTGGCGGACCGGTCCTGGCGGCCGTTCGCCCTGCTCGCCGCCTGCTACGCGATCTGGTGGGCGATCACCGAGTTCGAGATCGTGCCCAGGTTCCTCGTGCCCTCGCCCGGAGTCACCCTCCAGGTGATGGCCGACAAGGCCGGCTACCTCGCCCACCACACCTTGGTGACCGGCTACGAGACGGTGCTCGGCTTCGCGATCGCCGTCGTCGTCGGCGTCGCCGCGGCGGTGCTCATGGTGGCCTCGGCGGAGGTCGAGAAGACCCTCTATCCGCTGCTGCTGTTCGCGCAGGTCGTCCCGAAGATCGCGATCGCCCCGCTGTTCGTGGTCTGGCTCGGGTTCGGGCTGACGCCCAGGATCGTGGTCGCCGTGCTGATCGCGTTCTTCCCCGTCGTCATCTCCATGGTCACCGGCCTGAAGTCGGTGGATCCGGAGATGCTCCAGCTGGCTTCGACCATGGGAGCGAGCCCGGCGAAGACCTTCGCCAAGATCAGGTTTCCCGCCTCCCTGCCGTTCCTGTTCTCCGGGTTGAAGGTCGCCGTGACGCTCGCCGTCACCGGGGCGGTCGTGGGCGAGTTCGTCGGCGGCAACGACGGGCTCGGCTCGGTCATCCTGCAGGCCAACGGCAACATCGACACACCCATGCTCTTCGCGGGACTCCTCGTCATGTCCCTGCTCGGCGTCGTGCTCTTCGTCGCCGTCGAGTTCGCCGAGCGGCTGCTGCTGCCCTGGCACGCCAGCCGCCGCGGCGACGCCGTCACCGTCACGTACTAAGGAACGACCCCGCCGAAGACCTCACCCCCTGAGGACGCCATGAAGACACGCACGCTGATCGCCGTCATAGCCCCGGCTCTGCTCCTGTTCGCCACCGCGTGCGGCTCCGGCGGCGGCGAGAAGACCACCAGTTCGTCGGGCAAGCAGCTCGACAAGGCCACGCTCACCCTCAACTGGTATCCGTACGGCGAGCACGCGCCCTTCTACTACGGCAAGACGAAGGGCATCTTCGAAAAACACGGCATCGACCTGACGATCCAGGCCGGGCAGGGCTCGCAGAAGACCGTCCAGGCCACCGGCGCCGGCCAGACGGACTTCGGCTGGGCCGACACCCCCGCGCTGCTCGGCGGAGTGAGCTCGGGCGTGCCCGTGAAGAGCCTGGGCGTCTTCCTGCAGACGACCCCGGCCTCGGTGCAGTTCTTCCAGGAGAAGAACATCACCAAGCCGGCCGACCTGAAGGGCAAGACGATCGCCTCGACGGCCGGTGACGCGCTCACCAAGACCTTCCCGGTGTTCCTCAAGGCCAACGGGATGAGCGACGCCGACGTCAAGCTGCAGAACACCGACCCGGCCGGCAAGATCGCGGCCGTCATGTCGGGGCAGACGGACGCGCTGCTCGGCTACGCCTCCGACCAGGGCCCGACGATGCAGAACAAGGCCGGCAAGCCGGTCGCGTACCTGCGCTTCTCCGAGTTCGGCCTGAACTACTACAGCAACGGCCTGCTCACCTCCTCCTCCTTCCTGCAGAGCAAGGCCGACCTGGTCAAGCGGATGGTCGCGGCCACCAGCGAGGCGTGGGCGGCGGCGGAGAAGGACCAGCAGGCCGCGGTGGACGCCATGAAGGGCGCCTCGGAGCAGCTGCCGCCGGCTCAGGTACTGCTCGACCAGTTCAAGACCACGACCACGCTGCTGCACACCGACGCCACCCAGGGACAGGCGCCGGGCGTCAACACCGAGGCCGACTGGCAGAAGACGATCGACACCTTCGCCAAGGCCGGGATGGTCTCCAACCCGCAGGCGCCCAGCGCCTACTGGGACGCCAGCGTGGCGCCGAAGGGATGACCGTGACGCAACAGGCACCCGCCGTCGAGATCGACAAGGTGGCGGTGCGGTTCCGATCGAAGAAGCGCGACGTGGTCGCGCTGGAGAACGTGTCGATGGACGTCCGCCCCGGCGAGTTCGTGTCCATCGTGGGCCCGTCGGGATGCGGCAAGTCGACGCTGCTCAAGCTGGTCTCCGGGCTGCTCAAGCCGTCGGCGGGCGCGGTGCGGCTGCTCGGCGGCACGGTCGGCGGCCCGCGCCACGACGTCGGGTACGTCTTCCAGCGCGCCGCCCTGCTGGAGTGGCGTTCGGCGCGCAAGAACATCCTGCTCCAGGCCGAGATGCGCGACATGCCGCAGAAGGAGGCCGCCGCCAGGGCCGACGAGCTGATCGAGATGACCGGGCTGACGGGCTTCGAGGACGCGTTGCCGCATGAGCTGTCCGGCGGGATGCAGCAGCGGGTGGCGCTCTGCCGCGCGCTGCTGCACCGGCCGCCGGTGCTGCTCATGGACGAGCCGTTCGGCGCACTGGACGCCCTGACCCGCGAGCAGATGAACATCGAGCTGCACCGCATCTGGCACGAGACCGAGACCACGGTCCTGCTCGTCACGCACTCCATCGCCGAGGCGGTCTACCTGGGCAACCGGGTGATCGTCATGACACCGCGGCCCGGCACGATCGCCGAGGTCATCGACGTGGCGCTGCCACGGGTACGTGACTACGCGGCGACCATGTCCCAGCCCGCCTTCGCCGCCGCGACCAGCCACATCCGCGACCTGCTGGGGGCCGCCACGCACAACGATTGACCGCTCGGATCCGCCCCCTCCCCCCACTGAGAGGATTCCGATGCCCACATTCGTCCGCTTGTGCGCGCTCGCACTGGTGCTGGTCCTGGCCCAGTTCATCGCGCCCACCGCCCACGCCACCGCCGCCGACCAGGCGGCACAAGCTCCCGACTGTACGTTGGGCCGCACGGTCGTCCGCAAGACCAACGCCGCCACCAGCTGGGCACCGGTGACTCCAGCCAAGTGGCAGTTCCCCGGCGACCAGGTGATCCTCGCCGAAGCCGGGGAAGCGCGCCCCGGCCCGCGCCGCCCCTTCGAGTACGCCGTGCTGACCAAGGGCCCGGTCTTCGGATCGGTGCAGATCGACGCCGAGGTACGGCTCGACACCCCGACCAGCGTCAGCAACCGTGACGTGATCATCGTGTTCGGCTACCGCTCCGATCTGCAGTTCAACTACGCCCACCTGTCGCAGGACAACACCATCTATCCCCACAACGGGATCTTCGTGGTGAACAACGCCGATCGCCTGCGCATCGACGACCAGTGGAACGGCCAGGTCGGCGCCCCGCCCGCGGTCACCGATGAGGCGTGGCACAAGGTCCGCGTCCGCTACTGCGCGGACACCGGCCGCATCTCGGTCTTCATGGACGGCTCGACGACACCGCTGATCACGGCCACGGACCGGACGTTCCCCTCGGGCCGTGTCGGCTTCGGCTCGTTCGACAACATCGGGCGGGTGCGCAACCTGACCGTCACCGGCACACCGGCCTGCGCCGACCGCTCCCAGCCCTGACCGCCTGCGCCGAGCACCCAGAACCCCTGACGTCACCCTTCTTGACTGCTCTCACTTCTCCCTTTACCGTCCCCGGTAAGCGCTTTCCAACAACCCCTCAGGTGGTGCACAGGAATGCCGAAATCCCCCCTCCGGTACCTCTTAGCCGCACTGCTGGCGACCGCGCTCTGGGCGCCGCCGGCGGCCGCGATGGACTCGACCCCGATCGACGACCCCATTCCGGAGAATCCCACCGCGTCCGGTCTCACGCTGACGCTGACCGAGTACGCGACCTTCCCCAAGACCGAACCGGTCCCCACGCCCACCGACCAACGGCTGATGCGCTGGGCCAGGATCAACAACATCGGCGAGATCCCCGACGGGTCGCGGCGCCAGTTCGTCAACGACCTCAACGGCAAGCTGTACCTGCTGAAGAACGGCCAGCCGCAGGAATACCTCGACGTCGGTGCCACGTTCGCGCCGGACTTCCTCTCCGGCCGCGGTCTGGGATCCGGGTTCGGGTACGTCGCCTTCCATCCGGACTTCGCCCGTAACGGCAAGTTCTACACCGTACACACCGAGTGGGGCGCGGCCCTCACCACCAAGACGCCGGACCTGACGCCTCAGCCCGACACCAAGTTCCACGGCGTGATCACCGAGTGGACGGCCACGAACCCGAAGGCCGACACCTTCAGCGGCACCCACAGAGAGGTGCTCAGGCTCGGTTTCAACGGCCAGGTCCACGGCATCCAGCAGATCGACTTCAACCCGTACGCGCGTCGCCGCGACGCCGACTACGGCCTGCTCTACGTCGCCTCGGGCGACGGCGGCCGGGGCTCGTCGAGCGACGACCCGCAGAACCTGGCCATCCCGCAGGGCAAGGTGCTGCGCATCGACCCCCTGGGCACGAACGCCGCCAACGGCAAGTACGGCATCCCGGCCAAGAACCCGTTCGTCACCAAGGCCGGCGCGATCGGCGAGATCTACGCGTACGGCATGCGCGACCCGCACCGCTTCAGCTGGGACCCGCAGGGCAACCGGCTGTTCCTCGGCCACATCGGCGAGCACGCCATCGAGGCCATTTACGAGGTCAAGGCCGGTGACAACCTGGGCTGGAGCGAGCGCGAGGGCTCCTTCGTGTTCAACAAGGCCGACCGCTGCCATCTGTACACGCTGCCCGACAACGACGCGTCGTTCGGCTACACCTACCCGGTCGCGGCCTACGACCACGACCCGCCGCCCGGCCACTCCTGCACGGCCGACAGCGGTCACGCGGTGGCCGGTGGGTTCGTCTATCGCGGCACGCGGCTGCCGCTGCTGTACGGCAAATACCTGTTCGGCGACATCGTCGACGGCCGCGTCTTCTTCACCATCGCGAGCCAGATGCGGCAGGGCGGCCCGCGGGCCACGATCTACCAGCCCAAGCTCGTGAACGCGAGCGGCGCCACGGTCACCATGAAGGATCTGGCCGGGGACGCCCGGGTGGACCTGCGCCTGAGCCGCGACGGCGCGGGCGAGCTCTACCTGCTGTCCAAGGCCAACGGCAAGATCTGGAAGGTCACCGGCGCCTGCATGACGGCGACGCCATGAGGCACCGCTATCTGGCCCCGGTGGTGGCTCTCGTCCTGACGGCGACGCTCGCCACCCCGGCCGCCGCCCACGACCGGCCCGGCGTACTGCCCACGCTGCGCCACAACCTCATCGCCGCCTACGACTTCGAACACCCGGTCCCCGGAAACCCCGCGCTGGAGCGCGACCAGGGCAGATCGGGCACGGACATCACGCTGATCAACGGCGGTGCCGCCATGCGCAACGACGACGGCGCGCATCGGGGCAGCCGCCACTCGATCCAGCTCCAGCAGGTGAACCCCGCCACGATGGGCAACGACGACTGGAAGGCCGGGATCTACTCCGAGACCGGAGTGCCCACCCTCCACGCCTTCAACGCCGTCAAGGGCGCCACCGTCATGGGCTGGTTCAAGATGACCGGCGAGAACCCCAGCCTCAACTCCAACACCGCGGACCCGGCCGACCGCTACGGAGCGATCGGGCTGGCCGGGGTGCTCACCGGCAACTCCCAGGGCCATGACGTCAGAGCGCTGCTCGAACTCATCACGGTCAACGGGGAGCTGCGCGTGGTCGCGCTGGGCAGGCGAGTCGACGGCAGCAGTTCCCAGACCTTCGCCGCGAGCGAGCCGTGGCAGAGCGTGCTTCCCCAGGATGAATGGGTCTTCCTGGCGGCCACGTTCGACTACGACAACGCCGCGATGAAGCTCTACAAGAACGGCCGCCCGCTCGACGGCTTCTACACGCTCACGGGTGATCCGTGGGGCGTGGAGGGGGCGCCGGAGCCCGATCTCACCTCGGCCACCGACCCCAGAGGCATCAAGATCGGAGGTAGCTATCCGCAGAACACCAGAGAGAACAACCCCTGTAACTGCCGGATGGACGATTTGATGTTCCTCGACAGGGTCGCGGCCCCCCTGGAGATCTGGGCCCAGTACAAGCTGGCGGCCCGAGGCTGAACGGCTGGGGCTGGGAGGACTCCCACCGCCTTCCCAGCCCTCCGTCAGCCGTTAGTCTGCATCTGTTTGGTCCTGTGGTCCTTGAGATGGAGCTCACCGTGGAGACGCTCCTTCAAAGCGTCAAGCACCTTGCGGCTGGACAGCACGGTCCATCGGTTGCCGACCAGGTGCGGGTTGTATTCGGGCGCGGTGTCCATCCAGGCGTCCTTGCCGGCCTGGGTGGCGAACGTCGACACGAAGAACTGACCCTCGTCGGTCTGGCAGAAGCCCGTACGAATGTCCTTGGCGTTGACCTGGATCTTCGGCTTGCACCCGACCTTCTCGGCCAGTTGCTCGACGGTGTAGACGTTGTTGTCGACCGTGGCGGGCTTCTGCACGATGGGCTCGCCCCCGGCCATCGCGGCGCTCTGGCCGGCTCCTACGGAACCGCTGGCGTTCGTACAACCGGCCACGAGCCCGACCAGCAGCGCAGTAGCGGCCAGACGTGGAAATGTCGTCATGTGCCGAGATACGCAACCCCCGTAGGTGGGGTTCACTCCGGCCGAGATTAAACCGAGATTCACCCGAGACCTCAGCCCGAGAGCCGCAATCCCGGCCGAAGAACCGCGATCTCAGCGCAGGACGACGCAGCCGCGCTCCACCAGGCGGCGCAGCGCGTCGGGCTCGCCGTCGAGCTTGTTCCAGCGCAGGTCGAGCTTCTCCAGCGCGGGCAGCTCGCCAAGGCTCTCGGGCAGCGTCCTGAGCCGGTTGTTACGCAGATCCAGGTGCGTGAGCCGGGCCAGCCCGGCCACCGCGCCGGGCAGCGCCCGCAGCTGGTTGTTGCGCAGGTCGAGCACGCGCAGCTCACCGAGCTCGCCGATCGAGTCGGGCAGCGCGGCCAGCCGGTTGCCCTGCAGATGCAGCTCGCGCAGCCGGCCCAGCCCGCCGATGGAGCCGGGCAGCGCCTCCAGCCGGTTGTTGTACAGCCGCAGCTCGACCAGCGATGCCATGCGGCCGAGCGCCTCGGGCAGGCCGGTCAGCCGGTTGTCGGTCACGTTGAGGTAGGCGAGCCGGTCGAGCCGGCCGATCGCGGCGGGCACCTCGGTGAACCGGTTGTCGCTCAGGTAGAGGTAGTCGGTCAGGCCCAGGTCGCCGATCTCCGGCGGGATCGTGGCGAGGTCGTTGTGCCCGAGATCGAGCATGCGCAGCCCGGTCAGCCCGCCGATCGCCGCGGGCACCTCGGTGAGTGCGTTCTCGGCCAGGTTGAGCGATTCGAGCCGGGTCAGCTTCCACAGCGCGTCGGGCACGCCGGTCAGCCGGTTGCCGCCCGCCGCCAGGTGCCGCAGCCCGCCGCCGAGCCGCTCGGGCAGCGTCTCGATGGCGTTGCCGTACAGGTACAGGGTCTCCAGGTACGGCGGGCAGCCGGGCACCTCGGTCAGCAGGTTGCCATCGAGGTGCAGCGCCCGCAGCGCGGTGAGTCCCGTCAGGTCCGGCAGCGAGCGCAGGCGGTTGCCGTCGAGCCGGAGCTCGGCCAGCGACGTCAGGCCGCCCAGCCATGCGGGGAGCTCGGTGAGCTCGTTCCAGGCCAGGTCGATCAGCCGGACCTCGCCGAGCTCGGCGGGGTCGGAGCTGGGGAACGTGGTCAGCCCCGCGCCGGGTGCGCGCAGTTCGTCATGGATCGTCACGGCGCCGATCCTCGCACGCCGCCACCGGAAGCACGCCGCCACCGGAAGCACGCCGCCGCCGGAAGCACGCCGCAGGAAGCACGCCGCAGGAAGCCCGGCTAAGTGCCCGGCTCGGCGTCCTGTCCGGCGAGGTTCCTGAGGTCGAACAGCTCGGACGGCGAGATCGGCATGCGGTCGATCTCGATGCCCTCCGCGTCCTCGATCGCCCCCGCGATCACCGCCGAGACCGGGATCACCCCGGCCTCTCCCGCCCCCTTGATGCCGAGCGGGTTGAGCGGCGACGGCGTCTCCAGGTGGGCGGTCTCGATGCGCGGGATCTCCGTGACGTACGGCATGAGGAAGTCCATGAACGAGGCGTTGAGCAGCTGCCCGTGCCCGTCGTACACCATCCGTTCGTACAGGGCGCCACCGATGCCCTGGGCCACTCCCCCGTGGATCTGTCCCTCCACGATCATCGGGTTGATCAGCCGGCCGCAGTCGTGCACGACCGCGTACCGCAGGACCTTGATCTCGGCGGTCAGCGGGTCGGTCTCGACGATGGCGGCGTGCATCCCGGCCGCGAACGTGGACCTGATCGGCGAGTAGTAGTCACGGCCCTCCAGCCCCGGCTCGTCGCCCTCGGCCACCGGCGGTTTGTCGGGCGAGGAGACGCCGGAGAACTGGGTCGCCTTGGCCGCCTCCTCGTCGAAGGCGTACCGCAGCGGGTTGGCCAGGACCGCGACCGTGGACAGCGGGATCGAGGCGGTCGGGGCGCCCACAACGTGTACCAGGCCGTCGGCGATCTCCAGGTCGGCCGGGTCGGCCTCCAGCGCGTCGGCGGCGATGCGCAGCGCCTTCTCCCGCACCTTGCGGCAGGCCAGGGCGATGGCGTTGCCGCTGACCACGGCCGCGCGGGAGGCGAAGGTGCCGACCGCGTACCCGAACCTGCGCGTGTCGCCGGTGACGACCGAGATCCGCTCGATGGGCACGCCCAGCTCGGTGGCGGCGATCTGGGCGAACACGGTCTCGTGGCCCTGTCCCTGCGAGGTGAGCCCGGTGGAGACGTGTACGCGGCCGTCGGAGGTGATCTGGACGTGGCCGCCCTCGTACGGGCCGACGCCGGTGCCCTCGACGTAGCAGCCGATGCCGATGCCCCGGTGCCGGCCGGGTTCGAAGTCGTCCCAGCCGATGAGCTCCTTGAGCATGCGGAGCATCTCGGGGTAGTCGCCGCTGTCGTAGATCAGCGGGCGTCCGTCCTGGAAGATCAGGCCCTGGTCGTAGGGGAACTCGTCGGGGCGGATGAAGTTCGCCGCGCGCACCTCGGTGCGGTCCTTGCCCAGGTAGCGGGCGATCTTGTCCATCGTCCGCTCCATGCAGAACACGGCCTGCGGCCGCCCCGCCCCCCGGTACGGGGTGACCTGCACGGTGTTGGTGTAAACGGCGGAGAACTCGACCCGGTAGGCCCCGATCCGGTACGGCCCGAGCAGCTGCGTCGAGGTGATGATCGGGACGATGATCCCGTACGGCGTGTAGGCGCCGTGATCGTGCAGGATCGTCACATCCAACCCTTGAACCACCCCGTCGTCGTCGAAACCGACCCTGACGTGCTGCACCTGACCCCGCTCGTGGGCGGAGGAGATGAAGTGCTCGCGCCGGTCCTCGGTCCACTTGACCTCCTGGCCGAGCCGCATCGCCGCCCACGGCACCAGGATCTCCTCCGGCCACGGGTGCACGATCTTCACCCCGAACCCGCCGCCCACGTCGGGCGCGATCACCTCGACGTGCGGCAATGGCAGGCCCAGGGCCGCGGCGACGGCCATGCGGACGCTGGTCGAGGTCTGGGTGCTGGTGTAGACGCGCAGGTCGGAGCCGTCCCAGCGGGCGTACACGCCGCGGCCCTCCAGCGGCATGCTGGCGCTGCGCTCGATGTCGAGCCGGAAGCTCAGCGTGTGCGGCGACGCCTCGATGGCCTCGCGGGCGCTCCGGCCCGCCTGGTTCGGCACCTCCTGCACCAGATGGGCGCCCACATTGCCAGGTACGTCCTCGTGCACGAGCTGCGCGCCCTGAACCGCCTCCTCGATGCCCACGACCGGCTTGAGCGGCTCGTAGTCGACCTCGATGAGCGCGCAGGCGTCCTCGGCGAGGTAGCGGTCCCTGGCCACGACCATCACCACGGGCTCGCCCACGTGCCGGACGACGTCCCTGGCCAGGGGGTAGGCGGTGCGGCCGTGAGTGAGGGCGGGATGCGGGATCAGCAGGGGCAGGGGACGGCCCACGCGCTCGGGCAGGTCCTCCCAGGTGTAGATGGCGACCAGGCCGTCCACGTCGAGCGCGGCGCTCACGTCGACGTCGCGGACGCGGGCGTGGGCGTGCGGCGAGCGGACGAACGCCGCGGCCAGCGCGCCGGAGCCCAGGTCGTCGAGGTAGCGGCCCCCGCCGGTGAGCAGCCTGGGGTCCTCCCGGCGCTGGACCGGCTCCCCGAACAGCCTGGTGGTCATCCCTAGGTCTCCTCGGCGATCAGCTCCGCCGCCCGGTGGACGGCCTTCACGATGTTCTGGTAGCCGGTGCAGCGGCACAGGTTGCCGGAGATGCCGTCGACCACCTCCTCGTCGGTGGGCGCCGGGTTGTCACGCAGCAGCGCGGTCACCGTACACAGGAAGCCCGGTGTGCAGAAGCCGCACTGCAGCCCGTGGCACTCCGCGAACGCCCGCTGCACCGCCGACATCCCCTCCGGCCCGGCCAGCCCCTCCACCGTGGTGATCTCGCTGCCGTCGACGGTCACCGCGAACGTCAGGCACGAGCGCACCGGCTCGCCGTCCAGCAGCACCGTGCAGCAGCCGCACACGCCGTGCTCGCACCCCACGTGCGTGCCGGTCAGCCCGAGGTCGTGGCGCAGGCAGTCGGACAGCAGCCGCCGTCCCGGCACCCGCACCCGCCGCGCGGCTCCGTTCACCACCAGCGTGATCTCGCGCTCGCGCTCCAATCCGGCCTCCCTCACGTACCTGCTGGGCTGCTACCCCACGGTCCCGCCACCTCACGGGCCACGTCCTTGAGCGCCGCCTCACGGGCGGCGTCCTTCAGCGCCTGCTCGGCGAGGACGCCGACCAGATGCAGCCGGTACGCGGCGCTCGCGTGGATGTCGTCGTCCGGCTCGGTCGCCTCCCGTACGGCCCGCGCCACGCCCGCCCAGTCGACGCTGGAGGGGGGACGGCGCTCGCACAGCCCGCCCACGTCCACGACCACCGGCACGGGGCCGACGCTGACGCAGGCCACCCGGGCGGCGGTGACGCGCAGGTCGTCGTCCAGCGTGACCAGCGCGCACACCCCGGCCAGGGCGTAGTCGCCGTGCCTCCTGGCCACCTCGCGGAACGCCGTACCCGACCGTTCCGGCGGCATCGGGAAATATGCGGAAACGGCGAGTTCGCCCGGCTGGACGGCCGACTCCATCGGCCCGACGAAGAAGTCGGCGGCCGTCACCTCCCGGCTCACCACGCCCTCGGCGGCGTCCAGCCGGGACAGCCGTACCGACCCGCCGAGCAGGGCCAGCACGGCGGGCAGCTCGGCGGCCGGGTCGGCGTGCACCAGGCTGCCCACCACCGTGCCCCTGTTGCGGATCACCGGGTGGGCGACCAGCCGGAGCGCCTGCCGCAGCAGCGGATGTCCGGCCAGCCGCTCCACCTGGGCGTGCCTGGCCAGCGCGCCCACGGTGACGCCTTCGGCGGCGAGGTCGAGGCTGGCCAGCGACTCGACGCGGTTGATGTCGACCAGGTGCTCGGGCGCCGCCAGCCGCATGTTGAGCATGGGGATCAGGCTCTGGCCGCCCGCGAGCACCTTGCCGCGCGGACCCACTTGGGCGAGGACGTCCAGGGCCTCGCCGAGGTCGCGCGGCGCGTGGTGTTCGAAGGGCGGCGGCTTCACCCGGCCTCTCTCCCCGCGGCGGCTGTGTCGGCGGGCCGCCCGGCGATGACGCGCAGCAGGTGGTAGCCGCCCACCACGACGATCGTGCCGAACGCGATGCCCTCCAGCCGGAAGTCGCCGCTGATCAATTGCTTCACCGGTCCGATCGCCAGGATGATGCCCGCGCCGATGGGGACCATGTTGACCGGGTCGGCGAAGTTCACCCGGTTCTCGATCCAGATCTTGGCGCCGAGCAGGCCGATCATGCCGTACAGGATGACCGTCACGCCGCCCAGAACGCCTTCCGGAGTCGCGGAGACCAGCGCGCCGAACTTCGGGCTCAGCCCGAACAGGATGGCGATGAGTGCGGCGATGTAGTAGGCGGCGGTGGAGTAGACCTTGGTGGCGGCCATGACGCCGATGTTCTCGGCGTAGGTGGTGGTGGGCGAGCCGCCGACGGCGCTGGTCACCACGGTGGCCAGGCCGTCGGCGGCGATGGCGCGGCCGATGTAGGGATCGACGTCGGTGCGCGTCATCTCTCCCACGGCCTTGACGTGACCGATGTTCTCCGCGATCAGCGCGATCACCGCGGGCAGCACGAGCAGCACGGCCGAGAACTTGAAGTCTGGCAGATGAAACGGCGGCAGGCCGAACCATGGCGCCGCCTCCAGCTTGGAGAAGTCGACACGCAGATGCGGGGCGATCTTGAGCGCGCCGTCGGTGTAGGCCGGGACCTGGCCGAACAGCTGGTCGGCCACCCAGGACAGCGCGTAGCCGACGATCAGGCCGAGCAGGATGCCGATGCGCCCGATGAAGCCCTTGAACGCCACCACGATCACGAACGTCACCAGCATCGTGATCAGCGCCATCCACTGATCCTTGGGCCAGTAGACGTCCGCCACCACGTAGGCCAGCCCGAACCCGATCAGCATGACCACCGCGCCGGTCACGATCGGCGGGAAGATCCGGTGGATGATCTGTACCCCGAGGAAGTGCACGGCCAGCCCGACCAGCGCGAGCACGAACCCGACGATGAGGATCGCGCCGGTCACGATGGCATCGGCGCCGGGGGTGTCACCGCCGAACACCGCCCTGATGGCCAGCACACCGCCCACGAACGACGCGCTGGTGCCCAGGTAGCTGGGGATCTTGCCCTTCACGATCAGCAGGAACATGATCGTGGCCACGCCGGACATCATGATCGCGACATTGGGGCTCAGCCCCATCACCAGCGGGAACACGAACGTCGCGCCGAACATCGCGATCACATGCTGCGCGCCGAACCCGATCATGCGCGGCCAGGTCAGCCGCTCGTCGGGCTTGACGACCTCTCCGGGAGCCAGATGCTTGCCGTCGCCGTGTTTGGTCCAACCGAAAACCATGTGAGCCCCTCTTCACCCGGGCTGCCGCTTCCAGTGCCGCCCCGCAGGCTCCTTCCGCATCCCGCTCCAGATTCGTGCTGCCGTTGCGGGCACATTAGGCCCGCAGGCGTGCTCGTACACGGGCATGATCTGCCAAATTCGCTTTCCTGACCAGAGGAGTGGTCGCGCACTACCTTCAGGTGGTTCCGGTGAGCGCTCAGTTCCAGTGCGGCGGCCGGTGGTAGGTGGCACCACCGGGCCCGCTCGCTTCAGCGCGGCCAGGTAGGCCCGCCAAACCTCAGTGCACCCGGATCGAGAACCCCTCCCCCGTCACCACCTGCCCCGTCCGGATCTTGCACGTCTTCCGGAGCTCCACTTCCCCATCCACCGACACCATCCCCTCGGCGATCAGGTGTTTGGCCATGCCGCCCGTCTCCGTGACCCCGCAGTACTTCAGCAGGTCACACAGCGGGATGAAGTCGGAGCGCAGTTCGAAGTCCACGACCACTCAGCCTAGATGCCCCGCATGCGCAACACGTGCAGGGCCAGGGTCAGGTTGAGGCGCAGGTGGGGGTCGTCGGTGAAGTTGCCGAGCAGGCGCTCCAGCTTGCCGATGCGGTAGCGCAGCGTGTTGTAGTGGAAGTGCAGCCGCCTGGCCGTCTCCGCCACGTTGAGGTTGGTCTCCAGGAGCACCTGCAGGGTTCTGCGCAGGTCGGAGTTCTCGGCGTCGTCGTCCAGGGCCAGCGGGCCCAGCGTCTCGCGGACGAACGCGTGCAGTTCCTCCGTGTCGTTCACCAGCGACAGCAGCCGATAAACGCCCAGCTGGTCGAAGTGGGCCACCGCGCCGGGGCCGTGGAGCTGGCGGCCGACGCGGGCCGCCTTCAAAGCCTGCGAGTACGCCTCGGGCAGCAGGTCGGCGCCGGGCGACGGGCGGGAGGTGCCGGTCGAGAACGTGGCGGGCGGCACGTCGGCGAAGGAGGAGGCGGCGTCCTTGGCCACCCTGGCGGCGTCCACCGTGGCGTCCAGTACGGCCACCACCTCGTGCGAGAAGCCCGCGACCGCGCCCTGGGGGTCGTGGCGGCGCATCGCCGCGACCCAGCACGCGACCAGGCGGT
Source organism: Nonomuraea sp. NPDC049129 (assembly GCF_040648495.1). Classification (NCBI taxonomy): domain Bacteria; kingdom Bacillati; phylum Actinomycetota; class Actinomycetes; order Streptosporangiales; family Streptosporangiaceae; genus Nonomuraea; species Nonomuraea sp. NPDC049129. Next base: position 508,761 of record NZ_JBEZDU010000002.1, on the reverse strand, counting down.
CCTGGGTGGCGCGTTCGTCGCCGTCCGGGTCGAGTTCGGCGACCAGCACGGTGACGGGCCGTTCCAGATCCCAGCCGAACGCCCTGGCCCGCGCCGTGACGCGCTCGGCCGTGCCCGCCCGGCCGGTGAGCACGTCGCGCAGGAAGTCGGCCCGGTACTTGCTCTCGACGGCGTTGACCGCCTCCTGCCTGGTGACGACGAGCGCGGCGACGGTCGCGGCGCGCTCCAATATGCCGACGTCGCTGTCACGGAGCGTCCCGGCCGGGCTGTAGGCGACGATGCGGCCGTGGTGGTGGCCGCCCGCGAGGACGGGAACGGAGGCGAACGCGCGCGTGCGGCCCGCCGTACCGGAAGCGGGCCTGCCGGACGGAGTACGGCCCGAGGCGGGGACGAGCGGCGGTCCCTCGTGCGCGATCGACTCCCACAGGAGGGTCACGTGGTCGGGCGGCCCGGCCGTGGCGAGCACCCGCCCGCCGCCGTCAACCGCCGCCACCGCCACGTCGAGCAGCGCGGCCACCTCGGCGGTCACCTCGTCCAGCCCGCCGCCGGCCAGCACCACCTGGACCAGCGCCCGGTGCGCCTCCTCGGCGCGGGCGAGCACGGCGGCCTGGCGGTTGAGGATGTCGGTCAGCACCTGGTTCAGGATGTCGTCGAAGCCGACGTCGTTCGGCAGCAGGATGAGCGGGAACCCGAGCCGGTCGGCCTGCTCGACCATCTCGTCGGGCAGCTTGTCCACGTACCTGCCGAGCTTGATCGCCAGGGCCGCCAGTTTGCGCTCGTCGAGGTCGGCCACCAGGCGGCCGAGCGACTGGGGGGTGTTGCGCAGCGGGTAGCCGGTGGTCAGCAGCAGCTCGTGCGGCTTGACCCAGGCCAGGATGTCGGGCACCTCCATGACGTTGAGGCGCTGCACGATGCGGCCCAGCCCGCTCTCGCCGGCGATGAGGCGGGCGTCCGCGAGGGTCGATACGCCCAGCACCTCCCCCACCGAGACGCCGTGGGTGATCGTGCCCGTGCTCGCGAGACGGACTGGGGGCTCCATGTGGAGATTGTGACCCCAGAAGCGGTCTGTCAGGAAGAGCCAACCTTCACGCTGACTCTTGGCAAATTTCTCCGTACGGACGGTTGTGCGGCACGTTCTACGGTCAGGTCCAGAGCCGGTAGGGAGGTTCGGTGACCGTCGGTATTCATGCGAGGCGCCCGCGTACCCCTGTGACAGGAGCGGCCAGCGCGGCGGTACGCCCTGTGCTGGCGGCGCCGCGCAGCCCCGCGCGGGTGCTGGCCGTCTTCCCCGCCGGGGTGTACCTGGAGGTCAGGACCGAGCTGGAGCCGTCCGTGCTGGCCGTCATCACGGGCGCGGCGACGCGGCTGCCCAACTCCGTGCTGCTGGCCGCCGAGCTGCCGCGCGTCACCGTGGGTGACGAGGCCGCCGTGGGCGACGGCGCCATCGAGCTGGGGCGGCTGAGCGTACGGGCGCGCCGCTGGTGGGATCCCGCGCCGCCGCTCGGCCGGGTCGATCCCGAACGGCTCAGGCAGGCCGCCCCTCGCCTGACCCCCGGCGAGCCCGGATTGGCGGGCAACGACGCCATCGAGCTCCTGGCGGCCGGCTGCGCGAGCGGCCGGTTGCTGGGCGCGGTCACGGCGGCCGAACGGCTGGTCGGCCTCGGTCCGGGGCTGACGCCGAGCGGGGACGACGTGCTGGCCGGGCTGCTGGTGACGCTCAGGCACCTCGGCGCGGCGGCCGAGGCGGAGCGGGCGGTGTGGCTGGCGGACTGGCTGGCCGCGACCGTGACGTACGACGCCCGCACCCGTACGACGCCGATCTCGGCGACACTCCTGCACTGCGCGGCCAGAGGCGAGGCCAGCCCCGAGGTGATCGCCGTGCTGCGCGGCATCGCCGGGCGGCAGGAGCTCGAACCGGCGCGGCGGCAGCTGCGGCGGCTCGGCCACACCTCCGGATCCGACCTGCTCCAGGGCATCTCCATCGGTCTCGACACCGTCCTGGCCATGGCGGAGGCCCCGAGCCCGCCCCAAAGCCCGCCCCATGTCCCGGCCATGACGGAGGCCCCGACCCCGGCCCGCGCCTTGAGCGTGACCGGATGACCCGCGACGCGGTGCTGCTGCGCAAGGGCGTCTACCACGACTCCGTCACCCTCATGCGCGTCAGCCGCTCGCTGTCGGACCTGCCCGGCATGCGGGTGGCCATCGTCGCCATGGCCACGGAACTGAACCTCGCCCTGGCTCGCGACCTGGGCTTCGACCTGCCCGCCGCCGACCCGGGCGACCTGCTCGTCGCCCTGCGCGGCGACAGTGTGGACACCGCCACCGGCGAGCTCGACCACGCCCTGGCCCGGCTGTCCGCCTCCCGGACCCGGGCGGCCGCCGACCAACCCCCGCTCACCACCCTCTCGGCGGCCAGAAGCCCGGCCGACCTGGTGCTCGTGTCGGTTCCGGGAGAGCACGCGTTCGCCGAGGCGCTCGACGCGATCCACGCGGGACTACCCGTGATGATCTTCAGCGACGGCGTGCCGGTCGCCCGGGAGCGGCGGCTCAAGCTGCTGGCCGAGGAGCGTGACGTGCTGGTCATGGGCCCCGACTGCGGCACCGCCGTGATCGCCGGGGTGGGGCTGGGGTTCGCCAACGTGCTCAGGCCGGGCCCGATCGGCGTCGTCGCGGCCTCCGGCACCGGCGCCCAGCAGGTGACGTCCCTGCTCGACCAGGCGGGCGCCGGGGTCAGCCATGTGCTCGGCGTGGGCGGCAGGGACCTTTCGGCCGAGGTGGGCGGGCTGTCGGCGATGCGGGCGCTGCGCATGCTGGACGACGACCCGGCCACCGAGCTGATCGTGCTGGTCTCCAAGCGGCCCGACCCGGCGGTGGCGCGGGCCGTACAGGAGGTGGTGGAGAGGCTGGGCACGCCGGTCGTGTCGGCGCTGCTCGGGGAGCGCGATCTGACGGCGGCCGCGGAGGAGGCGCTGCGCGCCCTCGGCCGGCCCGTTCCCGCCTGGGAGTCGTGGCCCGGCTGGTCGCCCACGTCGGCGTACACGAAACTCAAGGGCGTCTACTCGGGCGGCACGCTGTGCGCCGAGGCGAGCCTGATCGCCGGGGCGGGCGAGTTCACCGACTACGGCGACGACGCCTACACCAGGGGCCGCGCCCATCCGATGATCGACCCGACGCTCCGTCTGGAGGCCCTGGCCCAGGTGGAGCCGGGCGATGTGATCCTCATGGACGTCGTACTCGGGCACGGCGCCGACCCCGACCCGGCCGCCTCCCTCGCCTCGGCCGTCGCCCACGCCACCCACCATGGAGCCACCGTCGTCGTCGCGCTCATCGGCACCGAGGGCGACCCCCAGGGCCTGCACCGGCAGGCCGCGGCGTTCCGCGAGGCGGGCGCCACCGTCTTCACCTCCAACGCCCAAGCCGCCCGGCACGCCAGGAACCTCCTTTGACTCTGCTCTCCGGTCCGCCCCACGTGATCACCGTCGGCGCCGCCCTCCTTCAGGAGTCGCTCGACGCGCAGGCCGTGCCCACGACCGCCGTCGCGTGGCGGCCGCCCCTGCCCGGCACCGCGGACGCGCTCGCGAAGGTGCTCGCCGACCCGCGCCTGCCCGCGGCCAACGAACGGGCCGTCGGCCGCCTGACCTCGGCCCGCCCCCAGCTCGTCGGGGTACGGCGGGCCTCGGAGGTGCTCGACCTGCCGGAGCGGATGTTCCTGCACGCGGGGCCGCCCATCGACTGGGAGCGCGCGTCGGGCCCGATGCGCGGGGCGCTGATCGGCGCGATGCTGCTCGAGGAGTACGCCCATGACGTGCCGTCGGCCGAGGAGCTGCTGGCCGCCGGCCGGGTACTCCTGGAGCCCTGCCATCGGCACGCCACGGTCGGCCCGATGGCGGGCGTGGTGAGCCCGTCTATGTGGATGCTGGAGGTACGCGACGCCGAGCACGGCGGCACGGCCTACTGCTCGCTCAACGAGGGCCTGGGCAAGGTGCTGCGTTACGGCGCGTACGGACCCGAGGTGCTGGAGCGGCTGCAGTGGATGGACCGGGTGCTCGGACCCGTCCTGTCGGCCGCGATCGAGCTGGGCGGCCCGATCGACCTGCGCGCGATGATCGCGCAGGCGCTGCAGATGGGCGACGAGCTGCACAACCGCAACCGCGCCGCCACCTCGCTGTTCCTGCGCGAGCTGGCCCCCTGGGTGGTCGAGGCGGCGGCCGGCAGCGCCGCCGAGGTGCTGCGCTTCGTCAACGGCAACGACCACTTCTTCCTGAACGCCGCCATGGCCGCGGGCAAGGTGAGCACCGACGCGGCCAGGAACGTACCCGGCTCCTCGATGGTCGTCGCCATGGCCCGCAACGGCACCGATTTCGGAGTACAGGTCTCGGGGCTGGGCGATCGGTGGTTCACCGGGCCGGCGGGCGTGCCGGACGGGCTCTACCTCGGCGCGTACGGCCCGGCGGACGCCAACCCGGACATCGGCGACTCCACGATCACCGAGACGTCGGGCCTGGGCGGGTTCGCGATGGCGGCGTCCCCGGCCATCGTGCGCTTCGTCGGCGGCGAGGTGGCGGACGCGGTGGCGGCGACCCGGTCCATGTACGAGATCACGCTCGCCGAGCATCCCGCCTACCAGATCCCGGGACTCGGCTTCCGCGGCACACCGGTCGGCATCGACATCACTCTGGTGGCCAGGACCGGCGTGTTGCCCGTCGTCAACACCGGTATCGCGGGCCGCGTGGCGGGCACCGGCCAGGTCGGTGCGGGCCTGGTGAAGCCCCCGGTAGAGGCATTCACCGCCGCATTGCTCGCCCTGGCCGCCGACCGTAATTGATCCAATTGATGGGCGATATTGCGACACGTCAAGGCATTTGTAAGAGCCGAGTTGTGGTTCCCTTGGGAATGACCTGCCTATATCGTGGCCAACGCTCATAATCTTGACGTATGGCGGCGCGACGCTTGTGACCGATGAGGCTGGAGATTGGGGCGGGAACATGGCAGCCGACCGCTTGCTCAGCGGACCCGGTGCGGAGGGAAACGCTTCACAGAGCCAGGGTCGTTTGATCGGCAGGCGCTACCGGTTGATGTCACCGGTCGGCCGGGGCGGCATGGGGATGGTGTGGCACGCGCATGACGTGCTGCTCGCCCGCGACGTGGCGGTCAAGGAGCTGATCCTGCCGTACGGGCTCGACCAGGCGGGCAAGCAGGTGGCCCACCGGCGCATGCTGCGCGAGGCCCGGTCCGCCGCGCGGCTGACGCACCCCGGCATCGTGACCGTGCACGACGTGGTCGAGGAAGACGGCCGGCCGTGGATCGTCATGGAGCTGGTCCGGGCGTGGTCCCTGGAGCAGGCGGTCCGCCAGAGCGGACCCCTCCCGGTGATCCAGGCCGCCGAGATCGGCATCCGGGTGCTCGACGCGGTCCGGCACGCGCACGCGGCCGGGATCCTGCACCGTGACATCAAGCCGGGCAACGTCCTGCTCACCTCCGACCGTGTGGTGCTGACCGACTTCGGCATCGCCGCGATCGAGGGCGACGTCACGATCACGCAGACCGGGCTGCTCATGGGCTCGCCCGCCTACATCCCGCCGGAGCGGCTGTCCGGGCAGTCGATCACCCAGGCGGCCGACCTGTGGTCGTTCGGGGCGACGATGTACGCGGCTGTGGAGGGACGCCCGCCGTACGAAGGGCCGGACCCGATCGCGGTGCTGGGCGCGGTCCTCACACAGGACCCCGTCACGCCGCAGCGGGCCGGCGCGCTGGCGCCGGTGATCGAGGGCCTGCTGCGCAAGAACCCGGCCGAACGTCTCACCGCCGAGCAGGTCGGCGATCTGCTGGAGCGGATCCTGCACGCCCACGGCTCGACCCGCCCGCGACCCGCCGAGACCTCGCGGTCCCTGCCCACGGAGGCGGACTCGACGCCCGCCGGGTTGCTGCCGCCGTTCGACTCGCTGTCCGGGCCGATGCCGTCGCGGATCGTGGAGACGCCCTCGGGGCCGGTGCGCGTGCCGTACGACCCGCTGAACAGCCCGTCGGGCGGCTACTCCATGCCCTACGAGGGGATGTCGAGCCCGTCGGGCAGCCACCGCACGGACGCGCTGCCCTCGCTGCCTCGGGCGGACGGGTTCGAGGCGTTCACCAGCCAGTCGGGGTCGCACCGGATACCGGAGGCCGGGGAGCGCCCGCCGACGGGGCCGCACCCGTCGCTGAGCGATCCGGCCGGACCGTCCTTGGTGCGTCCTCTGCCGGGGAGCTTCCCGTCGGGCAGCTTCCCGTCGGGCAGCTTTCCGTCCGGCAGCTTTCCGTCCGGGCCCGTGTCCTCGCCGGGCTCCCCGCTGGACAGGCCGCCGTCGTCGCCGGGCTTTCCAGCGAGTGGACCGCCGTCGTCGCCAGGTTTTCCTTCCGGCGGGCCGCCGTCGTCGCCGGGCTTCCCGCCCAGCGGGCCGCTCGGCGCGCCGCCGTCGTTCGGCGGGCCGTCGGGATCCCATCGGGCCTCTGACAGCGGGGCGTTCGGGAGCCCTTCGGGGCCGCGCCGGATCCCGGAATCGCGTGCGGACTCCCCGAGCCCGTCGGGCCCGCAGCCGATCCTGCCCCTGACCAGTGACAGCCGCGCCGCCGCCCCCTGGCCGCTGGCCTCGCCGGACCACCTGCGCGACCAGGCCATCGACCTGTCGCGCGACCTGACCCACGACCGTCTCACCAAGCTGCCCAGCGCCACCTCGGAGCGCCTGACCAAGAGCAGGCGCAGGCACGAGGACGACGATGAGGGCGGCTGGCTCCGCGACGGCCGCCCCACCCCGCGCCTGATCGTCACGGGCATCGCCACCATCGGCGTGATCGTGGCCGTCGTCCTGTACGTCCGCACGGGCAGCGCACCCGCGCCGGTGCCGAGCGTGGCGATCACCCAGGAGGTGTCGTCGCCACCCGCCGCCGATCCCCTGACGGCGACCGTGCCCAAGGGCTTCAGCGAGCAGACCCCGCCCGGCTTCTCCGCCGCCGTCCCCGACGGCTGGAAGCTGACCGCGTCAGGCGGCGACGCCACCTTCACCGGGCCCAAGGACTCCGGCATGACGACCCGCATCGAGCAGACGACCCCGCAGCAGGACGGAGGCCTGTCGGAACTGACCCGCGAGGAGGCGGCCGGTCGCGTCGACGGCTACATCCAGGTACAGCTCCAGGCGACGCGGTATCGCGACTGGAAGGCCGCCGACTGGGAGTACACCTACACCCTGGCCAACGGCGTCCCCATGCACGCGCTGACCCGTTTCGTCACGATCGACGACACCAACGCGTACAAGATCACCTTCAACATGCCCGAACTCAAGTGGGACGACCAGGCCGAAACCCGCAAGGTCTTCTTCGACACCTTCCGCCAGACGTGACCACCTGAGACCCAGCCACCGCGTCATGAGCGCGGCTGGGTGGAGCGCGCGGCCGGGATCTGAACGGTTATCGCACGCCGAGAGCGCGGTCGAGGAAGTCGCGGACCGTCGTGGCCAGTTCGGCGCGGTGGTCGGACAGGGCGTGGTCGGTGGCCCATTCGTGGTGTTCGAGCGCCGCCCCCGCGTACGCGGGCAGCAGCGGCCGGTGGTGTACCGCGGCGGGCGTCACGGGGTCGAGTCCGGTCCCGATCAGCATCACCGGGCGTCCGGCGAACGCGGGTGCCAGCGAGGCCAGGCTCCACTCCTCCCCCGCGGCCTCCATCTCGGCCACCAGCGCTTCACCGCTGGTGCCGGTGAGCGGGAGCAGTTCACCGTCGAACGCCTCGACCCACTCCCTCCGCCCTTCGGCGTCGAGCCCGCGGGAGATCGTGCCGAAGTCGACGCCGGACACCGATACGGCGGCCGCGATCCCCGGATCCGCGGCGGCCGTCATCAGGGCGACGAACCCCCCGAAGCTATGTCCGACGAGGGCGACCCGCTCCGGGTCGAGCCGGTGCTCGGCCGCGAACGGCTTCTCCCGGACGGCCGCCACCACCCGCGCCGCGTCCGCCAGGCCGTTCCCCCACGACCAGTTCCCACCGACGCCCCAGGAGCCCCGGTAGTGGAAGACCAGGCTGGCGTACCCTGCTTGGCGCAGCGCCTGGGCCAGATCGAAGTTGCGCTCATTGCCGGGAAAACCGTGCAGCACCACCACCGTCGGATGCGGCCCGTCGCCCGCCGGCAGGTGCAGCACTCCCAGCAACGGGACCCCGTCACTGTCGAAGGTCACCGCAGGTGTGGCAGCTCTCACAAGGCTCTCCTCGCTCGGAATGATCGGTACGCTAACAGCCGCCCGACGGCCGCTCCCCAGCGCCTCGGCCCTCGGCCGGTCGCCGAATAGCCCGCAGGTGGGTGTCATGTACCGTCGGCGCATGAAGCTGGCGAGCATCCACATCTATCCCGTCAAATCGACGACCGGGCACGAGGTACATGAGGCCGAGGTGCAGCCCTGGGGCCTGGCCGGTGACCGGCGCTACCTCATCGTCGACGAGCACGGCGAGATGCTGACCGCCCGCGAGCTCCCCCGGCTGCTGATGTGCGTGCCGGAACCGGACGGCGAGACGCTCAAGCTCACCGGCCCGCACGCCGCGCCGCTGCGGGTCACTCCCACCGCCGGCCGTTCGGTGATCAAGATGCGGAAGACGTCGATAGAGCTGACCGACTGCGGCGACGACGCGGCCGCGTGGCTGAGCGCGCTGATCGACCGCCCTGTCCGGCTGGCCTGGCAGGACGACCCCACCTGCCGTCCCGTCGATCCCGAGTACGGCCGGCCGGACGACCGGGTCAGCCTGGCCGACGCCTATCCGCTGCTGCTCACCTCCACGGCTTCGCTGGCCCGGCTCAACGACTGGATCGCGGAGACGGCGGTCGAGAGCGGCGAGGAGCTGCCCCAGCCACTGCCCATGAGCAGGTTCCGGCCGAACGTGGTCGTGGACGGCGTGCCGGACGCCTTCGCCGAGGACGGATGGAGGCGCGTCCGCGTCGGCGACACGGAGTTCCGGGTGGTCAAGGGCTGTGACCGATGCGTACTGACCACCGTGGACGCCGCCACCTACACCAAGGGCAAGGAGCCCATCCGCACCCTGGCCAGGCACCGCAGGTGGGACGGCAAGGTCTGGTTCGGCGTGAACCTCATCCCGGACGCCCCTGGCCGGATCGCGCAGGGGGATCCGGTGACGATCCTCTGAGCCGGGTTCTCGGAGCCAGGCGGGCGAACCTCCGAGCCGGGCGGCGAAAACCCCATCCCACCCGAAAGCAGCCATAAGTAGTTGAATAACGCCGCGTGGGGTGATTTGGGCCTTTGGGGGGATCTCATGGGCTATGCGAGACTTCACAAGTGACCAGCGCCCCTATAAAGCCCGATATTTCATCCCCTGACCGGATCCGGGCCGTCCAGCGGCGCACTCTCGTGATCCTGTCCGCCGCGCAAATAGTAGGCGGCGTAGGCGTCGCAGTCGGCCTGGCACTGAGCTCAGTCGTCGTCGACGAGCTCTCCGGATCCACCGTGATCAGCGGCTTCGCGGGCACCGCGACCGTACTCGGCGCGGCCCTCCTCGCCCTGCCGACCGCCAAGGCGTCCGGCAGGGGCGGCCGGCGGACGGGCCTCACGCTGGCGTACGTGGCCGCGCTGGCGGGCTGCGCGTTGTCCGTCGGCGCCATCAGCCTCGGCAACTGGCCGCTGCTGCTGGTCGGCCTGGTTCTGGTGGGCGGCGGCAGCGCGGGGAACCTGGCGGCCCGCTACTCGGCGACCGACCTGTCACCGCCGGGGCACGCCGCCAGGCACCTGTCCCTGGTCGTCTGGGCGGCCACCATCGGCTCCGTCGCCGGCCCGAACCTGGCCAAGCCCGCCGACCAGATCGGCATGAGCGCGGGCCTCGTGGAGAAGGCCGGGCCGTTCGCGTTCGCGGCGCTGGCGTTCGCGCTGGCGATGCTCATCATCCTGGTCGGCCTGCGCCCGGACCCGCTCAAAGTGGCCCGCCGGCTGAACGACACGCAACCCCCCGCCGCCGGCCAGAACCGGACGATCAGGAACGCCTGGACGACCCTGCGCACCACCCCCATGGCCCGCAAGGCCCTGGTCATGATCGCGGTCAGCCACACCGCGATGGTGTCGGTCATGTCGATGACCCCGGTCAAACTCCACCACGACGGCTCGAATCTGGACATCATCGGCCTGGTGATCAGCCTGCACATCGCCGGGATGTACGTCATGTCTCCGGTGGTGGGCTGGCTGGCCGACAAGGCGGGCAAGGTGCCGGTGCTGCTGCTCGGCATGGCGTTGCTGCTCAGCGCCGCCGTCCTGGCGGGTACGGCCGGGCACCGCGTCTGGCAGGTGACCACCGCGCTGGTGCTGCTCGGCCTCGGCTGGTCGTGCGGCCTGGTGGCGGGATCGGCGCTGGTCAGCGAGTCGGTCCCGGTCGGTAGCCGGCCCGCCGTGCAGGGCCTGTCCGACCTGCTGATGAACGTGTGCGGCGCCACCGGCACGATCGTCGCGGGCGCGATCGTGGGCGGGCTGTCGTACGGGGTGCTCGGGCTGGTGGTGGGGGTGATGGTGACACTGGCCGGAGTCTGGCTGGCGATCACCTGGCGCCACGTGAACAGCGGCCCGCTGACACCCGCCATGTGACGTGCGCGGAGTCACTTGGCGTCGGCGTAGCAGGAGACCGCGACCGCCTCCATCGGGAAGCGCACCGGCGTCCCCCCGAACAGCAGGCGGCTGGCCTCGGCGGCCGACTCCGACACCGCGGCCATCACCTCTTCGGCCTGGTCGAGCGGGCAGTGCACCATGATCTCGTCGTGCTGGAAGAACACCAGCCGGGCCGGGCCGGACAACCGCCCCCGCAGCACCGCCATCAGCACCAGCGCCCACTCGGCGGCGGTGGCCTGTACGACGAAGTTGCGGGTGAACCGCCCCCGATCCCGGATCGCCCGGCTCCCCTCGGGCCCCGACACCAGGGACTTCCACCCCTCCGACGGCGGCGGGCTGGTGCGGCCGAGCCAGGAGCGCACCAGCCGCCCCTCCTCTCCCGCCTTGGCCGCGTCCTCGACGAACTGGTAGGCCTTGGGGAAGCGCTGCCGCATCACCGCCAGCAGCTTGGACGCGTCACCGCTGGTGCCGCCGTACATGGCGGACAGCATCGCGATCTTGGCGTTGGCGCGCTCGCCCCCGAACGACTTGGCCAGCGCCGAGTAGAGGTCGATCTCCCCCGCCGCCCGCGCCAGCCCTCCGTCGGCGGCCATCGCGGCCAGCACCCGCGGCTCCAGCTGGGCGGCGTCGGCCACGATCAACGTCCAGCCGTCGTCGGCGACCACCACGCGGCGCATCACCTTGGGGATCTGCAGCGCGCCGCCGCCGTCGGTGGCCCACCGCCCCGACACCACCCCGGCCACCACGTATTCGGCACGGAAGCGCCCGTCACGCACCCACTGATCGGCCCAGACCCACCCGTGGAAGCTGTACAGCCTGGCCAGCTCCTTGTAGGCGAGCAGCGGCGCGACCGCCGGGTGGTCGAGCTGCTTGAGCTCCCACGACCGGGTGGTCTTGAGCGCGACGCCCGCCCCCTTGAACGCCTTGACCAACTGCTGCACCGAGTCGGGATTGACCGGATGCCCGAACGCCGCCGACACCTCGTCGGCCAGCGCCTGGAGCTTGGCCGGCCGCATGCCGTGCACCGGGCGCGGGCCGAGCAGCTCGGTGAGCAGCGCGTCGTGTACGTCCCGGCGCCACGGCATGCCGTCGTGGCCCATCTCGGCGGCGATCAGCGCGCCCGCCGACTCGGCCGCCACCAGCAGCCGGAACCGGCCCGGCTCCGGCAGCGCCTCGATCCGGCGCAGCTGGTCGGCCAGCACCTCCGCCACCGCCTCCGCGCCCAGCGGCTCGGGCGCGAACAGGGTGTCGGGCACGCTGGGCTGATCGTCGGGCACCGGCAGGCCGTGCAGCCTGGCGTGGGCGGCCTTGGCCGAGCGCGGCTGGCCGTATCGCCCCTCGTACGCGAGCAGCAGCCCCTCGGTGAGCGTCAGGTCGTGGCAGCGTGACACCCGCACACCCTTGGACAGCAGGGACGGATAGATCTCGCGGGCGTCCGCCCAGACCCAGCGCGGCCGCTCGGCTTCGAGCTCGCGCACGGCCCGCGCCAGGTCGTCGACCCGGCGAGCCGGACCACCGACCGGCAGGATCGTCCCGTCTGCCACCACTACGTGCACGCCGTCCAGAGTGCCAGGTGACTACGACAAACTGATGTGCACCTCGTCCTCCATCGGCGGATCCACCTCCTGCGGCAGGCAGCCGGTGGCGGCGAAGCAGCGCACCGTGAGCAGCTCGGGCGTGACCGATAGGTGCAGGAACTGCTTGAAGAACGGTGGTGTGTCCCAGTCGGACAGCTCGGAGAGGTAGCGGTGGAAGACCGTGCCCACGGGCAGCCGGAACGGCATCGGCCAGGCTCCGAGCAGCCGGGCCGCCCACCTCATCCTGCGAGTGATCTTGATGGGTCCGGCGACGGGCCGGACCGGGGTGTTCTTGATCTGGTCCGCCATGATGCAGGCGGCCTCGGCCGGGGTGAGGTAGATCCACTTCATCCGGAGCCGCTTGGCGTACAGCTGGCTGTAGAAGGACAGCGAGTCGCCGCGCAGCGGATAGCACTTGAAGTCGTCCTCGTGCACGCCCGCCACGTCCACCCGGCGGGTGGTGTGGGTGGCGTGCATGAACGCGCCGCCGCCCCCGGAGACGATGTACTGGATCACCCGGTCGCCCACCCTGACGGGATAGCGCTGGTAGTTGTGCACGTCGCCGCCGATGGCGGCCACATAGCGGTGTTCGGGGGCGCGGATGATGTCGTCGATCGTGCCGCCGCCCTCCAGCGGGGACGGCTTGTAGTCGTTGCGCGTGTAGATCGGCTTGCCGGTGACCAGGATCTTCGGGCGCGGGTCCAGGGAGGTGCGCCGCAGCCATTCGGTCTGCTGGGCGTCGATCTCTCCCTGGATGCCGGTGTCGACGCCCACGATGAGCAGGCTCGGGGTCTCGATCGCCCAGTACGGCCCCGGCTGCGCGGCCCGCTGCGCCGGACGGTCCCTGAACGCGCGGGCCTCGGCCAGCAGCCGCTCGTCGATCGTCTCCGACCTGCGCCAGAGCAGGCCACGTAACCCCGCATCCCGCTTGGGCGGGAGCGCCGGGGCGTCGCAGAACACGCGCATGAAACCGCCGAGCCCGTCGTACCAGTCGTGGTTGCCGGGGATCGCGTAGATCGGCGCGTCATAGTCCTTGTACGGGCGGAAGAACTTGTTCTCGTACTCGTTGCCGGACCCGGCCGGATAGAGCACGTCGCTGGCGATGACCGCGAAGGAGGTGCCTTCGCCCACCTTGAGCAGGCCGGGCACGACCGCGTATTGGGAGGCGTCGCCCTCGCCGGTGTCGCCGAGCAGCAGGAAGCTGAAGCTCTCCCCCACCTCCGGCTTGACGCGGAAGTCCGGGTCGGCGCCACGGGCCTCCTGCTCGGCGATCCACCTGCGGCGCACCTTCCCGGACGGGTCGCCGAAGAGCCCGGCGACGATCTGGTTGCGCGAGTGCCACAGCGTGCGCGGGCTGAGCCAGGTGAAGCCCTTGTTGTCGGGTCTCAGGTCGTTGAACGTGCCGATCCGCTGACAGGCCCACCCCGCGCCTTCCTCCGACACCCGGGAGGAGAGCTGCCTTCCACGCTCAGCCGCGACTTCCACCATGACTCCATCTTTACGCGATCTTCCCCAAGCCGCACCCACTTCCCGAAGCGCGTCCGAACGCAGCGTGCCGTTGGGAACACAATCGGTTCGCGATGGTGTAGCCTCACGCCCCAAGCAAGCGGTTCGTCGCCGCGATGGGGGGCTGCCATGGCCCGGAACGGTTCGGACGACGCCACCCGGAGGGGCACCGCGGGGGTGGCCGCCGTAGAGGGGTTGCTGGCGTACGCCGGCAGACGGTCGCGTTGGGGTGGTGGGGCGCTCGACAGGGTCCACCAGGCGATCGGGCTCAGCCGGGAGCTGGCCGCCGCGGACCCCGACGAGCACGCGGTGCTGCTCGCCCGCTGCCTGCTGGCCGCGGCCAAGCTGCTGCTCAAGCGCGGCCGGGCCGCGGAGGCGCTGCCGTACGCCGAGGAGGCCGTCGAGCTCTGCCGTCCGGCGGGTGGCGCGCCGCTGGTGTTCGCCCTGGCCTGCCTGTCGGACGTGTACGAGGCGCAGCAGCGCTATGGGGAAGCGGCGGCGGCCATGACGGAGGCCGCCTCGGTCGACCCACCGGACTGACCCCCAGACTCAGACCTAGGCCCGCGGCCCAGGCCAGGCCCGCGCCCCAGGCCCGCGGCCCCAGGTCGACCTCAGGGGATCAAGATGCCCGGGTTCAGGATGCCCGTGGGGTCGAGCCGGGCCTTGACGGCGCGCAGGATGTCGACGCCCACGGGTCCCAGCTCGGCCGCGTACGCCTCGCGGTGGTCGCGGCCCACGCCGTGGTGGTGCGAGATCGTGCCGCCCGCCGCCACGATGGCCGCGTTGACCGCCTCCTTGGCCCGCTCCCACTGCGCCACCGGGTCGCCCTTCTGCGCGGTGACGACGGTGAAGTACAGCGAGGCCCCGGTCTCGTACACGTGCGAGATGTGGCACATGACCAGCGGCGACTCCAGCGCCCCGAGCAGGGCCAGCCGTACCGCGTCGTACAGGCGTGGCAGCGCGGACCAGAACCCGGCCGTCTCGATGGTCTCCACCGTCGCGCCGGCGGCCAGCAGCGAGTCGCGCAGGTACGGCGCCGAGAACCGGCCGTGCTCCCACGCCCGTCCGGGCTCGGTCCCGAGCGGCACCCCGCCCATCCGCGCCAGCACCACCCCGGCCCCGGCCCTGCGCCCTTCGACGGACGTCGCCGGGGAAGACGTCGCCGGGGAACCCGCCTCCTGCCCGTCGGTCGGCCGGTCAGTCGGCCCGTCGGCTGGACCGTCAACCGGGCCTTCGTAACCCGCGATCACCAGGCAGCCGCTGGAGCCGCCCCCGATGTCGTCCGGCCGGGCCAGCCCGATCATGGTCTCCGTCTCGTCCGAAAGCCGCAGCACCGTGGGCAGCGGCCCCTCTTGCGCCAGCGTCCGCAGCGCGGCCATCCCCTCCCGGAACGACCCGAACCGCCACCCTTCGTACACCCGCCGCCCAGGCACCCGCCGCACCCGCAGCCGCAGCGCCGTGATCACCCCGAACACCCCCTCGGACCCCAGCAGGAGCTGCCGCAGATCGGGCCCCGCCGCCGATTTGGGCGCGCGACCCAGGTCCAGATCGCCGGAGGGAGTGGCGACGGTCAGACCCACCACCATGTCGTCGAAGCGCCCGTAACCGGCCGAAGCCTGCCCGCTGGACCGGGCCGCCGCGAATCCGCCCAGCGTGGCGTACTCGTACGACTGCGGGAAATGCCCCAGCGTCAGCCCGTGCCGTTCGAGCAGCCGTTCGGCCTCGGGCGCCCGCAGTCCCGGCTCGGCGGTGACGACCATCGACTCGGTGTCGACCGAGACGAGCCGGTCGAGCCGGGCCAGGTCCAGCGCCACCACCCCGGCGAAGCCGGACCGGGACGCCGCCAGCCCGCCCACCACGGAGGTGCCGCCGCCGAAGGGCACCACCGCGACCCGCTCGGCGGCGCACAGCCGCAGCAGCGCGGCGACCTCGTCGTGCGAGCCGGGCAGCAGCACGGCGTCGGGCGCGGCCGAGCCGTCTCCCGCGCGCATCCGCAGCAGGTCGGGGGTCGACTTGCCGCGCGTGTGCCGGATCCGGGCCGCGCGCGAGGTCAGCACCTGTTCGTGGCCCACGACGTCGGCCAGGGCGGCCAGGTGCGCGGGCGAGAGCGCGACTGGGGCCAGCCGTACGGACTCGAACGAGGCGGCGGGAGCGGCCGGCTCGCGTACGCCCAGCAGGTCGTGGAGCAGCTCGCGGATCTGCGGGGGCAGTTCGCGGGCCTTGGCGGGGTCGCCCCAGCCCGACCACAGCATCGGTTCGTTCAGCACGTCTACACTGTGACATATGACGTCGATTCGTCACAATGACGGCGTGCTGGACGCGGCCCGCGACTGCGTGCTCGCCTACGGGGTGCGGCGCACCACGCTCACCGACGTGGCGCGGCGGGCGGGGGTGTCCCGGATGACGCTCTATCGCCGCTGGCCCGACGTGCGGAGCCTGGTCGCCGACCTGATGACGCGGGAGTGGGTGCTGGCCGTCACCGAACTGGACCTGTCGGACCCGGTCGCCGCCGTGGTCGAAGGGGTACGGCGGCTGCGCGGCCATCCGCTCTGGCGCAAGATCGTGGAAGCGGACCCGGAGCTGCTGCTGCCGTACCTGCTGGATCGGCGCGGCGCCACCCACGAGGCGGTGCTCGGCGTGCTCGAAGCCGCCGTCGGCGACCGCCGCAAGGCCAGGGCGGTGCTGCTCGTGGCGCAGTCGTTCCTGCTGTCGGCGCCCACCATGCTCGACCCCGTGACCCTCGACGAACTCGACGCCGAACTCGCCACTCTGCTGGAGGCCTACCTTGGATAGCCCGCCGAACGCCGCGCGCCCCTCAGACAGCTCGCTGAACGCCGCGCGACGGACCCGCGAGCTGGCCGTGGTCGCGGAGGAGACGGTCGACGTGCTGGTCGTGGGCCTGGGCGCGACAGGTGCGGGCGCGGCGCTCGACGCCGCTTCGCGCGGTCTCAGCGTCGCGGCGATCGACGCGCACGACCTGGCCTTCGGCACGTCGAGGTTCAGTTCCAAGCTCATCCACGGCGGCCTCCGCTACCTCGCCAAGGGGCAGGTGGGCATCGCCCGCGAGAGCGCGGTCGAGCGCGGCGTCCTGCTGCGGCGGACGGCTCCGCACCTGGTCAAGGCGCATCCGTACGTGCTGCCGCTGACGCCGGAGGTCTCCAGGTCCCGGGCGGAGCTGCTGATGACCGGCTACCGGCTCGGCGACGGGCTGCGCGCCGCCGCCGGCACGCCGCGCCGCCTGCTGCCCGGGCCGTCCCGGCTGACGGCCGCCCGGGCGCACACGCTCGCGCCCATGCTGAGCGAGGACGGCCTGCGGGGCGGCCTGCTGTCGTGGGACGGCCGCGTGTACGACGACGCCCGGCTGGTGGTGGCCATAGCCAGGACGGCGGCGGCGTACGGGGCCCGGATCCTGACCCGGTGCCGCGCCCTGGAGCTGACCGGCGCGGGCGCCAAGGTGCGTGACGAGCTGACCGGCGCGGAGTTCGGCATCCGGGCCAGGACGGTGATCAACGCCGCGGGCGTGTGGGCGGGCCTGCTGGACCCGCGGGTGAGCCTGCGCCCGTCACGCGGCACGCACCTCGTGCTCCGCCCCGGAACCCTGCCGGGCCTCCTGTCCGGGCTGCACATTCCGATTCCCGGAGAGAGCAGCCGATTCGCGCTCGTACTCCCCCAAGCCGACGGCCGCGTGCACGTGGGCCTGACCGACGAGCCCCTCGACGGACCCGTCCCCGACGTGCCCGAGGCCCCCGAGGAGGACATCAGGACGCTCCTGAGCGTGCTCAACACGGTTCTGGCGGCACCGGTGACCCGCGAGGCCGTCGCGGGCGCCTACGCGGGGCTCAGGCCGCTTCTGGCGGCGGGCGGGCGGACGGCGGACGTCTCACGCAGGCACGCCGTGTACGCAGATGGCGGGAAGGCGGACGGAGGGGTCGTCACGGTCGTGGGCGGCAAGCTCACGACATACCGGCGGATGGCGGCCGACGCGGTGGATCGAGCGATCTCGGTGGGGAACCTCCCGGCGGGCCGGAGCCGTACCGCCTCGATCCCGCTCGTCGGAGCCGTCCGGGATCACGGCGCCGTGACCCCGCGAACCGGGGCGGGCGCGGGCCGCCCACCCGAGCGGCTGGTCGCCCGCCACGGCGTCGAGGCGGCGGCCGTGCACGAACTCGTCCGGGCGCATCCCGAGGAGGTCGGCCTCGGCATCACGATGGGCGAGCTGATGTGGTCCGTCGCCCACGAGGGCGCGCTCGACGCGGACGACCTCCTCGACCGCAGGACCAGGATCGGCCTCGTCCCCGAGGACCGGGCGGCGGCGCTGCCGGCCGCCAGGGCGGCTTTCAACCGATAACCCGTACATCCCTCTTACCGTTAGGTTAGTCTTACCTAATTCGCAAGAGGGGAGCAAGGCGTTGGCCAGGGGCTGCGAGCATCCGGATGGCTGCCACACGGGCGGGGTGCCGAATCTGGCCAGCGCCACCGTGGGGGCCCGGCTGTGGCTACTCGTCGAGTACGACGGACCGTGGCCGTCACATCTGGAAACCTTCGAGCTTCCTGAAAAAATCTCGAACCTCGTGCGCCGAGCCCAAGAACGTGGCATCAGACCCCAGCTCATCCGCCGCCCCGGCAGACGGGTCCGCCCACAGGAGCAGGACTTGCGTGTGCTAGTGGGCTACGCCACGGGCCCCAACCCCTGGCTGGCCAGCGGAGTCATCGCAGGTACCGAGGATCTTGACCTGGACGCGCTGGTGGCCGGAGTGGTCCCGGAGTCCTGCATACTTGAAGACGAGCCGGTATTTCTGGTCTGCACGCACGCCAAGCGCAATGCGTGTTGCGCCCGCATTGGACTGCCCATCGCTCGAAGCCTGGCCGAAAACTGGCCGGACAGAGTATGGGAAACGTCACACGTTGGCGGCGATCGCTACGCCGCCAACCTCGTGTGCTTGCCACACGGAATTTTCTACGGCAGCATGTCTCAGGCTGCTGCGATCGCAGCGGCTAACGCGTACCGGTCGGGCGAGATCATTCTCGACCGTTACCGGGGACGCGCAGGCATCCCTGAGCCATTGCAAGCCGTCGAGCACTTCGCCCGAACCCATTCGGGAGAGTGTTCTGTCGGCGCAGTGGCCGTGGAATCCTCCAGGTCGGACGGCGACGTCACCGAAGCCATCGTGCGCTGCGGCGACGTCCGGTTCGAGGTTGTGGTTGAGCCATCGGTGTTCCAAGCGCCGTGTGGTACGGCTTGCGCCGAGAAGATCACCACCTACCGGCTGGTTTCGCTGGACAGGCTCACGCCTGTGCGGTACGCCACGCCCGCCCTTACCTGATCACGGGAACACTACGGCCCACCTTTGCGTTGGAACAGTGACGCCGAAAACGTCCAATGCGGCTCAATTACTGAAATACCTCTCACGAAGGTGGTTTTCTCATGTCTCAGGTACGTCGGCAGCTCGCCCGCCCGCGCCCCAGCTGGGGTTGGCAGGATGATGCCGCGTGCCGGGGTGAGGACCTCGTGCTCTTCTTCGGCCCCGATGGGGAGCGGCAGCCCGAGCGTGACGTGCGCGAGCGGAAGGCCAAGGCGATCTGCGCCCAGTGCCCTGTCCGCAACGAGTGCCTGGACTACGCGCTGTCCCGTCCGGAGAAGTACGGCACGTGGGGTGGCCTGAACGAGGACGAGCGCGCTTCCGAGCGTCGCCGTCGCATGCGCCGCGCCGCCAGCGCCGGCATCTCCGCCGCCTGACTCCACCCGGCAGCGATCACCGCGTGATCATGCAGTTGCCCCGATGAACCGGGGCCTGGCCAGCCAAGTCCAGGCTCCGGCGAACCCGGTCGGGGCAACTGCTTGATCAGGCAAAAGACCTCAGCCCCCAGCACGCGCTTCAGCCCGGCGTCATCCGTGACGCCGGGCTGAAGTGGTTTCCGGATCGCTGCTCGCCGAGCTTCGGGGCTGGACCGCTCTGAGTCGGCGCTGCGCCTGGCTCTGGGCTCTTGGCTCAGACGATCAGATCGTCGAACTCGCCGTCCTTGGCGCCGAGCACGAACGCGGTGATCTCATCCCGCGTGTAGACCAGGGCGGGCCCCTCGGGGAAGCGTGAGTTACGCATCGCCACCTCCCCCGTGGGCAGATCGGCCACCTCGACGCAGTTGCCGTTGGGGTTGCTCCGCCTGCTCTTGCGCCAGACGGCGGGAAGGCGACCGGCGGGCGTTCCGTTGCGGAACTCATGCATGGGCGAAGCTCCCTCGCGCGCTTACGGATGCACGTGCAGCCGTGGTTGCGAGATCACGTTACGGCATCGCCAAGATCGCCATATACGGGACGACCAAAACCCCGATATGGGGTGGATCACACTGACAGCAGGCGCTCCAGGAAGCGTTGGGTCTGCTCAGGGGAGTCGGCCTGGACGCTCAATCGGTCCATGACCTGCATGTAATGCTCGGACTCAGCCGGCTTGTCCAGATAGAGGGCGCTCGTGAGCTGCTCCAGGTACACGACGTCGGGCAGGTCACGCTCGGGGAAGCGCAGGATGCTGAACGGCCCGCCGGCGGCGGCGTGCCCGCCGCGCTCGAACGGGATGACCTGAACGGTGACGTTGGACCGTTTCGTCATCTCCAGCAGGTGCTCGATCTGCCGCCGCATCACCTCACGGCCGCCGAGCGCGCGCCGCACCACGGCCTCATCGATGACCGCCCACAGCTTGAGCGCCCGGCCACCGGCCAGGCGCTCCTGCCGCCTGGTGCGCAGCGCCACACGCCGGTCGACCTCGGCCTCGGGAGTCGTCTCGTGCGCCAGCTTGATCACCGCCCTGGCGTACTCGGGCGTCTGGAGCAGGCCGGGGATGAACTGGTTCTCATACGTACGGATGACCGAGGCCGCACCCTCCAGCCCGATGTAGACCTCGAACCAGCCGGGCAGCAGGTCGCTGTACTTGTGCCACCAGCCCGGGGCGTTCGCCTGCCGGGCCAGCTCCAGCAACGGCGCCCGCTCGGCCTCGTCGGTGACGCCGTAGAGGGTGAGCAGATCGGCGACGTCGCGTTCCTTGAAGCTGACCTGCCCGAGCTCCAGGCGGCTGATCTTGGCGTGAGAAGCGCGAATCGCATACCCCGCGTCCTCCCGCGAGATACGCTTCTCCGTGCGGAGCCTGCGCAGTTGCGTACCCAGCAGGATCCGCAGCACCGTCGGGCTTCCCGGCGAGTAGCCGACCACATTCCCTTCCGCACTCAGTGCGCTCACACCTATCGCTCCCAGATCATCTGCACGTGCAGATGCTATTTGCATCTGTAAAACACGAAAAGTCTTGCATCGGTAAGCACACGCCGTAAAGATGGGCATTGGATCACCTAGACCGCGCTTCGGGGGCCAGGATGACGACTTTCGACGCTCGGCCGCAAGCCGCCACGTGTGCCCAGGCACCCGAATGGCTGCTGCCCATTCTGCTCGACGGGCGGCGCGGACCGTGTGACGAGGTCTTCCGCTTTCATGAGCTGAGCACGTTCGAGCCCGTCTGCGTGGCCTCTGCCAGGCGGTTCGTCGACCGGACGCTCACCTCGTGGGGCTCCGACGACATCGTCTTCGACGCCCAGCTGGTGGTCTCCGAGCTCGTCACCAACGCGATGCGGCACGGCGGCGGCGCCATCCAGCTCCGGCTGCTGAGCCGGCGGCCCGAGGTGGCGTGCGTGGTGAGCGACTACAGCCGGCACGCGCCCGCCGCCCCGCCCACCACCGACGTCTTCGCCGAATACGGCCGCGGCCTGCGCCTGGTCGAGGCCCTCACCACGGGCTGGGGCTGGCTCACCCCCGGCGCCCAGGGCAAGCTCGTCTGGGCCGTACTCTCCAACTGACCCCACGCCCATCGGGACCCCGGCCACAACGGACCACCTTCGTCCGCTCCCCCGAAGGGACCCCGCCCTCCACGGACCGGCCTCTTCCGCTCCCCCGCAGGGGGTATCCCTCCGAAGGGACCCCAGCCCCGACGGACCGGCCTCTTCCTCACTCCCGCAGGGGTATCCCTCCCAAGGGACACCAACCCCGACGGACCGTCACAGAGTCCGAAACGGTCGTGTGACGAAACACCCCTCACCGCACACCCGCCAGCAGATCCAGCACGTCGGCGTCGCTGAGCTGGTCGAAGTGCTCGTACCACTGCCCCACCGCCCGGAAATCCGCCGGGACCCGCAGCACCACCACCTCGTCGGCCTCCTCGCGCATGGCCTCGACGGTGTCGCGGGCGCCCACCGGCACGGCCAGCGTCACCCGGCCCGGCTTGGCCGCGCCGACCGCCCGGAGCGCGGCCCGCGCGGTGGCGCCGGTGGCCAGGCCGTCGTCGACCACGATCACCTCGCGTCCGGCGAGATCGGGCAGCGGGCGGTCGCCCCGATAGACCTTGACCCGGCGGGCCAGCTCGCGCCGCTCCTCCGCGACCACGTCCGCCACCGACTCGGGCGTCATCCCGAGCCTGCGCAGCAGCAGCAGGTCGAACACCGGCTCGCCGCCCTCGGCTATCGCGCCGACGCCCAGTTCGGGCGTCGGCGGATAGCCGATCTTCCGGGTCACCAGCACGTCGAGCCGGCCACCGACACTGCGGTGGATCGGCACGGCCACCGCCACGCCGCCGCGTGGGAGCGCCAGCACCACCGGGTCCTGCGCGTCGAGCAGGCGCCCCGCCAGCATGGCCCCCGCTTGCGCGCGGTCCGCGAACAGCAGCTCCATGCAGTGGTGTTACCCGGTCAGGGGCGGTTTCTGCCCGTGCGCCGCATTTCCTTGTGGATGACCTTCCACTTGTTCTGCTGCTCCTTGCGGAGCCGCGCGTCGGTGCGCGAGGCCATCCAGGCGGCTTCGCGCTGGAGCTTGCGCCAGCTGATCAGCCGCCGCTCGGGGAGTTCGCCGCACTCCAGGGCGGCGAGCACCGCGCAGCCGGGCTCGCTCTCGTGGCCGCAGTCGTCGAACCGGCAGCCGGCCGCCAGCTCCTCGATGTCGGAGAAGACGAGGTCGACACCCTCGCTCATCTCGTAGAGGCCGACGCGGCGGATGCCCGGCGTGTCGATGACGAGGCCGCCGCCGGGCAGCGGGATCAGCTCCCGGTGCACGGTGGTGTGGCGGCCCCGGCCGTCGGCGGCGCGCACCTGCTGGGTCTCCATCGCCTCGCCGTCCGCCATGGCGTTGACGAGCGTGGACTTGCCGGCGCCCGACGGGCCGAGCACGACGGCCGTACGCGAGCCTTCGAGGTAGCCGCGTACGAGCTCGACGCCGTCGCCGAGCACCGAGGAGACGGCGTGCACGTCGACGCCCGGCGCGGCGACGCGTACGTCGGCGAGCAGGTCGTCGAGGCCGCGTTCGAACAGGTCGGACTTGGTGACGAGCACGACCGGCGTGCCGCCCGACTCCCAGGCCAGCGCGACGAGCCGTTCGATGCGGCCCAGGTCGGCGAAGTCCGTGGCGTGCATGGACGGCTCCGCGACGAAGACGATGTCGATGTTGGCCGCGAGCACCTGGCCCTGGCCGTCGCCCGACAAGCCGCCGCGCGAGTCGCGGCTGACGCCGCCCCTGACGAAGGCGCTGCTTCTCGGCAGGACCGCGTCGAGCTCGTAGCGGCCCTCTGGGAGCTCCTTGAGCGCGACCCAGTCTCCGACACAGGGCAGCGCCACCGGGTCGTCAGCGGACGCCCTGCGGACGCGCGCGCCGTATTTGACGTGATGCTGCCCATCGGCGGCGATCACTTCGGCCGCGCCGCGATCGACCCGGGACACCCGGGCGGGCACGGTGTGTAGTGGCAGCTCGGCGACGCGGGATTCGGTCCAGCCGAGCGGGAAAAGCGTGGAGAACAACGGAGTGACACCTTTGTGGTCGAGAAGGACCCGGGTGACCTCTAAGCGGGCCCCCGGAGGATGACAAACGGCAAGCCGAACAGAACAGCCCGCATGGTCGTCACCTCCTCACTCGAGTTCTCGGTGCAGCTGGGAAGTGACTCTACGCATCCCTCCTGCGACTTCGCAACGACTTTCTTCTCGATCTGTTGAACCGCACCAGGGAATCTGTCCGTACTTCCTGCCGACTGCACTTTGAAAGGGGAATGATGCGAGTCAGCACGTGTCCCCCGCCCTCGGCCGAGGGAGCCGCCCCCATGGGCAAGCCACGCTCACGCCACCGGATGAGACGAGTACGTCCGGATGACGAAGTGGTCGTCTCCACTCTCTACCGGGAGTACCACCGGCCGCTGCTGGCCTTCGTGATCCGGCTGACGGCGGGCGATCGGCAATGGGCCGAGGACGTCGTGCAGGAGACCATGATCCGTGCCTGGCGTAGTTCCGAGCAGCTTGATCCGGATTCGGCTTCGCTCATGCCCTGGCTAGCCACCGTCGCACGCCGTATCGTGATCGATGACCGGCGGCGCAAGGAAGCCCGCCCGCCGGAATCAGGCGACGGCCCGCTGGAGAGCATGCCCGTGCCGGACGAGATGGAGGGACTGCTGCACCAGGTGGTCGTATCCGAGGCGCTGATGGCGTTATCCCCGGCCCACCGCGAGATCCTCAACGAGACGATCTTGCGAGACCGGTCGGTCAACGATGCTGCCATAGCGCTCGGCATCCCCGTTGGCACAGTGAAGTCCCGGGTTTACTACGCGGTCCGCGCGTTGCGCGTCGCACTGCAGGAGAGAGGGGTGACGGCGTGAACAGAGTCGAGCATACGGACGTGGGCGCCTACTCCCTCGGCCTGCTGGACGACGACGACAGGCTGGCCTTCGAAGCGCACCTCTCCCTCTGCCCGTCGTGTCGGGCGGAGCTGTCAGAGCTTGCCGGAGTGGCCAGTGTGCTGACGGGGATCGGGCCGGTGCGAGAAGAGCCCCCTCCTCCCGATTACGGGCAGGCCGATGTCATCGACCTGCTCCGGCGTAAGAAGGCGGAGGACCGGCGGTCGAGGCGGGGCACATTCGTGATCGGGCTGGCGGCCTCGGTCACGCTGGTGGCCGGCGGGCTCGCGGTCGGCACCCAGCTCGGGGGCGGTGACGCGGCGCCGCCCGTGGCGGCGGGCCATCCCACGCAGCATCTGGGTCCGGCCGAGCAGTTCTACGCCGACGGCAAGCCCATCGAGGGCGTCGGCGCCGACGGCGTGACCGGCGGGCTGGTGCTGGAGTCCAAGGGCTGGGGCACGCATGCCGCGCTCAAGCTCTCGGGCATCAAGGGCCCGCTCGAATGCGAGCTGATCTCGGTGTCCAAGACGGGCAAGCAGCGGATCATGACGGGCTGGTCGGTGCCACCCGCCGGATACGGCGTGCCCGGGTCGCCCGATCCGCTCTACATGCACGGCGGCAGCCCGTGGAAGCTCGAGGACATCGATCATTTCGAGGTGGTCACCACGACTGGTAAGACTTTACTTACCGTCAGAGCCTGAATTCCCCGGGACTCACCTCTCAGAAGCCCTTCCACCGCAGGTGGGAGGGCTTTTCTGTGCGCACTTCCCTATGTGTAAATTTACGGATTCAGCGGTTGAACCTCTTCGGACCGGGTCGCGTACTGCTTGCCGTACCAACCCCAATGACAATCCTTGAAGAGGTTTCATCATGTCGATTCGTACGCTCGCCCTGTCCGGGGCGCTGCTCGCCACCGGCCTTCTCGCTCCGGTCACCGCTGCTCAGGCGACTGTCTCGGCCTCCGGTGACGACGTGTATCTCGCCGCCGGTCTGCGCGGCGCCAACGAGGTGGGCGTCAAGGGTGACGCCGATGGCCGGTCGACCGTCGTCATCAAGATCAGCGGTAACGAGGTCACCTTCGCGGCTCGCTGGAACAAGATCGACTCACCTACCGCCGGCCACATCCACCAGGCCGCCAAGGGCGCCAACGGCGACGTCAAGCTCGAGTTCTTCACCAAGCCGCTGCCCAAGTCCGTGCTCGGCGTGACCGGCACGGTCACCGCCGACCCGGCGCTGGTCAAGGCGCTGATCGACGACCCTGGCGGCTTCTACGCCAACCTGCACGACGCCGCCCACCCCAAGGGCGCGGTCCGCGGCCAGTTCCACCGGCTGAACAAGCCGATCGACCTCAACGGCGTCCTGCAGGGCAGCAACCAGGCCACGCTCTCCGCCCGCGCCGACGGCACCAAGGAAGTGCCCGCGAACGACGGCAAGAAGCGCGGCGACCAGGACGGCCAGGCCACCTGGTGGCTGCGCCCGGCCGGCTCGGTCATCGGCTACACCGCCTTCTGGACCGGGCTCGCCCCGGTGACCAACGGGCACGTCCACAAGGGCGCGAGCGGCAAGAACGGCGACGTGGTCGCCGACCTGTTCGCCGACGCCGCGGGCCTGCCGTCGAACCTGACGGGGGTCGCGGGTGAGGCCAAGGTCGCCGCGCCGGTCGTCAAGCGCATCGCCGCCAACCCCGGCCGGTACTACACCAACCTGCACACCACGGAGTTCAACGGCGGCGCGGTGCGCGGCCAGCTGTCCGGCGACCCGTTCGACCACCCCCGCGCGGTCACCGCCGAGGTGCTGAAGGGCGCCCAGATCTACGCCTGCACCCAGCAGCCCGGCGCGGCACCGGCCTTCACCCAGTACGGCGTGGCGGCCAAGCTGCGGCGCGGCATCGACCACTCCTTCGTGACCCCTGCCGCGGGACCGCCGCAGTGGGTCGCTCCAGACGGCAGCGCGGTACGCGGAGCGGTCGTCACCAAGACCCCCAACGGTGACGGCAACATCCCCGAGCTGGTCCTGGACGCCACCCAGTCCGGCAAGAACACCGGCCTGCTGGCCCACGCCACCACGATCCTGCGCCTCAACACCGAGGGCGGCGTGGCCCCCGCGGGCACCTGCACGGTCGGCGCCCAGACCCAGGTCGACTACAAGGCCGACTACCTCTTCCTGGGCTGATCACTCTAAGGAAGTCCATAAGACCAACTGAAGAGCAAGTCCGCGCGGGCGATTCGGTCCCGCCCGCGAGGGCCGCCCCCGGCCGGTAGCGGCGCCACCCGCCACCGGCCACCGCCTCCGGGGACCTCCGGCCCGTCCCCGAAGGCACCCGACGCCCCGCCGTAACCCTCCGTACGGCGGGGCGTCCTCATGCCCGGAGCAGGTCCGAACGGCGGGGCGCCCTCACGCCCGGAGCAGGTCCGAACGGGGGGCGTCCTCATGCACGGACCTCAGCCCCGGTCGGCGGCGGCTTTGCCGCTTCAGGAGCTGGAGGCGGTACGCTCACGCGGCTACGCGATCGACAAGGAGCAGAATGAGGCGAACATGCGCTGTGTCGGGGCGGTGGTCCGCGACGCGAGTGGGACGGCGGTGGGCGCGGGTCTCACGCTCAGCCTGAGTCAGGACGACATACCGCTGCTGGGACCGCTGGTGGTGGCCGCCGCCGCCCGCGTGCCGGCGGCGATCGGGAGGAACGTATGACGGACGTGCTCGCGCGGGCCCGAGCCCTCGGGGAGTTCTCCGGCGCGGCCTGGGCCTACGGCAGGTCGAGCGGCCCGGTTTCGCGCGGCCGGCTCGGCACGCTGGCGTGGAACGGCGACCCGGTCAGTGACGACACCCTGTGGGACCTGGCCTCGCTCACCAAGCCGATCGTCGGGCTGGCCGTCATGGCGCTGGTCGAGTCGGGCGAGCTGACCCTGGACGATCCCATCGCGCTGCACCTGCCGGAGTACGCCTCGACCGACAAGTCCGGCATCACCGTCTTCGAGCTGCTGACGCACACCTCGCGCATCCCCGGGCAGCAGCCGCTCTACCGCGACCACCCAACCCGCGACGAACTGCTCGCGGCGGTGGCCCGGCTGCCGCTGCGCTCCTCGCCCGGGGTCGAGTACAGCTCCCAGGGGTTCATGATCCTCGGCCTGATCGCCGAACGCGCCGCCCGGACCCCGCTCGACCAGCTGGTACGGGAGCGGGTGACCGGGCCCGTCGGCATGGACGAGACCCGCTTCCTGCTGCCCGAGGCCGACCGGGGTCGCGCGGCCGCCACGGAGGACTGCCCGTGGCGCGGCCGGATCGTCCAGGGGACCGTGCACGACGAGAACGCCGAGGTGCTGGGCGGGGTGGCCGGGCACGCGGGGCTGTTCGGCACGCTGGAGGACCTGGCGCGGCTGGGCCGGGCGCTGTGCCGGGGCGGCGGTTTCTTGGGCGCCCGAACGCTCGAGGTGATGACCCGGACGCGGACCGGAGGCAGGGCGCTGGCCTGGGAGGGGTGGGAGCGGCCCGGCTGCAGCGGGGGCGATCTGCTGAGCCCGGCGGCGTATGGGCACACCGGGTTCACGGGGACGAGCCTATGGGTGGATCCGGAACTGAACGTGTTCGTGGTGCTGCTGACCAACCGGGTGCACCCCAGCCGGGGGTCGGACGCGATCAACCGAATCCGCCGCGCCTTCCACAATGCGGCTGTCGCGGAGGTCCTGGCATGACCGGTGATGCGCTTCGGGTGGTCGGTTCGGCTTCGGTGGTGCGGCTGGTTCCGGGAGGCGGCGGGCTGGTGCTGGAGCCGACCCGGGAGCGGCCCGGGGATCTCTGGATCGGGCCCGGCTGGGTGGACCTGCACGCCCACGTCTACGACGGGATGACGGTGATCAGCGTGCCCCCGGACGGGGTCGGCCTGGACCAGGGCGTGCACGTGGTCGCCGACGCGGGCAGCGCGGGCCAGGCGACGATCGACGGTCTGGCCCGCTATGTCGTTCCGGCCGCCGAGACCGAAATACGCGCCTGGGTGAACATCGGCTCATACGGCCTCGTTCATCTACGCGAAACGGCCGACCCGAGTTTCATCGACGTGGACGCCACACTAGCCGCCATCGAACGGCACCGGGGTCTGGTCTGCGGCGTGAAGGTCCGCTCCAGCGGCGCGGTCGTGGGCGCGATGGGGCTGCAGCCGCTCCAACTCGGCCGGCTCGTCGCCCGGCAGGCGGGTCTGCCGCTGCTGGTGCACGTCGGCGAGGCGCCGCCGCTGATCGAGGACGTGCTCGACCTGCTGGACGAGGGCGACGTGATCACCCACTGCTACCACGGCAAGACCGGCCATCCGTGGCGGCCCGACGGCACCCCTGCCCCCGCGCTGGCCCGCGCGCTCGACCGGGGCGTGCTGCTGGACGTGGGGCACGGCGTGGCCAGCTTCAGCTTCGACGTCGCCGAACGCGCGCTCGCCGCCGGTTACCCACCGCACTCGATCAGCACCGACATCCACGTACGCAACATCGGCGGCCCGGTGCACGACCTGGCCACCACGATCACCAAGCTGCTGGCCTGCGGCCTGCCGTTGAAGAACGCGATCACGGCGGTGACGGACGCACCCCGCCGCGTCCTGCGCATGGACTCGCCAGACTCGGAATGGCTGGCGAACGACGGCACGATAAGGCACGCCACGGTATTCCGGCTGGTCGGAGAGGCCACGGCGTCCCGGTCGACCGCAGAGACCACGGAGTTCCGGCTGACCGGGGAGACGGAGCGGGTCTATGTGGATTCTCGCGGAACCCACCGCGAGCCCACCCAGCGCATCCTCCCGGTGGCCACCATCCGGGAGGGACGCCTCCGGCCCACCGAACCGCGCCACCGGTCAACGACACGCACGTAACGGCGCCGAGCCCTGTGCGGGCTCAGCGGCCGTTTTCCTGGAGGCCCTCAGCCACGTACGGCGGGCGGCTGTGCCGAAACGGAAATCAGGAGAGACCCGGCGCGGGGAACTGCGCGGTCAGCTCACTCACCTCGTGGTGCACCCGGCTGATGACGTGCTCGGCGTCGCCCTTGGCCAGGGCCGTGACGACCTCGTCCATCCACGCGCCGATCTGCCGCATCTCCGCCGGCCCCATCCCCCGGGAGGTGACAGAGGGGGTGCCGATGCGGATGCCGCTCGGGTCGAACGGCTTGCGGGTGTCGAAGGGGACCGTGTTGTAGTTGGTCTCCAGGCCCGCGCGGTCGAGCGCCTGGGCGGCCGGCTTGCCGCCGATGCCCTTGGGCGTGAGGTCGAGCAGGATGAGGTGGTTGTCGGTGCCGCCCGAGACCAGGTCGAAGCCGCGGCTCGACAGCTCCTCGGCCAGCGCCTTCGCGTTGGTCACCACCTGGTGCGCGTAGGCCTTGAAGTCGTCGGTGGACGCCTCGTGCAGGGCCACGGCGATGGCGGCGGTGGTGTGGTTGTGCGGGCCACCCTGCAGACCGGGGAAGACGGCCTTGTTGAGCGCGGTCGCGTGCTCGTCGGTGGTGGCCATGAGCATGGCGCCGCGCGGGCCGCGCAGCGTCTTGTGCGTGGTCGTGGAGATCACGTCGGCGTGGCCCACCGGCGACGGGTGCGCGCCGCCCGCGACAAGGCCGGCGATGTGCGCGATGTCGGCGGCGAGTACGGCGCCCACCTCGCGGGCGATGGAGGCGAAGCCCTCGAAGTCGATCGTGCGCGGGATGGCCGTGCCGCCGCAGAAGATCAGCTTCGGCCGGTGCTCCAGCGCCAGCGCCCTGACCTCGTCGAGGTCGATGCGGCCGGTGTCCTGGCGCACGCCGTAGCGGACCGGGTTGAACCACTTGCCGGTGGCCGAGACCGACCAGCCGTGCGTGAGGTGACCGCCGAACGGCAGGCCCATGCCCATCACGGTGTCGCCCGGCTGCAGGAAGGCCATGTAGATGGCCAGGTTGGCGGGCGAGCCCGAGTAGGGCTGGACGTTGGCGTGGTTGACGCCGAACAGCGCCTTGGCCCGCTCGTTGGCCAGGGTCTCGACCTGGTCGATGACCTGCTGGCCCTCGTAGTAGCGCTTGCCGGGGTAGCCCTCGGAGTATTTGTTGGTCAGGACGGTGCCCGTGGCCTCCAGAACGGCCTTGGACACGTAGTTCTCCGACGCGATGAGCTTGACGGTGTCGGCCTGGCGGCGCTCCTCCGCCTTGATGAGCTCGGCGATCTGCGGGTCTACGCTTGTGAGAGAACTCATGACTCTCCTGTCATCGTTGACAATGTGCGAAGACCCAGGCGCACGGCCTTCTGCCCTTCCGCTCCCTGGTGGTTCGCCCCACCTAACGCGCCAGTCGCGACGTTCTAGACGATAGCGGATCGGGCAGGGGGGACCGGGCACGGATCAGGTGATCAGGCAGATGAGAGGGCCACGTTCTTGATCGTTCCGAGCGGCCCGAGGTTGACGTCCACGTGCTCCGCGTCCTGGGGCACGCCCTCGAAGACCGCCCAGAGCTGAAGCTGCATACCGCCCCCGAACGAGGCCGTGGGGACCTCGGCGCACTGACAGGCGTTGTCCTTCCTGGCCGGGTACAACGGCTTGCCCACGCCGGGAGGGACGATGCTGATCCTCGATACGGTGTTGTCGAGGGTGCTGGCACCGAACCTGTCGTACAGGGGCGCGTTGTTCTTGCCGACGTTCTTGACCGTCCACTGCAGGCGGGCCGTGGTGCCCTGCCGTACGAGGGAGTCGATCCGCACCTGGAAGGTGGTGTCCAGGGCGTCGAGCGTGCGGGTGACGGCGGGGGTGCCCGGCTCGGCGACGCGCTCCTGCCATGGGCGCAGTACGGCGAGCGTGGCGCCCACGCCGAGGACGGCCGCGAGCGCGGCGGCGACGACCGGGCCCAGCCAACGGCGCCGCCCAGAAGCCCGCCCGGCAGCCCGCCTCCCGCCGAACGGCCCTTCACCCGCTCCGGCGGGCGGCCCTTCACCAGCCCCAGCGGACGGGCCTGCCAGCGGTCCGGCAGACGGCCCTTTGACCGCGCCAGCGGAAGAACCTGCCGGCACCACCGCGGACGGCCCTCCCAGCGAACCAGCGGACGGGCCGTCGAACCGACTGTCGGGCCGCGTGGCACCGGGCGTGGTGGCTGACGCCGGGCTGGCCAACGATGGGATGGCTGACGACGGAGTGGCGAAGGGTGGGGCGGCGGAAGGTGGGGTGGGGGCGAGTGGGGTCCAGGTGTCTGAGACGAGTCTGGTGGCGGCGGCGACCGGCACCTCGGCGCGGCCGAGCAGCCGGTCCAGGAGTTGCTGTGCGGTCGGCCGCCGCATCGGGTCCTTGTCCAGCGCCCGCTCGACCAGCGGCCTGATCCGCTCGTCCAGCCCGTCGAGCACCGGCGCGTGGTTGATCACCCGGTAGACCACCTCGGCGACCCCGCCGGACCCGAACGGCGGCCGGCCGATGCCCGCGTACGCCACCAAGGCGGCCCACGAGAAGATGTCGCTCGCCGAGGTCACCTGCTCGCCCTTGGCCTGCTCGGGCGACATGTACGCGGGCGTCCCCATGCTCTGGGCGATCGTGACGGGCGCTCCCCCGGCGTCGGCGAGCTGGGCGATGCCGAAGTCGATGACCCGCGGCCCGACCGCGCTGAGCAGCACGTTGGACGGCTTCAGATCGCGGTGCACGACCCCGGCCTGGTGGATCGCGGCCAGCGCGGTGGCCACGCCGACGGCCAGCGCCTCCAGGTTCGACCCGGTCAGCGGCCCCTGCCGGACGACCACGCCGGACAGGTCGGGGCCCTCGACGTATTCGGTGACCAGATAGGCGGTCCCGCCCTCGAACCCGGCGTCGAGCACGGGGGCGGTGCAGAATCTGGCGACCCGCCTGGCGGCCTCGGCTTCCTTGCCGAACCGGCGCCTGAACTCCTCACGGGCGGCCAGCTCGGGCCGCATCATCTTCAGCGCGACACGCCTGCCGGTGGGGTCCTCCGCGAGGTGGACGAACCCCATGCCACCCTCGCCCAGCTTCTTGACGAGCGTGTAGGGGCCGACTCTCCGCTGTGCGTCCACCGGGGGGATTATTCCCTATTTGGTACGACTGGCGCCGGGCCAGAGCCGATCGACCTCGGCGTTCAGGATGGCTCCGATCAGCACGGCGAGCGCGGTGATGTAGAGCCAGAGCAGCAGCGCGATGGGCGCGGCCAGCGAGCCGTAGACGGACACGGGCGAGAACCACGCCGCGAGCACGGCCCGCAGCACGGCAGCACAAACGATCCACAGGAACAGCGCCAGGATCGCCCCCGGCAGCTCCCGGTACCACTTCGTCCGGACCGGCACGCTCACGTGGTAGAGCACGGTCAGGAAGAGCACCGAGCCGATGACCACCACCGGCCAGTACAGCAGGTCGACGAGGACGCCGTACTCCCCCGGCAGCGCATCCTTGAGCAGCGTCGGCCCGATGACCAGCACCGGCATCACGATGATCCCGATGACCAGCCCGATCACGTAGAGCCCGAACGACATCAGCCTGGTCCTGATGATGCCGCGTTCCTCGCCGAGCCCGTAGGAGACGGAGATGAGGTCCACGTAGACGTAAAGTGCCCGCGAGCCCGACCAGAGCGACAGCAGGAAGCCCACCGAGATGATCGACACCTTGCTGGCGTCGTCGCTGAGGACGTCGGTGATGAGCGGGTTGACCACCTTGTGCACCGCGTCGTCGGTGAACAGCAGCCCGGCCTGGTCGATCACCCAGGTCTTCACCTGCACGACAACCTGGGGCCCCAGCCAGGTGCCGAGCTTGGCCAGTACCCCGATCAGTCCCAGCACGAACGGCGGGAGGGACAGCAGCGCGAAGAAGGCCGCCTCGCCCGCGAGGCCCGTGACGCGGTAAGTGACTCCCGCGTTCGTGGTCGCGCGGACGGTCGCCCACGAATTCGTGTCGAGCACCCAGTTCAGCCTGGCACGGGCGTTGGAGGCGAGCCGCCTCCTCATCGACCGGCTAGGCGCATCGGTGGACGTCATGGCACCCAACGGTTATTAGCAGTGACTCTTCGGGACAGCTTACGTCCCCCGGGCACTGCCCTAGTCGACGTCGACGATGCGCGCACCCAGCGGGAGCAGGGAAACCGGGATGAGTTTGAGGTTCGCGATGCCCAGCGGGATGCCGATGACCGACAGGAACAGCGGGATCGAGGTGACCACGTGCCCGATCGCCAGCCAGATGCCCGCGAAGACGAGCCAGATGACGTTGCCGATCGTGGAGAGCGCCCCCGCGTCGGGGTCGCGCACGACGGTCCGGCCGAACGGCCAGAGCGCGTAGGCCGCGATCCTGAACGAGGCGATGCCGAACGGGATCGTGACGATCAGGACGCAGCAGATGACGCCGGCGATCGCGTAGCCGATGGCCAGCCAGACACCGGCGAAGATCAGCCAGATGACGTTCAGGATTGTCCGCATGCTTACAGCATGTCACCGGGGCTGCCTCTCAAATCATCGGGAATACCCCTGGCCTTTCCCTGATCGACCCTTACCGGGTGGTCCGGCGAACGCCTGCGCTATCTCCATCCAGGCGCGCGCGGTCTCGCCGGTGATCTCCAGGTCGGTGTCGTCGCGGTGGACGCGCTGGGTGACGAGCAGGCAGAAGTCCAGCATCGGCCCGCGGACCGTGTCGGCGGCCTCCTCGGGGCCCGCCGCCCATGGCGTCCCGTCGGGCATGGTCAGCTCCACGCGCACCGGCCGCGCCGGAAGGGGCAGATTCCGTACGGCGAAACCGTAGGGCATGGCCCTGAACCCGATCATCGCCACGTGCCGCAGCCTCGGGGTGGGCTCCCTGGTGACGCCGAGCGCGTCCGCGACGTCCTGGCCGTGCGCCCAGGTCTCCATCAGCCGGGCGGTGACGAAGGACGCGGCCGACATGTCGGGGCCGTACCAGGGCAGCCGGTCCCGGGCCGACAGCCCGGTGAACGCCTTGATGCTGCGGGCGCGCGCCGTACGGAACCATTCGAGCAGTTCGTCGGGGGCGAGCCCGCGGAACTCCGCGGCCAGGTCGTCGGTGGAGGTGAAGTGCGCCGCCGCCGCCCGGAAGACGTCGGGATCGGTCACGGCGGTGCGCGCGGCCTCGTCGAACCAGGCCAGGTGGCTCACCTGATCGCGCACCGCCCATCCCTCGGCGGGTGTGCCGAGCTCCCAGTCTCCGGCCTCCAGGGGCCGTAACAGCCCGTCGAGTGACGCGGTCTCCGCACGCAGGTCGCTCAGCAACTCGCCCATGAGGTCCACGGGCGCCAGCCTAACCGAACAAGGTTCTACGAGGAATAATGCAAGGGTGATCTGCGAGAAGTGCAAGGAAAAACGCCACGAGGAGTGTCGCGGCGGATCCTGGTGCGATTGCCAGCACCAGCAGGCCGAGGAGCCGGCCGAGTCGGACCTGGACTGGCCCCGTCAGGGGTGAAGAGCGTCCACAGTCTGGACCCAGTCTTGGACATACCGGATACCTAGCGTATCTTCGAACTATGCCAGCGGACCCCATGCTTGTCGGTCGACGACACGTCGATCTTCAGCGTGTCCGCAGTGCCATCTGTTGCGACGCCCGTTAACCCACCCGTTTTCTCCGTTGCGCGCGTCGCAAATCTCCTCCTTCACCCCTGCCCTCAATGATGAGGCGGGAGGAAGCCTGCGCGCGCCCATGAACCGAAGGACGCGCAATGAGCACCCCTGCCAGCCGGCATCACAAACGCCCGCGCGGCGAAGGCCAGTGGGCTCTCGGTTACCGGGAGCCGCTGAACAAGAATGAAGAGAACAAGAAGAACGACGACGGCCTCAACGTCCGCCAGCGCATCATCGACATCTACTCCAAGCGTGGTTTCGACTCGATCGACCCGGCCGACCTGCGCGGCCGGATGCGTTGGTACGGCCTCTACACCCAGCGCAAGCCCGGAATCGACGGCGGCAAGACCGCGATCCTGGAGCCCGAGGAGCTGGACGACCGCTACTTCATGCTGCGGGTGCGGATCGACGGCGGTCAGCTGAGCATCCCGCAGTTGCGGGTCATCGCCGAGATCTCCAACGAGTACGGCCGGGGCACCGCCGACCTGACGGACCGGCAGAACGTGCAGCTGCACTGGATCGAGATCGAGTCGGTGCCCGACATCTGGGCGCGGCTCGAAGCGGTCGGGCTGTCGACCACCGAGGCGTGTGGCGACACGCCGCGCGTCATCCTGGGCTGCCCGCTGGCCGGGATCGACACCGACGAGGTGCTGGACGCCACCGACGAGATCCGCGTGCTGAACGAGCGGTTCATCGGCGACCCGGCCTACTCCAACCTGCCGCGCAAGTTCAAGTCGGCGCTGAGCGGGTGCCCGTCGCACTGCACGGTGCACGAGATCAACGACGTGGCGTTCGTGGGTGTCGAGCTGCCCAGTGGGGAGAAGGGCTACGACCTGTGGGTCGGCGGGGGGCTGTCCACCAATCCGATGTTCGCCAAGCGGCTCGGGGTGTTCGTCCGGCCCGAGCAGGTGGCCGACGTCTGGGCCGGAGTGATCGGGATATTTCGTGATTACGGATATCGGCGGCTGCGGCACCGCGCGCGGATCAAGTTCCTGGTCAACGACTGGGGCGTGGAGAAGTTCCGGGAAGTCCTGGAGACCGAATACCTCAAGGAGGCGCTGCCCGACGGGCCCGCGCCCCAGGCGCCCCGTGGCTCCCGCCGCGACCACGTCGGGGTCTACCCGCAGAAGGACGGCAACTTCTACGTGGGCTTCGCGCCCAAGGTCGGCCGCCTCGACGGCGACAAGCTGCACGTGATCGCCGACCTCGCCGAGCGGCACGGCTCCGGCCGCGTCCGCACCACGGTCGAGCAGAAGATGGTCATCCTCGACGTCGCGCCGGACCAGGTCGACTCCCTGGTCGAAGAGCTGGAGGCGAACGACCTCCAGGTCAACCCGTCGACGTTCCGCCGCCAGACGATGGCCTGCACCGGCATCGAGTACTGCAAGCTGGCCATCGTCGAGACCAAGGCCACCGCCGCCAACCTCATCGACGAGCTGGAGCGGCGCCTGCCCGACTTCGCCGAGCCGCTCACCATCAACGTCAACGGCTGCCCCAACTCCTGCGCGCGCATCCAGGTAGCCGACATCGGCCTCAAGGGCCAGCTCGTCGTGGACGAGCACGGGGAGCAGGTGGAGGGCTACCAGATCCACCTGGGCGGCTCGATGGGCGTCAACCCCGGCTTCGGCAGGAAGGTACGCGGGCTCAAGACCACCGCCGAGGCCCTGCCCGACTACGTCGAGCGGGTCGTGAAGCACTACGACGCCCAGAAGAAGGAAGGCGAGGCCTTCGCCGACTGGGTGCAGCGAGCGGACGAGGCGGACCTGCGATGACCACGCGAGCCGTCCCCTTCCACTGCCCCTACTGCGGCGACGAGGACCTCGAACCCTACGAGGGCGACCCCGAAGCCCCCGACTCCGCGGCGCACGGCGGCTGGTACTGCCGGTCCTGCGCCCGCGCCTTCAAGCTGAAGTTTCTTGGAATCGGAGTGAAGATATGACACTCGTCGACATCGAGGTCGGTTTAAGAGAGCAACGCGGCGCGCTCGACCTGCAGGACATCGTCGAGTCCGCCGCGGTCTTCCTGGAGGACGCGTCCGCCCGCGAGATCATCCGGTGGGCGGCGGCGACGTTCGGCGACCGGCTGTGCCTGACCTCCTCGATGAGCGACGCGCTGCTCATCGACCTGGTCAGCCGGGTCAAGCCCGGGGTGGACGTGTTGTTCATCGACACCGGGTTCCATTTCGCCGAGACGATCGGCACCCGTGACGCGGTCCAGCAGGTCTATGACGTCAATGTGATCAACGTGCAGCCGTCGCGCACGGTGGAGGAGCAGGAACGCGAGCTCGGGCCGCGCCTGTTCGGCCGCAATCCCGACCTGTGCTGCTACCTGCGCAAGGTGGAGCCCCTCAACCGGGCGCTCGAACCGTACCTGGCGTGGATCTCGGGCATCCGCCGCGACGAGGCGAGCACCCGCGCCGAGACCAAGGTCGTGGAGTGGGACGCCAAGCGGCAGATGGTCAAGGTCAACCCGATCGCCAAGTGGACCCAGGACGAGGTCGACAACTACATGGCCGACAACGGGGTGCTGATCAACCCGTTGCACTATGACAACTACCCCTCGATCGGCTGCGCCCCCTGCACCCGGCAGGTCGCGGAGGGCGAGGACCCGCGCAGCGGCCGCTGGGCGGGGCTGGGGAAGGTCGAATGCGGCATTCACCTGTAACCCCCAGCATGTGGCCCGTCCCGTTGGCAGACGGGACGGGCCAGGACATCCCACTGGTCGCGGTGGCGCACGGGTCTCGCGATCCGCGCGCCGCCGCGACCGTGGAAGCCCTGCTCGACGAGGTACGGCTGGCGCGGCCCGGACTGCCGGTGCGCACGGCGTACCTCGACCACGCGACCCCGTCCTTGGGGCAGGCGCTGAGCGGGCTGGACGCGGCCGTGGTGCTGCCACTGCTGCTCACCGAGGCCTACCACAGCCGGGTGGACCTTCCCGCGGCGCTCAACGAGGCCAGGGCGCGCGACCCGCGGCTGCGCGTGCGCTACGGCGCGACGCTGGGGCCGCACCCGCTGCTGCTGGCGACGCTCGAACGGCGGCTGGCGGAGGCCGGGGTGTCGCCGGGCGATCCGGACACGGCGGTCGTGCTCGTGTCGGCGGGTTCGAGTGATCCACGGGCCAACGCGGTGATCACCGGGATGGCGCGCTCCTGGTCACGGGCGACGGGCTTCCCGCGAGGGCTGTCCGCGGGCCCGCGTGCCACGGGAGGGTGGTGGGCGGTGACCGCGGCGTACGCGTCGGCGGCCGAGCCGACGCCCGCGCAGGCGGTGGCGCTCCTCCGCGAGGCGGGCGCGCCCCGGGTGGCCGTCGCGCCGTACCTGCTGGCGCCCGGCTATTTCGCCGACAAGGTGCGGCGGAGCACCCTTGAGGCGGGCGCCGACGTGGTCGCCGACGTGCTCGGCCCGGCTCCCGAACTGGCCGAGGTCCTGCTGGAGCGCTATGACACCGCGGCCCGCGCCCCGGCCGGTGCGGCGGCCTCGTAGACCTCAGCGCGTCTCGCCCGCCAAGCTCTCGAAGCACGGCCGCAGCAGGGCGATGATGTCGTCGGCGGGCGCGTCCGCCAGGGAGCTCAGCTTGAGCAGGTAACGATCGATCACCACCCCGTGGATGATCGCGCTGATCAGCGCCGCCCGCAGCCCGGCGTCGGCGGCCGGGATGGCCGCGCTCATCCGGTCGAGCCAGGTCGCCGCCGCCGCTCGGAACTCCCCCGACGCCTCCGCGTGCGTGAGCACGGAACGCAGCACGACGAGCGACGCGACCGGTTCGTCGTCGAGCCGCCGGCGCAGCGAGGTGAGCAGGGCCTCCGCCGGATGCCCCACCGGCAGTTCCTCGTCCGGCAGCTTGGCCGCGCGCGAGAACAGCTCCTCCTTGCTGCCGAAGTAGTGCATCACCAGCCCCGCGTTGACCCCCGCGGCGGACGCCACGTTCCGGATCGTCGTGCGCTCGTATCCGAGCTCGGCGAAGGTGGCACGGGCGGCGGCGAGAATGCGGGCCTCGGTCTCGCGGCGCTGCTCGGCTCGGGTGCGGCGCGGCTTCTCGTCGGACACCAGTTCATTGTACGGGCGTTGACCGAATCACCAGATTCGTTCTACGGTTGTTCAATGAACGCACGTTCAACGAATGCGGGGTGGCCGTGAACGCACGTGAGGTGGCCGAGCGGGTGCTGGAGACGAGCCTGTCGGCGGACATGGAGGGGTTCGTGGCGTTGATGGCCCCCGACGGGGTCATCGAGTGGCCCTACCGTCCCGAGGGCGTCCCGGAGACCCTCAACGGGCGGGACGAGATCCGGGCGTTCATGGCCACGGGTGGGCGGCTGATCGAGTTCGAGAGGCACGTCGATGTGGTGACCCACGAGACGGCCGATCCCGAGGTGGCCATCGTCGAGTACACCGTCCACGGCCACGTCGCCGCCACCGGCGCGCCGTTCACCCAGCGGGTCATCGCCGTGATCCGGGTGCGTGACGGATTTATCGTGCACTATCGCGACTACATCAACCCGCTGCCGTTGATGGCGGCCATGGGTTCGTGAGCGCGTCAGTAGCCCCGGCGCAGATCGCGGCGCATGCTGCGGTGGTCGTCGCGGAGCTGCCTGCGCATGCTGCGCCACTCGTCGCCGTGCAGCATGCGCCACTGCTCGCGCCACGCCGCCAGGCCGCGCCGTAGCGGTTGCGCCTGGGAGTCGCCGATCACCTTCACGTCGCCCATGACCGCGTACGCGTGCACCCGGATGACCGGTGCGTTGGTGCCCGGAGCCGCTTCCAGGACGTCGACCCGCTTGTCGCCCATGATGGCCATGCCGTCGAGGTCCACGTTGACGCCGTCGGGGACGATGATCTTCACGTCGCCCATCACCGAGACGGCCATGATGTCGACCACGTTCGTGCGGACCTCGGCCTCACGCAGGTCGAGCAGCACATCGCCCATCACGGCGACCGCCCCCAGCTCCTGGTCGATCCGCCAGGTGCCGCGCCGCTTGGAGTCGCCCATGACGCCGACGAACCAGCGCCGCTTGCGCGCGGGCCCCTCCTGATGGACCGGTGGCACGGGCACGGCGCCCGAGGCGGGCAGGTCCTGGACGAGCATGGCCAGCTCGGCGTGCGTGGAGGCGGTGTAGGCGGCCTCGGTGCGGTCGGTCAGCTCGACGAGCGTCAGCCGCCCGTCAACCGAGGCGACGCGGAGCTGCTCCACGACGGCTTCACGTTCGGCGTCCGAGGCCCTAACCTCGCCAGGGTCAGTCATAGTCGCAACATATCGCGTTTCCGGACGATCGGGATCCTCCCGGAGAAGGAACAGCCCTACTCCGAACTGCTCACCTCGCCGAGCCGCTCACCTCGCCGAGCCGCTCACCTCGCCGAGCTGCTCACCTCGCGAACTGCTCACCTCGCCGAACTGCTCATCGCGCTTGCGAGGGGCTGACACGGCCGGCGCCCGATCCAAGCTAGGGTCCAGTCATGCATGAGGAACAGCTCTACCGGGCCGCGTTGAACGGCGAGTCGGAGAAGGTGAGCGAGCTGCTCGCCGGTGGCACCGACCCCAACCAGGCCAGCGCGGGCGATGAAGACGGGCTGCCGCTCTGCGCGGCGGCCGCCTGGGACCGGGCCGAGGTCGCGGGCCTGCTGCTGGCCGCCGGGGCCGACGTCAACGGCCGGGAGAGCGGCGGCTGGACCGCGCTGCTCTGGGCCGCGGCCAAGGGGCACGCCGAGACGGCCGAATTGCTCATCGAGGCGGGTGCCGAGATCGACGCCGCCAACGACGTCGGCGACACGCCGCTCACGCTGGCGGCCCGGCGCGGCGCCCTGGGCGTCGTACGCCTGCTGCTGGACAGCGGGGCCGACGCCGCCAAGTACGACGGAGACGGCGACACCCCGCACGAGATCGCCGTCGACTGGGTGGGCGTGCACCTGGAGAGCGCGCTGCTCGACCAGATCGGCCAGGACGACTGGGAGTACGTCGTGGCGCGCCAGTTCGCCAAGGACGGCACCGAGCTCGTCACCGTGGCCGGGCGCTCCCCCGACGGCGAGCAGACCGAG
This sequence comes from Nonomuraea sp. NPDC049129, assembly GCF_040648495.1. Taxonomy (NCBI): domain Bacteria; kingdom Bacillati; phylum Actinomycetota; class Actinomycetes; order Streptosporangiales; family Streptosporangiaceae; genus Nonomuraea; species Nonomuraea sp. NPDC049129. The sequence continues at coordinate 467,816 of NZ_JBEZDU010000002.1, read as the reverse complement.
CAGGTGCAGGCACAGCGCGGCCACGCCGCCATCGCGACGCTGCTGGAGGACGCCACCGGCATCTACGCCCCGGCCGACCAGCTCGTGGCGCGGGCCCTGGCGCACCGCGACACCGACGAGGACGCCGAGACATGGTGGATCGTCGCCGACTCGCTGGGCAAGCGGGCCGACGACGAGACGTACGAGGTGCTGGCCGGGCTGTGCGTGAGCGAGGACGCCAGGGAGCGGGAGTTCGGCGTCGACGCGATCGCCCAGTTCGGGTTCGCCGACGACGACAAGCCCTACCTCGAGCAGACGCTGCCGCTGCTGCAGAAGATGGCCACCACGGAGGGCAACGCGCAGGTCCTGCGCTCGGTGCTGGCCGCGCTCGGCCATCAGGGCGACCCCCGGGCGCTGCCGCAGGTGCTCGACATCATCGGCCGTCCTGATCACCGGCGCACCATGACCGACGCGATCGCGCTGGCCGATGTGCTGCCGCCGGACCACGAGGAGGGGCTGGAGCTGCTGATCGGCATGACGCGGGACGACGAGGCGGAGGTCCGCGACTGGGCCACGGCCGGGCTGGCCTCGCTCAAGGCCGACACGCCGCAGATCCGCGAGGCACTCGCCGACCGCCTCGACGACGCCGACTTCCGTACGGTGGCGGAGGCCACGCGCGGGCTCGCCGAGCGGGGCGACCCGCGGGCCGAGCAGGGCGCCAAGCGCGTGCTGGCGGAGAGCGACGACGAGTACGCCAGGGACCTGGTCACCCAGACCCAGGCGCAGTAGGGACGTGACACGGGCCCGGCCCTGACCGCCTCGGATGGACCCGGCCCTGGCCGCCTGCGGGGAAGCGGGCGTCAGGGGCCCGAAAGGGCCGGGGCGGTGTTGAGGACGTCGTGAGCCAGGGCGAGGTCGCCTTCGAGGTCGGCGGGGAAGGACCCCGGGTCGCCCCGCCCGCCCAGCAGGAAGCAGAACTCCACCACGTCCGCCGTGATGTGCGCGTCCGGGACGCCGCCACCGTCGGCGGCGTCCGTCACGCCGAGCGGAACGTGCCACTCCCCGCCTCCCGGCCCGGTCAGCGTGAGCAGGAGCGTGCGCCCGCTGCCGTCCAGGCCGGACAGGAGCATCGTCCACGGCAGCAGCCGCGCGCACAGGTCGGCCGTCGGGTGGATGTGCTCGGGGATCGGGTCGGGCAGCCGGAGGCCGCCGGTGCGGGCGGCGTCGTCGGCGTGCACCCACGTCTCCAGGCACCGGGCCAGGATGTGGTCGGACACCGGCGCGTCGAGGCCGTCGAGGTGCGCGGCGGTGCCGGGGTCGAGGTCGGCCAGGTGGCGGCAGAGGGCGTCGGCCTGGGCGCGCCAGTCGCGCCTGGTCTGTTCGGGGCTGCGGGACCGCTCGTAGTTCTGGACGTCGGCGGTACGGCTGAGCGAGTCGGTCGCGCCGATGGCCGGACCCAGCACGGGGGCGCCGACGGAGGCCGCCAGCAGGCCGTCCTTGGCGGCGAGGTGGGCGACGAGTTCCTGGAGCGTCCAGCCCTCGACGATGACCCGTGACCAGTCGTCCTCCACGGCGGAGGCGAGCAGCGCGTCCATGGCGGCGACGCGCCCGGCGTACGGCCGCACCCAGGGGGCGGTGGGCGCGGCGGGCCGGCGCCGGGCCCTGGCCCCGGCCAGGAGCTGGGGCCGCAGGGAGCGTTCCGGTACGGCCGGGTCCTCCATCAGCGCGTCCAGGTAGAGACGCTCGACGGGCTCCATCACACCTCTTCCTCTGCCAGCGCGTCTGCCAGACGGCGTAGCGCCAGCCGGATCCGCGACTTGGCCGTGCCCTCGGGCACGCCCAGCTCCTCGCCCACCTGGCGGTATGTCCGCCCACCGTAGTAGGCCAGTTCGACAGCTTCCCGCAGGCCGTCGGGTAACGCCATCACCGCCTGCCGTACCCGCTTGGCCTCGTCGGCCGCGAGCACGTTGTCCTCCAGCCTGGCGGGCTCGGGCTCGTACAGGCGGGGGCCCAGCGCGGAGACGCGCCTGCGCTCCTCGGCCCGTACGTGGTCGACCGCGCGGCGGTGGGCGATCGTGGCGAGCCACGCGCGCAGGGTGCCACGATCTGGGTCGTAGGCCAGCGGCCGTTCCCAGAAGACCAGGAACACCTCCTGCGTGATGTCCTCGGCGATCACCCGGTCCCTGGTGACACGCAGGGCGAGACCGAAGATCAGCGAGGAGAGCCGATCGTAGACCTCCCCGAGCGCGGCCTCGTCGCCGCCGACCACCCGCTGATGCAGCAGGCGGTCGTCGTACGGTGCCTCCACTGGCACCACACTCCCGTGATCCGGACCAAGGCGGCGGGTGCGCCGCGACCCGAGCATGTCATTATTCGCCGGAAATGTGCACACGGATGACCGAGCCGCAGAACTTTCTCGGGCTCGCGATAGGGTCGGAATTCCTACGACCAGAGGGAGCAACCACTATGGCCACCACTCGCACCGCCACTACTGAGTGGAAGGGCGCGCTGCTCGACGGGTCGGGCACGGTGTCGCTGAACACCTCGGGTGTCGGCACGTTCGAGGTCACCTGGGCGTCCAGGTCCCAGGACGCCGGCGGCAAGACCTCGCCCGAGGAGCTCATCGCGGCCGCCCACTCCTCCTGCTTCTCGATGGCGCTCTCGCACGGCCTCGCCGGTGCCGGCACGCCCCCGGAGTCGCTGGAGACCAGCGCGGACGTGACGTTCCAGCCCGGTGAGGGCATCACCGGGATCGTCCTGACCGTGAAGGGGCAGGTGCCCGGGATCACGGCCGAGCAGTTCCAGGAGGCGGCGGAAACCGCGAAGGCCAATTGCCCGGTGAGTAAGGCGTTGACGGGCACGACGATCAGCCTCAACGCCGAACTCCTCTAGCGGGACCGCGATCGCGTGCGACAATTGGGTCACATGCGCGAGGTCTGGCCGGGCGAGCCCTATCCACTTGGCGGCACCTGGGACGGCGTGGGCACCAGCTTCTCGCTGTTCTCCGAGGTGGCCGAGCGAGTCGAGCTATGCCTCTTTCACGATGACGGCTCCGAAGAACGCGTGGATCTGCCGGAAGTCGATGGATTCGTCTGGCACGGTTACCTGCCGGGCATCGCGCCGGGGCAGCGCTATGGCTACCGCGTGCACGGCCCGTACGAGCCGTCACACGGGCACCGGTGCAACCCGGCGAAGCTCCTCCTCGATCCCTACGCCAAGGCGATCGACGGTGATCTGACGTGGAACGAAGCGCTGTTCCCGTACCACTTCACCGACCCGACGCGGCTCAACTCGGCCGACAGCGCGCCCTTCATGCCGAAAAATGTGGTCATCAACCCGTTCTTCGAATGGGGCAACGACCGGCCGCCGCGCACTCCGTACCACGAGACCGTGATCTACGAGGCGCACGTGCGGGGGCTCACCATGCGCCACCCGGCGGTGCCCGAGGAGCAGCGCGGCACGTACGCGGGCGTGGGGCACCCGGCGATCATCGACCACCTGCTCTCGCTCGGGGTGACGGCGGTCGAGCTGATGCCGGTGCACCACTACATGCCTGAGCACTTCCTGGTGGCGCGGGGGCTGACCAACTACTGGGGCTACAACACGATGGCCTACCTGGCCCCCCACGGCCGTTACAGCAGCGCGGGCACGCGGGGCGAGCAGGTGCTGGAGTTCAAGGCCATGGTGCGGGCGCTGCACGAGGCGGGCATCGAGGTCATTCTCGACGTGGTCTACAACCACACGGCCGAGGGCGACCACATGGGGCCGACGCTGGGGTTCAGGGGGATCGACAACTCGGCCTACTACCGGCTGCACGACGGTGACCGGCGCTACTACCTGGACTACACCGGCTGCGGCAACTCGCTGAACGTCCGGTCGCCGCACGCGCTCCAGCTCATCATGGACTCCCTGCGTTACTGGGTGCTGGAGATGCACGTCGACGGGTTCCGGTTCGACCTGGCGGCGGCGCTGGCGCGGGAGCTGCACGACGTCGACCGGCTGAGCGCCTTCTTCGATCTGATCCAGCAGGATCCGGTCATCTCGCAGGTGAAGCTGATCGCGGAGCCGTGGGATGTCGGCCCCGGCGGCTACCAGGTCGGAAATTTCCCACCCTTGTGGACGGAGTGGAACGGGAAATACCGCGACATAGTGCGAGATTTCTGGCGCGGCACCCACTCGGCGCTCCCCGAGTTCGCCTCCCGCCTGACCGGCTCCGCCGACCTCTACGCCTCCTCGGGCCGCCGGCCCGTCGCCTCCATCAACTTCGTGACCTGCCATGACGGCTTCACCCTCACGGACCTGGTGTCGTACGACCGCAAGCACAACGACGCCAACTGCGAGGACAACCGCGACGGCACCGACGACAACCGCTCCTGGAACAGCGGCGCGGAGGGGCCCGTCGAGGACCCCGAGATCGTCCGCCTCCGCCACCGGCAGCGCCGCAACTTCCTGACGACGCTGTTCCTGTCGCAGGGGGTGCCGATGCTCTCCCACGGCGACGAGCTCGGCCGCACGCAGCGGGGCAACAACAACGCCTACTGCCAGGACAACGAGCTCGCCTGGATCGACTGGTCGCAGCTCCACACCGAGTCCGACCTGCTGGAGTTCGTCTGCGGACTGTCGCGGCTGCGGCGCGAGCACCCGGTCTTCCAGCGCCGCCGCTTCTTCCACGGCCGCCACCCGGACGACGGCAAGCGCGACCTGGTGTGGCTCACGCCGGGCGGCACGGAGATGACGGCCGGAGACTGGCACATCGGCTACGCCAAGTCGCTGATGGTCTACCTCAACGGCGAGGCGATCACGGAGCCGGGGACGCGGGGTGAGCGGATCGTGGACGACTCGTTCCTGTTGCTGATCAACGCCCACCATGAGGACATGACGTTCACATTGCCGGGCGGGGAATTCGGCGACCACTGGCTGCCGATCCTGGACACGGACGACAAGGGGGTCTGTGATGGCGAATACGCCTCCTCCTCCCAGGTGACGGTGACCTCCCGCAGCATGCAGGTGCTCCAGCGTCCCCTTTCTTAAAGGCTGGTTTTAGGAGCGGTTTTTACGGCAGGCACGGTGAGCCCCACCCGCCGTACGGGGTCGGCGTCTGTCCAGGGGGACGCTCCTCCGGTGGAGGTGGCCGGGCGCCGTGACGAGACGGTGAGACCGGGGCCTTCACAACGCGCCTCATACCGCCCGTAGAAGGCCCACCGCGGTCGTAGAGGGCTCATCGCGGCCCCTAGAGCAGCCCCGCGACGCTCACCGTGAGGATGACCAGGACGAACGTGGCCACGCCCGCCAAACCGTGTAGCAGCACCGCGAGGAGGGGAAAGCGTCGCTCCGCGCCTCGCGCGTGGCGGCCGGCACCCAGCCAGCGGGTGAACATCACGAAGCCCAGCAGCGCCGCCGCCGCCAGGACCCCGAACGCCGTCCATGCCAGCGCGCGGTTGCCCGTGAGCAGGAAGGCCACCCAGCAGGCCAGCGCGGACACCCCCAGCACCGGATGGGAGAAGATCAGCGTCACCGGGAAGCGCGTGACCTTCGCCGCCTGTTGCCGCAGCCCACCACCCGACAGCCACAGGTAGAGCAGATAGATCCCCACGAGCGCGGTGAACAGCCATGTCACAGCGGTGACCAACCCCACTGGGCCCTCCCTCAAGTGCCCGATTCCCCTGCCGCCACGTTATGCGCGTCACGCTGCGTACGTCCCTAGATACGCCAAAGTGCTATCTCTGGCGGTGCGACGAGCCAGTTTTAACCGCGTTCAGCCAGCCAGTTAGCCTTGTCCTACGTTGTGAGGGAAGCCGGATGAAGATCGTGATACCCGGGGGAACCGGGCAGGTAGGCACCATCCTCAGTCGCGCGCTGACCGCAGCGGGCCATGACGTTGTGGTCCTGACCAGGCGCCCGGTGCGTGATCACGACGTCCGCTGGGATGCCGAAGCCCTGGGCCCATGGGCGAAGGAACTCGACGGCAGCGACATAGTGATCAACCTGGCCGGGCGCAGCGTCAACTGTCGCTACACGCCTGACAATCTGCGGGCGATGATGGATTCGCGGGTGGGAGCGGGCCCAGGAGCAAGCCGAAACCCCGCACACGCGCAAGGTCAGCATGCGCGCCGCCATGGTGATGAGCCCCGACCGCGGCGGCGTCTTCGATGTCATGCTGCGGCTCGCGCGCCTCGGCCTTGGCGCCGGTGGGGCTGCCGCCGACGACCTCGTGCGACGTCTGCGCGGCAGGCCTGGCTCATACCGGCTTCCGAGGAAACGTTGAGGAAACGCTCTCCTGCCTAGAACTGGAGCTCCGCATCGGGACTTCGATCTTCCAGGAGGAGCGCCTCATGGTTTCGCGTCAATCGGCAGTCGCCCGCGTCATCTTGGCGGCATGCACGTCGTTGGCTCTGAGCGTGTCCACGCCCGCCGTCGCAACGGCGGACAACGCCGTCGAGGTAGGGGACGTGCAGAAGGCGATGGCCGCCTTGGTGAAGACAGGCCACGTGGTGGGCGCCATTGGCGAGGTGTACGTGAACGGCAAGCGGGTCAGGACGGGATCGGCCGGATCCCGGCTGCTCGACGGCAGGGGCGGCGCCATCCCCTCCACCGCCCGCTACCGGATCGGCTCACAGACCAAGAACATGACCGCCACCGTGGCCCTGCAACTCGTACAGAGCGGCAAGCTGAAGCTGGAGGACACTCTCAGCGAGGTGCTCCCCGAGATGGCGGAGAAGGATCTGGTGGAACGGGCCGAAGAGATCACGGTACGCGACCTGATCCAGCTCACCTCGGGCATCCCCGACTTCCTCGGTCCCGACATCCGCGCGCTCGACCCCACACTCACGTATCGCCCCGTCGACCTGGTGGCCGCCTCCCGCAAGCGGCAACGGCCGTCGCAGATCGGGACCTTCAACTACTCCAACACCAACTACATCCTGCTCGGCATGATCATCGAGAAGCTGACCGGGCGTTCGCTGGCGACCGAGCTCAACCGGAAGATCTTCACCCCGCTGGGCATGCGGGACACCTACCTGCCGGTCAAGGCCGGCGCGGGGATCAAAGGGCCGCATGGGCACGGCTACATGCCGGATGAGACGGGCAAGCTGCTCGATGTCGACATGCTCAACGCCACCACCATGCTGGGCGCCGGCGGCGTGATCTCCACCGCGCGAGACGTCAGCGCCTTCCAACGCGCCTTCGTTCAGGGCAAGCTGCTGCCGGACTCCCTGCGCAAGGTGATCACCGATCCGGTGCCCGGCCAGCAGCCGCCGCCGCAGGGTGGTCCGTGCGCGGGCAACCCCGGCTTCCAGCCACGCGGCGGCAGCGCCCCCGGCTTCGTCGCCGCGACCTACACCTCCCCGGACGGGCGGCTGCAGTTCGCGGTCTCCGTGACGGTGGCCATGGATGATGGCGAGCGCGCCGCTGTGGCGAGACGCATCGACCAAGCCCTCACGTCGGTGTTCTGCCCCGCATCCGCCCCCAGCGGGAACCGCCGTCTATAGCCCGGGGTGGCACGCGAGGCCCAGATTGGCCATCTATCGTGCACAGCCTCACTATGCCCGCTGTCGAGGGTCCTTCGTCGGCTCGTTGTCGGAGGCGTGTGCCAAGGTAGAGGAGTGCGTCGCATCCATCCCGACATTCAGGACGATCCAGATATCCAGCAGGCCTACGCCTATCCGGCGGACCGGCCGTGGCTGCGCCTCAACATGGTCGCCAGCGCCGACGGGGCCGCCTGGCTGAAGGGCCTGTCAGGGGGGCTGTCCAGCCAGGGCGACCGGCGGATCTTCCGGATCCTGCGCGGGCTGGCCGACGTGGTCATGGCGGGCGCCGCGACCGTGCGTACCGAGGGGTACGGCGCGGTCAAACCACGCGACTCCTGGAAGGAGTTGCGGGGGGACCGGCCGCCGGCTCCGCCCCTCGCGGTGGTCACCCGCCGACTCGATCTCGATCTGGGCAGTCCGCTGTTCACCGAAGCCGTGAGCCGGACGATCGTCATCACCTGCGAGGCCGCGCCCGCCGAGCTCCGCGCCGAGGCCGCCCGGGTGGCCGACGTCGTCGTGGCGGGCGGCGACCAGGTCGACATGTCGGTGGCCGTACGCGAGCTGCACGAGCGCGGCCTGACGCGGATCCTGTGCGAGGGCGGCCCCCGGCTCAACGGGCAGCTAGCGACGGCCGACCTGATCGACGAGCTCTGCCTGTCGATCAGCCCGCTGCTGGTCGGGGGCGGGGCGGCGCGCATTCTCAACGGCGAGGCGGCACAGGTCGAGCTACGGCTCAGCCAGGTGCTGGAGGAGGAGGGGGTCCTCTTCTGCAAGTACACGAGGGAGTCGACGACATGACCGAACCCACCCAGCCGCCCACCGAGACACCGGTCGACCCGCCGATCGAGGCGGCGGCCCACCCGCCGATCGAGCCACCAGCCCACCCGCCCGTCGAGGCGCCGGTCGCCGAAGCGTCGGAACCGGAGCCGGTGCCTAATCTGCCGGTTCGGCCGCCGGTGGCGCCGATGCTGGCCAAGCCGGTCAAGAAGATGCCCGAGCAGGACGGCACGCTGTTCTACGAGCCGAAGTGGGACGGGTTCCGGTGCATCGTGTTCCGCGACGGTGACGAGGTCTATCTGGGCAGCCGCAACGAGCGGCCGTTCACCCGCTACTTTCCCGAGCTGGTCGAGGCCGTCAGGGCGGAGCTGCCGGACAGGTGCGTGGTCGACGGCGAGATCGTGCTGCCGCAGGGGTCGCAGCTCGACTTCGACGCGTTGCAGCAGCGCATCCATCCGGCCAAGTCGCGGGTCGCGATGCTGTCGGAGCGGACTCCCGCGTCGTTCGTGGCGTTCGACCTGCTGGCGCTGGGCGACGAGTCGCTGATGGAGGCGCCGTTCAGTGAGCGGCGGGCGCGGCTGGAGCAGATCTTCCCGGAGAAGGGCAGGTCAATCCGGCTGACCCCGGTCACGACCAACACCGAGCAGGCGGGCGAGTGGTTCGAGATGTTCGAGGGGGCCGGGCTCGACGGCATCATCGTCAAGCCCGGCGACCAGCCGTACATCCCCGACAAGCGCACGATGTTCAAGGTCAAGCACGAGCGCACCGCCGACGTGGTGGTGGCCGGTTACCGCGAGCACAAGACCGGGCCGATCGTGGGCTCGATCCTGCTCGGCCTCTACGGCGACGACGGCAGGCTGCATCACGTGGGCGTGGCGGCGTCGTTCCCGATGGCGCGCCGGGCCGAGCTGGTCGAGGAGCTCAAGCCGTACATCGCCGAGCTGGGCGAGCATCCCTGGGGCCACTGGGCCGAGCAGGCGGCGGCCACCGTCGGGCAGCCGGCGGCCGGGCCCGCCACCGGCGGGCAGCGGGTGCCCGGCGCGGTGTCGCGCTGGAACGCCAAAAAGGACCTGTCGTTCATCCCGCTCCGGCCGGAGCTGGTGATCGAGGTGGCTTATGACCAGATGGAAGGCGACAGGTTCCGGCACACCGCGCAGTGGCGGCGGTGGCGGCCGGACCGCACGCCGGAATCGTGTACGTACGAGCAGTTGGAGAGGCCGGTCTCGTACAACCTTGACGATATCCTTGCCCGATAGCCCTTTATCCCGTTATATCTCGACATATGAGTACCGGTGATGAGCTGCGGGCGGCGGTGGGCGCCCGGCGGGACCTCGGTCCCGATTTCGAGGATGCGATAGTCGAGTCGTTCCTCGACAAAATGGGGCAGGAGGTCGACCGGCGGGTCGACGAGCGGCTCGCCGCCGCAGATCCCAAGGGCAAGAAGGCCAAGCAGCAACTGCAGCGACCCGCCGACGGCCAACGGCTGGCTCTGGCGATCGTCTCGATGGCTCTCGGCACGCTCCTGACGTTGGCCGTGATCATGGGCCAGAAGGAGATGTGGGTGATCGCGCCGATCTGGTTCGCGATCATCGTCGTCAACGGGATCTTCTCCGGCAACGGCAAGGGCTGACCCAACCGCCCGGCCCCTCCTGGGCACAGGTCCCGCCCGGCCGTTCACGAGCGTTGGTCTCGCCGGGCCGATCCCGAGCGCAGGGCTCGCCCGGCCGATCCCGTGAGCCGATCCCGAGACGCCGGTCTGGGCGTGAAGGCCCCGGGAGGAGTGCAGGTCTCGGGGGGTGCCGGGTCCCAGGGGGTGCGGGTCTCGGGGAGCGCGGGTCCCAGGGGGTGCCGAGTCCGAGGGGGTGCGGCACCTGGGGCGCACGGCCCCAGGGCAGGTGCCGGTCCCAGGGGTGTGGGACTCGGGGGTGCTGGTCCCACGGTGGGGTGCTGGTCTCCGGGGGTGCAGGACGTGGGGGGCGCTGGTGGTCAGGTGAGCCAGATGAGGCCGGCGAAGCGGCCGCCTGGCTGCTCGCGCCGGTGGGAGTAGAGCTCCTGCGACTCGATCGTGCACCGGGCGTCGTGTCGTACGTCGGCGACGCCCGCCGTACGCAGCTGAGCCTCGATGCCCGCCCGCAGGTCCAGCGCGGGCGTGTCCCACGAGGTGGTCGACCAGGTTTCCGGCACCCGAGACGCGACCCGTTCGCGCAGGTCGGCGGGCACTTCGTAGCAGCGGCCGCATGCGCCGGGCCCGATCAGCGCCACCATCCGCGCGGGTGCCGCGCCCTTGGCCGTCATCGCCTCGACCAGGGCGGTCGCGATGCCCGCCTCGGTGCCCGGACGGCCGGAGTGGGCGGCGGCCACCATGCCCGCGACCGGGTCGGCGACGAGCACGGCCGGGCAGTCGGCGCCCAGGGAGGCGAGCGCCAGCCGCGGCTCGGTGGTGAAGACGCCGTCGAGCGGCGGCGCGTCGTCGCCGAACGGCTCACTGACGTAGGCGACGTCGGCGCTGTGGACCTGCCGCATGAACACGACGGCCCGCACACCCAGCTCGGCCGCGACACCCGCCCGGTTGGCGCGCACCGCCTCGGGGTCGTCACCGACCAGCCCGCCGAGATTGCGCGACGCGTATGGCGCGGCGCTCACGCCCCCGTGGCGATCGGTGATGGCGACGTGCACTCCGGGGGCCAGTTCCATACTCCGATCTTAGGCCCCGGCCGCCGACGACCGGCCTCCTGACGGGCCCGCCCGCCGAGCCGATGGCACCGCCCGCCGAGGCTCCACCGCTGGTGGTCCCATCAGTGTCCCTGCCAGTAGGGTTTGTGCTTGGCCCTTTCATGACGGATATGCCACCCCTGGCGGAGACCACCACGCTGCGCAGGCTCGTGGAGTACGCCGGCGCCTCGGGCGACTTCTACCAGCACGTGGGCCAGTGTTCCGGTGTTCACGCCGGGGTAAAGGCTCATATGGGAGGGCCCGTCAGGGCGCGAGGGTGTCCTGGTCTTTCAGGTTCGTCGGCAGCTTCACTTTTACTCATACGGGGTTGTTTCTGCTGCTCGATGTACTTTTGAGTACGGTGAGCGGCGCCCCGCCGACCGATCCGGTGAAAGAGGAACCAGACCAGAAATGTCCGCCCCAGAGGCATGTGCGTTACCGGGGCATGGACTTCCGCGACCGCCCGCACACGTGCCGCGGCCGGGTGGTCTCGACCGACGGAGAGCGGGCGGAGCTCGAACTGTGGGGCGAAGACGACCAGGGCCGCCGCACCACTCCCGGTCGCGCCGAGATCATCTATGAGGGGAACTAACCGATGACCACTCTTGCCGACCTGCACGCCCTGATGGCTCGCCTGGGACATCCGGTGGTGACCGCCCCCGCCCCCTCCGTCGCCCGGTTCGCGGACGGCGCTCCATACCGGTTCGAGATTCCCAGTGTGGAGGGGCCGGAGGTCCTGGAGGCCGTCGTCGCGGAGGGGGACCTCCTGAACGTACCGGTGCACCGGACCTCGCAGGGCAGCGGCGTGATGATGCTGTCGGACGCGGAGATCACCCGCATGGCGCGCATCGGCGCCGAGCGCGGCATCGAGATCAACCTGTTCCTCGGCCCGCGCGCCGCCTGGGACACCGGCGGCCAGGCCAAGGTGACCCAGGCGGTCGGCGCTGCGGCCAGGGGCAACGCGATGGTCGCCGCCTGCGTGGCCGATGCGCTGCGGGCGTGCGAGCTGGGCATCCGCAGCCTGCTCGTCGGCGATCTCGGCACGCTGGAGGTGCTCACGACGATGAAGGCCGACGGCGCGCTCCCGTCCTCCCTGGTGCTGAAGACCTCCGTACTCCTGCCGCTCACCAACGGCCCCACCGCCACGATCCTGGAACGGCTCGGCGCGAGCACGCTCAACGTCGGCACCGACCTGACCGTCCCGCACCTGTCCGAGATCCGCGCCGCCACCGGCCTGCCGATCGACCTGTATCTGGAAGTGCCCGATGACCAGGGCGGGTTCGTCCGCTTCTACGAGGCGGTGGAGATCGTCCGGGCGACGGCACCGGTCTACCTGAAAATGGGGCTGCGGAACGCGCCGAACATCTACCCGTCCGGCGCCCACCTCGGCGCCGTGCCCCGCGAGCTGGGCCGGGAGCGGGTACGCCGGGCGGCCCTGGTCCAGCGTTTGCTGGACCAACTCGACCCCGACCTCGCCAAGCGCCCCACCTCAGCCCAGCGCCCCTCGGACCTCGGCATCCCGCAGCCGTAGCGAGCTGAACCTAGGAGCGGCGCGGGCCACCCTCATCGCCCTTCACCTGCGCAAACGTTCTACTTTGCCCCACAGGCATGGGTGCGGCCCGTCCCGATGCTGGGTAGCTACTCTCTGAACATGAAGGAATGCACAAAGTAGCTAGCGAGGGATCCATGGGACTTCCACCGGGACGGTTCTCCATCTACCGGGGCACGGAGCTGCACCCCCAGAGTCGGCTGGACTTCGCGTACGGCACACAGCCCGCCCCCGACCACCCTTCACGCCTGGTGGACACCAAGTGGTTGTGCTGGGGCGCCGTCGAGTCCACCCAGGCGCGCTTCCGCGCGGTAGACGGCCAGGAAGAGGACGACGGCTGGAGCTGCCGAATGAAGATCGACGACGGCCCCTACGCCGACTACTGGCTGGACTCCAGCGACGGCTACGTCTGCGCCGTAGGCTCCTCCAGCCAGCGGTGGAGGTTCCTGGGCGGCGGCGACCAGTGCGAATGGTGGCAAGACGCACGGCCGGTAGTGATCAGCGACCACAAGCCCGCCTCCAACGTGGGCAGTGGCCGGCAACTGCGCGCCCAGCTCGGCGCCACCCCGCAGATGTACACCATCAGCCGGATCGACGGCTGAGCACCGGTCGACAAACCCCCGCCCATCGTGATCACAGCGGTTTCTGCGATCACGATGGGCACCCGGCCCACCGCGGTGCCCGCTAGCCCGCGCGAGGCAAGCAAGCATATGCTTGGCCACGTGGCTGACTATCGCAACTTGATCGGCGGCAAGCTCGTCCCGGCCGCCGACGGCAAGACCATGGACTCCGTCAATCCGGCCACCGGCGAGGTGTGGACCAGGATCCCGGCGAGCGGCCCCAAGGACGCCGAGGCGGCCGTGGCGGCGGCCCAGGAGGCGTTCCCCCGCTGGTCGGCCATGCCGGCGCTGGGCAGGGCGCACTTCCTGCGCAAGGTCTCCGAGCTCTTCGTCCAGCACGCCGAGGAGCTGGCCAGGCTGGAGACGCGCGACAACGGCAGGATCCTGCGCGACACCCTGAAGAAGGACCTGCCGGGCATGGCGCACCTGTGGCAGCTCGCCGCGGGCCAGTGCCTGGACGCGGTCAAGGGCGACACCGTCATCCTGGGGCCCGACGCCCTGGGCCTGACGCGGCGCGAGCCGTACGGCGTGGCCGTCTGCATCATCCCGTGGAACTCCCCCATCTCGACGTTCTCCGCGAAGGCCGCCTTCGCCCTCGCGGCCGGCAACACGGTCATCGTCAAGCCCGCCGAGCAGGCGAGCGTGTCGGTGTTGCGGCTGGGCGAGCTGCTGGCGGAGGTGTTCCCGCCCGGGGTGCTGAACATCGTCAGCGGCCTGGGCGAGGAGGTGGGCGACGCCCTCGTACGGCACCGGGGCGTCGGCAAGATCAGCCTCACCGGTTCGACGGCCACCGGCCAGGCCATCACCAGGGCCTCCGCCGACTCGCTCAAGCCGATGACCTTCGAACTAGGCGGCAAGTCGCCAAATATCGTCTTCCCTGATGCTGATCTGGAGGCGGCCGCCCAGGGCATCACCGTGAACTCCATCTTCACCGGCAACGCCGGGCAGGTCTGCGTGGCCGGTTCGCGGATCCTGGTCCACCGGTCCGTCTGGGACGAGGTGCTGGAGCGTACCCGGCGGATCGCGGAGAGCCTCATCCTGGACGACCCGCTCGACCTGGCGACCACGATGGGCCCGATCGTGTCGGCCGGCCAGTACGAGCGTGTCGTCTCCTACCTGGAGGTGGCCGAGAAGGAGGGCGCGGAGCTGGTGTTCGGCGGCCGGGCGGGCGCCGAGGTGGTGCCGCATCTGCCCGGCGGCTACTGGGTGGCGCCCACCCTCTACACGACCGGCGACAACGCGCTGCGCATCTGCCAGGAGGAGATCTTCGGACCCGTGGCGGTGGCGATCCCGTTCGAGACGGACGAGGAGGCGCTGACGATCGCCAACGACTCGCCGTACGGGCTGGCGGCCGGTCTGTGGACGCGTGACCTGCGCCGCGCCCACCGGTTCGTCCGCGATCTGCGGAGCGGGACGGTGTGGGTGAACACTTTCCGGCAGATGCCGCCGGGGCTGCCGTTCGGCGGCGTGAAGGACAGCGGCTACGGGCACGACTCGGTCCTCGAATACACCCGGGAAAAGGCGGCCATCATCCAGATTTAGTTAGATAGATTCCCATCATGAGCGAGGGGATCAACGAAAAGCCGGAGCTTTCCGAGGCTGCCGCACAGTCTCGGGCCTCGGTGCTGCGCAGCCGGGCCGAGTCGTACATCGCGCTGTCGAGACACGACGCCGCCATCGCCGATCTTACGGAGTCGATCGCGCTCGTGCCGGACAATGCCCGAGCCTGGCGGCTGCGGGGTGAGAGCCACCGGATCATCGAGCGCTATGAGGCCGCGCTGTCCGACTTCGACGAGGCGCTGCGGCTGGAGCCGGACAGCGGGTACGCCCTGGGCTCGCGCGGCCAGGCGTACGCCTCGCTCGGCCGCTTCGAGGAGGCCATGGCCGACTTCGAGCACGCGCTCACCCTCTCGCCCGAATCGCTGTGGATCCTGGAGGCGAAGGCGGACACCCTCGCCGATCTCGGCCGCCTGGACGAGGCGCTGGAGGAGCACGCGAAGATCATCGCCCTGAACGAGGAACTGGCGTACTCGTGGCTGGCCAGAGGCGAGCTCTACCAGCGCATGCACCTGTACACCGAGGCCATCGACGACTACACGCGGGCGCTGGAGGTGGAGCCCGAGTACGTACGGGCGTTCAGCAGGCGCGGCGAGGCCCTGCGCATGGTCGACCGCTACGACGAGGCCCTGGCCGACCTGAACCGGGCCATCGACCTTGACCCGGACAACGACCGGGCGCTGGGCAGCCGCGGGGCGGTGCTCAGCGAGATGGGCGACAACGAGGGCGCGGTGAAGGACCTGGACCGGGCGATCGAGCTGGACGGGGACTACATCTGGGCGTACCGGGTGCGGGGGGAGGTCCTGCAAGAGATGGAGCGGCACGAGGAGGCGGTGGCCGACTTCACCCGGGCACTGGACCTGGAGTTCGGTGACTCCTGAAAACCCCTTACTACCTGGACAGGTGCAGGGCGAGTTGGGTGCGGTCGCGTAGTCCCAGTTTGCGCAGCATGCTCGACACGTGGTTCTTCACCGTCCCCTCGGTGATGAACAGCCGGGCGGCGATCTCCCGGTTGGTCGCACCCACGGCGATCATCCTGGCCACCTCGAGTTCCCGGCTCGACAGGAGTTCCTGGCCGCGAAAGCGGCTCGGTTCGCGCGGCTGCCCGCGCAGCTCGGCCACGAGCCGGGCGGCCACGGGCCCGTCGAGCACGGTCTCGCCCTCGTACGCCTTGCGGATGCCGTCGATCAGCTCCTCGGGCGAGCAGTCCTTCAGCAGGTAGCCGCAGGCTCCGGCGCGCAGGGTGCCGAAGATGTACGCGTCCTCCTCGAAGGTGCTGAGCACCAGCGCGGCGACGCTCGGGTGCTCGGCGGCGAGCCGGGCGGTCAGCTCGACCCCGTCCATCCGCGGCATCCTGGCGTCGACGAGCACCACATCGGGGGCGCAACCCGGCACGGCGGCCAGTGCCTCCCTGCCGTCGGCGGCCTCGCCCACCACCTCGATCCCGTCCTCGATCTCCAGCAGTTTGCGCAGTCCGCGGCGCATGAGCTCCTGGTCGTCCACGAGCAGTATGCGGATCATGGCCGGGCCACCGGCACCTCGGCCCGCAGCTCGAACCCGCCGTCGCGGGCGTTGGCCGCCAGGAAGCTACCGCCGACCGACCGCACCCGCTCGGCCAGCGAGGACAGGCCGAACCCGGCCGCGCGCGCCGCGCCCTTGCCGTCATCGTCGATCGTCAGCACCACCCGATCCTCGCCGAAGTTCAGGTGGGCACGCACCCGGCGGGCTTCGGCGTGCCGCAGCGCGTTGGTGAGCCCTTCCTGGAGTACGCGGTAGAGGACCAGCTCGGAGTCGGGGTCGATGCGGCGTTCGTGCCCGTCGACCGTGAAGCCGACCTCGATGCCGGTGCCCTCGAAGGACCGGGCCAGCTGGCCGAGCGCGGCGCTGCCGAGCCGGCCGTCCAGCGCGAGGGGGCGCAGCGCGCGCACCCAGCGCCGCGCCTCGGCCAGCGCCCGCACGGTCATCTCCTTGGCCTGGCGTACCTCCTCCCAGATCAGTTCCGGACGCCGTTCCCGGTAGCGTTCGGCGTTCTCCAGGTTGATCTTGATCACGGTGAGCTGGTGCCCGATCGAGTCGTGCATGTCCCTGGCCATCCGGGCGCGTTCCTCGGCCACCGCCAGCTCCCTGATCCGCTCGATCAGCCGCTGCGCCGCCGCTCGCTGCCGCCCGGCCTCGAGCAGGGCGGAGGTCATGGCCAGCGAGAAGACGGCGAGCAGCGTCATCGGCATGACCTGGTCGAGCGCTTCGCGCCAGGTGGCGCCGAGCAGCATCAGGATGAACCCGCCGACGGAGAGCAGGTAGATCGCCGTGATCACGATGGCGCGGCGCATGTCGTACACGAAGGCGAGGTTCACCATCGC
This sequence comes from Nonomuraea sp. NPDC049129, assembly GCF_040648495.1. Lineage (NCBI taxonomy): Bacteria > Bacillati > Actinomycetota > Actinomycetes > Streptosporangiales > Streptosporangiaceae > Nonomuraea > Nonomuraea sp. NPDC049129. The sequence continues at coordinate 450,736 of NZ_JBEZDU010000002.1, read as the reverse complement.
GACGAACACCAGCGCGGTGTGCCACCCGCTCAGGAACTGACCGACGAACAAGATCGCCACCAGGAGCCCTGGGGCGGCCAGCTTGCGCACGGGGCTCGCGTCGGGGCTCCACGGCATGATCAGCCAGAGCACCGCCACCAGCGCCATCAGAGCGGCGAAGACCCCGAGGCGCGGCCATGCGACTGGGGATCCGATGGCGGGTCCGACTGAGGATCCGACGCCGCCGACCAGGACCGTCGCGAAGACCGACCAGAACACCACCGACAGCAGGGCAGGCCGACCGGGGTCGCGAAACATCACATCTGGGGACCCTACGCGGCTACCCGCCCCCGGACATCCCCCCAGCGACACGGTACTTCGGTCACGCCCGGATCTACCCCATGCTCGATGTGCGCGCTGACGAGTGCGCTTTAGCGTGCCGCCATGCGAATCCTCGGTGCTGTTCTTGTCACGATCGCGATGCTGTTCGCGGCCACGTTCGGAGTCATCGCGATCAGCAACGTCCTGTTCGACGGCTCCCAAGCCCTGGCGCCGTTGATCACGGTGCTGGTGCTCCTCCTCCTGTACGTCTATCGGCGCTTCGTGAGCCACCGCCCGTGGTCCGGCCTCGGGATGACCTTGACCTGGCGGGCCCTGCCTCAGGCGCTGCTCGGCATGGCGGTGGGCCTGGCCGCCCTGCTCGCGGCCAACGCGGTCTCCGTCTGGGCGGGCGCGGCGACGTGGCAACCGCCGGCGATCGAGTCGCCCCTCATGCTCCCTGTCGCCATCGTCCTGATCATGCTGAGAGCCTCGTTCCCGGAGGAGCTGCTGTTCCGCGGCCATCTGTACGACACGCTGTCCGACCGGCTCAGCCCCCGCGCCGTTCTGGCGATCACCACGCTGTCCTTCGGCGCGATCCACATCCTGTCGAGCAGCCCCGCCTCGGGGATCGCGGAGAAGATCCTCTATGTCGTACAGGCCACCGCGCTCGGGCTGCTGTGCGGGGCGGCCCGGGCGCGAACGGGAGCGGTGTGGATGGCTGTGGGCGTACATACCTCGATCTACCTGAGCAGCGGCGCGTTCCCCACCCAAGAGATCAACTATGGGGTGCAACTCGCCCTTCAGACCGCCGCCCTCGTCCTGACCGCCGTCTTGGTGCTCAGATTCCCGAGCGGCCGCGACCGGGTGTCCGGTCCTGCGCGGGCGGGATCGGACGCCCTTTCCTAGAGGCGCCCGATTGCACGGGGACGGTCCGGCTCCTGCGGCACCTTCACCAATCCACCTCCCTCAAGAGGTTCGCCGCACTCCGCGCAGACGATCCGCGTCTGCACCTCGGCACCGCACGTGTGCAGGAACCGCGGTGCGGGCGGCGGGTTCCGCAGGTGCCGGATGCCCCATTCCCGGAGCCCGATCAGCACCGGCTCCAGCGCCTGCCCCGCTGCCGTCAGGTGGTACTCGGAGCGGGGAGGGCGGTCCTGATACGGGCGGCGCTCCAGGATCTCCGCGGCCTCCAGTGACCTCAGTCGCTTGGTGAGAACGTCCCGGGGCGCTCCGGTGTTGGCGCGGATGTCGGCGTAGCGCCGGACGCCCATGAACACCTCACGCAATACCAGGAGCGACCAGCGCTCTCCTACCAGGTCGAGGGTCCCGGCGATAGGGCAGGCACGTGGCTGGACATCGGTCACACCGCGAGCCTAGTCGGTTTGTTTTGCGAACTCACTACGCCTAACATCGGCGGCACCGCATCGCAGGTCCGGAGGGCATTCGATGAACCCCAGACACGCCGGAACCGGCCCACTCCTCGTCACGATCTTCGTCTTTCCTGGAGCCCGGCTGCTGGACGTGACCGGTCCGATCGAGGTGTTCACTTCGGCGAACGAATTCGGCGGCCACTACCGGCTGAACCTCGTGTCGGCCGACGGCAACGAGGTGACGACCTCGGCAGGCACCCGGCTCAGCGTCGACATGGCCGTCAAGGACGCGCACGAGACCAGCGACGTCCTGGTGATACCCGGAGGTCCGGGCTGGGACCAGCTGATCAAGGACGACGCGCTGCTGGACATGGTGCGCAGGCTCGACGCGAACTCTCGTCGCACTGTTTCCGTCTGCACCGGCGCCTTCCTGCTGGCCGCCGCCGGCCTCCTGGACGGCCGTCGCGCCGCCACCCACTGGCGCCACTCACGGGATCTCGCCCTGCGTTTCCCCGCCGTCCAGGTCGAGTCCGACGCGATCTTCGTCCAGGACGGGAAGGTGATGACCTCGGCCGGGGTGAGCGCGGGCATCGACCTCTCACTGGCTCTCGTGGAACAGCACTGTGGAGCCGAAGTGGCCCGCGCGGTGGCCAAGGACATGGTGGTCTTCATGCAACGGCCCGGCGGGCAGTCCCAGTTCAGCGTGCGCGCCCGTGCTCCGCACACTCGCCAGGAGATGCTCCGCCGGGTGCTCGACGCCGTCGTGGAAGATCCCGGCGCCACCCACACGCTGTCCACCATGGCGCGCAGAGCCGGCATCAGCTCCCGCCACGTGACCCGGCTCTTCTACGACGAGATGGGCACGACACCGGCCCGGTACGTGGAGCAGATCCGGCTGGAAGCGGCGCAGGCGATGCTGGAGACCGGCGACGATCCCATGGCGGTGATCGCCCGCCGCACCGGGTTCGGCTCCGCGGAGTCACTACGCAGAGCGTTCGTACGCAATCTCAAGGTGACTCCAGGCGTGTTCCGGGCGCGTTTCCACACCACCGGAGTGGCGGACCCGCTCCGTTGAATGTCCTGATGTGAGGGCGTTGTGGCACACGCTGCTATCCGCCCGGGACGAGCGGCCGCCATACCGTGATGCCAACGAGCCGACGGACTTGGCCGCGGCCCGCGATGTGCTGGGCTGGGGCCCTCCGGTCGGCCGGTTCACGACGGTGATTCCCCAGACGGAGAAAGAGGCGTTCTACGCCGTGACACCCCACCCCAGCAATGCCCGAGCCATCCCTGCCGAGGGCGACGTGGACCCGGGGCTCTCCCCGCCGCCCATAGGTCGTGCGCTGCTCGCCCCCAGCTGGTTCGCGGCCGTCATGGGCACCGGTATCGTCGCCAACGCGGCGGTCACCCTGCCCCGAAGCTTTCCTGGGCTGCTGGTCGCCGCCACGGTGGTCTGGTCGGGGGCCGGCCTGCTGCTCGTCGTGCTGACGGTCGGCTACGTCTGGCAGCGGGCGCTGCGCCTGCACGCCGCGGATCCGGTGCACGCTCAATTCTTCGGCGCGCCGGCCGTGGCGCTGCTCACGGTAGGTGCCGGGGCACTGCGACTCGGTCAGCCGGTGATCGGGGCGCGGGCCGCGCTGGAGGTGGACTGGGCGCTGTGGTCGCTCGGCACCGCACTCGGTCTCGCCACCGCCTGTACGGTGCCGTACCTGATGGTCACCCGGCACCGCTTCGCACCGGACGCGGCGTTCGGTGGCTGGCTGATGCCGGTGGTACCACCGTTGGTCTCGGCCACGACGGGCGCGCTGCTCGTCCCGCACACGCCTGCCGGGCAGGCGCGGCTGGCCCTGCTGCTGGGCTGCTACGCGATGTTCGGGCTCGGCCTGGTGGCGGTACTGCTGGTGCTGGCCATGGTCTACAGCCGCCTGGTGCACCATGACGCGCCCACTGGTGCGATGGTCCCCACGGTGTGGATCGGCCTGGGGGCGCTGGGCCAGATCGTGACAGGGCTGGGGACGCTGGCCACCGCGACGCCGAGCGCGCTGCCCATGTCGTACGCGCACGGCGCGGAGGTCGTCGCGCTGCTGTGCGGAGTCGGGGTGTGGGGCTTCGCCATGCTGTGGCTCGCGCTCGCCGCGGCGCTGACCGTACGGGAGTTCCGAGCGGGGCTGCCCTTCGCCGTCACCTGGTGGTCTTTCATCTTCCCGCTCGGTGCCTGCGTCACCGGCACCGGCGCCCTCGCTGCCCGTACCGGCTCGCAGATCTTCGTCTGGGTCGCCGTCGTCCTCTACGCGCTACTCGTCGCCGCGTGGGTCGTGGTGGCCTGCCGCTCACTGCGCCACGCGGCCGCGCACGCGGGCAGGCCGGAGAGGCGGGCGTGATCACGGGTGACCGTGATCGTCGAGGTGGTCGTGGCCCGGGTGGCGTCGGGCCAGGGTATGTGCGCGGGTGGTGACCTCCTCGGCGGACACGGTGCCTTGGCCGACGAGCACATCCTGCAGGGCGTCCAGCCAGTGCTGGTAGTAGTTCCAGCGCTCGTCCTTCTCCCAGGCTGAGATGCGGGCGATCAGGGCGGCCCGGAACTGCGGCCAGGTGAACACGCCCGCCTCGTACAGGGTGACGGCCATGCCGAAGGCGCGGCTCTGCCACGGCTCGACGAAGACCAGCTCGCCGTTGGAGCGGGGCGGTGCGGCCGGCCCCTCGGCGTCCAGCGGGGTGGTCATGGCGCTTTGACCTTCGAGCGGGGTGGTCATGGCGCCTTGACCTTGGCCACGCCGACCATCGCGTCCCGGGTCACCAGCGGCACGAGCTGTTCCTCCGACAGGTGCTCGGTGCCGGCCGGGCGTTCGGGCAGCACCAGCCAGCGCACTTCGCTGGTGGAGTCGCGGACGGTGATCCGTACGTCCTCGGCGAGTTCGAGCCCCATCTCCGACAGCACCGTACGCGGCTCTTTGACCATGCGCGCCCGGTAGGCCGGATCCTTGTACCAGCTCGGCGGCAGGCCGAGCACCGGCCACGGGTAACACGAGCACAACGTGCAGACCACCACGTTGTGGGTGGTCGCGGTGTTCTCCACGACGACGATGTGCTCGCCCTGCGGCCCGCCGAAGCCCAGCTCCTTGATGGCCGCGGTGCCATCGGCGAGCAGCCGTCGCCGGTACCGCGGGTCGGTCCACGCCTTGGCGACCACCTTGGCGCCATTGAGCGGGCCCACGCTGGTCTCGTAGTTGGCGATGATCCCGTCCATCGCCTTCGGGTCGATCAGGCCCCGCTCGGTGAGCAGTTGCTCGAGCGCTTCGGTACGCAGCGCCGCGGGGAGACGTCCGCCGGTGGTCATGAGAGTGCCTCCAGGTAGCTCTCGTACAGCTCCGCGGTGAGCGTGAAGGGTTCGGCGTCGGCGCCCCACAACTCCCGTGAGTCGAAGCGCACCGAATAGACGTGCTGGGGGTTCTCGCCCAGGAAGTGCGCGTTGGTGTCCGGCAGCAGCGCGGCGGGCTGGATGAACTCGACAACGCCGGTATGTCCGCGTACGTACGCCGGCAACCTGGTGTGCCCGGGCGGTGACATGTCCTTGGCGCGTACCCGCTCGCCGACGGCGAAGGCCGGCGGGACGTCCACCGAACGGAGCGAGCCCGCAGCGGTCGGCGTGTAGTCGGGCTTCGCGGGTTCGGGGATCGGTGGTTCCTCAACGTGTTCGCCGCGCAGGTTGCGAGCGCGGGCGTCGATCGCGGCCGACGCGAGGATGGCGCTGTCGGTGAGCATCAGCTCCGAGGCGTTGAGCCAGCGGCCGAAGTAGCCGTCGTCGAGGTAGGCGGCTCGGCCCAGGCGCTCTTGCGCATGCCGGAAGGCGTCCACGTTTCGCCCGGACACCCGGATGGACAGCAGCGTCAGCGCGAACGCCCTCCCCTGCCAGGGCTCCTTGAAGACCGGCTCATCGCCTCTCGGCGGATGGGTGGGTCCCCAGCCCTCGGTGCCCCCCATATCGGCGATCCCATCCACGCAATCACCCCCATATACCTACATAGCGGGACATATACCCAGGCGGTCAGTGGGTGATGTGGAAGGTGAGCCGCCTTTCGGTCTCTCCGGCGGGGACGGTGTGGACGTAGACGCAGACGACGCTGTTGTCACCGACCTTCTCGCCGATGCCGATGCCGGCGGGGCGGCGGTGAGGGCGGCCACCAGGCCGGCGGCCGCGCACAGGGGTTGTTCACCGATGCGGCGGCCGGCGTAGCGCGACGCCGACTGTGCGTGATCCGTTGCCTCTGACCTCTGGAGATCGACACACCGGGCTTCTAGATTCGGTCGCATGGGGATCGGGCTGACCGAGGAACACCGGGCGCTGGCCGCCTCCGTACGCGGGCAGGCCGAGCGGGACACCAGCCACCGGGCGCTGGCCGAGCAGGGGGTGCTCGGGCTGCACCTGCCCGAGGAGTACGGCGGTCAGGGCTACGGGCTGCTGGAGCTGGCCGTGGCGCTGGAGGTGCTCGGTGAGCGGCGCGTGCCCGGCGCCTACCTGCCGACCGTGCTCGCCTCGGCGGTGCTCGCGCGGTCCCGGGGGCCGAAGGACCTGCTCGGCGGCCTCGCCGACGGGTCGCTCAGCGCGGCGGTCGCCCTGCACGGTACGGCCGACGGCGACACGCTGCTCGCCCTGGGCTCCCCCAAGGCCGACGTCTTCCTGCTGCCGATCGGGGACGGGGAGTGGTCGCTGTTCGAGTGGCAGGACGTCACCGCCGAGCCGTTCGAGAGCGTGGACCTCGACCGGGCCGTGTGCTCGATCGTGGGGTTCACCGGGACGCGGAAGCGGCCGCTCGGTGTCGTGCCGGTGCGCGAGGTGGCCGCCGTGCTGCTGGGCGCGGACTCGTGCGGGGTGGCGGCGTGGGCCGTGGCGACGGCCGCCGAGTACGCCAAGGTGCGCGAGCAGTTCGGGCGGCCGATCGGGCAGTTCCAGGGGGTCAAGCACCGGGTGGCGGCGGCGCTGGTGGCGCTGGAGCAGGCACGCGCCGCCGTCTGGGACGCGGCCAGGGCTCTGGACGAGGCGGTCCCCGCCGCGCCGACCCTCGGCCGTACGCGGGTCACGGTCGGATCGGCCGCGAGTCGTACCGGACCGTGGATGGTCGGCGATGAGGCGCGGCTGACGGTCGGGGTGGCGGCGGTGCTGGGGCCCGATGCGGCCGTACGGTGTACCGCCGACGCGATCCAGGTCCTCGGCGGCATCGGCTACACCTACGAGCACGACGCGCATCGCTACTACCGCCGGGCCCTGTCCGACAGGATGCTGGCCAACGATCCGGGCGTGTGGGCCGAGAAGGTGGCCGAGTTGGCCGCCGCGGGGGTGCGGCGGCGCATGGAGCCCGATCTGCCCGAGGAGGCGGCGAAGGTACGCGACACGATCTGGGCCGAGGCGGCGTCTCTGCGGGCGTTGGAGCGAGAGGCCAGGCTGGGGAGGTTCGCCCGGGAAGGGTGGATCATGCCCTACCTCCCGAAGCCGTGGGGCCGGGCCGCGTCACCGCTGGAGCAGGTGATCATCCACCAGGAGTTCCGCGACCTCGGCCGCCCGAACCTCGGCATAGCGGCGTGGGCCGTGCCCTCCATCGTCAAGTACGGCACCCCCGAACAGGCCGAACGCTTCCTGCCCAGGACGTTCACCGGCGAGATCGTGTGGTGCCAGCTCTTCAGCGAGCCGGGCGCGGGCTCCGACCTGGCGGGCCTGTCGACGAAGGCGACCCGGGTGGAGGGCGGCTGGTCCCTGACGGGCCAGAAGATCTGGACATCCCTCGCCCAGTACGCACATTTCGGGATATGTCTGGCGAGGACTTCCCCCTCAAAACCCAAGCATGAGGGCATCACCTACTTCCTGGTGGACATGGCCACGCCGGGCATCACCATCAGGCCGCTCAAGGAGATCAACGGCGAGGAGATCTTCAACGAGGTGTTCCTGGATGACGTGTTCGTACCCGATGACCTGGTGGTCGGCGAGGTCGACGGCGGCTGGCGCGTGGCCCGCGACACGCTCTCGCATGAACGGGTCGCGCTCGGCGACTCCTGGGGCCCCGGCTCCCAGCACACCGACATGATCGAACTCGTCGGCAAGCTGCCCGACCTGCGGCAGTCCCAGCGCGAACAGGCGGGCCGCCTCTGGGCGGAAGGCCAGGCCATCTCGGCGCTCGGCCTGCGCGTGACGCTCTCCCAGCTCTCGGGCACCGACCCGGGTACGGCCCCCAGCGTGCGCAAACTCCTCGGCATGCGCCACGCCCAGGCCGTCTCCGAATACTGCTGGTCACTCGACCCGTCGAACGCCCGCTGGTCACGGACGATCCTGACCACCAGGGCGTTCACCATCGGCGGCGGCACCGCCGAGGTCCAGCTGAACATCATCGCCGAACGCGCCCTCGGCCTGCCCCGCGATCCTTAGCTTTTGAGATGGTACGGCGCCGCGAGGTGGGCGAACACGATGGTGTTGTCGCGATAGCTGTGGGCCTGCCGGTCAAAGGTCCCCCCGCAGGTCACCAGCCGTAGCCCCGGATAGTCGATCTTCCCGTACACCTTCTTGGTGGGGAAGCTCTTCTTCGGCGTGTGCTCGACCCGGTCCACCACGAACACGGCCACGGACCGGTCGGCCCGCAGCACCTGCACCTGCTCGCCGCGCTTGACGTTCTTGAGCCTCGCGAACACGGCCGGGCCGCTCTTCGTGTCGAGATGGCCGGTGATCACGGCGGCGCCGCGCCCGCCGGGGACGGCGCCGTAGCGGTACCAGCCGGCGAGGTTCGGCGGGTCGAAGGGCGGGTTCTGGATGGCCCCGGCGGCGTCGAGGCCGAGTTCCATGAGCGGCGCCGACACGCCGATCGAGGGGATGTAGACGGCCGTGGGCCGCGCGGCCTTCATCGGCTTGGCGACCTTGCCGAGCGGCACGTTCAGGGACGGCAGGCTGGTGGCCTTGAGCGCGTGGGGCACCTGGGGTCCGGCGGCCGCCACGGATTCGGACGCGCCGTCGCCGAGCATGCCGTTGATCCCGAACCCGATCAGCAGCACCCCGGCCAGCGACACCACACCCGCCCCGGCCCAGATCAGCTTCGAGCCAGCCACCGTCTCACCGCCCCGCTTCCCATGCCATCGGCCGCTTCAGCGTTGGGCGGCCTGCGCGATCTCCTCCGCGTCCGTGTCGCCCTTGCCGCGCCGCACGGCGAACCCGGTCAGCCCGGCCCCGGCCAGCAGCGCGACCCCACCCGCCGCGAACGGCCACACCGGCGGCTCAGGCACCAGCCCGCCACCGCCCGTCTCGGGATGGCCCTGCGGCATCCGGTGCTCTTCTTCGTCGGCCGGTTTCCACGGCCGGTCGGGCTCCTTCGAGGGCGCCGGCTCATCGGGCGGCGGCGACCACGAGTCGTCCGTCGTGGGCGCGCTGGACCAGCTGTCGAGCGGGTTGGGGATGGGCAGGTCGGGCACCGCGAGCGACGGCTGGACCTCGCACGGCAGGATGGGCAGCAGGCAGGTGGCGCCCGCGTTCGGCTCGTCCTGCGTGGTGGCCGAAGCGGTTCCGATGCCCGCCACCATGCTCACGCCCCCGACCACGAAGGCCGCCAAGGCTCCGGCGGCTGCGAGACGTCGCGCTCTTGTCATTACAAGGCTCCCGAATCGGTTGTCACGCCCCGAGATAGAAGGAGAGCCTTGCGAATTATTAGACCATGAGTCAAGTAATGTGACCGAAGTGAAATCAGTCACTTACTCTGCGTTTTCTCCCTCCCAGTAAAACCGCAGGAGCGACCTACAGGCAGTGACCGCAGCCCGAACGGGACCACGACCGCGCCCACCGCGCTCATATCCGTCGGATCAACGAGCGGAAGCGGCTTCGCGATTGATACTTGACGAACGAGAGCAAGTACTTGCTATTGTTCGTCAAGTGAGTACGGGCGAGCACGTCGCGTTGGCTGGTGAGCTGGTCAGACTGATCGAGCGGCGGATCGTCGATCCGCTGGAGATCCTGTTCGGCTCGGACGAACAGGTGGGTCCGGTCAGAGGTCGATTGCGGATCGAGGCCGAGGTTTGGGCCGCGCAGTTGCTGGGACCCGACGACCGGCTCGCGGTTCATACGGCAGCGCGGCTGATCGCGGCGGTCTTTCCCGGAGACGGTCCGTTCGATCCACCCGACGAGTGGTGGCGCACGGCCTTTGGCCGGACGGTGGCCAGACGTGTGGGCCACCCGGGCAAGACCGCGGTGCCGTTCGCCACGGCGGGGGCGATGCTGGGCATCACCCGACAGGGCGTTCACGACCTCGTCAAACGCGCCAAGCTCGACCGGCATCCCGACGGCGGGGTGACCACAGAATCCATACACGAACGACTGAACCAACCTCAGGAGCGTTATGCCGCACGACGTGACCATCACTGAACACGAAATACCCCTCGCCGCGCGGGACTTAGGCGGGGACGGCGAACCCGTGCTTCTTCTCCACGGGCTCGGCGGCACCCTGGAAGCCTGGGACGCGCTGGAGCTTGGAGACCACCGGGCCGTGGCCATGGATCTGCGGGGCCACGGCCTGTCCGGCGATGGGCCATGGGAGTGGGAAAGAGTTCTGGACGACATCGAGGTCGTGGTGCGGCGTTTCGACCTCGGCAACCCGGCAATAGTCGGGCACTCGCTGGGCGGAATGCTCGCCGTACTTTGGGCCCGGCGCCATCCCGGATGCCCGGGCATCGTCAACCTGGACGGATTGCGATCCGCCGAGAACGACCCGGACAACTATCCGGGGATGGATCCGGCCGCAAGGGACCAGGAACTGGCGAAACTCAAGGCCATGTTCGACGCGCAGGCCGCGAACATGGGCCGACCGCTGTCCGCCGAGTTCCAGGCGATGTTCTCCACGAGGGCTCTCACCGAGAAGGACGGGAACACCTACGCCCGGCCCAGCGCGGCACTCCTCGAAGCGGTGCGATACACGCCGGAGTTCCGCGACACGATTCCGCTGCTGCGTCAGGTCACCTGTGCCGCGCTGGTGGTGATTCCGACCCAGGACCCGCCGGGGATGTCGGGCGGGGAATTGATGGAAGCCTTCAGAAGGGGGGTGCGCCGGGACCTCGCTGACGTGCCGTCCAATATTCAGGTCAAAGAGCTGGATGCCAGCCACAATATGCTCGCCGAGCAGCCGAAGGCGGTCGCCGCGCTCGTAACGGACTTCCTCACGGCGAACAGCCCGGGCAGCGCCTCATCAGCGTGAATCCGAATGCCCCGTGCTCGCGCCGGCAGATCAGTCTTGCTCGCTGTCCCTGGCCTTGCTCGGCTGTACGCGCTTGGGCTCGCCGGGCATCTTCGGGTAGTTCGGGGGATAGGGCATGTCGCCGCGTTCGTCGCTTTCGTAGCGGTCGAGCAGGGCTTCAATCGAGTACGCCTGGTCGTCGATGGCGGCGTGGACGTCGCCCAGCTTGGCGAAGCGGGCCGGGACCGTGCGGATGTCGAAGTCGCGCGGGTCGGCGTCCGCCAGCTCGTCCCAGGTGAGCGGGGTGGAGACGGTGGCGTCCGGCCTGGCCCTGACGGAGTAGGCGCTGGCTATGGTGCGGTCGCGGGCGTTCTGGTTGAAGTCGATGAAGACCCGTTCGCCGCGTTCCTCCTTCCACCAGGCGGTCGTGACCAGGCTGGGATCCCGAGCCTCGATGGCTCTGGCCAGGGCGATGCCCGCGTACCGTACCTGAACGAAGTCCCAGCGCGGCTCGATCCGCACGGCGATGTGCACGCCGCGGTTGCCCGAGGTCTTCACGAACCCGGTCATCCCCAGCTCGTCCAGCACCTCGCGGGTCAGGAACGCGGCCTTCCGCGCGGCGTCGAACTCCAGGCCGGGCTGCGGGTCGAGGTCGATGCGCAGCTCGTCGGGGTGCTCGGTGTCGGCGGCGCGCACCTGCCAGGGGTGGAAGTCGATGGTGCCGAGGTTGGCGCAGTAGGCGATGGCGGCCACTTCGGTGACGCGCAGGGAGTCGGCCTTGCGCCCGCTGGGGAACGTGACGGTCACGGTCTCGAGCCAGTCGGGATGCTTGGGCGGCATCCGCTTCTGGTAGATCGCCGGGCTGTGCACGCCGTCGGGGTGACGTTTCAGGTTGGTCGGCCGATCCTTGAGTGAGCGCAAGGCGCCGTCGCCGACGCTCACGTAGTACTCGACCAGCTCGCGCTTGGTCGCCCCGATCTCCGGGAAATACACCTTGTCGGGATTTGTGACCTTAACGGTCCGCTCCCCCACCTCAATCTCAACAAACGGTGACGCCATGCCCCCAACCTAACGCGCCTCCGGTGGAGATCGCCTGCGCGCCGTACCTCATTCTCTTGACGATCTTGTACGGCAGGCACGGTGAGCCCCACCCACCCACACCGGGCCGAGACCTGTTCAGGGAAACGCTCCTCCGGTCGAGCCGATCACGATCTTCAGCGGCGGCCAGCCGCGCGGGATCGTTGACCGTGCGCGGGTCGTCGAACAACTCCCGGTTCCACACCTTCAGCTCGTCGATGTCACCGGCGAAGTTCTCGATGAAGGTGTTGTGCCACTGGACACGGCCCACCTGCAGCGCGCCGGTCGCGTCCCACGAGGCGTAGGGGAAGGCAGCGGTCTAAAACTGACGATCATCGTTGACACCTGGGTCTCCGACGCACTACGGAGATCCACATGTTGAAGTTATGGTGGTGGAGATCCACGGACGGCACCCGGCTGCGCTGGAGTATGACCGCGAGTGACTTAGGGACTGAGGCGAGCAATGAAGAAAGGGCTGGCAGCAGGCGACGTGGTTTTGATCGAACCGGGATCCATCGGCCTCTTCATGGCGCTGCGCTGATCATTCTTTCAGACGGAGTTGAACGTAATGCAGATGTACCACCCCAAGCTGATCGCGCCGATACGGAGAGTGGGACGGCGAGAATTCGATCTAGCACGACACATAGTCGTGATGGGCATTGTGAATCGCACCCCCAACTCGGGCCTGGATCCGAATCGGTCGATGGAGCTTGGCGAGACGATTGCGACGGCGGAGCGGGCGCTACGGGATGGCGCGGAATGGCTTGATGTAGGGGGCCGGGCTTTCCGCTCTGATCAGCCACCGTTGTCGGGGGCGGAAGAGATAGACCGAGTGGTGCCGGTAATCAAGGGCATTCGGGAGAAGAGCGACGCCGTGATCAGCGTGGACACTCACCTGCCGGAGGTCGCGGAGGCGGCCTACAAAGCGGGGGCCGATGTGATCAATGACACGAACGGGCTCCGTTCGCCGGGGATGGCGAGCCTTATCGCCGAGACAGGGATGAGCGTTGTCATTACCCACAGCATCGGCGGGCCGGGGGAGGTGGTAGCGAGCCCCCAATATGGAGATGTCGTCAGCGAGGTGACAGAATTCCTTCGTCAACGGGCGGACGCCGCGGTTGGACATGGCATCAAACCGGAGAAGATCTTCATCGATCCGGGGCACGACCTGAACAAGAACACCGAGCACTCGAACACGATAACCCGCCGCCTGGGAGAGATCGCGGCGATCGGATATCCCGTACTCGTGGCGTGCAGCAACAAGCATTTCATTCGGGAAAGCCTCGGGGTGGAACGAGACAGCGAAGCACTGAAGGCAGGAACGATCGCGGCGAACACGATGTGCGTTCATCAGGGCGCGCGGGTCGTGCGAGTCCATGATGTCGCCGGGAATGTCACCGCGATGAGAGCGGCGGAATCACTGCTCGGTTTGGCGTAAATCTGTGCGATGGGAGCCAAGCCGTCCGCCCAATGCGTAGCGCCCGAAGGGCGAGCGTCCGGCGAGTTGGGCCGGCGACTTGGCGGACGCTTGCTGAGGTGCGCGGCCGGTGCGTGGGCTCGGCGAGTCCAGCGGGCCAACGGCACGCAGTGCGGCGCCCAGCCCGTGGGGTCTCCCAAAAGCCTTGAAAGCGAGATGACGCGGCGGCGCTCAGCTCGGGAAACTTGCTCCAGGGCGCGCTACCACGATGCCGTTCGCGCCGGTCACCTTCGACCACATCTCGGTTACGCCGTACGTGTGCCAGGGACCCCCGCCCTTTACGGCGACTGGGGCTGACCGTGGGTGCCGTAAAGAGACCAATGATGTTGATGGTGGTATGAGGTGGTCCGGCCCGGAGCGGGCGCGGTGGCGGGACCGGCGCTCGACGGGACGGACCAAAAGATCACTCGCCACCGTTCCGGGCGCTGGCGCGCCACCCGGCCGGTCTTCGGATCGCCGGCGGCGCCAGCACGGGCGTGGGCTGTGCCGCGCAGGCGATCCGGCGAGTGATCTCACCTCTGGGCAGGAGGTGATGACACCCCCTTGTCGTCAAAGACGCAAATTGGCCCCAGAAGGGATGCTTCACCCAATGGAGATCTCTTTTTGCCGGATCTCGTACGCTGGAAGCATGGAAAAGGTGGTCAAGAGCGATGCCGAGTGGCGGATCCAGCTCTCTCCCGACGAGTTCCACGTCCTCAGGGAGGCGGGCACCGAGCGTCCGTTTACCGGCGAGTACGTCGATACCAAGACCGAGGGGGTCTACTCCTGCCGGGCGTGCGGGGCCGAGTTGTTCCGGTCGGACACGAAGTTCGAGTCGCACTGCGGGTGGCCGAGCTTCTTCCAGCCGTCGGATTCGGACGCGGTGCGGCTGATCGAGGACGCCAGCCACGGCATGGTGCGTACCGAGGTGCGCTGCGCGCGGTGCGACTCTCATCTGGGGCACGTCTTCCACGGCGAGGGGTACGCCACGCCCACGGACGACCGTTATTGCATCAACTCCGTGTCCTTGCGGCTCGAACCCAGCGCGTGAACGACCGGCGACACCGCGTATCGAGCGCGTGGAGCGGGTAAGTACTCCGCTGTGAATCTTGTTCATCTTCGTCACCGCTGGCACACGATCGAGGCCATCGGCCGCGTCGTGACCCAGCGGTGCGAAGTGTGCTTCAAGACCCGCACGCGCGTGCGCTAGCTCTCCCTGCGACCAGGGACGAGCACGAGTTCGGTCATGTCCACAGCGCCGCCACGTGGGCGACGAGGGCGGTGCCCTGGGCGTAGCCGGCCTCGGCGCTGGCGCCCCGCACGGCGGGGTCGAGAGGGTCGGCGCCGACCGCCGCCTGTGACGCCTCGTCGGGCTCGATCACCTCGACCTTCCCGCCCGTCACCGCGGGCTCGGGGCCGAGTTCGGGCATCGGGGCGAGGATGAGGATCCGGTCGTACCCGGAGGCGAGGTCGGCGTTGCTCATCGAGCGCATGCCGCCGTCGATGTAACGCACGCCGTCGATCGTCACCGGCGGCCAGACGACCGGGATCGCGCAGCTCGCCGCGACCGCGTCGACCAGCGCCACGCCCGAGCCGGGCCCGAACAGGGCGGGCTCGCCCGTGACCGCGTCCACGGCCACGATGACGAGGTCGCGTTCCGGCCAGGTGTGGACGGGCAGGCGCGCCTCGATCACCCGGCGGCGTTCGGGCTCGCCGACGGTGTCGGCGGCCAGGGCCAGCGCGCCGAACCTGCGCCGCTGCTCGGCCGGATCCTCCGTACTCTCGTAGACCTCCTGCATGGTCGCCCACAGATGGTCCATGGGGACGCCGCTCGGGAGTTCGGGGGCCTGGAGGGCGGGGTTGGTCTGGCGTTCGAGGAGGTCGGGCAGCGACAGGCCGCTGGTGACCTGCGCGGCGACGACGGACCCCGCCGAGGTGCCGATGACCTTGTCGGCGGAGGCGGCCACGTCCACTCCCCCGGCGGCCAGGCCGACCAGCACACCGGTGGTCCACGCGATCCCGGCGACCCCGCCGCCGCCCATCACCAGTGCCCGTTTGATCTCGCTCATATGAAGGCCCCTCGCTCGCTATCGAAGACGATGTAATCCCCAACCGGCCGCGAGCCGATCGTCTTCCTGGTGGGGACAGCAGGGTTACCACGATGGTTTCCCGAATGGTTCGTCACGCGACCGTCTCAATCCCTGCGGCGGTCTGTGGTGGCTGGGGTCCCAAAGGAGGCCTGCCCCTCCTGGGGAGCGAAAGACGACGGTCCGTCGTAGCAAAGGTTCCCAGGGGAAAGACGCCCCTCCGAGAGAGCGGAAGCAGACGGCCCGTCGCGGCAGGGCTCCCATGGAGGGACCCTCGATGCCCCGCTCGTCGGAGTGGAAGCCGAGGAAGCGCGCGTGTGCAACGTTCTACTCCGCACCTCGGGAAGCTGCTCGAAAGACTGGAAGGCCGCACCAGGCCCGTGCACTACGTCATCGTGCCGCGCCTCGTGCCGCGCGGCACCAGCGCGCCCCCGTCTGCCAGGCCTTGATCCAAGGATTTGACACGTCTTGGTGGACGATTCTACGCTCCGGCGTAGAACGTTACACATCGGTACCAGACCGGTCCTGGGCGGGCCCCGGATGATTCGGCATCGGGCCGCGCCATCCACTTGAGGAAGACCAGGAATGTCCGCCTTCCGGGACCTGTTTCGCGTGCCGTCGTTCGCATGGCTGTTCGGCACCTCCATCATCGGCCGTTTCCCTCAGGGCATGGTCGGGCTCGCGCTGATGATGCTCATCACCCAGACGTCGAGCTATGCGGTCTTCAGCGCGGTCTCGGCGGCCACGACAGCCGGGGCGTTCATCGGGGGTCCCGCGCTGAGCCGGCTGGCCGACGCCAGAGGGCATCGCCGGGTGCTGCAGATCAGCGCGGTTCTCCACGCCGGCGGGACGTGCGCCCTTGCGCTGGTGCCGCACAACCCGCCGTTGCTCATCGCGGTCGCCTTCCTGGTCGGAGTGTCGGCACCGCCCTTGACCGCCTCGCTCCGAGCCGTGCTGCCCGTCCTGGTCGGCCCGGACAGGCGACGGAGCGCCTACGCGATGGAGGCGACGGCGCAGGAGATCACGTTCGTCCTCGGCCCTCCCGTCGCGGCGCTCGCCTCCTCCCTGGGAGGCCCCCGCCTGGCCATCTTCGTGGCAGCGGCGTTCGTCCTCGCCGGAACCGTCGGCTATGCCCGGGATCGCAACGTCGAGCTGTCCCGGCCGCCCGCCGACAGGCCGCGAGAGGAACGGGCCGGGTTGGGCGCGGTCCTGCGAATACCGGGTCTGGCCAGGCTGCTGGGCGGCACCGCGCTGCTGACCTGCGCGCTGGCCGCACAGGTCCTGGGGGTCGCCGCGCTGGTCAGCGGGGCGAGCGTCTCAGCCGACGCGGGCCTCGTCATGGCCGTCGGCAGTCTCGGATCGCTGGTGGGTGGACTGCTCTACGGGTCGGTTCGCCGCCGCGCGATCCACCTGCGACACCTGCTGCTGCTCGTGTCGACGGGCCTCTTCGTCCTGGCCTTGGCGCCTGACACGGGCGTGCTCAGCGTGGTGCTGTTTCTCTGGGGCGGCACCGTCGCGCCGACCATGTCCAGACTGTTCGAACGGCTGTCGGAGCTCGTTCCCGCCGGATCCGCCACGGAGGCGTTCGGCTGGATGGGCAGCGCACTGGCGATCGGAAACGCCGTGGGGACCTTGTTCGCGGGGCTGCTGGTCGACGGTTTCGGTTCGCATGCCGCCCTGCCGGCCGCCGCCGTCATCGCACTCCTGGGCGCGCTCGTCGTGCCTCCTGGCGGAGAACGGCCGGCGTGACGGCAACGTCCAACCCTGCCGGAGAGAACGTTCTACGCTCGGGTAGGCTCCCTCCGTGACCCAACCCGAGACCCGGCGTGTGACCATCCAGGATGTCGCGAAAGCGGCCGGGGTCTCCATGTCCGCCGTCTCGAAGGTACTCCGCCAGGCCTACGGGGTCAGTCCACAGATGCGGCAGAAGGTCACCGAGGCCATCGAGAGGCTCGGCTACCGCCCGCACGCGGGGGCGCGGGCGATGCGGGGGCGCTCTTTCACGATCGGCGTGCTGATCGCGGACCTGGGCTCCCCTTTTCAGCTGGAGATCTCCGCGGGGATCGGGGCGGAGTTGGAGCCCAGCCCCTATCAGGAGATCCTCATCGGAGCGAGCCCATCCGAGGCACGACAGCGCGGCAGCGTGGAGGCGCTCATCGACCGGCAGGTCGATGGCCTCATCCTGGTCGCCCCTTGGGTGGAGACCTCCTGGCTGGAGGCCTTAGGCGCGAAGATCCCCACGGTCGTCATCGCCCGGCACGGCGGCGGGGACAACTTCGACACCATCGTGGACGACGACTACGAGGGCGCGCGGCTGATGGTCGACCATCTCGTGGGGCTCGGTCACCGCCGGATCGTCCATACCGGTCACTCCGCTCTCGGCCTGACGCCGCCGCACGTGCTGGCGCACACCGCACGACGCGAAGGCTATGTCGCCGCGATGAGGAGACACGGGCTCGTCCCGGACGTGATCGAGACCTCCTATTCCGAGGAGGGCGGCCATGAGGCGGCGCTGCTGGCGCTGGCCGGGCCGGAACCGCCCACGGCGGTGTTCGCCGGCGCGGACATCGCAGCGCTCGGCGTCCTGCGTGCCGCCGAGGAGCGAGGTCTGACCGTGCCGGACCGACTTTCGGTGACCGGATATGACAACACCTTCATCTCCACGATCGGTCGTGTCGCTCTGACGACCATCGATCAGTCGGGGCGCCATACCGGTTCGATCAGCGCCCGTCTTCTGCTGGAGCGCATCGGCGGCCGCCCTAGGCCGGTGCACTACATCATCGCGCCGAGGCTCATCCCCCGCGCCACCAGTGGTCCCGCTCCCGCCGAGCACTGATCGTCCACGCTCGTCTGGCAAGAGGATTTGCGGCAACGTTCTACAAGAAGTCGCCTCTGTCTTTTCTTGATAGTTACTAGCAGGTTTCATCCGCACTCTTGACGGGCTACGAGGCGGCTCCCTACAGTCCTCGGCGTAGAACGTTGCACATGCCGAAGTACTCAAGTCCTCTTGATCGCCTCCTGCTCCCGCAGACCGAGTGCCCACTTCGGCGGCAGCCTGAAGGAGTCCCCCTATGCGACCTAACAAGCCAGCACTCATCGCCTCGGCATCGGCACTCGCCGTCCTGCTGGCCGGGTGCACCGGACAGTCGGCGACAGGCACCGGCCCTGCCGGCGGTGGCACCACCAAGACGGCCAAGGACACGCTCACGCTGGGCATGTCGGCCGACATCCAGGGCTGGGACCCGTCGAACCAGCCGGGTTACCAGGGCTGGGCGGGGGAGGCCGTCTGGGACACCCTCGTCAAGTGTGACGCCTTCGGCAAGCCCGAGGCCGACATCGCCGACAAGTGGTCGATCAGCGAGGACAACAAGTCGTTCACGGCGCATATCCGGGAGGGCATGAAGTTCTCCGACGGGACGCCGGTCGACTCCGCCGCCGTCGAGGCCACGTACAAGTACATAAGCACTCACGGCGGAGCCCAGGCCGACTATGAGGGCATCAAGTTCGACACCCCCGATCCGCAGAACATCACGATCACCTGGCCGGAGCCGCAGCCGCTGATCGTCACCCGGATCTGCAACCCGAAGGTCACGACCAAGGCGATCCTGGACTCCGGGAAGGTGAACGACACCCCGGTCGGCTCGGGCCCCTACGTCCTCGACACGGCCGGCACCACGCGCGGCTCGGTGTACGCGTTCACCAAGAACGACCAGCACTGGAACGCGGCCAATTACCCGTACAAGAAGCTCGTCATCAAGGTCATCGAGAGCGAGACCGCCACCGTCAGCGCGCTCAAGACCAAGCAGATCGACGGGGCGCTGATCACCCCGCAGAGCTACAACGAGATCACGGCATCGGGCCTGAAGGTGCAGACGATGCAGGGTCAGACGACCCGCCTGCTGCTCACCGACCATCTGGGCAAGAAGATCCCGGCTCTCGGCGACGTGCGGGTGCGCCGGGCGATCAACATGGTGTTCGACCGCGAGGCCATGGTGAAGAACCTCTACCAAGGCCATGGCAAGCCGTCGTACCAGATCTTCCGCCCGGGCAGCGACGCCTACATCGAGGGCTTGCAGGACCCCTACCCGTTCGACGTCGCCAAGGCCAAAGCGCTCATGGCCGAGGCCGGCTACGAGAAGGGCTTCGCGCTGGAGCTGCCGACGATGGCGGGCCAGAACCACGAGAAGCTGATGCCGTACGTGACACAGCAGCTCGCCCAGCTCAACATCACCGTCAAGCAGGTTCCGCTGTCCGGTGCGAACGCGATCGGCGACCTGCTCAGCGGCACCTACCCGGTGGTGCTCTGGCAGCTCGGCAACTTCGGCCAGTCGTTGCAGGACATCGACATCGTGGTCCGCTCGTCCGGCTACTGGAACCTCATGCACCAGCCCGACGCCACCGTGGACAAGCACTGGAAGCAGATCGTCACCGGCGACGAGGCCCAGAAGAAGGCCGCCCAGCAGGAGATCAACCGGTACATCATCGACCAGGCCTGGTTCGCTCCGATGGTCAATCCGGACGGCTTTTACGCGCACAGCCCCGACGTCACCGTCGACAAGGTCTCCGACGTCGAGGCGCTGACCCCGAAGCTGCGCGACTTCAAGTAGCCGGGAGAACTCACAGATGGCACTCACGCTGCTCAAGAACCTCGTACGCTCGCTCGCCGTACTGCTGGTGGTCACCTTCGCCACCTTCTCTCTCATGTTCGGCAACGGACCGGGTATCGCGCGGGCGGTGCTCGGGATGAACGCCAGACCCGAGGACGTCCAGCGTGAGGTCATCGCCCTGGGACTCGACCAGCCGCTCCTCGTTCAGTACGGGAACTGGCTGAAGGGGGCACTCTCCGGTGACCTCGGCGCGTCGTTCTACACGGGGCAGACCGTGACGAACGCTCTCTCGTCCAGGGTGCCGGTGACGCTCGCCATCGTGGTCATCACCCTCGTCCTGACGGCCGCGCTCAGCGTGCTCCTCGGTGTCACCGCGGCCGTCAAGGGCGGATGGGTGGACCGGGTGCTGCAGTTCCTGTCGGTGCTGGGCACCGCCGTGCCGGCGTTCATCGTGGCCATCGTCCTGGTCTTCGCCTTCGCCATCGCCGGGCGGGTGCTGCCGGCCACCGGATATGTCTCGCCCGAGATCAGCGTCTCCGGCTGGCTGGCGTCCGTGACGCTGCCGGTCGTCGCGCTGCTGATCGGGTCGATGGCCAGCGCCGCCGCGCAGTTCCGCACGGCGGTGCTGGACACGCTGAGCCGCGACTACGTCCGCACGCTGCGGGCACGCGGCATCAGCGAGCGGCACGTCATCTTCCGGCACGTGCTGCGCAACTCAGCCGCTCCCGGTCTGACGGTGCTCAGCCTGACGACCTTCAGCCTGCTGGGCGGCGCGGTCTTCATCGAGCAGGTGTTCGCCCTGCCGGGCATGGGCCAGCTCGCCAACCAATCGGCCCAGATCAACGACGTGCCCATGGTCATGGGCACCGTACTCGTCACCATCGTGATCGTCCTGGTCGTCAATTTTCTCGGCGATCTGGCTACGACGGTCCTGAACCCGAAGGCGAGGACCCGATGACCGAGAACCCCCGGCGCGGAGTGCTCGTCCGCCTTCTGCGCAACCCGCAGGGCGCCATCTGCCTGGTCTACCTGCTGCTCGTCGTCCTGGTCGCCGTCACGAGCCCGTGGCTGGCCCCGACGGGCCCGTCGGTCACCGAGCTCGACGCCACCAACGCCCCGCCGTTCACCGCCGGACATCTGCTCGGCGGCGACGGCGCGGGCCGCGACATCCTGTCCCGGCTGATGTGGGGCTCACGCCAGACCGTGCTCGCCTGCCTCATCATCCTGGCGGTGTCGGTGGTGACCGGTGTCCTCTCCGGCCTCGCGGCGGGCTTCTACCGAGGGCGCTTCGAGGCGGGCGCGAGTTTCGTGGCCGACGTGATCATGTCGCTGCCGGGGGTCGTCCTGCTGATCGCCCTCTACGCCCTCACCGGCCCGAACATCCCGGTCGCCATGGCCGCGTTCGGGCTGATCCTCGCGCCCACGTACTACCGCCTCGTCCGCAGCGTCGTGCTGGGGGTTCGCAACGAGCTGTACGTGGACGCGGCGCGCGTGGTCGGCTTGCCCGACCTGCGCATCGTCGGCCGGCACGTGCTGTGGGCGGTGCGCGCGCCGGTGATCATCCAGAGCTCGTTCGTGCTCGCGTCCGGCATCGGGATCGAGGCCGGGATCTCGTTCCTCGGGCTCGGCGACCCCGCCGCGGCGTCGTGGGGCATCGTGCTGCAGGAGTCGTTCAACGGCATCTACAACAATCCCACAGCCGTCGTGTGGCCCGCGCTCGTCATCAGCCTCACCATCCTGGCGCTGGTCCTGCTCGGCAACGCGCTCAGCGACGTCCTGCAGGCCTCGGCCCGCAGCAAGCCGCTGTCTCCGCGGGCCCGGCGCGCGGTGCTGAAGGCGGCGCGGCGCGAGGAGGTGGAGGAGGACTCCATCCTGGTGGGCAGCTCCGACGACGTCGTGCTGTCCATCCGCGCCCTGCGGGTCGCCTACCCGGTGGGCGGCGAGATCCGCGAGGTCGTCCACGGTGTCGATCTGGACGTGCGGCGCGGGGAGATCCACGGCCTGGTCGGCGAGTCGGGGTCGGGCAAGTCCCAGGTCGCCTTCTCCACGCTCGGCATCCTGCCGCGCGAGGCGCTCATCCTTGGCGGCAGCGTGCTGCTCGGCGGCGACGACCTGCTGGAGGACGGGGCGAAGATGCGCGCGGCCCGCGGGCGGCGCATCGCGTACGTCCCGCAGGAGCCCATGTCGAATCTGGACCCGTCATTCACCATCGGCAAGCAGCTCGCCTACGGCCTGCGGGGGGTGACCTCGCTGAGTGCGCAGCAAGCGCGGGAGCGGCTCGTGGAGCTGCTCACCCGCGTCGGCATCAACGATCCGGAGCGCGTCATGTGTCTGTACCCGCACGAGATCTCGGGCGGCATGGCGCAGCGAGTGCTCATCTGCGGTGCCGTCGCCGCCGACCCGGACGTCATCGTCGCCGACGAGCCCACCACCGCCCTCGACGTCACGGTTCAGGCGGAGGTCCTGGAGCTGCTGCGCGAGCTCAGCCGCGAGCGTGGCCTGGCCATGATCCTGGTGACGCACAACCTCGGGGTCGTGGCCGACCTGTGCGACGTCGTGAGCGTGATGAAGGAAGGCCGCATCGTCGAGCGGGCCGATGTCGAGACGCTCTTCGAGTCGCCGCGGGAGGCGTACACGAAGGAACTGCTGTCCTCCTCGCGCAGTGTCGAGCTGATGGAGATCCAACCATGACGCAACCCCTGCTGCAGGTCTGTGACTTGGTGGTCCGGTTCGGCGGGCGCGGCAAGAGCGCGAGCACCGTCATCGACGGTGTCTCCTTCGACCTGGCGTCCGGGGAGACGCTCAGCCTCGTGGGCGAGTCCGGGTCCGGCAAGACCACGATCGGCCGCGCTATTCTGGGCCTCGCCCCGGTCACCTCGGGGAGCATCGGCTTTCGCGGGCAGACCATCAGCGGCGTGTCCCGGGCGCGCCGCCGCGAGCTGGCCCGCGACCTTCAGGTGGTCTTCCAGGACCCCTACTCCTCGCTCAACCCGTCCATGACGGTCGGGGACATCCTGGTCGAGCCGCTCGCCGCCGCCGGCGTCGCGGGCGGTCGTGCCCGGGTCCGGGAGTTGCTGGACGCGGTCGGTCTGCCCACGGATGCCGCCGCCAGGTATCCACGAGAGTTCTCCGGCGGGCAACGACAGCGGGTGGCCATTGCCCGCGCGCTCGCCCTCGACCCGGCGGTGATCGTCTGCGACGAGCCGACGAGCGCGCTGGACGTCACCACCCAGGCTCGTGTCCTGAGGCTGTTCAAGGACATCCAGCAGGCGACCGGCGTGGCCTACCTGTTCATCAGCCACGACCTGGGCGTGGTCAACCAGATCAGCGACCGGATCGCGGTCCTGCACCGCGGGAAGATCGTGGAGATCGGTGACGCGCGCCAGGTGGCCACCGCACCGCGGCACGAGTACACGCGCCGGTTGCACATGGCCGCGCCGGTCGCCGACCCGGCCAAGCAGCGCGAACGGCGCGAGCTGCGCCAAGCCCTGCCGGCTGAGGGCCGGTCCTGACGCTTCACGTACATTATGGAGTTTTGCATGACTTTGTCCGCTGCACCCAGCGCGCCGCGCTTCGAGCACCGCACCGAGCCCGGGCCGGCGCTCGGGATGGGCACGCCGGTCCCTCGATTGTCCTGGACCGTCCCGCACGCCGGCGAGGGCTGGGAGCAGACGGCGTATGAGGTGGAGATCACCCGAGGAAGAACTCGCGAGCCCCATCTGGTCCGGAGCCGGGAGCAGGTACTGGTCCCGTGGCCGGCGCCGCCGCTCGCCTCCCGTGAGGCCGCCGAGGCCAGGGTGCGGGTGGCGCACGGGGAGGACTGGAGCCCTTGGAGCGAGGCGGCCACCGTCGAAGCGGGCCTGCTGCACCCGTCCGATTGGACGGCCCGCTTCATCAGCCCCGCCGAGATCGGCGCCATGGACGGCAGGGCTCCCCTCCTGTACGGCCTGGTGGACGTGCCGGGCCCGGTGCGCAGTGCCCGGCTGTACGCCACCGCCCACGGCATCTACTCGCCGTCGATCAACGGGCGCCGCGTGGACGACACGGTCCTCGCCCCGGGCTGGACGTCGTACCGGCACCGGCTGCGCTACCACGTCTACGACGTCACCGACCTGGTCCGGCCCGGCGAGAACATGCTGGAGGTGCTGCTCGGCAACGGCTGGTATCGCGGCCGGCTCGGCTACCTCAACGATCGCGCCGTCTACGGCGACCGGCTCGCCCTGCTCGCCCAGCTCGAGATCACCACCACCGACGGTGCCGTGCACGTCCTGGCGACGGATGACACCTGGCGCGCCCGCGAGAGCGAGGTCCTGGCCGACGACCTGTACGACGGGCAGTCCACCGACCTGCGCCTGCGCGGCGCGCCCGGCCCGGTGAGCGGCGTGGAGGTGATCGAGGCGGACCTGTCGGCGCTCGTCGCCCCCGACGGCCCGCCCATCCGGCCGACCGGTGTACTGCCGGCACAGCGG
Organism: Nonomuraea sp. NPDC049129; assembly: GCF_040648495.1. NCBI lineage: Bacteria > Bacillati > Actinomycetota > Actinomycetes > Streptosporangiales > Streptosporangiaceae > Nonomuraea > Nonomuraea sp. NPDC049129. The sequence goes on along the minus strand of NZ_JBEZDU010000002.1, from coordinate 426,176 downwards.
GTGTGGACCTCACCGTCCGGCATGACGCTCGTCGACTTCGGGCAGAACGCGGTCGGCTGGGTCCGGCTCCGCACGCGCGGCCTGCCGGAGGGCACCACGGTCGTGATCCGGCACGCCGAGGTGCTGGAGGACGACGAGCTGGGCACGCGCCCGCTGCGCACGGCCCGCGCCACCGACACGTGGGTGCTGTCCGGCCGCGACGAGGTGCTCGAACCGTCGCTGACGCTGCACGGCTTCCGCTACGCCGAGGTCACCGGCGTGCCGGACCTGCGCGCCGAAGACCTCGAACTGGTCGTCGTCGGCTCGGATCTGCGTCGCACCGGATGGTTCTCCTCCTCACACGAGGAACTCGACCAGTTGCACGAGAACGTGGTGTGGAGCACCCGCGGCAACTTCGTCGATCTGCCCACGGACTGCCCGCAACGCGACGAGCGCCTCGGCTGGACCGGCGACATCCAGGTGTTCGGCCCCACCGCGACCTTCCTCTACGACGCCACCGGCCTGCTGCGCTCGTGGCTGGCCGACCTCGCCGCCGAGCAGCGCCCGGACGGTTCGGTGCCGCACGTCGTCCCAGGTTTCAGGGACGACGCGGCGTCAGCGGTGCCGGCGGCCGCCTGGGGCGACGCCGCCACGATCCTGCCCTGGACGCTCTACCAGCGCACCGGCGACCTCGAACTCCTGGAACGTCAACTGCCGAGCATGCGCGCCTGGGTCGACAAGGTCACGGCACTGGCCGGCCCGGACCGGATCTGGCGGGGCGGCTTCCAGTTCGGCGACTGGCTCGACCCCACCGCGCCCCCAGAGGAGCCGGGCCGCGCCAAGGCTGACCCCGACGTGGTAGCGACCGCCCATTTCGCCCGCTCCTCATGGATCGTCGCCGAAACAGCACGGCTGCTCGGACGCGCGGACGAAGCGGACAAGTATCAGGCTCTCACCCAGGAGGTGCGCGACGCCTTCGCCCGGACGTTCGTGACACCGGCGGGGCGGGTGCTGTCCGATGCCCAGACCGTGTACGCGCTGGCCATCGAGTGGGACCTGCTGCCCACGCAGGCCCAGCGCGAGGAGGCCGGTCGCCGGCTGGCCGACCTCGTGCGGGCCGGCGGTTTCCGGATCGCCACAGGCTTCGTCGGCACTCCGCTGGTATGCGACGCGCTCACCAGCACCGGCCACCTCGACATCGCCTACCGGCTGCTCCTTCAGACGCGGTGCCCGTCCTGGCTGTACCCCGTCACCATGGGCGCGACCACGATCTGGGAGCGCTGGGACAGCATGCGGCCCGACGGTGGCATCAACCCGGGCGAGATGACCTCCTTCAACCACTACGCCCTGGGCGCCGTGGCCGACTGGCTGCACCGCACCGTCGCCGGTCTCGCGCCCGCGGCCCCGGGCTACCGGCGGCTGCTCATCCGGCCCCGGCCGACCGCGGCGCTCACCCGCGCCGCCGCCCGCCACGCCACCCCTTACGGGGAGGCGTCGGTGTCGTGGGAACGCTCCGGCGGCAGCATGCGCCTCACGGTCGCCGTCCCCGCCGGAGCATCCGCCGAGGTCCACGTCCCAGGGGCGGACGCTCCCGTGCAGGTCGGCCACGGCGAGCACCGCTGGACGGCCGCCGATCCCATCACGGACGAGGATCGCGACTGGACCGGCGCGACGGTCAGGGACCTGCTCGACGACCCGCGGACCTGGGCCGCGGTGGCCCAAGCCGCCGTCACCGCGGGCATCACCCCCAGGGGCGACGCCCAGGCCGCCGAAAAGCTGGCCGCCTACCTCGACTCCCCCGCGACGCGGGTGGCCCACGCCCTGGCACCTGAAGATCACCTGCCGCGGGCGCGGGAACTGCACCTCCGCATCGCGGACATTCTCGGCGACACGAAGGACCGACGATGACCTCTCAGGGACACCTCGACCCGACGCTGCCGGCCGACGTCCGCGCCGACCTGCCGGCCAGGCACATGACCACGCTGGAGAAGTGAGTGAAGGGCTCCACCACGCCGATCGTCCCGGGCTTCTACCCCGACCCGACCGTGTGCCGCGTCGGCGACGACTACTACCTGGCGCATTCGAGCTTCGAGTACTTCCCCGGCGTGCCGATCTGGCACAGCCGCGACCTGCTGCGCTGGACGCAGCTCGGCCACGTCCTGACCCGCCGCAGCCAGTTCGCCCGCGGTGACGGGCGCTCGTCCGGCGGGATCTACGCGGGCACGCTGCGCCATCACGGCGGGCGCTTCTGGTACGTCACCACGAACGTCGGCGACCACGACGGCGGCCAGCTCATCCTCCAGGCCGACGACCCCGCCGGGCCGTGGAGCGACCCGGTGCGCGTCCCCCAGGCCATCGGCATCGACCCGGACCTGGCCTGGGACGACGCCGGGCAGTGCTACCTGACGTGGAAGGCGCTGAGCTTCACCGAGGGCGAGGGCGGCATCATGCAGGCCCGCCTCGACCTCGCCACCGGCCGGCTCCTCGAACCGGCCTACCCGGTGTGGCAGGGCAGCGGGCTGAGCGCCGCCGAAGGCCCGCACCTGTACGAGGTGGACGGCCTCTGGTACCTGCTCCTCGCAGAAGGCGGCACCGAGCGGGGGCACGCCGTCACGGTCGCCCGCGGCCCGCACCCCTCCGGCCCCTTCGAGGGCTGCCCGGCCAACCCGATCCTCAGCCACCGCAGCACGATCCACCCGACGCAGAACACCGGCCACGCCGATCTGGTGCGCGCGCCGGACGGCGGCTGGGCGGCCGTCTACCTGGGCGCCCGGCCGCGCGGCTCGACGCCCGGCTTCCACGTGCTGGGTCGAGAGACGTTCCTCGCGGGCGTGAACTGGGTGGGCGGCTGGCCGGTGTTCGACGAGGACCGCTACGACGTCCCTTCGGCGAACACCGCGTTCACCGACCGCTTCGACCGTCCTGCGCTCGACCCGCGCTGGGTGGTGCCGGGCGGCGAACCAGCCGTGACCGTCACCGCCGACGGCCTGCGCATCGCCGAGGGATTGTTGTGCGCCCGGGTCCGGGACTTGCGCTGGTCGGCCGAGGCGACGCTGGAGGGCTCGGGCCGATTCCTGCTGCGCCTGGATCACCGGCACCACTATGGGCTGGCCCGCTACGGTGATCGCGTCGAGGCCAGTGCCCGCGTGGGCGACCTCGACGTCGTGCTCGCGACAGCCTTCGTCCCGGACGGCCCCGCCGTGCTACGCATCGAGGCGGCGCCGCCGGCATCGCCCACCGTACCCCTCGGTGACGCGGGCCCGGACGAGATCGTGCTCTCCGTCGGCCGGCCGGACGGCGTGCGGGATCTCGCCCGGTTGGACGGGCGCTACCTGTCCACCGAGGTCGCCTCCGGGTTTACCGGACGCATGCTCGCTCTGGGCTCCACCACCGTCCCGGCGCACGTGCGCTCGGTGACCTACCGCCCGCAGGCGGAGCCCGCCACCCCACCCCCCAAGGAGTTCGCATGACCCTGCGTTTCGTGGCCACCGGCCTCGTCCTCGCCTTGAGCCCGGTCCTCGTCCCCGCACAGCCCGCCATCGCAGCGGCGGACTGCGCCGCTTCCGAGCCAGGAGGGCCGATCCAAGTGACGCCGGACTGCGTGGACCCGCTCTACGCCAAGCCCATGATCGACGCCGAGCGGGACCTCACCACCCCCGTGGCACACCGCCGGGTGTCGGGGCACTTCGAGGGCACGGACGTGAAGTTCACGATCTACCTGCCGCCGGCCGCCCAGTGGCAGGGCCGCTTCTTCCAGTACACCTATCCCCTGTCGGACGAGAACGCCCTGGACCGCGTCATCTCCTTCGGCGCCGCCAGCGGCGGGTACACCGTCGCGACCAGCGGGACCCAGGGGTACCGACATGCCGCCGCGGCGGCGAAATTCGCCGAGACCGTGGCCGCCGCCTACTACCGCTCCGGCTCCCGGCGCATCTACGGCTACCTCTACGGCCCCTCCGGCGGTTCCTTCCAGACCGTCGGCGCGATCGAGAACACCACGGGCGTCTGGGACGGCGCAGTCCCGATCGTCCTGGGCGTCCCCATGTCCATCCCGGCCAACTTCTTCATCCGCGCGCAGGCCCGCATGGTGCTGCGGGATGTGGCCGACCGAATCGCGGACGCGGTCCAGCCCGGCGGCTCCGGCGACCCGTACGCCGGGCTGACGGCGGTTCAGGCGGCGATGCTGCGCGAGGTGACGAGCCTCGGCGTCCCGCTGCAGGCGTGGGAGGACCCGGACTACGTGCTGGGGCTGTCCACCGCGGACGGACTGCTCGGCTTCGGTGCCGTGATCCGCCGGTTCGACCCGTCCTACGTCACCGACTTCTGGTCCAAGCCCGGCTATCTCGGCACCGAGCAGTCGCCGCTCGGCGACCTCGTCCGCGCCGAACTGATCGACGCCACACCGACCATCACCCACGTGCAAGCCGCCGCCGACGGGACACCCATCGCCGTCACGCTGTCCGGCCTGCCCACCCTGACCGGCACCCTCGGGCTGGACTTCACCGTCCCGGGAATCGGCGGCTTGATCGGCACCCTCGATCCCTCCACCGGCGTGCTGACTCTGGGCAGCGGGAACTCCGCCGTGGTGCTCGCGGCGCTCAAGACCGGCGTGCGGATCCGCGTCGACAACCGCTGGTTCGTCGCGCTGCCGTCGTACTACCGCCACCAGGTCCCGCCCGCCGACCAGGGCTACACCATCTACGACGTGCTTCATGGCCCTGACGGGCAGCCGCTCTACCCGCAGCGGCCCATGCTCATCGGCCCAATGATCGCGCGGAGCACCACCGGCGGCGGCACCTTCACCGGCAAGATCAACACCAAGGTCATCGTGGTGGACAACCTCCTCGACACCGACGCCTACCCGTGGCACGCGGACTGGTACGCCAAGCAGGTGCGCACGGCGCTCGGTGACCAGGCGTTCGACGGCGCCTTCCGGCTCTACTACAACGACAACGCCGACCACCTCGAAGGCCCGGTCACCGGCACCAAGACGAACCGGATCGTCTCCTACGACCCGATCGTCGAGCAGGCGCTGCGCGACGTGGCCGCATGGGCCGAGCGCGGTGTGACCCCACCTCGTTCCACCCGGTACGACATCACCGGCGGACAGGTCACCATCCCGGCGCGGGCGTCGGACAGGCGCGGCATTCAGCCCGTCGTCGACCTGACCGTCCGCCTGGCCGGTCGCAAGGCGACCTTCTTCGCAAAAGCACAGACTCCCCCGGACGCCGGGACGATCGTCTCGGCCGCGTGGGACTTCACCGGCTCCGGCACCTACACGCCCATCACCATCGGCAAGCCCGGCTCCACGCTGACCCTCACCGGCAGCCACCGGTACACCAAGCCCGGCACGTACTACGTCTCGCTCAAGGTGGCCTCCTCCCGGCCGGGCCAGGCAGGCCCGTTCGCCCAGGTCGAGAACCTCGGCCGGGTCCGCGTGGTCGTGAAGCCCTGATTCACCAGACGTAAGGAGAACGAACCCATGCTCACACCCCTCGTCACGCTCGGCCAGGTCCTCGACGCGCCGGGCGGCCGCGCCCTGCTGGAGCGGCATCTGCCGGAAGCCGTGCTCGACCAGCCAGGCCTGCGTGTGCTCCTCATCGGCGCGTTCCTACGGGTGGCGCCCGCCGTCACGCCCGCCGTCACGGACCCGTCGGCCCCGCGCGCCACGGCGGCCTGGACCCTCGTGGGCGAGCCGTCCAGGTGGGAAGTGCTGGAAATCGCACTGCAGGGACCGGCGGCCGGCAACCCCTTCGTGGACGTCGAGCTGTCCGCGGAGTGGACGTGCTCGACACCTGGGAGTGCACCATCGACCGGCTGCCCGGCACGTACGAGACGTTCGTGCTGGTGCCCCTACCGTCCAAGCCGTATCAGGCCGTGCGGCTGGTGGCGGCCTGACCAGTTTCAGGTCGCCTGTCCCCATAGAAAGAGGTCACTGTGGCACGCATCTCGTTCAACGCCGACTGGACGGTGAAACCGAAGGTCAGCAGCTTCTCCGATCTCGTCGCCGCAGATGCCGCCGGCCAGGCTGTCGTGCTCCCCCACGACGCCATGCAGTCGCTCAAGCGTTCGGCCACGGACAGCGAAGGACCTTCCACCGGTTACCACCCCGGTGGTGTGGTCGAGTACAACAAGACGCTGTTCGTGCCCGAGGAGTGGCGTCACAAGCGTGTCGCGATCGAGTTCGAGGCCGTCTACCGGGACGCCATGGTCTTCGTGAACGGCTCTTTCGCCGGGCAGCGCCGCAACGGTTACACCGGATTCCGGGTACCCCTGGACGCCTACCTGCACTACGGGCAGACAAACACCATCCGGGTCGAGGCACGGGCGCACCAGGACTCCCGCTGGTACTCGGGCCTGGGCATTCACCGAGACACGTATCTGCACGTACTGGACCTCGTCCATCTGGCCCCCGACGGCGTATTGGTCACCACGCCGGACGTGGACGACGAGCGAGCGGTGGTCGAGGTCGCTGCGACCATCCAGAACGAGGGCCTGACCACGCGCACCGTGGCCGTGCAGGTGGAGCTGCGCGACCAGCAAGGCGCACTCGTCGCGACCGAGGCCACGCCCGTCACCATCACCCCTGGCACGACCACGGTGTCGCGCAACCGGCTCTACGTGGCCGGCCACCGCCGCTGGAGCGTCGACGACCCCTACCTGTACCAGGCGACGATCAGGCTGCAGGACGGGGACGTCGAGTCCGACTCGGCCTCGCTGAACATCGGCATCCGCACTCTCCAACTGGATCCGATGCACGGCCTGCGGATCAACGGCCAGGCGGTGAAGCTGCGCGGGGCGTGCATCCATCACGACAACGGTCCGCTCGGAGCGGCGGCGATCGCGCGGGCGGAGGAGCGCCGCATCGAGATCCTCAAGGCCGCCGGGTTCAACGCCATCCGCAGCTCCCACAACCCGGCGAGCCCCGCCTTGCTGGAAGCGTGCGACCGGCTCGGGATGCTCGTCTTGGACGAGGCGTTCGACATGTGGTTGGAGGCCATGAAGCCCTTCGACTACTCCCTGGACTTTCCCGAGTGGTGGGAGCGTGACATCGAGGCCATGGTGGCCAAGAGCCGCAACCACCCGAGCGTCATCATGTACTCGATCGGCAACGAGGTCCCCGAGGCCGGTTCCGGGCACGGCGGCGCATGGGGACGCCGGCTGGCCGAGAAGGTCCACAGCCTGGACGGCACCCGCTTCGTGACCAACGCGATCAGCAGCTTCTGGGCCGTCAGCGCCGAGATCCTCGACGACTTCAAGCAGGAGGTCTCGGCCCTGCATGCCCGCGGCGTCAACGACGTCATGACCGCGATGTCGGACATCTTCGACCGCATCACCACCTCCGACCTCGTCACCGAGCGCACAGCGGAGTCACACGCGGCCGTCGACGTGGCGGGCCTGAACTACGCCGAGCAGCGCTACGTCTCCGACAGGCAGCGGTTCCCCAACCGGGTCGTCCTGGGCACGGAGACCAATCCGCGCAACATCGCGCGGATCTGGCCACTGGTGGAGGAACTACCGCACGTGATCGGCGACTTCACCTGGACCGGGTGGGACTACCTGGGCGAGGTGGGGCTCGGACGCACCGACTACGCCGACGATCCGGCAGGGAGTGGCGGCGGTGACCCGGATTACCCCTGGCTGCTCGCCTGGTGCGGAGACATCGACATCACCGGCCATCGCCGCCCGGCCTCCTATTACCGGGAGATCGTGTTCGGGCTGCGGCACGAGCCGTATATCGCCGTGTTCCGTCCTCAGCACCATGGCAGGCGACGCCTGGAGATGCAGTGGGCGTGGACCGACACGGTCGCCGGGTGGTCCTGGAACGTGGCACCGGGATCACCCGTCGAGGCCGAGGTGTACAGCGACGCCGACGAAGTCGAACTGCTCCTGAACGGCACAGCGGTGGGCCGGGCCCCGGCCGGCCGCCACCACGAGTACCGGGCGCGCTTCGACCTGCGGTACCACCCCGGCGAGCTCACGGCGGTCGCGTACAGCGCCGGCCGCGAACAGTCACGAGTGCGCCTTCGGACGGCTGCAGAGCCCCGCCTCAGCGTCGAGACCGATCGTCACCTGCTGCGCGCCGACCATCGCGATCTGGCCTACGTCACCATCGAGCTCCGTGACGCCGACGGCAACCTGGCACACGACGACGATCGCCAAGTGGCGGTCCAGGTGAGCGGTGCAGGAGTCCTTCAGGCGCTGGGCAGCGCGCGGCCCATGACCGAGGAAGGCTTCGACGCGACACGGCGCACCACGTTCGACGGCCGGGCCCTCGCCGTTATCCGCCCGACCGGCCCGGGCCCCATCCACGTGCGGGTCACCAGTGACGGACTTGCCCCGGTCACCGTGGAGCTCAAGGTCGCCGCCGACGAGGGATGACGTCGATCGGCAGGAGTTCAGCGAGGCTGAGCTGGAATTTCTCCCGGCCGGCGGAGGTGGTCAGGCCGTTGCCGGGGTGGCTTCACCACCAAGATCCATCTGTCCGCCGGCGGACGCCCCACCGGCTTCGACGCCGAACGATACAAGGGCAGGAACGTCGTCGAACGAGCCATCAACCGGCTGAAGAACCTCCGAGCCATCGCGACCCGCCACGACAAACGCGCCCACATCTTCCTCGGCACCGTCACCTTGGCCGCCCTGACCATCTCGCTCCGCACCTGATTCGAGAAACAGCTCTTAGTCGGGTTCGGGGTAGGTGACGCGGCAGCTCTTGTCGGCGGGGCCGAGGATGTTGGCCAGGACCGGGTTGCCGTTCTCGCCGAACTTGGCCTGAACGAAGATGATCGGGTTCGTCTCGCCGCTCTCCCTCAAATACTGCAGGCCGCGTTCGCACAAGGTGATGGCTTGGCTGGAGTTGCCGGCCGACTCCGGGAGGTCGGTGTATAGGCGGAGATATCCGCCTATGCTGCGGATGTCCTTGAGGCGTTTGGAGGCCTTGTCGTCCGCGGGCCAGTGGGTGCGGAAGTATTCGGCCGCCTGCTGGTCGGTGTGCATCGAGGGGCCGTCCGCCTTGTAGTCGGATCCGTCATCCCCAGTCGACAGATCTCCGGTCAACGCATCGACGGTCGAGGGGTTCACGGTGCCGCTGTCCTGGGGCGCTTCGGCCTGGGGGGCGTCCCCTGTCACGGAGCCCGGCGTGGCGCCGGCCGGCGGGGCCTTCGAGGCCGGGGTGTCGTGCGTCGAACCGCCCGAGCGCTGGGCGCCTCCGCCCAGTGGGGTGGGGGTGACGCTCATCGGGATGCGGGTCGCGCCGCCCTCCGCGAGGGCCTGGCCGTGCTTCCCCGAACCGCTGTGGACACCCGAGCTCGTACTCCCGCGCAGGCCCGGGTCCGCGGCCACGCCCGTGTCCGCGCCTCCGCTCGCATCCGATCGGGCCGTCAGCCCACCGCCGAGCGGGCCGGCCAGCGGCCCAGCGAACGGACCGGCGAATAGGCCGTCCGTGCCCAGCAGTCCCAAGATCGCGCCCGCCAGCACCAACGCCCCCGCCGACAACCCCAAGGCCCACGGCCGCCGAGCCTTCGTACGACGCCGCCGCCCGGCCCGCCGCGACCTCCGCGGCGAGTTTCGCGCCGACCCGTGACCGGCCGCCTGCCGGGTCCCCCCGCGACGCTCCGGGCGTCCCGGCGGAGGCCCGTCGGACCGTTCCCTGCCCGGCGGAGGCACATCGGACCACTCCCGTCCCAGCGGAGGCGCGTCGAACGGCTCTCTCCGCGGCGAAGGCCGCTCCCGTCCCAGCCTGCTCCGCAGATCGGCATGGTCCGCCGCGTGTCGCCCAGAGGTGTGCCCTTCCGACCGCCGCACCCGGCCCGCCCCCTTGGAACGTGGACACCCTCGCACCGCACAGGCAAGGGATTCCCCCGATTGTGGCAAGGAGCGGTAGATCAATTCAGTTGGATCCCCCAACTCGGGGCGCCAGTGAACAGGGAGGTTGAGGTTACGGAAGTGCCGCGATGAGTTCCTGGACGGGCTTGCGCACGCCCGTGTAGAAGGGGACCTCGATGCGCGTGTGCTCGCGGGCCTTGGCGCCCCGCAGGTGACGCATCAGGTCGACGATCCGATGCAGTTCGTCGGCCTCGAAGGCCAGCATCCACTCGTAGTCGTTCAGAGCGAAGCAGGACACCGTGTTGGCCCGGACGTCCGGGTAGTCACGCGCCATGTGACCGTGCTCGGCCAGCATCGACCGCCGCTCGGCGTCGTCGAGGAGGTACCACTCCAGCGAGCGGACGAACGGATAGACGCTGACGTAGGCGCGCGGCTCCTCCTCGGCCAGGAAGGCCGGGATGTGGGACTTGTTGAACTCGGCCGGCCGGTGCAGCGCCATCGCCGACCAGACCGGCGCGCTGTGGCGGCCGAGCTCGGTGCGGCGGAAACGGGAGTAGACGTCCTGGAGGTCCTCGGCCGTCGGCGCGTGCCACCAGAACATGTAGTCGGCGTCGGCCCGGAACCCCGCCACGTCATAGAGGCCGCGGGTCACAACGTCTTTCAGCGCCGCCTGTTCGAGCAGCTCAGTGACCTCGCCGGTCATGCTGTCACGGTTGGCGGGACAGCGGTCGGTGGCCTTGAAGACCGACCACATCGTGTAGCGGATCACCTGGTTCAGATCGCGGGCCTTCGGCCGCGGTGCGCCCTCAGTCATGGGTCCATTGTCCTTCCGGCGAGAGGTGGTCCAGAATCCGGGCCGCCGCCGTGCGGGCGGTGGAGACGCACGCGGGGATGCCGAGCCCGTCGTAGGCCGCCCCGCACACCGCCAGGCCGGGCTGCACGGCGACCGCCGCGCGGATGCGGGCCACCCGGTCGAGGTGGCCGACGTCGTACTGCGGCAGCGCCCCGCCCCAGCGCGACACCCGGGTGTCGACCGGCAGCCCGCGTACGCTCATGACGTCGCCCATCTCGGCCGTGGCCAGGGAGACGAGTTCGGAGTCGTCGCGCTGGAGCAGGTGTTCCTCGCCGATCCGGCCGATGGAGCAGCGCACCACCACCAGGTCGCCGGCCAGGTGCGGCCACTTGACCGAGCTGAACGTCACCGCCTTGACCGGCCGCCGCTCGACCGGCGGGACGAGGTAGCCGCTGCTCGTCGGCGGTGTGGGGAAGGCGTCGACGGCGTAGGCGAGGGTGACGATGGCCATGCTGGCGTAGTCGATGCGGTCCAGCTCGGTCGCCGCCTTGGGCGCCTCGGTGCGCAGCAGCCTGGCGGCGGCGGGTCCCGGCGTGGCGACGATCACCGCGTCGGCCTCGATGACCTCGGGGCGCGGCACGGGGCCGGTCACGAGCCGCCAGCCGTGCTCGGTCCGGTGCAGCTCGCGTACGGTGACGCCGGTCCTGATGTCGGCGCCCGACGCCTTGGCGACCGCTTCCGGCAGGCTGCCGATCCCGGTCCTGAGCGAGGTGAACACGGGTCCCGCGTCGCGGGGCGCCTCCTCCACGATCTGCCTGGCCGCCGCGAGCAGCGAACGCTCGGAGCGCGCGGCGGCGGCGATGGCCGGCATCGTGGCCTCCAGCGACAGCCGTTCGGCCCGGCCCGCGTAGACGCCGCCGAGCAGCGGTTCGACCAGCCGCTCGAGCACCTCGCCGCCCATCCTGGCCCTGATGTAGGAGGCGACGGAGACGTCGGTACGTACCAGCGTGGGGGGCAGGATCTGGTCCAGCGGCACGCGCGCCAGCCCGCCGGGCGACACGATGCCGGATCTGACCAGCTCCATCAGGTCGGCGGGCACGCCCATGACCTGCTTCTTGGGCATCGGCCGCAGCGCGCCCCTGCTGTAGACGGCGGCGCGGGTGGTGCCGGGGTCCACCAGGTCGTCGCCGAGCCCGACGGCCTTGGCCAGCTCCTTGCCCTCGGGCCGCCTGGCCAGCATGGACTCCGCGCCGGCGTCGACGTCGATGCCCGCGACCTCGGAGACGAGCAGCTTGCCGCCGATGCGCGGACTGCCCTCCAGCACGGTCACCTTCACGCGCTCGCCCGCGCCCTGTCTGAGGTGCCACGCCGCGGCCAGGCCGGAGATCCCGCCCCCGATGACGACCACGTGCGCTTGTTTCCCTGCCACGCCTCCCGACGCTACCGTCTGTGGCGCTCGCCCAGCCCCTCGGGGGAACCCACTTTTGGATCAAGCATGTGACCTGACCGTGACGCCCGTGGTCAAACCCGCCGGAGTCACCACTCGTCTTAGGTGCATGGAGAGATTCCGGTACGGCATAGCGTTATCGACCGCCTGCGCGATCCTGGTCCTGGCGTCCGGCTGCGGCGGTAGCGAGTCGGCCATGTCCGGCCAGGCCGTGTCCCAGGCGGCGGCCCCCGAAGCGGCCGCGTCCGGCCAGACAGAGTCGAAGGCCGCCCAGGACAGTGCCTCCACCCCGCAACGCAGAGCCCCCAAGTCCGTCGAGAACATCGCCTCGAAGGTCAAGGTCACCCAGCAGGACCGCCAGGTCATCTACACGGCGAGCATGACCGTACGGGCCAAGGAGGTCACGGGGGCGGCGCTCCAGGCCAAGCAGATCGTCACCGCGGCCGGCGGCTACCTGTCGAAGGAGGAGTCGAACTCGGCCGAGGGCAGCGAGGCCAGCGCCCTGCTGGAGTTCAAGATCCCGCCCGCCCGCTACGGCGAGGTGCTCGCCGCGCTCGGCAAGAACCTGGGCAAGCAGCTGTCGGTCCAGCAGGGCACCCAGGACGTCACGCTGCAGGTGGCCGACGTCAACAGCCGGTTGAAGTCGGCGCAGCAGGCGCTCGACTCGCTGCGTACGCTGCTGAAGAAGGCCGACACGATCGGCCAGGTGCTGCAGGTCGAGCGGGAGATCTCCGACCGCGAGGCCGACCTGGAGTCGCTGCAGTCCCAGCAGAAGGAGCTGGCCACCCAGGTCGGCATGGCGACCCTCACGCTCCGGCTGGTCGGCCCCGTCGCGGTCGTGAACGAGCCGTCGGAGGAGCCCGCCGGCTTCCTCGGCGGCCTGAAGTCGGGCTGGAGGGGCCTGGTCGGGGCCGTGAAGGTCGCGCTGACGGTCGTCGGGGTGCTGCTGCCCTGGATGATCGTGGTCGTGCCGGTGATCGTGCTGACGGTCGTCCTGGTACGGCGGCGCCGCCCGGCCCGCCCAGCAGCGGCAACCCCGGTGGAGACTCAGGCTTCGTGAACCAGGTCGGTCAGGCGCATGAGCTGGTCGGGGTCGGTCGAGGGCAGTACGCCGTGGCCGAGGTTGAACACGTGACCCTCGGCCGCCTCGCCCCGGCGCAGCACCTCGCGCGCCTTGCGCTCGACGACCTCCCACGGGGCCAGCAGGATGGCGGGGTCGAGGTTGCCCTGCAGCGCCTTGCCCGGCCCCACGCGGCGGGCGGCCTCGTCGAGCGGCACCCGCCAGTCGACGCCCACCACGTCGGCCCCGGCCTCGCCGAGCAGGCCCAGCAGCTCGCCGGTGCCCACGCCGAAGTGGATGCGCGGCACGTCGAGGTCGGCCAGGCCGTCGAAGATGCGGCGGGTGTGGGGCAGGACGAACTCCCGGTAGTCTTCAGGGGCCACCGCCCCCACCCACGAGTCGAACAGCTGGACGGCCGACGCCCCGGCCCGTACCTGGATGCGCAGGTGCTCCAGGACGATGGCGCTGAGCCGGTCCATCAGCGCGTGCCACAGCGCGGGCTCGCCGTACATCATGGCCTTGGTGCGGTCGTGGTTCTTGGACGGCCCGCCCTCGATGAGGTAGGAGCCGAGCGTGAACGGCGCACCCGCGAAGCCGATCAGCGGCGTGGCGCCCAGCTCGCCGGTCAGCGCCTGGATCGCCTCGGTCACGTAGGGGACGTCGCCGGGCTCCAGCGGGCGCAGCGCGTCGATCCCGGCGGCGTCGCGGATGGGGTCGGCCACGACCGGGCCGACTCCCGGCTTGATGTCGAGGTCGACGCCGATGGCCTTGAGCGGCACGACGATGTCGCTGAAGAAGATGGCCGCGTCGACGCCGTAGCGGCGGACGGGTTGCAGGGTGATCTCGACGATGAGGTCGGGCGTCGCGCACGCGGTCAGCATGGGCACGCCCTCGCGAACCTTCAGGTATTCGGGCAGCGACCGCCCGGCCTGCCGCATGTACCAGACCGGGGTGTGCGGTGCGGGCTGACGGCGGCAGGCGCGAAGGAACGCTGAGTCGGCGAGATTCACCTCTCAAGGGTCCCATGACCTCGTGCCGGTCCGTTCACCGGCGCGACGTGTCGGAAAAGTATGCATTGAACGACCAAAATCATGATCAGATAGCCAGATGGATGTTTACCGGTCGGCTCGGCATCGGCGCCCCACACGGGTCGAACACACCCCATGGGCGACCAGAAAGCCGGTCTCGTCTGGACCAAAAGTTGGCCAAGCCACCGCGCGGCATCGATTCAGCATCCACTTTCGGGACACGCCGAGCGCGTTGCGGCGAATTGTCAGCGTGCCGTGCCAACGTCGGAGCGACGACCCGAAGAAAGGCTCCGGTGCGATGACCGCGTTGTGGGGTTCCCCAGAACACCGCAGTGAGCACTGCGCTCCCTGCGCCGGCATGCGGCTGTTCGAGCAGCCTCCGTGTCTCGACGGACACGAGCCGGGCGAGTGTCCGGAGTGGGCCTGTGTCGACTGCGGCCACGCGATCGTCCTAGGCGGGATCACCCTGCCGGTCCGTCAGCTAGCTATGGCATCGGTTTGATCGCGAACTATGAGCACCCCCGTGGTCCCCTTCCGCCCGTCTTCGACCTACGCTTCGGCTATGACCCTCGGTGAGCAGCCGCCGGCCCCCGCCTCCTTCAGGCGTGCGGTCGACAGCCTGCGCCAGGCCGAGGTCAGGCCGGAGATCGAGCTCGAAGACCTGCCCGCGCCCCAGCGGCTGGCCCCCTTCTCGGCCGCGATCGGCGCCTCGGTCTACCGCGAGGACGACGAACTCGCGGTCGGCAGGCTGATCCTGCTCTTCGACCCCGACGGCCAGCGCGGCTGGGAGGGTCCGTTCCGGCTGGTCGCCTATGTCCGTGCCGACATGGAGCCGGAGATCACCTCCGACCCCCTGCTCGGCCCCGTCGCGTGGAGCTGGCTCACCGAAGCGCTCGAGGCTCATCAGGCCGACTACTCCGCCGCTGGCGGTACCGTGACTAGAGCCGTGTCCGAGGGGTTCGGCAACAAGGCCGAAGACCCGGTCACCACCGAGCTAGAGCTGAGGGCATCCTGGTCGCCCGCGCATGAGGATCTCTCCGGCCATGTCGCAGCGTGGTGTGACCTCATGTGCCTGGCGGCCGGGATCCCGCCGCTCCCTCCCGACGTGGCCGCCATGCCACGCCGACGTGAAGATCCGGAGAGTGACCGTACGAAGTGAGGGCACCAGTCAATACCGCACAAGCGTCATGAGAACGGTGATCTCATGACAGAAGAACGAACCGTCGTCCCACTGCTGGAGCCACGCGAGGGCATCCCGGCGGTCGTCGAAGACGGCGCCTCTTTGGCGCGCGTCGTCGCGGCCTTCCGGGCGGGCACCGGTCCCGTGGCCGTCGACGCCGAGCGGGCCTCCGGCTATCGCTACGGCAACCGCGCGTACCTGGTGCAGCTGCGCCGGGCGGGCGCGGGCAGCGCGCTGATCGACCCGATCGCCTGCCCCGACCTGTCGGAGCTGGACGAGGCCGTCTCAGGCGCGGAGATCGTGCTGCACGCCGCGTCGCAGGACCTGGCGTGCCTGCTGGAGGTCGGGTTCCGGCCCCGTGACATGTTCGACACCGAGCTGGCGGGCCGGTTGCTCGGCTACGAGCGGGTGGGGCTCGGCACGATGGTCGAGACCGTGCTGGGGCTGCGGCTGGAGAAGGGCCACTCGGCGGCCGACTGGTCGACCAGGCCGTTGCCCGAAGACTGGCTGCGCTACGCGGCGCTCGACGTCGAGGTGCTGGTCGAGCTCCGCGACGTGCTCCACGGCGAGCTGGTGGAGAGCGGCAAGCTGGAGTGGGCGCGCGAGGAGTTCGCCGCCGTGCTCAACACCCCGCCACCGGTCCCCCGCTCCGATCCGTGGCGGCGCACGTCGGGCATCCACAAGGTACGCAACATGCGGGCGCTGGCGATCGTGCGGGAGCTGTGGACCATGCGCGACCGCATCGCCCAGGAGAGCGACCTGGCGCCCGGCCGGGTGCTGCCCGACTCGGCGATCGTCACGGCCGCGCTGGAGGTGCCGCGCACCAAGAAGGCGCTCACCGAGATCTCGGCGTTCACCGGGCGCAGCGCGCGCCGGCACATGACCGACTGGCTGGCCGCGGTCAGCAGGGCGCGCGGGCTGCCCGAGTCCGAGCTGCCGCAGCCGAGCACGCCCGGCGACGGGCCGCCCCCGGCCAACCGCTGGGCCGATCGCGATCCGGCGGCGGCCAAGCGGCTCGCCGCGGCGCGCGCCGTCGTGGCCGCGCTCGCCGACGAGCATCGGATGCCGACGGAGAATCTCCTGCAGCCCGACGCGGTCCGCAGACTCACCTGGGAGCCGCCGGTGGAGATCACCGACGAGACCGTGACCGCCCGGCTGCGCGGGCTCGGCGCCCGCGAATGGCAGCTCTCCCTCACCGCCCATCCGCTCGCCAAGGCGCTGGCCCGGCTGGAAAGCAAGGGCGAGCTCTAGGTACGGCCCACTTGACGCCCCCACGGGGGCGGCCTTACCGTTCGGGAAAGCGCTTTCCGCGAAAGGATCCTCATGAGCGTGCGCACCATTGGCGTCGTGATGAACGGCGTCACCGGCCGGATGGGTTACCGCCAGCATCTGGTCCGATCGGTCCTGGCCATCAACGAGCAGGGTGGGGTCGTCCTCTCCGACGGCAGCCGGGTCAAGCTCAGGCCGGTCCTGGTGGGCAGGAGCGCGGACAAGCTTTCCCGGATCGCCGCCGAGCACCACATCTCCCGCTACACCACGGACCTCGACTCGGCTCTGTCCGACGCCGACAACCTCATCTACTTCGACGCCCAGGTCACCAGCGCCAGGGTGAAGGCGGTGCTCAAGGCCATCGAGGCCGGCAAGCACATCTACGCCGAGAAGCCCACGGCCGAGTCCGTCCAGGAGGCGGTCGCGCTGGCGGAGGCGGCCAAGGCCAAGGGCGTCAAGAACGGCGTGGTGCAGGACAAGCTGTTCCTGCCGGGCCTGCTCAAGCTGAAGCGGCTCATCGACAGCGGCTTCTTCGGCCAGATCCTCTCGGTCCGGGGCGAGTTCGGCTACTGGGTGTTCGAGGGCGACTGGCAGGAGGCCCAGCGGCCGTCGTGGAACTACCGGGCCGAGGACGGCGGCGGCATCGTGCTCGACATGTTCCCGCACTGGCACTACGTGATGGAGAACCTGTTCGGCCGCGTCGAGTCCGTCTACGCCAAGGCCGTGACGCACGTTCCCCAGCGGGTCGACGAGCAGGGCAAGGCCTACGCGGCCACCGCCGACGACGCCGCGTACGGCATCTTCGAGCTGGCCGGCGGCGTGATCGCCCAGATCAACTCCTCCTGGACCGTCCGCGTCAACCGCGACGAGCTGGTGGAGTTCCAGGTGGACGGCACGCACGGCAGCGCGGTCGCGGGCCTGCGCAACTGCCGCTTCCAGCACCGCGCCGCCACGCCCAAGCCGGTCTGGAACCCCGACCTGCCCGCCACGGCCCGCTTCCGCGAGGGCTGGCAGGACGTGCCGGACAACGCCGATTTCGACAACGGCTTCAAGATCCAGTGGGAGGGGTTCATCCGCCACGTGTGCGAGGACGCGCCGTTCCCGAACGACTTCGCCTCGGGCGCGCGCGGCGTGCAGCTGGCCGAGCTGGGCCTGCGTTCCTCGGCCGAGGGCCGCCGGATCGAGGTGCCGCACCTGTGATCATCGACCTGCCCGGCGGCGCGTACACGCTGCGCGAGCCCGTGACCTGGCCCGTCGTCGACGCTCCGGCGTCGAGCCGGGTCGTGTACGCGGCCGCGCACGTGGTGGCCGACCCGCTCGGCGACAACACGCCCGGCTCGCCCGCCGCCGTCGACTGGGACGCCACGCTCCGGTTCCGCCGGCACCTGTGGTCGTACGGCCTGCGCGTCGCCGACGCCATGGACACCGCCCAGCGCAACATGGGCCTGGACTGGGCCGCCACCAAGGAGCTCATCCGGCGCAGCGCCGCCGAGGCCCGCTCGTTCGGCGACCCCGCCGCGCTGGTGGCCTGCGGCGCGGGCACCGACCACGCCCCCGAAGCCACCGACCTGGGCGCGATCACCGCCGCCTATACCGAGCAGCTGGAGACCGTGCAGGCCGCCGGCGCCGGGGTGATCATCATGGCCTCGCGGCAGCTCGCGCGGGTGGCGAGCGGGCCCAAGGACTACCACCAGGTGTACGGGGAGCTGCTCGGGCTGGCCGACCGGCCGGTGATCCTGCACTGGCTCGGCCAGATGTTCGACCCGCAGCTGGCCGGATACTGGGGCTCCGCCGATGTGGCGGCGGCCACGGAGTCGTTCCTGGAACTGATCCACGCGCACGCCTCGAAGGTGGACGGCGTGAAGGTGTCGCTGCTCGACGAAGAGCACGAGGTGGGACTGCGGGCCGCGCTGCCCGCCGGCGTCAGGCTGTACACCGGCGACGACTTCAACTATCCGTCGTTGATCAAGTCGGGGTCGCACGCGCTGCTGGGCATCTTCGACGCGATCGCGCCGGCGGCGGCCGCGGCCCTGCGGGCGCTGGACGCCGCCGAACAGAGCACCGGCGCGGAGGCCGCCCGAAATCTCGCACTTTACGATGAGATCTTGGCGCCGACCGTGCCGCTGTCCCGGAAGATCTTCGAGACGCCGACGTACAACTACAAGACCGGCATCGTCTTCCTGGCCTGGCTGAACGGCCACCAGGACGCGTTCGCCATGGTGAACGGCGCCCAGTCGGCCCGCTCGCTGGTCCACCTGTCGGAGGTCTTCCGCCTGGCCGACCAGGCCGGGCTGCTGGCCGACCAGGAGCTGGCCGTACGGAAGATGAAGGCGCTGCTGGAGGTGAACGGGCTGTGAGCCTCTCCCTGAACCAGCGGACGACCAAACGGTGGTCGGTGGCGGAGGCCGTCGAGGGCTGCGTACGGCACGGTCTGGAGGCCGTGGGGCTGTGGCGTGAGGAGGTGGCGGAGCAGGGGCTGGCCGAGAGCGTCAAGCTGGTCCGCGACGCCGGGCTGCGCGTGTCGTCGCTCTGCCGTGGCGGCTTCCTGACCACCCCCGCCGACCCGGGTTCCGGCACGAGCGGCCAGGCATCAGGCGGGACGGCTCGTCGGGTGGCGCTCGACGACAACCGGCGGGCCATCGACGAGGCCGCCGAGCTGGGGGCGGCCTGCCTGGTCATGGTCGTCGGCGGCCTGCCGGGCGTGCGGCCCGGCGAACCGCTGCCGGGTGAGCCGCTACCGGTCGTGCGGCCGGGTGAACCGCTGCCGGCCGACCCCGACGGCGCGGGGCGGCCCTTCTCGCGTGATCTGGCCGGGGCCCGTGAGCAGGTGGCCGAGGCGCTGGAGGTGCTGGCCCCGTACGCCGGTGAGCGGGGCGTCAAGCTGGCGCTGGAGCCGCTGCATCCGATGTACTGCGCCGACCGGGCCGTCCTGTCGACGCTGGCCCAGGCGGTCGACCTGTGCCTGACGTATCCGGAGGAGCAGGTGGGGGTGGTGGTCGACACCTTCCACGTGTGGTGGGACCCGCGGCTGTTCGAGGAGATCGCCAGGGCCGGCAGCCGGATCGCGTCGTACCAGGTGTGCGACTACCTGCAGCCGCTTCCGGCGGACGTGCTGCTGGGGCGCGGGATGATGGGCGACGGGGTGATCGACTTTCCGCCGATCACCCGCGCTGTCGCCGCGGCCGGCTACACCGGGGACGTCGAAGTGGAGATCTTCAACGCCGACGTCTGGGCCGCCGACCCGGACGAGATCGTGGCCACCATGAAGCACCGCTACGCCCAGGTGGTGTCCGCCTGACCCGGCCGGGCGTCCTGTGCCGCCCCTCCTGACCGCGACCGGGTCAGGCCGGGCTGGCGGCCGGTTCGTCCCGTGCCGCGGCTTCGTCAGCCGGGTCCGGCTCGGCCTCGGAGATCGTCACCGTGCCCGCGGCTCCGTTCACGGTGATCTCCTGGCCGGTGACGATGCGGTGGGTGGCGTCCGGGACGCCGGCCACCGCCGGGATGCCGTACTCGCGGGCCACCACCGCGCCGTGCGACATGGCGCCGCCCATCTCCATCACCAGCCCGCCCGCCGTGAGGAACAGCGGCGTCCAGCCGGGGTCGGTCGACGGGCAGACCAGGATCTCCCCCGGCTCCAGGTGCGCCCCGACCGGGTCGAGCACCACCCTGGCGCGGCCGGTGACCGTACCGGCGGAGGCGGCGCTGCCGATCAGCGCGCCCGCCGCGGCGGGGGCCGCCAGGGCCTCGGGCTCAGTGCCGTCCGACAGCATGATCCTCGGCACGTGCCTGCGGCGTGACTCCCGCTCGTAGGCCGCCCGCCGCTCGATCACCGTGGTACGCAGGTCGCCCCCGTCCAGGGCCGACCGCGCCTCCTCGATCCGCAGGTAGAACACGTCGTCCGCCGCGTCCAGCACGCCGGTGGTCACCAGGTGCTCGCCGACGACCAGCAGACTCCGCCGGATCGCGGCCAGGGTCTTCACCAGGTAGAACTTCGGCATCTCGCGTACCCCGGCGAACATCCGGGTCCGCCGCAGCCCGAACCGGACGACAGCCCCCCGGAGCGCGCCCTTGCGGCGAGCAGTCGCCACGATCCGCGCGACAGCCGCCTCGGCCTCGGCCGCTCCCCTGGCGAACAGCGCGTGGGGCGCGAGGTCGGCGCCGCCCTCCATACGCAGGTAGTTGGCCAGGACGCCCAGGATGTGCGTCGGGTCCTCCGACCAGCGGGCGACGCCCAGGTCGATCTCGGCGATGCCGCGATGCCCGTACTTATCCAGAAAAGCAGTGATCCCCTGCTGGGCCTTCGGGGGCAGTTCGCCGGCCTTGAAGCGGCGTACGAGCTCGCTCACCGGCTCGTTCCTGAACGGTTCCGGCTCGATGCGCGTCGCCAGCGCCCAGAGTTCGAGGTCCATCTCGGTGGTCGGGTTGTTGGGGACGCTGCGGAGTACGTCCTGCATGTCGCTCATGGACAGGCCGGAGAGCTTCGCGGCCAGCCCGAACAGCCCATAACCGGCGATCGCGATCGGCATGAGCGAGACGATCGCCGGGAACGCGGTGCTGAGCATCCGCTCCGCGTGGTCGAGCCGCTGGACGGGCGTGGCGGAGCCGGGCACCCGCAGCCGCCGGTCCAGCTCGTCGCCCATCCGCCTGGTGTAGGCGATCGCCCGATCGGGCCGGGTCAGCGCCTGGAGCAGCCGCTTCGGGGCGTGTACGCGGCGGGCGAAGTGCGCCACCGCGCGGAAGAACGGCCGGCGCGAGGTCTGGATCACCGAGAACCGGGGCTCCTCGAACAGGTCCGTCAGCACCGCCCCGGCCCTGGCCTCGCCCATCAGCAGGGCGCGCGGCATGATCGCCCGGCCCATGCGGCTGCGCAGGGCCGTGGTGAGGTCCAGCCAGACGCGCTGACCCGCCTCGAACATGAACGCCGCCCCATCACGCGCCCTGGCCGGACCGTAGCCGAACACCCCGGCGGCACCCGAGCTGAGCAGCTGGAACGCGGACAGCCCCATCGGGGTAAGCGGTCCCATGACGCCCTGGGCGACATTGATGGAGAAGTAGACCCGCAGGCCCTGCCTGGTGGTCTCGGGCAGCGGGTAGAGCGTGGTGATCGGCCTGGCCTGAGTGAGCCAGAGCTCGCCGTCGGCGTCGATGGCCCACTCGGTGTCCTGCGGCGCGCCGTAGTGGTCCTCGACGCGGGTGCCGAGCGCGGCCAGGTCGCGTACCTGCTCGTCGGTCAGGCAGAAGCCGTCATGGGCGGACTCGACGCGTTCCGTGCCGCCGCCGGGCAGGGCGCGGATCGTCAGCCGCTTGTCGCCCGCGTGCCGGTCGAGGATCTCACCGCTCGCCGCGTCGACGACGAACCGGTCAGGGTTGACGGCGCCGGAGACCACGGCCTCGCCGAGCCCGGGGTTCGCGTCGATGACGGCCTCGTGCCTGCGTCCGGTGAGCGGGTTCGCGGTGAACAGTACGCCGGCCGTCCGCGCGTCGACCATGACCTGGACGACCACCGCCAGCCGTACGGAGGCGTGGTCGATGCCGTTGGAGTCGCGGTAGGCGACGGCGCGGTCGGTCCAGAGCGAGGCCCAGCAGCGGCGTACGGCGTCGAGCACGTCGTCGGCGCCGACGACGTTGAGGTAGGTGTCCTGCTGACCGGCGAAACTGGCGAACGGCAGGTCCTCCGCCGTGGCCGAGGAGCGCACCGCGACCGGCGCCGCGTCTTGGTGCACGGTCTGGCTCAGTGTGGTGTACGCCTCGCGGATCGACCGCGCGACGGCCTCGGGGATCGGGGCCCCCAGCAGCCGGGTCCTGGCGGCCTCCGCGAGGCCCGGGCCGCCGGTCGCGATGACGTCGTCCAGGCCCGCCGCCTGCGCCACCTCGTGGTACGCCTCGGTGGTGAGCGCCCAGCCGGGCGGGACGGGGAGCCCGGCCCGGGTCAGCTCACCGAGGTTGGCCGCCTTGCCACCGACTTCGGCCAGCATGCCGCCGTCGATGTCGGAAAAGTTTAGTGCCGTGTTCATCGGGCGCACCCCCACCGTTCAGCGTCTCGCTATGAGTGTCACGCTTAACGGCAAAGAATTCAACACTTGATGAACAGTGGCGTCGCTCACACCTCCAGCGGCACACCGTCGAGGCCCCAGGCGGGGTCGGGCTCGATGCCGAGCAGGGCCAGCGCGGTCGGGCCGACGTCCACCAGCCTCGGACCGCCGAGGCCGGAACCGCCCAGGTTCACGCCGCCGCCCAGGCGGGCGGCGATGACGAAGACCGTTCGCTCCTCGATGGAGGTGCCGCCGTGGCCGCCCTCGTCGACGTGACCGTGGTCGGTGGTGACCAGCACAGTCCAGCGCTCGCCGGCGAACGTCGGCCTGTCCCGGATCGCGTCGAGGAAGCGGCCGAGGTAGGCGTCCTGGGTGTGCAGCGCCTCGGTGTATTCGGGGCAGTGCGGGCCGAGGTCATGGGCCACCTCGTCGGTCTCGCCCAGGTAGACGAAGGTGAGGTCGGCGCCGGTGTTCGCGAGGTGGTTCTCGGCGGCCTCGGTCACCTGCTTGTCGGCGGTCGGCCAGGTGATCGCGTAGCCGTCCAGGGCGAGGCGGGTGCCGATGGCCGGGCCGAACGCGCCGTGGTCCGCGAGCGCCGCCCAGGAGAAGAACGCCGCGGTGGTCAGGTCGGGGCGGGCCGTGTTGGCGCGCGTCAAGAAGTCCGGATATTTCGCGAATTGGGGGTTGGTGAATGCGTTGTCCACGACGCCGTGCTTGTCGGGCCACACCCCGGTGGCGATGGACGACCACCCCGGCCCGGAATCGGTCCGCGACCTGATGACCCGGCTGGAGGAGACCTGGTCCGAAGCGGCACTGCTGGAGGAGATCTCCCCCGAAGTGGCGGCGCCCTCGCCCGAAGCGGCGGTGCCCTCTGGGACGATCTCGCCGGGGGACTCGGTCCGGGGGGCGGCGGCCTCGCCGTACGGGAGCAGGCTCGTCCCGTACGCGCCCGCCGACATCAGCCCGCTCAGCACCGGCGGCTCCAGCGCGACCAAGCGGTCGAAGCGCAGGCCGTCCATTCCGACCACCAGCACCTTGGCCCTCACTGAGCCCCTGGCTGGATCCCTCACCGGGTCGCTCGTCACTGGCTACTCCCTCCTAAAACGCCGCACCCACTCGGCGGCCCCAGGCAGTATCTCCTCCACCGGTGCGACCTGGGGATACCAGGTGCGCTCCCACTCCAGCGACACCCACCCGGAGTAGCCCCACGAGCGCAGCAGCTCACCGCACTCGTCCAGCGGCACCGTGCCGGTCCACATCGGCACCGGCGTGGTGTCCTGGGCGGAGACCGCGTCCTTGACCTGGACGTAGGCGAGGTGCGGGCCGAGAAGCGCCAATGTGTCGGCCGGGGACTCGCCGTGGCGCCAAGGGTGGAGGAGGTCCCAGAGCGCGCCGGTGGTCTCCGGGCAGGCCGCCTCGTCGAGCAGTCGCGCGACGGCCGCGCCGGTGGCCATCTGGTCGTGCGTCTCGACGAGCACCCGCAGACCGAGTCCGGCGGCCGTGGCGGAGACCGCTTTGAGCCTGCGCGCTCCGATGGAAGGGTCGTCGCCGCGCGGGAACACCCGGACGCCCGGGGCGCCCAAGTCGGCCGCGAGCGTCAGGTCCGCGACGAGCGCCTCGACGACGGGCTCGTCCGGGCCCGGCTCGCATACGCCGACATATCCGGCGAGCGCCGATATTTCCAGACCTGCGGCTTCGACCCGCTGCCGCACCGACGACCGCTCATCCGCCGACAGACCCCGGTGTACGCCAGTGTCGGGGTGCAACCGCAGTTCCAGACCCTGGCAACCCTGCGCGGTCGCCACCTCGATCACCCTGTCGAGCCCATCGCCCGGCATCCCGAGCGTGCTGACCGCCAGTTTCATCGCGTGCCCTCCCGAGCGACCGTCCCGCCTGTGCGGCGCCTCCCCTTCGGAAGCGCCCCCTATCCACGCCCTGTACGGCGAAGCTCAGCGCAGCGCCCGTACGCTCTCGCGCAAAACCACCTCACCCGGCACCTGCTCCACCGTCGGCTCCTCCTCCGCCGCCAAGGCCAGTTCGAGGGCGCGGGCGCCCATGTCCTGCAGCGGCAGCCGTACCGTGGTCAGCGCGGGCACCTGGTCGCGTAGCGTCGCGATGTCGTCGAAGCCTGCCACCGACACATCGTCCGGCACCCGGATCCCCCGCTCGCGGTAGGCGGCGAGCGCCCCCACGGCCATCACGTCGTTGACGGCGAACACGCACGTCGCGTCCCCCGTCTCCTGGGCCGCCCGGTAGCCGCCGTCGCGGTCGAAGGGTCCCTCGATGACGCGCGGCTCCGGCAGGCCAAGCTCGGCCAGCGCCGACACGAACCCGGCGCAGCGGTCGCGGGCGGTCATCAGGCGCGGCGGCCCGGCCAGTACGGCGAAGCGGGTGTGGCCCAGCCCGGCCAGCGAGCGGGCCAGGGCGGCGGCGCCCTCGTGGTTGGCGGGCGCGACCGTGTCGACGCCGAGCAGGTCCTGGCCCACGCACGCGGCCCGCCCGCCGCTGGCCCGGTAGCGGTCCAGCTCGGCGCGGAGCCGTTCGGTGACCTCAGGGTCGGCGACGCGGGAGCCGACCAGCAGCACGGCGCGTACGCGCTGGGCGTTGAGCGTCGCCACGTAGGCGATCTCCTGCTCGGGGTCGCGGTGCGTGGTGCCCACCATGACCAGCAGGCCCTCGCCGGCCGCGGCCCGCATCGCGCCGTCGGCCAGCGCCGCGAAGTAGGGGTCGGTCAGGTCGTGGACCACGATGCCGATGACGTTGCTCGCCCCGCGGGCCAGTGTCTGCGCCGCGATGTTGGCGCGGTAGCCCAGCTCGTACGCGGCTCGCTCGACGCGGGCCCGCAGGTCGGCGCCCACCTGGCGGGTGCTGCCGTTGAGCACCCGCGAGGCGGTGGCGAGTGAGACGCCCGCCTGCTTGGCGACGTCTTCCAGCGTGACCACGAGACCTCCCGGAAAGCGGTTTCCCAGTGTGCCAGACCGGCACCTGGGTCCGCATCCTTACACGTCTCGGGGCCGGCGCGACAGGAAGTCACCGCCGAAGGACTTCATCCCCACGGGAACAGGATGTCGAACAGGCCCTTCTTGGTCTCCGTCGGAGCCGGCACCGGAGCCTGCGTCTGGACCGCCTGCGTCGGCTGGCTGGTCTCCTGCTTGGCCGGGTCCTGCGTCGGCTGCTTCTGGGTGGTGCCGGTGTCCGTGTCCTTGATCGTGTCCTGCGTCGCCCTGGTGGCCCGGGTGCTCGGCTTGGCGGTCGGCTCGCCGATGCGCGTGCGGGTGGCCCGCGGAGAGGGGGTACGGGTGGGGCGCACCCGGGCGGCGGTCGGCGACGGGGCGGCGGTGGCCGACGCGGTCGGCTCCGGGGAGTCCGATTCCGTGGGGTCGGTGGCCTCCTCCTCGGTGTCAGTCGGCTCCGAGTCCGTGGGAGAGGCGGCCGGCGCGCTCACCTGCTCGGCGCTGGCGCACTTCCCGCTCTGGCACGGGTCGTCGGAGGACGTACCGGTCAGCATCCAGCCGGCCCCCGCGCCGAGCACGACGACCGCGACGGCCGCCATGAGCAGCACCTTGGTACGGCGGCGCACCTCCTTGTCGCCCTCGGCCTGGTGACCGCCCCCTTGGGAGCCGTCGGTCCAGCCGGAGCCGAGGAAGCCGCGCTTGGGCTCCGCGGACTCGTCATCGTCGTAGGAGGACCCGTAGCTCTTGTCGAGCGGGAGGTAGGCGTCACTCGGCTGGTCACCGGTGTAAAGCGGCCCACTCGGCGCGTCACCCGTGTAAAGCGGCCCACTCTGGGCGTCACCCGTGTAGAGCGGCTCGCCGGTGTCACCGGAGTAGAGCGGCTCCCTCTGCGCATCGCCCGTGTAAAGCGGCCCACTGGCCGAGTCACCGCTGTAGAGCGGCCCACTGGGCGCGTCACCGGCATACAGCTGGTCGCCACCCGTGTAAAGCGAATCCCCGTAAAGGGGACCGCTGGCCGGGTCACCCGTGTACAGCTCACCCTCGGCACCTGTCGCGCGGTGCTGCCCCTCGGACGGCGGGATGTACAACTCGGGCGCGCCGTTGTCCGGCGGGAGGATGTAGGTCTCATTGCCCGAGACCACAATGGCCGGCTGTTCGTCGGTGTCGTCCGTGCTCCAGCGCGGAGACAGAACGTCGCCGGTCAGCTCCGGGTTCGCCGACCTGCCCTGCCCATCCTCATATGGCCTGTCGTTCTCGTCGCGCGCCACGATGGAACCTCTCTAATACGAATCTGGACCGCGACCCTTCCTAACAGACTTCTCCACCACTTGTCCGGAAATTTCACAGGATGCTCATAAATAAGCTGGTGTCACAACTCTGATCCCCCGTTTCGGCGGACCCCCCGAGGGGTATGCCCGAAGGTTGCCTGCACATGACCACGCACCTGCTCCAGCCCTATACGCACGGTAACGGGACACGGCCCACCTAAAGCCAGCAAAGGCCGCGCATGACGGCGCTGATCTCGGTCAGGACCGGAGTTTCGGTCCAATCGAGGACTCCATCCAAAAGACCGAAATTCAGCGCGCAGTCACGCGCAGTGACGAGATCATGACCCCCATGACCGAGCTCGCGCCCCTCCCGGCGAGCCCGCCCAGGACGCCGCAGCCGGCGCTCAGCAGGCTCTCCGTCGGCCGCGGGTGGGCGGTGACGCCGCCGCTCGGCTGTACGGGCGCCACGCCCGCTCCGCGAGCACGGGCCTGTACGGCTTCGCCGACGTGATGAGCCGGGCCACCGAGGCGCCGGCGGGTTCGGCGGCGGGCACGGGCCTCGTCCGCAGCGTGGTTACTGACCAGTAGCATAGGCGCGGTAACTGCCGAGCAACGAGGAGCGAATCCGTGCCTTCCTCTCGTGACGTCGTGTTCGTCGACGGCGTACGCACACCTTTCGGCCGGTCCGGGCCCAAGGGCATGTACGCGGAGACCCGCGCGGACGACCTGGTCGTCCGCGTCATCCGCGAGCTGATCCGGCGCAACCCGGGGCTGCCCCCGGAGCGCGTGGACGAGGTCGCGATCGCCGCGACCACCCAGATCGGCGACCAGGGCCTGACCATCGGCCGCTCGGCGGCGGTGCTGGCCGGGCTGCCCAAGACCGTGCCCGGCTACGCGATCGACCGCATGTGCGCGGGCGCGATGACCGCGGTGACCACGGTCGCGGGCGGCATCGCGTTCGGCGCGTACGACGTGGCCATCGCGGGCGGTGTCGAGCACATGGGCCGTCACCCGATGGGCGAGGGCGTCGACCCGAACCCGAGGTTCCTGTCCGAGCGCCTCGTCGACCCGAGCGCCCTGGTCATGGGCATGACGGCCGAGAACCTGCACGACCGCTTCCCCACGATCACCAAGGACCGTGCCGACGCCTACGCGGTGCTGTCGCAGGAGAAGGTGGCCAAGGCGTACGCCGACGGCCGGATCCAGCCCGATCTGGTCCCCACGGCGATCAGGACGGCCGAGCGGGGCTGGGGCCTGGCGGTCGAGGACGAGGCGCCGCGCCCCGGCACCACGCTGGACGGGCTGGGCGCGCTCAAGACGCCGTTCCGCGCCCACGGCAACGTCACGGCGGGCAACTCCTCGGGCATCAACGACGGGGCCACCGGCTGCGTCGTGGCCGCCGCCGAGACGGCCTCCGAGCTGGGCCTGGCGCCGAAGATGCGGCTGGTCTCCTACGCCTTCGCCGGAGTGGACCCCGAGGTGATGGGCGTGGGCCCGATCCCGTCCACCGAGCGGGCGCTCCGCCTGGCAAATCTCGATATTTCCGATATCGGGCTGTTCGAGATCAACGAGGCTTTCGCCGTACAGGTGCTGGCCTTCCTGGAGCACTTCGGCATCGCCGACGACGACCCGCGGGTGAACCCCTACGGCGGCGCGATCGCCTTCGGCCACCCGCTGGCCTCCTCGGGCGTGCGACTGATGACGCAGCTCGCGCGGCAGTTCGGCGAGCGCCCCGACGTTCGCTACGGCATCACCACCATGTGCGTCGGCATGGGCATGGGCGGCACCGTGATCTGGGAGAACCTGGCATGAGCAACCTCGACACCTGGCGCTCGCTGCTGACCGAGCGCGACACCGGCGAAGTCGTCACCAAGGCCCTGGTCCGCGACGTCGAACTGCCCGGCGGGGCCGGCACGATGGCGCTCATCACCCTCGACAACGGCTTCGACCACACCAAGCC
Source organism: Nonomuraea sp. NPDC049129 (assembly GCF_040648495.1). Taxonomy (NCBI): domain Bacteria; kingdom Bacillati; phylum Actinomycetota; class Actinomycetes; order Streptosporangiales; family Streptosporangiaceae; genus Nonomuraea; species Nonomuraea sp. NPDC049129. The sequence continues at coordinate 397,381 of NZ_JBEZDU010000002.1, read as the reverse complement.
CAACACCTTCGGCCCGCACGGGCTGTTCGCGCTGAACGGCGCCCTGTCCGAGATCGCCGCCCGCACCGACCTGGCCGCCGTGGGCGTGACGGGCAAGCCGTTCATCTTCGCGGTCGGCGCCGACCTCAAGGGCGCGACGACCATGGCCTCGCGCGAGGAGGCGCGGGCCATCGGCGCGCTGGGGCACCACGTGTTCCGCCGCCTGGGCGAGCTGCCGATCCCGTCGTTCGCGTTCGTCAACGGCGCGGCGATGGGCGGCGGCCTGGAGGTGGCCCTCCACTGCACCTACCGGACGATCTCCTCGGGCGTCCCGGCCATCGCGCTGCCCGAGTGCTTCCTCGGGCTGGTACCGGGCTGGGGCGGTACGCAGCTGCTGCCGCACCTGATCGGCCCGGCCCGCGCGCTCAAGCTGATCATCGAGAACCCGCTGTCGCAGAACCGGATGCTCAAGGGTGCCCAGGCGTTCGAGCTGGGCGTCGCCGACGCGATGTTCGAGCCGGCCGACTTCCTGGAGGAGTCGCTGCGCTGGGCCGCCCGGGTGCTCACCGGCGACACCGTCGTGGCACGCGACTCGTACGCCGACGATGACTGGGACAAGGCGGTCGCCGACGCGCGTTTCCTGGTCGACATGAAGCTGCGCGGCGCCTCCCCCGCGCCCTATCGGGCGCTCGACCTGGTCGCCCTGGCCCGTACGGCCACGCGCGACGAGGGCTTCGCCGCCGAGGACGAGGCGCTGACCGACCTGCTGATGGGTGACGAGCTGCGGGCCGGGCTCTACGCCTTCGACCTGGTGCAGCGGCGGGCCAAGCGCCCGGCGGGCGCCCCCGACGCCGCGCTGGCCCGCAAGGTGACCAAGGTCGGCGTGGTGGGCGCGGGGCTGATGGCCTCGCAGATGGCGCTGCTGTTCGCCCGCCGCCTGGAGGTGCCGGTCGTACTGACCGACCTCGACGAGAGCAGGCTCGGCAAGGGCGTGGGGCACGTGCACGCCGAGGTCGACAAGCTGCTCGCCAAGGGCCGTGTCTCGGCCGACCAGGCCAACCGGCTCAAGGGGCTGGTGACCGGCTCGCTGACCAAGGACGCCTTCGCCGACGCCGACTTCGTCATCGAGGCGGTCTTCGAGGAGATGGCCGTCAAGCGGCAGGTGTTCGCGGAGGTGGAGGCGGTGGTCTCGGCCGACTGCGTGCTCGCGACCAACACCTCCTCGCTCTCGCTGGCCGAGATGGGCGCCGCGCTGGAGCGTCCGGAGCGGCTGGTCGGGTTCCACTTCTTCAACCCGGTCGCGGTGATGCCGCTGCTGGAGATCGTCAAGGCGCCCGCGACCGACGACGCGACGCTGGCCACCGCATTCGCCGTGGGCCGGTCGCTGAAGAAGTCGTCCGTGCTGGTGAAGGACGCTCCGGCGTTCGTGGTCAACCGGCTGCTCACCCGCTTCATGGGCGAGGTGATCGCCGCGGTCGACGAGGGCACGCCGCTGGAGGTCGCCGAACACTCGCTCGACGACCTCGGGCTGCCGATGACGCCGTTCGCGCTGCTCCAGCTCGTGGGGCCGGCCGTCGGCCTGCACGTGGCCGAGACCCTGCACGCGGCCTTCCCCGAGCGCTTCGGCGTCTCGGCGAACATGGCCAAGCTGGTCGCCTCCGGCAAGCCGGGCGTCTATCTGCCCGACTTCTCGCTCGACCCCGAGGCGGTGGCGCTGTTCGCGGGCGGCTCGGCGCCGTCCACCGCCGCCGACGTACGGCTGCGCGTGCTGCGGGCGCTGGCCGAGGAGATCCAGATCATGCTGGACGAAGGCGTGGTCGCGGCGGCGCAGGACATCGACCTGTGCATGATCCTCGGCGCGGGCTGGCCGTTCCATCTGGGCGGGATCACCCCGTACCTGGACAGGTCGGGTCTGGCCCGGCCGCGCTTCCTCCCGTCCGGGACCGCCTCCGTGCCCGCCTGAGACGGGCCGGCTTGACCGAATCTTGGGAGGCCCGTCCGGCGGGCCTCCCAAAGTCCGGCCGTCCGTCACGTAGCGTGTTCGCCGCGCTACGAACGGAGAAGATCCATGATGAGAGCAGTCGGCACGATCGCGTTGTGCGGAGTCGCGCTGGCGACGGCGACCCCCGCGCTCGCCGGAACGGCCCCCAAGTCGACGCTGAAGATCGTTGTCGTGGTGGACGACCTGCCGAAGGGGGCCACCCTCACCTGTGACCCCGACGGCGGCAGCCACCCCACCCCCGCCGCGGCCTGCGACCTGCTGCGGAAGGTCAAGGGCGACCCGAGCAAGCTGAACGTGGTGCCCAATCCGGTGTGCACCGACGAGTACCAGCCGCACACCGTCGTGGTGGTGGGCAAGTGGCGCGGGACGTCGCTGCGATGGACCTACATCTTCTCCAACTCCTGCCGGATGAAGGCGGCGGGCGGAGCGGTCTTCACCGTCAGACCGCCGGCCGCCTGACCGGCGAGGGGTGGGCGCCCCGGGCGCCTACCCCTTCGGGCCGGTCACCCGGACCCGGCTGTGGCGGTAGCCGTAGGCGAAGTAGAGCACGGCACCGATGATCAGCCACACCAGGAATCGCAGCCACGTCTCGACCGGCAGGTTGAGCATCAGGTAGAGGCAGGCCAGCACCGACAGGATCGGCAGCAGCGGCACCATCGGCGTACGGAAGGCCCGGTGCAGATCCGGCTGTGTCCGACGCAGCACGATCACACCTGCCGAGACCACCACGAACGCGAAGAGCGTCCCGATGTTCACCAGCTCGGCCAGCGCGCTGAGCGAGATGAACCCGGACAGCACCGTGGTGACCAGCCCGATGATGATCGTCAGCCGGGCCGGCGTGCCGAACCTGGGGTGGACCTTCGCCAGCGCGACCGGCAGCAGCCCGTCGCGGCACATGGCGAACAGCACCCGGCTCTGCCCCAGCATGAGGATCATCACCACGGTGGTCAGGCCGGCGATCGCGCCGATGCTGATCAGCGTGGCCGCCCAGGACTGCCCGACCGCGGTGAAGGCGTCGGCGAGCGGCGCCTTCTCACTCAGCTTGTCGTAGCGCTGCATGCCGACCACGACCAGCGACACCGCGACGTACAGGACGGTGCAGATGGCCAGGGAGCCGATGATGCCGCGCGGCAGGTCGCGCTGCGGCTTGATGGTCTCCTCGGCGGCGGTGGCGACGATGTCGAAGCCGATGAAGGCGAAGAACACGATCGCGGCGGCCGAGAAGATGCCGATCACGCCGAAGGCGACGGGCGTGATGCCGAACAGCACCTGGATCAGCGGCGCCTTCAGCCCCTCGACCCCCGGCGTGGACACCGGCGGCGGGATGAACGGCGAGTAGTTGGCGGTGTTGATGAAGAACAGCCCGGCCACGATGACGAGCAGGATCACCGCCACCTTGATGGTGACGATGACCAGGTTGACCCGCGACGACAGCTTGATCCCGGCGGTCAGAACGCCGGTGAGGATCAGCACGATGACCATCGCGGGCAGGTTGATCACGGGGTGCTCCCCCGCCATCCAGCCGGGCAGCTGGAGGCCCAGCGAGGACATCAGCGACGCGAAGTAGCCCGACCAGCCGACGGCGACCACCGCCCCGGCCAGCGCCATCTCCAGCATCAGGTCCCAGCCGATGACCCAGGCCGGGAACTCGCCCAGCGTGGCCAGCGAGAAGGTGTAGGCGGATCCGGCCACGGGGATCGACGAGGCGAACTCCGCGTAGCACAGCGCCGCCAGACCGCAGACGACGGCGGCCACGATGAAGGAGAGCGCCACCGCCGGACCGGCCGTCTCCTTGGCCACGCGGCCGGTGAGGACGAAGATGCCGGTGCCGACGATGACGCCGATGCCGAAGACGGTGAGGTCGACGGCGGTCAGTCGCTTTCGCAGCCGATGCTCGGGGGCTTCGGTGTCGAGGATCGACTGCTCGACGCTCTTGGTGCGAAAGATGTCCACACTCAGCGTCTTCCCAAACCCCCGGTTGATCATCCCTACACGGGCTGTGACCAGGGCGATCAGCGTGGCGCGGACTGGCTCTCGATGGGGCTGCTCCGCTTGGCGATCGCCTCGGTGATCTCGCGCGCCAGGTCCTGGCCGGTCAGCCCGATCTGGCCGAGGATCGCGGCCCGCTTGGCATGGTCGAGGAAGCGCTGCGGGATGCCGTAGCCGCGTACGGGCACATCCACGTCGGCGTCGCGCAGCAGGCGGGACACCGCGTCGCCGACGCCGCCCACGCGGCCGTTGTCCTCGACGACCGCGACCAGCTTGTGGGCGCTCGCGGCGGCCACGAGCGCCTCGTCGAGCGGCTTGACCCAGCGCGGGTCGACCACGGTCGCCGAGATGCCCTGCGCGTCGAGCAGGAGGGCGGCGTCCATGCAGATCCGCGCCATCGGGCCGACGCCCACCAGCAGCACGTCGGGCTCGCCCGCGCGCAGCACGTCCATCGTGCCCAGCTTGCCGACGGCCTCGATCGGCTCGGCGACCGGGCCCTTGGGGAAGCGCAGCACGGTCGGGCTGTCGGAGACCTCCACGGCCTCGCCGAGCAGCTCGGTCAGCCGCTCGCCGTCGCGCGGCACGGCGATCTTCAGGCCGGGGACGACCTGGAGGATCGACAGGTCCCACATGCCGTTGTGGCTGGCGCCGTCGTCGCCGGTGACGCCCGCCCGGTCGAGCACCACGGTGACGGGCAGCCGGTGCAGGGCCACGTCCATGAGCAGCTGGTCGAAGGCCCGGTTGAGGAAGGTCGCGTAGACGGCGACGACCGGGTGCATGCCGCCGAGCGCCAGCCCGGCCGCGCTGGTCAGGGCGTGCTGCTCGGCGATGCCGACGTCGTAGATGCGCTCGGGGTAGGCCTCGGCGAAGGCGGCCAGGCCGGTCGGGTGGAGCATCGCGGCGGTGATGGCGACCAGGTCCTCGCGGTCCTTGCCGAGCCTGACCAGCTCCTCGCTGAACACGTTGGTCCAGATGCGGCCCTTGGGCTTCTCCGCGCCGGTGGCCCGGTCGAAGGCGCCGGGCGAGTGGAACTGGTCCTCGTCGTGGTTCTCGGCCGGTGAGTAGCCGCGGCCCTTCTGGGTGAGGGCGTGCACGATGACCGGGCCGCGGAAGTCGCGGGCCTTGCGCAGCGCCGCCTCCATGGCCTGCTCGTCGTGGCCGTCGATCGGCCCGACGTATTTCAGGCCGAGGTCCTCGAACATGACCTGCGGGGCCAGGACGTCCTTGACGCCCTTCTTGATGCCGTGGAGCGCGTCGTAGAGCACGGGAACGTTCCCGATCTTGTCTTTGACGTACTCGAGCATGTCCTCGTAGCGGCGGTTGACCCGCAGCGAGGACAGGTGGGAGGCCAGGCCGCCGATCGTCGGCGAGTAGGAGCGGCCGTTGTCGTTGACGACGATGACCAGCCGCAGGTCCTTGCCCGCCGCGATGTTGTTGAGCGCCTCCCAGGCCATGCCGCCGGTCAGCGCGCCGTCACCGATCACCGCGATGGCCGTGCGGTCGTGCTCGCCGCGCAGCTTGAACGCCTTGGCCAGGCCGTCGGCGTAGGACAGCGCGGTGGAGGCGTGGGAGTTCTCGACGAAGTCGTGCTCGGACTCGGCCTGGCTCGGGTAGCCGGACAGGCCGCCCTCCTGCTTCAGCGCGCCGAAGCCCGCGGCCCGGCCGGTGAGCAATTTATGAACATACGACTGATGCCCGGTGTCCCAGACGATCGGGTCGTTCGGCGAGTCGAAGACGCGGTGCAGGGCGATGGTGAGCTCCACCACACCGAGGTTGGGGCCGAGATGGCCGCCGAAGCGGGCGCAGCAGTCGACGAGCAGGTCACGGATCTCCGCCGCTAGCTGCGGCAGCTCCTCTGCATCCAGGCGTTTGACGTCGTGTGGTCCCTTTACCGAGCCCAGCAACCCGCTCACGGATGCGATCCCCTCTGCTCCTGTGCGCTAACCCGATCGAGTCTAGTTCGTGCCTGCCTTGCTGACTCCATCGAGCTCCATAGAGTCAAATCCACCCACATATGTCCGATCTTGACCTAGTCTTTCCTTCACTATGAACACTCTCCCCATGAAGAAGCTGTCGTCCCTTGTGGCCACAGGCGCGGTTATCGCGCTGGCTGGCGCGGGAACGGCGACAGCCGATGTCCAGCCCGTTTCCGCAGGTCAGCAGGTCGTCCAGCCAGCCGCTCAGCAGGCGGCGCCCCCTCGCGGCAAGGCCGCCGCGACGGCCAGCCCGCTGTACCGGACGGGACGGCTCGCCAGCTCCAACTGTTCGCCCGGCAACCTGCCCAAGGGCAGCACGACGGCTTACAAGCGCTTCCTCTCGACCGTGACGAACTGCCTGAACCGCTCCTGGGCCACCCAGTTCCGCAAGGCCGGCCTCTCCTTCAGCAAGCCGCGGCTGCGCATCATCACCAAGAAGGTCCGCACGCCTTGCGGCCCGTGGAGCGCGGGTGCCGACGGCATCTACTGCTCGACCGACCGCACGATGTACATGCTGATCACCAAGACTCAGCTGCGCCAGCCGTTCGCGCTGGGCATCACCCGGCTGATGGCCCACGAGTACGGCCACCACGTGCAGAACATGTCGGGCATCTGGAACTACTACTGGGCCGCCAGGAACGCCAGCGGCAGGTCCGGCCAGCTCGCGCTCTCGCGCCGCTCGGAGCTGCAGGCGGAGTGCTTCTCCTCGGTCTTCATGCGCACGGTCGAGGGCACGCTGCCCGTCGACTCGGGTGAGTGGGACTACACCGTCAACTGGTTCCGCAAGAACGGCGCCAAGGGCTGGCCGCAGAACGACCACGGCCGGGGCCCGTCGCAGGCGTACTGGATGAACCGCGGCTACGGCTCGGCGTCCCCCGGCTCCTGCAACACCTGGGCCGCGTCGGCGCGTACCGTCGCCTAGTTCTTTCTCCCGTAGTTCTTTCTCCCGCTCTGATGCGGCCGCGCCCTACGGCGCGGCCGCATTGCGCTTTCCGGACAAAGCACAGGTCTCGCGAACAGGGCCCGACCTAGTGGTCTAGTATCCGCGATCGTGCGTATACCCCTTATCGCCGCATCTGTCGGCATGGTCGTGGGTTTGGCCCTATCTGGCACGGCCAACGCGGAGACCACGGCCCCGCAGGTCGCGCAGATCGCGCCGCCCGCCGTACTGGCCAAGAACAAGATCTATCGGTCCGGCACCCCGTCGCCGCAGTCGTGCGCGATCCCCGCGATCCGCAAGGGCAGCGCCGCCTCACTCAAGACCTTCCACCGGGCCATGGCCAGGTGCGCCAACACCTTCTGGGCCACCAGGTTCAAGGCCGCCGGGCTGCGTTACAGCCCTCCGAAGATCGCCATCACGACCGGCAGCGGGTCGGTCTGCGGCAAGATCACCAGCAACGGCGCCCAGTACTGCCCGGCGCAGCGGACGATCGCCATCCGGATCATGAAGCGGGACCTGCAGGACCCGTTCCGGATGAACATCGCGCACTCCGTCGCCCACGAGTGGGGCCACCACGTGCAGCAGCTCAGCGGCATGCTGGACGAGCAGAACAGGCTCTACTGGAGAGCCGGAGGGAGCGCGCGCACGATACTCAGCCACCGCCTGGAGATGCAGGCCGAGTGCTTCGCCGGCGTCTTCTACAGCTCCACCCTCGACTCCATCGACCCGGGCATCACCTGGGACGAGTGGACCGACGCCGTGAGCAGGGCCGGGGAGAGCAAGGTCCACGGCAAGCCGGCCAACCTCGCCTACTGGCAGGATCGCGGCTACAGCGGCGGATCGGCCCGGTACTGCAACACCTGGACCGCGCCGAAGAGCCGGGTCTCCTAGGCGTTGGCCCTGGCCAGCACTTCCAGTGGGTCCGCGAGCACGTGGGCGAAGGCCAGCTCGGCCGCGCCCACGAGCGTCGCGTCGTCGGCCAGGGCCGAGGTGCGCAGCCGCAGCTTCTCCCGCTGCGGCGCCATCGCGTGCAGCGTCAGCCTGGTGCGTACCTGAGCGGCCGCGCCGAGATAGATCTCCCGTAGCATCCCGCCGAAGATGACCATCTCCGGGTTGAAGATGTTGACCAGGTTGGCGACGCCCAGGCCGAGCCAGTCGCCGACCTTCTTGAGCGCCTCCTGGGCCACGATGTCGCCCCGGTCGGCGGCGTCGACCACGGCGCGCACCGCGTCCCTGCCGTGCTGCTCGCCGGCCAGCCGGCCGGCGGTCTCCAGCAGGGCCCGCTCCCCCACCTCGGCCTCCAGGCAGCCGTGCGAACCGCAGCCGCAGGCCCGCCCGCCGGGGTTGACGACCATGTGGCCGACCTCGCCGCCGTAGCCGTCGTGACCGCCCAGCAGGTGACCGCCCGCGATGATCCCGCCGCCGATGCCGACGTCTCCGTGCAGGTAGATCAGGTCCCGGACGGCGGCCCCGACGCCGCGGCTGTGCTCGGCCAGCGCGGCCAGGTTGGCGTCATTGCCCACGCTCACGGGCAGGCCCAGGCCCAGCCTGCGACCAAGTTCCTCACCGAACGGCACCTCCTCGGTGCCGAGGTTCGGGCCGAACCTGATCATGCCGTCGCCCTTGCGCACCCCGCCGGCGACCGCCGCGGCCGCGCCGACGCAGACCGTGTCGGCCCTGGTCTTGCGCCGCATCTGCCGGGCGAAGCCGGCCAGGATCCCGGCCAGCTCCTCCAGCTCGAACGGGCCGCGCAGGCGTACGGCCTCCCTGCGGTCGAGGATCACCCCGCCCAGCCCGACGCGCGCGACGGCCAGCCGGTCCGGGCCCACATCGAAGGCGAACACGTAGACCCGCGCCGACTCGGGACGCACCACGAGCGAGGGGCGGCCCGCGCGGCCGGTCTCGCGCGGCAGCTCCTCGCGTACCAGGCCGGCCGCCGTGAGGTCGGAGGTGAGCGCCATGATCGTGCTGCGGTTGAGGCCCATCTTCGACGTCAGCTCGGCGCGCGAGGTCGGCCCGCCCAGATGGACGTGCCGCAACAGGGCGCCGAGGTTGTGACGCCTGATGTCCTCCTGGGAGGGACCGGCACGCATCGTCTGGGCTTCCTTAAAGGGGTGAGAGTCGCTGATCACCTTAGACCAGCGGCTGCCGCCCGCTTGCGCGCCAGAGCGTCGACACCCGCGGCCAGGAGCAGAACGAACCCCGTGACCAGGTATTTCACACTCGCACCGTACCCCATCAGGCCCATGCCGTTCTCGATCACCGCGACCACGGCGCCGCCGAGTATCGCGTCGAGGACCCGCCCCTTCCCGCCGAACAGGCTGGTGCCGCCGATGACCGCGGCGCCGACCGCGTACAGCAGCACGGAGCTGCCGCCGGTGTTCGGGTCGACCGAGCTGGCCCGGGAGGCGGCGACGATGCCGCCGACGGCGGCCATCGCGGAGCAGATCACGAACGCGCTGATCCTGATCCGGTCGACGCCGATGCCGGCTCTGCGGGAGGCCTCCGCGTTCCCGCCGACCGCGTAGATATGCCGGCCGAACGCGGTACGGCGGAGCACGAACGTCCACGCGACCAGCAGCACGAGGATCACGGGCACCACGATCGGCACGCCCATGAGCGAGCTGATGGCCGGGTTGCGGGAGCGTTCGAGGTTGAGCACGTAGACGACGACGCCCCCGATGATCGCCAGCGCGCCCACGCGGGCGGCGATCAGCGAGAGTGGGTCGGCCACCAGCCCGCGCTTCGACCGCCGGCCGGCCCTGAAGAGCTGGAGGGCTGCGTACCCCGCCACGCAGGCCGCGAAGAGCGCCCAGCCCAGCCAGACCGGCAGGTTCTTGTTGGCGATGGCGACGATGACGGGATCCCGGATCGAGATGTTCGTCCCCTCGTCGACCAGCACCAGGACCAGCCCCTGGAAGGCGAGGAAGGCGGCCAGCGTCACCACGAAGGACGGTATGCCCACCTTGGCCACCAGCGTGCCGAGCACGGTGCCGATGACGATGCCGGTGAGTATCGCCGCCCCCACGCAGACGTACCAGGGCAGGCCCATGTTGGTGAGCGTCACCGCGAGCACCGCCGCGCAGACGCCGCTGGCGAAACCGGCCGACAGGTCGATCTCGCCGAGCAGCAGCACGAACACCAGGCCCATCGCGATCACCGTGACCGCGGCGCCCTGGGTGAACAGGTTCGCGATGTTGATCGCCGTGAGGAAGGCGGGACGTGCGATGGCGAAGACGGTGCAGAGCACCAGCAGGCCGAGTACGGCCGGCAGCGCGCCCATGTCGCCGCCGCGTACCCGCTCGATGTAGGCGGTGACGCTGTGCCCGATCGACGGCGACTGCTTCGCGGTGACGATCGCCTCGCCGGGGAGTTCCTTGACCTTGTTCATTGCGCGATCCCCAGGTCTCCGCTCCGGCCGGATGTGATCAGTTCGACGACCTGCGCGTGCGTCACGTCGGCGGTCCTGACCTGCGCGGCCATCCTGCCGAGATAGAGCGCCGCGATCTGGTCGGAGACGGCGAAGACGTCGTTCAGGTTGTGCGAGATGAGGACGACGGCCAGGCCGGTGTCGGCGAGCCGGCGGACCAGCTCCAGCACCTGCGCGGTCTGGGCGACGCCGAGGGCGGCCGTCGGCTCGTCGAGGATGACGACCTTGCTGTTCCACAGGACGGCCTTGGCGATGGCCACCGTCTGGCGCTGACCGCCGGACAGGCTGGACACCTGCTGCCTGATGGACTTCACCGTACGGACGGACAGTCCGTCGAGCGTCTGTGTGGCCAGTTCCTCCATCGACGCCTCGTCGAGCACGAGCCCGCTGCGGCGTTCCCTGCCGAGGAACATGTTCTGGACGATGTCGAGGTTGTCGCAGAGTGCGAGATCCTGGTAGACGATCTCGATGCCCAGCTCACCGGCGTCACGCGGGCCGTGCACCTGGACGGGGCGGCCGTCGAAGAGGATGTCGCCCCCGTCGATCGGGTAGATGCCGCCGATGCACTTGACCAGCGTCGACTTGCCCGCGCCGTTGTCGCCGACCAGGGCCGTCACCTCGCCGGGGTTGGCGGCGAAGGTGACGTCATGCAGGACCTGTACCGGGCCGAAGCTCTTGTCTATCCCGCGCACTTCGAGCAGGGGGGTCATGAGGCTCCCTTGGGGAGGGGTACGGCCGCCCTCTTAGGTCGCGGCCGTACCCGGTTCCGCTTTCTTCCTTTTCCTACTGAATTCCGGCCGAGGTGCACTTGGCGGCGAAGTCGCCGGTGCACAGCTCCTCCTTGGTCACGTAACCGTCCGCCACGACGTCCTTGACGTTGTCGAGGTAGATCGGCTGCGGGTCGAGCAGTTCGGACGGCACGTCCTGGTTGCTCTGCGGGTCCTTGACGCTGCCGCTCGCCGTGGGCTTCTCACCCTTGGCCAGCGCGACCGCGAGCTTGGCCGCCGCGTCGGCCTCCTTCTTGACGGCCTTGTAGACGGTCATGCACTGGTCGCCGACCAGGATGTTCTGCAGACCCTGGACCGTGGCGTCCTGGCCGGTCACCGGGACCTTGCCGTTGAGGTTGTTCTTCTTCAGCACCGTGATGGCGGCGTTGCCGAGACCGTCGTTGGCGGCCAGCACGCCGGCGATCTTCGGCGCGCTGGTCAGCATCTGCTCGAAGATGGTGCCGGCCTGGGCGTTGTCCCAGTCGGGCACGGACTGGTCGGGGCCCTTGACGTAGTCGCCCGAGTCGTACTTGGGCTTGAGCACGCCGTCATACCCGGCCTTGAAGAGGGTGGCGTTGTTGTCGGTCGGCGAGCCGTTGAGCTCGGCGATGATCGGCTTGCTGGCCTTCTTGTCGGTCAGGCACTTGACCAGGCCCTCGCCCTGCAGGGTGCCGACCTTGGTGTTGTCGAAGCTCACGTAGTAGGCGGCGCCGCCACCCAGCGTCAGCCGGTCGTAGTCGATGGTCGCCACGCCCTGGGACTTGGCCTTGTCGATGACCGTCTTGCCGGTGCCGCTGTCGAGGTTGACGATCATCAGCACGGTGGCGCCGTTGGTGATCATCTGGTCGGCGATGGTCTGGAAGGCCGTCTTGTCGTTCTGGGCGTTCTGGATGTCGTAGGCCACCCCGGCGGCCTTGAACGCCTCTTCCAGGTACTTGCGATCCGCCGTCTCCCAGCGGGCCGAGGACTTGCTGTCGGGCAGGATGACGCCGATCTTGCCGGCCTTCTGCGAGCTCTGCGTGCTCTGCGCGGAAGACGTGGACGAGGTCGGACCGCTGTTGCCCCCGCAGGCGGTGAGACCGAGGGCTAGAACGGCGGCCGCGGCGGTCAGGCTGAGGATCCCCTTGCGCATAGTGCAGGGTCCTTTCTTCCGGAGGGCCCGGATGAATGTTGTTTGCGGCAACGTATTCCGGGACGGCCTGCTTTGGAAGACCTACGAAGGGGGGAGTTTGTTGTTGCGGATAACAATCTAGAAACGCGGCTGACATCGGAGGTTCACCGGGCGCGTGCCTCCGGACAAGCGAAACGCCGCACCGGCCGGGGGGATCCGGCCGACGCGGCGTCTCTTGGGCAGCGTCTCTGCTGCGTCTCCTGTGCGGCGGTCAGCCGCTCGCGGCCCCGGGATAGCTCAGGTTCATGGTCCTGCCCGATTGACGGTCCAGGAGCCGAGCCCGCCCGGTGTTGACGTCGACCGCGTACGAACGCTCGCCTTCCTTGCCCCCGTACAGGAGCGTGACCTCGGATTCGCTCTGCCAGATCGTGGTGCCGGCGACGCCCCCGCGGTCGTCCGGCAGGCCGCTGATGGGCACCTTGCGCAGGAGCTTGCCGGTCTTGGCGTCGAGCAGGGTCAGTGTGCTCTTTTCGAGCATCAGGGGCTCGCCCTTGCCGACCTTCGGGAACTCGACGGCGGCCACCGTACGACCGTCGGGCGCTACTTCGCTGAACATGATGAACACGCCGTTGAAGCGCACCGGCTTGCCGCCCCCCGTGACGGGCATGAGCCACAGGTCGGTCTTGCGATAGCGGACCAGTTCGGCGACGCCGCCCTTGACGCTGACCGGCTCGTACTTGCCGTTGATGTGCGTCGTCCTGCCGGTGCGCACGTCGATCAGCATGCCGGGATACTTGCTGCCCTCGCGCGGGTCGAAGGCGATGTACCGGCCGTCGTCGGAGAGCACAAGCATGGAACCCACGCCGATCCGCTCCTCCTTGATGGTGACCGGCGACGTCGTCTCGGAGCCGCCCACCAGGTCGCGCACCACGTGCGCCTGAGCGTCGCGGCTGTAGTAGGCGAGCAGGCGGCCGTCCCGGCTGATCGCGACGGGCACCCGCTCGCCCTTGGCGGTCTTGGCGAGCGCCTGCGGCACGCGGTAGGTCTTGCCGGCGCGGGTGACCACCCGCCACTCGACCGCGGTGCAGTCGATCTCATGCTCGACGACCTTGCAGGATGTCATGTACGCGCGGCTGATCGCCCCCACCTTGCCCTGGGGCAGGTCGGGCACGGCCTCTTGGCCCTGCCGCGTGGCCGTCTGGGCACCACGCGGCCACGGCACCGCCACCACCACTGCCACCGCCGCCGTCACGCACAGCACCGCCACGGCGGATGCCGTCAGCACGGTCCGCCGCCTGTGCCGGTGGCCCGCGATGGCCACGTCGGCGAGGCTCACCAGCGGAGCCTCCTCGGCAATGTCCCCCAACGCCTCGCGCAGTCTCGTCATCGCGCCACCTCCACGATCTCGGGATCATCCAGCAGATGCACCAGTTCGGGCGCGACCTCGCGCAGGCGGGCCAGCGCGTGATGGGTCTGGCTCTTGACGGTGCCGACCGCACAGCCCAGCACCTCGGCCGTCTGCGCCTCGGTCAGGTCCTCCCAGAAACGCAGCACGATCACGGCCCGCTGCCTGCGCCCCAGCTTGGCCAGCGCCTGACGCAACACGATCCGGTCGAGCACGGCTCCGTCGGAGTACGCGCCCCGCTCGGGCGGATCACCGCTCGGCACCTCGGGACGTAATCTGCGCTTCCAGGAGATGTACTGGTTGACCATGGCCTTGCGCGTGTACGCCTCCGGGTTGCCGCCCTTGACCAGCTTGGACCAGTGGCCCACGACATTGATCAGGACGCTCTGCAGCAGGTCCTCGGCCAGGTGCGGGTCTCCCGTGAGCAGGTACGCGGTCCGCATCAGGGCTTGCTGGCGGGCGAGCACGAACTCACGGAAGCCGTCGTGACGGTCCAATGTGATCTCCTCTCCCCGGTTGCCAACGCGACTTGTGCGACAAAAGGTTGTATCGCCCGCCTCCTCAATCGCAGGAGTATGTTCGGGGGCTCTCAGGGACTCATGCGCCTGGAGCTCTGGAGCTCGGGCGCTCAGGGCTCGGGGATCAGCGGCAGACGGACTGAGTCAGGCGGCCCGGGTCAGGTGGCCAGGCTCTGGGCGATGAGGGCGGCGGCCGAGAGGGCGGCGACCACCAGCACCGCGGTCCGTACCTTCCCGCCGTCCAGGTAGCGCCGCAGCGGCCCCGACACCAGGAACCCGAGCACCATCGGCACGATCAGCACGGCCCCCGTGATGGCCGCCCGGCCGGAGAACTCCCCCACGAAGGCCAGGATCGCCAGCGACTGCGCGGCGCCGAGGAAGAAGATCATCGCCAGCGTCGCCCGGATCTGCGGCCCCTTGGCGTGCTGGTAGACCAGCGCGATCGGCGGCCCGCCGACGCCGGTCGCGGTGCCGGTGATGCCCGAGAAGAACCCGGCCCCCGCGATGGTCGCGGCGTTGCGCGGCACGCTGACCGCCCACGCCGTGAGTCCCACCGCGATGAGCACCATGACCCCCACGAAGACGCCTCGCGCGTAGACGGATATGTAGACCAGGACGACTCCACCGATGGCCGCACCGGGCAGCCGCCCCAGCACCGCGAAAACCACCCCGCGCCAGTCCACCTTCCGCCACTCCGCGGCCAGCGTGAACAGCGGCAACGTGACGTTGACCACCTGGATTGCGGTGGGCATCAGGGAGTGGTCGAGCATGGTGAGCACCGGCGCGGCCACCAATCCCAGCCCGAACCCCACGCTGCCCTGGACAACCGCCCCAACGAAGACCGCCAAACCGCCAACAATCAGCACTAATGCCATCTGAGTCACGGAGGAGAGTCAATCATCTTTACTCTAAGTTGCCATTCCAGCCCTTTGCGTAACCAAGGACATGTAGATTCCTCTCAGACGCCGACGTAGCCTCCGGAGTGTGCGCATGAAGCAGAAGGCCACGACGATGCGCGTCAGCGTCGAGACCAGAGATCGCATCGCCCGAATCGCCCGACAGGAGGGCCGGAGCATGACCGAAGTGCTGATCGACGCCATCCACGACTACGAGCAGAAGGTGTTCTGGGAAAGGGTCAACGAGCAGATCAAGCGAACCCAGAAGGAGGATCCCGCCGCCTGGGCCGACTACCTCGCCGAACGAGAGCTCGCCTTGGGGCCGCCCTCACGCTCTCGCCGGATCGCACCCGAGTGGGAGGGGCTGATCACGTTCCCCGAGGAGACCGATGAAGATAACCCAAGGTGAGATCTGGTTCACCAACTTCGGTGACCCAGCCGGCCGCGAACAGGGCTTTCCCCGGCCCGCTCTGATCATCAGCAACGACAGTCTCAACCAGTCGAGATTGGGACTGGTCTTCGCCGTCCCGCTGACGACGCGAAATCGCGGCTATCTCACGCATGTCCAAATCACCCCGAAGGGAACGGGCCTGGCCAAGACCAGTTGGGCGATGGTCGAGCAGCTTCGTGCCATCTCCCCGGAGCGCTTCGACTTCTACGTCGGCGCCGTCTCGGACGAGGTGCTCGCCAACACGGTCAACGTGCTCAAACGGATGCTGTGATCGACACCGTCAGGACGCTCATCCGGACGCCATGATCGGCGCCGCCCGGCGAAGTGGAGTTTCGCCGGGCGGTCGCCACTCACATGGTGCCAGATACCGCGATCCGCAGTCCGCCAAGCACCTCAATCGGCGGCGCTCCCGCTGGACAGTCGCAGCCGCATGCCGTCCAGGATGAGGGCCAGCCCCGCCTCGAACGAGCGGTCGCCCTGCGGGTCGCCCTCCTCCAGCAGGGCCGCCATGATCCGGGGGTAGCGTGCCTGAAACTCCGCCATGTCGGGCCCCGACTCGTCCGTGTCCGGCCGCGTCCGGTCGGCCTGCTCCTCCAGCACGAACCCGGCCACGTAGTTGCTCACCGCGAACAGTCCCCGCGCCGCGTCCGCCACCGTGAAGCCCGCCAGCTCCAGCGCCTCCACCGCCCGCTCCACCATCGCGAACATCTCGGGCGACGACCGCGTCCCGGCCGCCAGCCTGGCGCCGTCGCGGTGGGAGTTGAGTATCGACCGGCTGCCGCGGGCGTAGTCGGCCACCCACTCCCGCCACTGCGACGGGTCCGTGAACACCGGCCGCGTCACATGCGGCGCCTCCATGGCCACCGCCATCGCGTCGAGCAACTGCTGCTTGTTCTTGAAGTGCCAGTAGAGCGCCGGCGCCTGCACGCCGAGCTCCGCCGCCAGCCGCCGCAAGGTGAGGCCGTCGAGGCCCACCTCGTCGAGCAAGCGGAGCCCCGTCGCCACGATGGTGCCTTTTTCGAGTGCCACGGTTGACAGTTTAACAACGTTCAATGCATCCTTAACAGCGTTAGATTTAACGGCGTTAAGGAGGTTCGTCGTGATCCACGCGGAAGGGCTCCGGAAGAGTTACCGGTCCAAGGACGCGCTGGCGGGCATCGACCTGTCCGTGCCGGCGGGCACGGTCTGCGGGCTCCTCGGGCCCAACGGGGCGGGCAAGACCACCGCCGTACGCATCCTCACCACCCTCCTCCGCCCCGACTCCGGTCACGCGGAGGTGGCGGGGCTGGACGTGGTGCGGGACGCGGCGCGGCTGCGCTTCATGTTCGGGCTCGCCGGGCAGCACGCGGCGGTCGACGAGTTGCTCACCGGGCGGCGCAACCTGGAGATGTTCGGCAGCCTGTACCACCTGCCCAAGGCGGCGGCCCGGCGGCGGGCCGACGAACTGCTCGAGCGGTTCGACCTGACCGACGCCGCGAACCGGCGGGTCAAGACGTACTCAGGGGGCATGCGCCGCCGCCTCGACGTGGCCGCCAGCCTGATCGTCGCGCCGCCCGTGCTGTTCATGGACGAGCCCACGACCGGCCTCGACCCGCGCAGCCGCCTCGGGCTGTGGGAACTGCTGCGCGACCTGGTCACCGAAGGGACCACGCTGCTGCTCACCACTCAATACCTGGACGAGGCCGACCGTCTCGCCGACCAGATCGTCCTGCTCGACCAGGGGCGGGTCGCCGCCTCCGGCTCACCCGCGGAGCTGAAGCAGCGGATCGGCGGCGACCGGGTGCAGGTCGTCCTCCGCGCCGCCGCCGACGTCCCCCAAGCCCTCGACCTGGTACGGCGCGCGGCCGATGAACGGCAGGTGGAGGTGGTGGACGAGCGGCGGGTGACGGTGGCGGTCGAACAGGGGGCGCAGTCGCTCATCCGCATCGCCGGCGCGCTGGACACGGCCATGATCCCGGTCGAAGACCTGTCCCTCCGTCGCCCCACCCTGGACGAGGTCTTCCTCCACCTGACCACCACCTGACCACCCGACCACCAGCCCACAGCCGCTGACCGCCACCCGAACCGCCCTTCCGGCAGGTCCGGCCGATTCCCACGAGGTGACTCCACATGACCCTTGTCCACGTACCCGCTCCACCGACGACGCTCGGCGAGCGCCTCCGCTGGACGATCTCCGACTCCCTGACCATCGCGCGCCGCACCTACTTCAGGCTGATGGCGCAGCCAGGGGAAATAGCGGGATACCTGGTGTTCCCCGTTGTCATGACCATCCTGTTTGGCTATGTCTTCGGCAGCGCGATCACCCTCCCCGGTGGGGGCGACTACCGCAGTTACCTGATGCCCGGCATCTTCATGCAGGTCATGGCGATGACCGCGGCCGCCGCGGCCACGGCGGTCGGCGAGGACATGGAGCGCGGCATCATCGACCGGTTCCGCGCCCAGCCGATCGCCCGCGGCGCCGTGCTCATCGGCCGCAGCGTCGCCGACCTGTCCATGCACCTGCTGTCGCTGGCCTCGATGGTGGGGGCGGCGATGCTGCTGGCGGGGTGGCGGGCGCACGGCACCTTCGGGCAGACGGCGGCGGCGTTCGGCCTGCTGGCCCTGTTCGGCTTCGCGATGATCTGGGTGGGCACGTACATCGGGCTGTTCGTCAAGAGTGGCGCCCAGGCGGACGCGGCGACGTTCGGGTGGCTGTTCCCGATGACGTTCCTGGCCAACACGTTCGTCCCGACGGAGGGGCTTCCCGCCTGGATCAAGCCGCTCGCCGACTGGAACCCGATGAGCGCCGTGGTCGCCGCCGCCCGCCTGCTCTTCGGCAACCCGACGTCGCACTCCACCGCCTGGCCGCTCCAGCACCCGATCGCGGCGAGCCTGCTGTGGTCCGGGGCGCTCATCGTCGTCTTCATGCCGTTGGCCGTCCGCGCCTACCGCCGTATATCCCGCTGATCCGCCGGGTGACGTAGGCCGAAGCAGGCGGCCAAGAACGCGCACGTCACGGCGCCCAGCCCCGTGAACCGCAGGAGCGTGCCCCTGGACGGGGCCCGGCCATGGACGGCGGGTGGGGCTCACCGTGCCTGCCGTAAAAGGGAAGTGCCCGTAAAGCGGGTACGGAGGAGGGCGCCCCTGAACGGGGTCCGGCCACGGACGGCGGGTGGCTCGAAAGCAGATGTCTGCGGGAAGGCAGCAAAGCGCCGCCCGGCGGTGTGGTGCCGGGCGGCTCTTCGTGGTCGGGTGGTTCACCCCCGATGTGGGCGCGTGAGGTCGCGCCCGCCCGGCCGCGGGAAGTGCGGCGCGGGATCCCGGCGGCCTCCGCTCAGCTGGTGACCGAGGCGGAGACGCCGGAGAACTTAGGAGGACTTGGCGAGGAGGGAGCGCAGGACATACTGCATGATGCCCCCGTGCCGGTAGTAGTCGGCCTCGCCGGGCGTGTCGATGCGGACCACCGCGTCGAACTCCACCTCGCCCGCCTTGACGTGCACGGTCGCCGGGATGCCGCCCTTGTTGAGCTCCTCCACCCCGGTGATGTCGAACGTCTCCTCGCCGGTCAGCCCCAGCGAGGCGGCCGAGACGCCCTCCGGGTACTGCAGCGGCAGCACGCCCATCCCGATCAGGTTGGAGCGGTGGATGCGCTCGTACGACTCCGCGATCACGGCGCGGACGCCCAGGAGCGCCGTGCCCTTGGCCGCCCAGTCGCGCGACGAGCCCGAGCCGTACTCCTTGCCCGCGAGCACCACCAGCGGCGTCCCGGCCGAGGCGTAGTTGACCGAGGCGTCGTAGATGAACGACACCGGCCCCTCGGGCTGGGTGAAGTCGCGGGTGTAGCCGCCCTCGGTGCCCGGCGCGATCTGGTTGCGCAGGCGGATGTTGGCGAACGTACCCCTGATCATGACTTCGTGGTTGCCGCGCCGCGAGCCGTAGGAGTTGAAGTCCTTGACCGCGACCTCGTGCGACTGCAGGTACTGGGCGGCGGGCGTGCCGACCTTGATGGAGCCGGCCGGCGAGATGTGGTCGGTGGTGACCGAGTCGCCGACCTTCACCAGCACCCGGGCACCGGAAATGTCGGTAACGGGGTCAGGAGTCGAGGGCATGCCCTCGAAGTAGGGAGCCTTGCGCACGTACGTGGAGGAAGGGTCCCACTCGAAGGTGTTGCCCGTGGGGATCGGCAGCGATGTCCAGTGCTCGTCGCCCTTGAACACGTCGGCGTAGTCCCGCTCGAACATGTCGCGCCCGATCGAGGAGTTGACCACGGCCGCGATCTCCTCGGGCGACGGCCAGATGTCGCGCAGGAAGACCGGCGTGCCGTCGGCGCCGACGCCCAGCGGCTCGGTGTCGAGGTCGAGATCCATGGTCCCGGCCAGCGCGTACGCCACCACGAGCGGCGGCGAGGCCAGGTAGTTCATCTTGACGTCGGGGTTGATCCGGCCCTCGAAGTTGCGGTTGCCCGACAGCACGGCGGTGACGGCGAGGTCGTTGGCCTGGATCGCGTCGGAGATCTCCGGGAGCAGCGGCCCGGAGTTGCCGATGCAGGTGGTGCAGCCGTAGCCGACGAGGTTGAAGCCGATCTTGTCGAGGTACGGCTGGAGCCCCGAACGCTCGAAGTAGCCGGTGACGACCTGCGAGCCGGGAGCCAGAGAGGTCTTGACCCACGGCTTGCGGGTCAGGCCCTTCTCGACGGCGTTGCGGGCCAGCAGGGCCGCGCCGAGCATGACGTACGGGTTGGAGGTGTTGGTGCAGGAGGTGATCGCGGCGATGGAGACGATGCCGTGGTCGATCTCGAACGAGGTGCCGTCCTCGAGCGTCACCGAGACCGTCTTGTGCGGGCGGCTGCCGTTGGCGCGGGCGTTGGAGGCGGGCGCGTCGGAGGCGGGGAAGCTCTCTTCCACGGCCTCGTCGATGCCGTCGCCGTCGAAGTCGGTGACGTAGTTGCGCACGTCGCGGCGCCAGGTGTCCTTGGCGGCCGACAGGGCGATGCGGTCCTGCGGGCGCTTCGGGCCGGCGATGGACGGGACGACGGTGCCGAGGTCGAGCTCGATGTACTCGGAGAAGACCGGCTCGGCCGCCGACGGGTCGAGCCAGAGGCCCTGGGCCTTGGCGTAGGCCTCGACGAGCGCGATCTGCTCCTCGGAGCGGCCGGTCAGGCGCAGGTATTCGACCGTCTGGCCGTCGATCGGGAAGATCGCGCAGGTGGAGCCGAACTCGGGGCTCATGTTGCCGATCGTGGCCCGGTCGGCCAGCGGCACGGACGAGACGCCGTCGCCGTAGAACTCGACGAACTTGCCGACCACTCCGTGCTTGCGCAGGATCTCGGTCACCGTCAGCACCAGGTCGGTGGCCGTGGCGCCGGCGGGCAGCTTGCCGTTGAGCTTGAAGCCGACCACGCGCGGGATCAGCATGGAGATCGGCTGGCCGAGCATCGCGGCCTCGGCCTCGATGCCGCCGACGCCCCAGCCGAGGACGCCGATGCCGTTCTCCATCGTGGTGTGCGAGTCGGTGCCCACGCAGGTGTCGGGGTAGGCCTTGCCGTCGCGGATCATGACCACGCGGGCCAGGTGCTCGATGTTGACCTGGTGGACGATGCCGGTGCCGGGCGGGACGACCTTGAACTCGTCGAAGGCCGTCTGGCCCCAGCGCAGGAACTGGTAGCGCTCGTGGTTGCGCTCGTATTCGCGCTCGACGTTGCGCTGGAAGGCGTCGGGGTGACCGAAGTAGTCGACGATGACCGAGTGGTCGATGACCATCTCGGCGGGGGCCAGCGGGTTGATCCGGGCCGGGTCGCCGCCCAGGTCGCGTACGGCCTCACGCATGGTGGCCAGGTCGACCACGCACGGCACGCCGGTGAAGTCCTGCATGATGACGCGGGCCGGGGTGAACTGGATCTCCACGCTCGGCGCCGCCTTGGGATCCCAGCCGCCCAGCGCGCGGATGTGGTCGGCGGTGATGTTCGCGCCGTCCTCGGTGCGGAGGAGGTTCTCCAGCAGGATCTTCAGGCTGAACGGGAGGCGGGCTGCGCCTTCGACGGCGTCCAGCCGGAAAATCTCGTAAGACGCGTCGCCTACGCGTAGCGTGTCACGGCTGCCGAAGCTGTTCGCGGACACGATGATTCGCCTCCTCCATAGACATTTGCTCAGTTGAATCCTGCCGCACCCCGGGAGCAGTAAGAACGTTAGGTGAACCTAACCCGCGGGGCCGCGCGGCGGATGTCTTGATGTCAAGATATCTCTAAAAGTATCTCGACATCAAGTTAAACCGGCGCCAGCCGCCAGAACAGCAGGCCGATGATGGCGATGGACAGCACGGGAGCCAGGATCTTCTGCTCGAACGTCTTCCCGGTCTTGATCCCGATCTTCCACGGCAGCACGAACCGGACCGACACCGGCCACAGCACCGGACAGCCCCGCTCGGTCATGCAGTCGCCGACGACGTGCACGAGGCAGCCGATGGCCACGGCCATGCCCAGCCACGCGTAGCCGACCCCCTGCGACAGGAAGACGGCGTAGAGCCCGGCGGTCAGGCCGACGTTGATCATCGCCGAACCGAGCTTGTTGCCCGGGATGCCGATGCCGATCGCGCGCAGCGCCAGGCCGATGAGCAGCACGACCATGATGTCGCGGCCGATCGGATAGGTGTTGGCCAGCCAGTGCGCCGCGAACCCGAGCACCACCGCGAACGCCAGCGAATGCGTCGCCCCCCGATGTCCGCCGCTCAGCCAGTTGACGGCCTTGCTCAGCACCCAGGTGACCGGCCCGAACGTCTGCGCGATCGTCGCGCTCGGATGGTCGAGGTCGGGCAGCATGGCCGCCCCGGCGCAGATGATGGCGCCGGCGATGAACTCGGCCGGGGTGAGGGCGTTCGCCATGATCCCGGTCTCGATGAACCTGGACGAGTCGGTCAGCATCGGGAGCGCGGCGAGCCCGGGTGCGAGTCCTAGCCAAGCGATGGCCCCGGTCATCGCATGCGAATGCCCCATCATGATCGAAACTGTACGGCAAAGCCGTTCTTTACGCGCGGAGACCCGCCTGGGGCGCCATCACCCTCACCACGGCGCTACGGACTTTGCCGACCGCAGACCAACGCCGGTCGTACCGGAAATGTCCGGAAACGCAGACGAGGTCGTCTCCGCGGCGACAGCACCCCCCAGCCCTGCCGACGCGGAACGACCTCGTCTGCTCTGAACAACGACACCCTCCCGTCTCCTGTTCCCGTAATCCGCAACTTTTTCGTGATCTGTCTCACTCTGCCCACCCGCTTGCGAACGACATATTGGCGATATATCTTTGAAGCATCGAGAACATTCACAAGCATTCACAAGAAGGAGCGTTTGACATGACTTCCGCACAAGCAGCAGGTCGGCCGTGGCCCGAGCCCCGCGAGTTCAAGCGTGCCGCCCGTGAAGCGCTCAAGGCCGTGGCCGAGGCGTGGGAACAGGGCGGGCACCACCACCATCACCACCACCGCGGCGGCGGCCCGCACGAGGAGCGGCAACGCGGCCGGCGTGGATTCCCGCCCGAGTTCGGGCGCGGCCCCTGGGGATGGGGTCCCGGCGGACCGGGCCCGTTCGGGCATCGGGGCGGCTGGGGAGGCCGGGGTGGCCGGAAGGCCAAGCGGGGCGACGTACGTGCCGCGATCCTGGCGCTCCTGTCCGAGGAGCCGCGCAACGGCTACCAGATCATCCAGGAGATCGCCGAGCGCAGCGAAGGCGGCTGGAAGCCCAGCCCCGGCGCCGTCTACCCGGCGCTCCAGCAGCTCACCGACGAGGGGCTGGTCGTCGCCGAGGAGAACGAGGGCCGCAAGACCTTCCGCCTCACCGAGACCGGACTCGCCTACATCGAGGCGCACGCCGACGAGATCCGCGCCCCGTGGGACGAGATGCGGCCCGACATCGACGACAACACCGCGGACCTGTGGGACATCGCGCGCCAGTCGGCATTCGCGATGATGCAGGTTTTGCAGACCGGGAGCGACGCACAAATCCGCGAAGCGCGTAAGACTCTTGTAGAGACCCGGCGCAAGCTCTACCAGATTCTGGCCGACGGCGACCCGGGTGAGGAGTAACGCATGACCGGCGCCACCCTGGAAGGCCGGTACGGGGAGAGCGAGGAACCAGCCATGGACCCCAACGATCTCCGCATCGGCGACGCCGAGCGCGAACAGACGATGGCCGACCTGCGCGAGCACTTCGCGCAGGGCCGCCTCGACCGCGAGGAGCTGGACCAGCGCCTCGATCGGACGCTCGGCGCACGCACCGCGCGAGACCTCGCGCAGATCACCGCTGACCTTCCGGGACAGCGGCGGCAGTACGACTACCGCGACCCGCATGGCCTGCCTCCCCAGGCGTTCGACAAGGACGCCTGGCGGGCGGCGATGAAGGCGCACCGGCACCAGATGCAGTCGATGCGTCACGAGCGGCGCGACATGCGACATGGCTGGGGACGGCGGCACCATGGGCCGGGGCCGTTCCTGCCGATCCTGTTCGTGTTGCTGATGGTGGGGCTCGTGTTCGGGGGGTTCGGCATCGCGAAGGTGCTGTTCTTCGTGTTCATCGGAGCCATGGTCTTCAAGATGATCCACCGGCACTCCCACCGCCGCTGACCCCCTTATCCCCTTTTAAAGGCATATATAGGTCCGATCGCCGCCGTCACCCGGCGGGCGGCGATCGGCACAATTCGCGGCATGTTCCAGCATCCGAACGGCCGCCACCACGAGATCCGCGGCCACCGCCTCTGGGTAGAGCAGGACGGCGCGGGCTCCCCGGTCGTCCTGCTGGCCGGGCTCGGCCCGGCCGGTTCGCACGTGGTCTTCCACCCGCACTTCGACGCGCTGGCCGCCGACCATCGGGTGATCTACGTCGACCTCCACGGCCGCGGCCGCTCCGACCGCCCGGCCGACCTGGGCGAGATCACCTTCGCGAACGACGTGGCCGACGTCACGGCCCTGCTCGGCGAGCTCGGCCCCGCGCACCTGTACGGCTTCTCCTACGGCGGCCTGATCGCCCAGGCCGTCGCCCTGGATCACCCGCACCTCGTCACGACCCTCACTCTGGCCAATTCCCTGCACAGCCCGGAGATGTGGCAGCTCAACCACGCCAACATCAACCGCGAACTCGCCTCCCAGCTCCCGGAGACCTGGGAGCGCATCCAGGCGCTGCGGCGCTCCGGCCTGCGGTCCACGTCCGCGCCCATGCGCGCGGAGTTCGCCGCGGCGGCACCGCTGATCAGGTTCTACGATCCCGCCAACGCCGCCCTGCTGGCCACCGAACCGGGCGCCCGCAACGAGGAGCTTTATCCGCTCTTCTGCGGTGACGACGTCGATTTCATGATCGGTGGTCAGGTGGCGGCGATTCCGGATTTCCGGCCGCGACTCAAGGAGCTCGCCGTCCCGCTGATGGTGCTGGCCGGGCGGTACGACCGGGCGTTGTATCCGGCGGCGCAGCTGGACTTCCAGCGGTTCGCCCCGCGGGCGCGCTTCGAGATGCTGGAGCGCAGCGGCTCCTTCGGCCACGTCGAAGAGCCTGAAACCGTGCTGGGCCTGCTGCATGAGTTCTGGCGGTCCGCATGAGGGCGCGGGTTCCGGCGGTCGGCTTGAGGGCGCGGATCCGTGAGTTCTGGCGGTCCGCATGACGAAGCGGTCCGGCTCCGCGACCACTGACCGGTCGCGTGACGAGTCGCCTCTGGGGCGCGCGACGCGCCGGACGGCAGATCGTGACTTCGGCCTGCTCTGGGCCGGGCAGTCGTTGTCGCTGTTCGGAGACCAGTTCATGACGCTGGCACTGCCGCTGCTGGCCGTGACCGTCCTGGGCGCTTCCCCGGCGCAGGCCGCGTTGCTGCCGTTCGCGCTGTTCGTCCCCTTCCTCCCGCTCGGCCTGCCGGCCGGGGCCATCGTGGACCGGCTGCCCCGCCGTACCGTCATGCTGGTCTGCGACGGCGTGCAGGTGCTGGCGTTCGGCGCGATCTGGGTGCTGGCCGTTCTGGGCGGGCTGACGTTTCCGGTGCTGTTCGCGCTGATCCTGGTGAGCGGGTGCGCGGTGGTGTTCTTTCAGGTCGCGTACACCTCCTACCTGCCCAGCCTGTACGGCGAGGCGGAGGCGCTGCATCGCGGCAACACGCGGCTGGCCCTGTCGGAGTCGGCGGCCAAGGCGCTGGGCCCGATGGCGGCCGGGCCGGTCATCGCGGCGCTCGGCCTGGTCGGGGCGATTGCCGCCAACATGGTCAGCTTCACGGCGTCACTCACCTCGCTGGCGCTGATCCGCCACCGCGAGAAGGTCGCCACTGAGCTGAGTACCACCGCGCCGGGGACCGCACCTGGATCGGGCACCACGACCCCAGGCCACGGACGTGAGCCCGGCTGGATGCGGCGCGACATCGCCGAGGGGCTGCGGTTCGCGCTCCGGCACCCGATCCTCCGGCCCGTCCTGGCGTGCGGCACGGTCTATGTCCTGGCACTGTCCATGGTCGAGACGAGCCTGGTGCTCTACTGCCGCAACGTCCTCGGCCTGTCCCCCGGCTGGATCGGCGTGGTGATCGGCGCCGCCGCGGCGGGCTACCCGATCGGGAACCTGCTGTCGACCCGGCTGATCCGCCGTCTCGGCTCGCCGCGCACCCTCGTACTGGCCGCGTCGGTGTCCGTGCTGGGCATCGTCGCCATGCCCGCGCTCGGCTCCCTGGGCGGGGCACCCGGCGCGATCGGGCTGGTCGCGGGGAGCATCGTGCACTGCGTCGGCGAGGGCGCCTTCAGCCCCACGTCGATCACGATGCGCCAGGTGCTCACCCCGGCATCCCTGTTGGGCCGGGTCGGTTCGGTGCAGCGATTCCTCCTCTGGGGAGCCATCGCGCTGGGCAGTCTGCTGGCCGCGGCGGCGACCGCGCTGGGCGGGCTCGCCGCCGCGGTGTGGATCGGCGCGCTGGGCACCATACTGTGCCTGCCCGCCCTGCTCCAGCGCGGCATCCGGGCGGCGATGACATCGGCTCCGGCCTCTGGCGTTCAACAAGACGCCACAAGAGAGTCAAACAATAGTCAGTAAAGTTCCCGCGTGTCCGTTTATGGTGTCGGTCAGAACTGATCCACTGAAAGGTACGCGGAAGAACATGCGGGTCGCTCAACTACTGCTCGCGACGTTGACAGCGTCGGCCCTGCTCGCCCTCCCCGCCCAGGCGGCCGACCGGCCGTCGCGACTTCCGGCGGAGGTGAACGGCGGGGCCTGGCCGTCGGGCCACGTCCAGGGGATCGCGATCGACCAGAAGAAGGGGTTCATGTACTTCTCCTTCACCAACCTCCTGGTCAAGACCGACCTCGCCGGCAAGCCGGTCGGCTCCGTCACCGGCTTCACCGGCCACCTGGGCGACCTGGACTTCAACAGCCGCGACGGCCGCGTGTACGGCTCCCTGGAGTACAAGGCCGCCAAGTCCTTCTACATCGCCATCTTCGACGTGGACCGCATCACCAGCCTCGACATGAACGCCGAGACCTCCGACGTGGTCACGGCCGTCTACCTCAAGGACGTGGTGGACGACTACAGCGCCGACATGAACGGCGACGGCGTCTTCGACGGCGACACGGCCAAGACCCCGGACCACCGCTACGGCTGCAGCGGCATCGACGGCGTCGCCTTCGGCCCCGCGTTCGGCAAGCGCGGCGGCGGCGACAAGCTGACGGTCGCGTACGGCATCTACGCCAACGCCGACCGCCAGGACAACGACTACCAGGTCATCCTGCAGTACGACATCAAGCAGTGGCGCCAGTACGAACGCCCGCTCACCCAGAGCGAGCCGCACACCTCAGGACCATCCCGCTCGGACGGCAAGTACTTCGTCCGCACCGGCAACACCACCTACGGCGTACAGAACCTGGAGTACGACGGCCACACCGGCAACTGGTTCATGGCGGCGTACAAGGGCATCAAGCCGCAGTTCCCGAACTACTCCTTCTTCATGATCGACGGCGCCAAGCCCGCCGTGATCAAGCCCATCGAAGGCCAGCCGCAGCCCGAGCGCGGCAAGACGCTCTCTTTGGTCGAGCGGGGTCTCCATGACCAGGCGACAGGCATCTGGGGCTGGGAATTCGGCGGCCAGTACGGCCTGGCCTCGCTGGACGACGGCCGCTACTACGTCGCCCAGCAGGGCACGGTCGTGGAAGACGGGGTGACCAAGCAGACCGGCCTCGCCCAGCTCCACCGCTGGACCGGCAAGGCCCCGGCGCCCTTCGAACGGGTCCAGTAGCGGTCGCCTGGCTGGACCGTCTCCTGACAGTGGTCCAGCGGATGCGCGGGTGGCGATCATCCCGATGATCACCACCCGCGGCGGTCAGACGTCGCCTCCATCTGGCGTGGTGAAGTACGGGTGCTGCCGCAGGAACGCCGACGACGCGGCGCTGCTAGCCGCTGTCGCCGAGGATCCACGGCAGCGGGTTGATCGCGGTGCGGCGCACCAGGGTCATGGGAGTCTCCTCACAGGCTGGTCGAAGGGGTAGTCCACGAAGGCGAACGCCGATCCGTCCGGCGCCCAGCTGGGCACGTTGATCGTGCCCTGCCCGCCGTCGAGGGCGACCAGCGTGGTCGGCTCCTGCCAGGCGCCGACCGATACCAGCCGCAGCTCGACGGGCAGGTCGGCGGGGTGCCCGGTGGTGCCCGGCGGGTAGCTGAGGTAGACCGCGACATCGCCGGTCGGAGCGACATGCGGGAACCAGTTCACGCGCTCGTCGAAGGTCAGCTGCGCCAACTCGGTCCCGTCCGGCCGTACGCGGGCGAGTTGGGCGTGTCCGGGCGTGGTGGAGAACTGCTCGGTGTTGAACACGATCCACTCGCCGTCCGGCGTCCACTCGCATCCGTCCGCGGGGCCCGGGTCGGTCGTGACGGCGATATCTCCCCGCCCGTCGACGCCGACGGTGTGGATGGTCGCCGACGCCCACCAGTTGTCCCCTTCCGGGGTCAAACGGACGTAGCCGAGCCGTTGCCCGTCGGGGCTGACGCCGTGCAGGAAATGCATCCCGCCGTCATCGGCGGTGACGCGACGCGCCGTACCTCCGGTGAGGGGGACCTGCCAGATGTGCCAGTCGTTCGCCGACGCGAACACGGTCGCCCCGTCGGGGGCGAGAACGTGGTCGTTGTTGACGTCCGGCAGCCCTTCCGCGGGGATCTCCCGGGGCGGCTCGGAACCGTCGACGGGCAGGAGCCAGAGTTTCCCGTCGCCGTTGATCAGCAGCCGGCCGTCGGGCGTCCAGTTCGGCGCCTCGTAGAGGCGATCACGCGACTCGCACACCGTACGCACGGCTCCGGTGCGGCGATCCCAGACGCGGATCCGGGCGCGCTGCCCGGGCCGCAACCGCCGTTGCGGCACTTTTTGCTCACTCACTTACCGTCTCCTTCGGCCAGGTAAGCGCGAATGCCTTCGACAATGAGGTCATGGTCCTCCTGCGAGGACAGCCCGGAGGCGGTCGCCGCCGCGACGACCCCGGCTCCTCGTACCCGGATGGGGAAGGATCCGCCGGTCACCGCGTACTCGGCACCCAGCCATCCGGCCGCGACCGGATTCACCCCCATGGCGGACAGGCGGGCGTCCACCAGCGCGCTGCTGGCCTCCATGCGCAGGACGACGGCGGCCTTGCGGGCGATCCAGGTGTCCTGGTCGGGGGTGATCCCCGGCAGGGCGGCGCGGAAGAGGATCAGGCCGGGTCGGCGGATGTCGATACCCACCTTGTGGCCGGCTTCCTGCGCGATCGCGGTGATGCGGGTGCCGAGTCGCCAGGCGTGCGCGTGGTCGAACGCGTCGAAGACCAGCTCCTGCTCCTGACGTTCCAGCGTGGTGACGAGATCGGTCATGACGGCTCTCCTTCAAGTCAGGAGGCGGCGAGCTGGGCTCGCGCCTGGTCGATGGTGTCGAGGATCGAGACGGTCTCGTCCAGCGTGTGCACGGGCGATTCGGTACGGCCTTCGCCGACGAACCGGGCCAGCGCCGTGGCCTCCCACGAGAGCCCGGCGAAGAGCTTCAGGTCCGTCGGGTCGCTCCAGGTGAGCACGGGGGCGAACGGGTTGCTGTCCGCGAGCGTGAAGGAGGTGGGGGTGTAGAAGCTGCCGTCGACACTGATCGTCGCCGCCGATCCGGCGATCACGGCGGTCATCGACGTTCGAGCCAGGATCGACGAGTACAGCGTGGACTGCGCGTCTCCCTCATGAGTGAGCACGAGCGTCGAGTAGGCGTCCACGCCCGTCTTCGTCATGCCGCCGACAGCGACGACCCGGGTCGGGGCGCCGAGCACCATCGAGGAGAACTGCACCGGGTAGATGCCCAGATCCAGCAGCGCGCCGCCGCCGAGCTCAGGCCGGTAGAGGCGATGCTGCGGATCCGCGGTGATCGCCTGCCCGTGATCGGCGAGTACGACACGAACCTCCCCGAGTACGCCATCGGCGAGCAGCTTGCGGATGACCGACGTCTGGGGCAGGTAGCGGCTCCACATCGCCTCCATCACCAGCACCCCCGCGGCACGTGCCGCGTCCGCCAGCGTCCGCGCCTCGGCCGCGCTCACCGTGATCGGCTTCTCGATCAGTACGTGCTTGCCCGCGGCGATCGCCGCCAGCCCGATCGAAAGGTGCTCGCTCTGCGGCGTCGCGATGTAGACGACATCCACCTCCGGATGCGTCACCAGCTGCTCCGTGGAGCCGAGCGCGACCTCGATGCCGTGTTCGGCGGCGAACGCAGCCGCCCGATCGGCCGAGCGGGACGAGACCGCCACGACGCGCTGCGCGGTGTGGGCGCGCAGCGCCTTGGCGAACTCACCCGCGATCCATCCCGGTCCTACGATGCCCCACCGCAGGGACGGCTCCCCCGTGCCTGGCAGGTAGAGGTCGGGGTCGGGGAGATGAGAAGGCAGCATGTTCACTCCATGTCATCGACGTTCTAGAAAACTGACTTGGCACGAGCTAAAGTTACGCGCAGGTTAGCACGAGCCAAATTGTGTTGGCCGAGTTTCTGGCGTTCGGCTACGAACTAAAGGAGGCGTCGATGTCGACAGAACTGCCGGCGCGCTCGCACACACCCCCCCTCCCCACCCAGCCAGTCCGCAACTGGTACCTCGCCGCCCTCGGGGTAGCGCAGTTCGGAATCTTCGTGGCGATCCTCTCGCCAGTGATCGTCAGCATGCAGCTCAAGGCGCAGGAGCTGAATCCGGACAATCCCGCATCCATCATCGGCACCGTGCTGCCCATCGGCGCGCTCGGAGCCCTGGTCGGGAACCCACTCTTCGGAGCACTGAGCGATGCGACGAAGACGAGGTGGGGGCGTCGCCGGCCCTGGCTCCTCGGCGGCATCGTGGCACTGCTGGCCGGCCTCGCCTGGGTCTCCCTGAGCACGAACGTACTCACGCTGACCATCGCCTGGCTGGTCTGCCAGCTCGCGTCGAACGCGGCATCCGCGGCGCTGGTCGCGAGCTTCGCCGACAACGTCCCCGAAACCCAGCGCGGCCGCGCCTCCAGCGTCCTCGCCCTCGCGCAGAACGTGTCGATCCTCGCCGGCAGCTACGGCGCCGTCCTGCTCGTGAAGAACCTGCCCATCCTGTTCGTCGCGCCCGGCGTCATCGGCGTCGCCTGCATCATCGTGTACGTCCTCGTCACCCCCGATCGCCTCCCGGACACGCCGGTCCAGCCGTTCTCCGTCGCCCGGATCCTCGGCACCTTCTGGACGAACCCCATCAAGTACCCCGACTTCGGCCTGGCCTGGTGGTCGCGGTTCTGCATGGTCCTCGGGGCCTTCGTCTTCACCACCTATCGGCTGCTTTACATGCAGAGGCACCTGGGCCTCAGCGCGGCCGACGCGGTCGTGGCGGTCGCCAACGGCGTGCTCCTCTACACGATCACCCTGTTCATCGGCACCAGCGTCGCCGGCTGGCTGTCCGACAAGCTCCGTCGCCGAAAGATCTTCGTCGCCGGCTCTTCACTCGTGTTCGGCATCGGGCTGGTCATCCTCGCCTTCGCCGACAGCGTGGCCGTGTTCTACCTCGCCGAGATCATCATGGGACTCGCGTTCGGCATCTACGCGGCCGTCGACACGGCCCTGGTCATCGATGTCCTGCCGGACCCCGACAAGCCGGGCAAGGACCTCGGCGTCATGAACATCGCCAACTCCCTGCCACAGTCCCTCGCCCCCGCGCTCGGGCTCCTGCTGCTGGGCATGGGCGGTGGTGACAACTACCCGGCGCTGCTCTGGGGCGCGGGCATCATCACCGCCATCGGCGCCGCGCTCATCATCCCCATACGCGGCGTCCGCTGACCCCAGCCCATCGCCGCAGTCGGGTCGTGGCGTGCCACCCGCACATCACGACCCGGTTTGGGCGGGCCCTGTCCGGGCGGGGCCTGTCGACTCACGAACCACAAGCTCCGTCCGCGTCGCACTCACTCGGCGCGGCTTGTCACCGCACTCGAGCCGCTCCAGCACCGACGTCAAGGTCGCCTCGACGGTGGCCTCGACATCCTGCCGAACCGACGTCAGCCGGTGGTACGACAGCGACGCCAGGTAGCTGTCGTCGAACCCGACCACGGAGATCTCGTCGGGCACCCGCACGTTCGCCTGCGCGAACACCGCCAGCACACCCACCGCGCACTGATCGCCACAGCACACCACAGCGGTCGGACGCCGGTCGCGCCCCAGGATCTCGCGCGCCGCGCTCGCCCCGTTCTCCTCGGAGAAGCCGCTGGAGAGCACCTCGATCCGGTCCTCCAGCCCGAACGCGGCCATCGCCCCGCGGTAGGCATCGGCACGATCCCGGCCTACGTTCCCCCCGAGCCCGCCGACGTAGACGATGTCACGATGCCCGAGCCCGACGAGGTGCTCGATCGCGAGACGAAGTCCCTCGACCTCGTCCACATGAACGTTGTCGACGTCGGACTTATGCGCCCATTCCCCGAGCCACACCACGGGCAGGAGTTCGCAAGCCTCCGCCAGAGCGCTCGACGCCGGATCCGGATTGAACGCGACCAGCGCCTCCACCCGTTGCTCCATCAGCTCAGCGACGACGACATCCGTCGACCGCTCAACTGTCCTCGGCCCCAGCGCCAACCCGAACCCCTCTTCGGCCGCCCGGACGAACAACCGCTCCACGAAGCGCACCTGAAACGGATGGCGAATCTCGAACACCGCTCCGATCAGGCGCGTGCGATTCTGACGAAGCAGCCGCGCCGAGGCATTCGGCCGATACCCGAGCTCACTCGCCGCGGCGAGGATCCGCTCCTTCGACTCCGCACTCGGGCCGGGAACATCCCGCATCACCAGCGAGACCAGCTGACGCGACACACCCACATGGTCAGCGATGTCCTGCATCGTCGGCAGCCGGCCGGAACCCTTGTATTTCCGCGGCGTCCGCGCACCATCCACGCCGGTCGTCATGCGTACCAGTCTCGCACGTGCTAATCGGGTCGCGGGTCGCAAGCGAACCGGCCGGCGCGCAGCCGAACCCACCTATCTTTCGTCCTCAGTGATGACGGGGGTCAGCGACCTACCACGCCCGCGTCTCCACACACCAGGCGGCCAGCTCGGCGAGTTGGGCGACGGTCCGCAGCCGCGCGCTCGCCGGTGCGCACTGCTGGAGATCGATGTGGCAGGGGGCGCCGAGAAGCTCGCCGGATGGCACCGTCCTCTGGACGTCTGGAGCCCCCGACATCTGGGGCATCCTGCGCGCCCTGGAACAGCCAGGCATCGTATTCCTGGCGGAACAAGGCGTATCAAGAGGCCGAAGGCCCGGTTCCCACTCCGCACGACAAGCCCGAGTCCCAGAAGCAGGCCAGCCGTTCCTACGCCAAGCTTCGCGGACCTGGCGAACACGCGAATGCCCAGTTGAAGAGCTGGAAAATCCTCCGAAATCTACGCTGCAGCCCGTCCAAGGCCAATCACCTCCGCCAAACCGCCGCGCCGCACAAGCCGCGCGAGGCCGAAATAGGTTCGTTAAATGGTAATCGACCTGCTGGCGTACTATCCGAGCCCTCCGAAACTAATGATTTTCCAGGGGTCAGCGCCCGACTGCCTTCCCACCATAAAAGTGTAGGGATAATGGGGGTCGTCATCCGGCGGCTCTTCGTCGCAGCGGCGAACCTCGATATCAACGTCAACCACCTGCACTTGACGGTAGTCGTCACGTTCAGATGTATCCGGCTTTGGTTTGCCCACATCGGCGACCTGCACGTTGGCCCACGTGTCAACCGGATCGTTCGGCCACCTATGGATACTCTCGTAAAATTCCGGCGCCGACAAAGCTATGACCGCCTTGTCGTCACGGGCAGAAATTGCGGCAAGATATGCACGCACTACCACGTCGGCGGCCGCATTGGCTTTTGGCAGGACAACTGCCGGCCCGTGCGAAACGTCACACGCCGAGCAACCACTTATAACATTGATGGAAAACAGTAGACCCAATACTAATACCGCTTGATTGACCTTCATTAGCCTTCCCATTGTACGACTATTTAGCGGGGAGTGAGTGCTCCACACCGAGCCGGTCGTGCGCGGCAGAGCCCAGGGGTCGATGGTGGACCGGCCCTCCGGTGTGGTGGCGGGCTGGTTACTCCAGAAGGTATTGTCCGCCGCCCACGGCGTGGTGATGCGTTGTGCGACTGTGTTTCCAAGGCGTCCGCGCATCATCCACGCCGGTCGTCATGCGTACCAGTCTTGCACGTGCTAAACGGATCGCGCGTCGCAAGCGAACCGGCCGGTGCGGCCGGACCCACCTGTCTTTCTTAACGCTGTCGATCAGAGTGATGATCGGTGTCAGCGATAGTGGTGATGCGGGGCCACCACGAACCCGCAGTCCCTCGAGATGCGACCAATCCAGCCGCCTCGTCTCCTCAGAGGAGAAGGTCGAGGAGTAAGGCGTTCCACTGCGCGTTCGCCTGCCGGGCATTCCATCGGTCGCTTTCGTCGACGATCCGCATGTTCGGCTCGTTTCGGGTGCGTCTGATGAATCGCTGGCCGCCCGCCTGGCACAGTTCGTAGAAGGGGCTGCCGCACCCGCAGGTCCACGCGACGACGCGCACGTCTCGGCCGTGGTCACGCGGCGCGTTCCACGTCAGTCGCTCGGCATGCGATTGGGCGGGGGACGGGTGCGGGCTGATGCAGTGAGGAGGAAACCACGCTTGATCAATAGTCCAGGACACTCCGGTGCACCTCATTTCACGCCCTCACGTTCTCGCCGCACCGGCGGACGTGCCGCTCTTCGTGGACATCTCCACCCACACCACCTGCCGTCGGCAGCCCCCATCGCGCACGCCCCAACCGACCGCAACCGCCTCTACCAGCCACAACCCCCGCCCGCCACACTCGCCGGCGTCGGCGTTACGTACCTCGGGAACGGTCACCGCCGCCCCTTCGTCGATGACCTCGATGTAGGCCGTCGCAGCATCCAGGGAGGTGACCTCCACCGTGACGAACCCGCCAGGCTCGCCGGATGCGGTGTGCGACACGGCGTTCGTGAGCAGCTCACTCACCACCAGTTGGACATCGTCCACGTCCTCATGCCCGGCGACCATCAGCACCTCCCCCACACACCGGCGAGCCACCGACACCGAACGCGTCACCCCTGGCAATACGATCTCGGCCAGGAACAGCCCACTCATTGGGCAACCTCCACGATTCGATCGGGCGCGTTCACGTCCCATAGGAAACTGCCGACCAGCCTGCTGTGGAAGACCGCTCAGCGTGGACACCCGGCCGTGTCAAGTCCCCTCCGGTCCCCTGCTGCTCCCTGAAGGTCGCCGCCATGGTGACGATCTGCTGACCACTGCCTAACCGAGCGTTATCATGGCGCCAGGGCCCGGCCAGGTCTTCCAGGAGGCGCTGTGGACGTCGCACATCACCGCCTGACGCAGGCTCGGCAGCTACGCGGCTGGTCGCAAAAGGACCTCGCCGAACAGGTACTCGATGCAGGCGGTCGCGAGCACGTGAATGTGGCGACCAGCAAGAAAACTGTCTCGCGCTGGGAGCACGGCCAAGTCCCCGACGTCGTCACGCAGGAACTCCTCGTCAAGGTATTCAATCTCCCCGAAGGCGAACACCTGCTGGCTCCGTGGCCGCTGTGGCTACCCGCTCCCGACATTCCCGAGCTGTACTATCCCTGGACCCCCAGAGGTACGGTGGAGGTCCTAGCTGATTCGCTGAGGAGCGGACGTATGGACCGTCGCGGCTTCGTCATCTTGTCCGGCGTCACCTTGACCACGCTTCTCCACGACTGGCTGATCACCGAACCCGAGATCGTCCACGCCGTTACCGGGTCCGGCCGCCGCGTCAGCACCGCGATGATCGGCCGCATTGATGAACGCATCGCCGACCTGCAACGCGCCGATGACACTCTGGGCGGCGGCGACCTGATCGGTGAAGCCGAGGCCCACCTGTCGCTGGTCACCCGCTTGCTGAGCGAGAGCTCCTACACCGAGGCCCAAGGCATCCGCCTCAACACCCAAGCAGCCGACTTGGCACGAATGGCCGGCTGGATGCGCTTCGACGCCGGCCAGCACGCCGCCGCGCAACGCTACTTCCACGCCGCCCTGCGCTCCGCTCACACCAGCGGTGACCGTCTGCTGGGCGCGAACATCCTCGCCTTCGCCGCCATCCAGCAGTACTCCGTGGGCAACCCTCACGACGCCGACAGCATGGTCCGCACGGCTCAAGCCGCAGCACGTGGACGCAGCACCCCGACCGTCGATGCTATGCTGCACGCCCGCCAAGCCAGAGCGCTAGCCAAGACGGGCGATGCCCGCCGCTGTTACCACGCTCTGAACCAGGCCGCTGACTGCCTGAACGAAGGCACCAGCGACGACGACCCACCTTGGGCATACTGGGTCAATCGGGCTGAAGTGGACATGCTGACGGGGTCGTGCATGCTCGACCTAGGCGACCCTGCCAGAGCACAGCAGAAATTCACCGAAGCTGACACCGGATACGGCCCCGGCTACGTACGCACCCACGCTCTCTACCTCACCCGGATGGCCACAGCCCAACTGCAGCAGAAAGACCTCGACCGGGCCTGCGACTCCGCTGGTCAGGCCCTGAGCTTGACGGAGCACATCAGCTCCACGCGCAGTACCGACCACATCCGCGACTTCGTTGAACTGCTGGCCCCTTACCGGACTGAGCCGACAGCTCGCAGCTTCCTGGACCGCGCCCGCACCTTGCTCAGCGTTTGACCATTCTCTGCGATTGAACAGTTGCTAAAGCAAGCAACTGTCCGGCTGCGCAGCCGGACCCGTAGGAGGGATGCGCACCCAGGGGAGCACGGCGATTAGTTGCTTCACTCCATGGTCTTCTGGGCGCGCGAATTATTTAGGCTAGACAATCACAGGGATTCGGCTCACCATCCTTTCGCTTGCGTACACGAGCAGAGTTGCGTTCTCTTCACCCAGGACGCCGGCGAGACAGATGCCTAGAGGCGAGATCCGGCTCGGCTCGCGACAATTCGGTCTGGCAAACTATTGACCTACTCAGGTTGCGGCTGTTCAACTTCAGCTGCGGTTACCGTGAGCGACTGTTGCATATCGGCAAGCATTTTCTTTGCATATTGCAACGTGCGCACAGCCGCGTCTCGATGACGCGGCACCGAGCGAGGTGAACCCTCGCCGAACGCTACGGTGAACTTCGTGTCGCGGTTGCGATGACGAACCGTAGGACCTCGGCCTGGTCTCCCAGTTCAATGAAGCAGGTTGCGGGCCCGCGCCACCTAGGCTCCGCTCGGAGGCGCTGTTACCCCCATGAACACGGACGGCCCGGGTGGCGTGCTCGATGAAGATCGGAGCGATGGACCCGCCTCCGGCGGCGACAGACCTCGACCAGTCGCTTGGCGCCCCTCAGCCCGGCGCCCTCCGGATATGGCTCCGCGCTGAAGTGTTTCGAGTTTTTGAGAGCCCACCGAGTTGTTTTGTTCAGCGTGGAACGATGTCCAAGAACTTCGCCCATGCCACATCCGTGTTCGCGAACAGCGGTGGCAGCAGGTTGGCCGGCGCCGTGACAATGGCGCCATAGATTTTGCCTCCAGCGGCAACGGACCGCAGTTTCGCAAGGCTCAGATCATACTGCTCAAGGAGTGCATCGTCCTCCGGTTCGAGCATTGCAACCCATTCAGAGAACTGACTGACCGTCGCATGAGGATTCATGCACTCTTTGCCCATCCCTCGCTGGACGCAGCTCTGCCGGTCCCAAACAATAGGTTGATCGCCCATGTTCGCAGGTGCTATCAATATTGTCTGAGGAGGGAATTCTTCCGGGGCAACGCCGGCCAGGCCACGGTCCGTGATAGGCGACCTGAACTTCACAAGGACGTCTACATTGACGCTTGGCGCTGACTTGCTCAGAGCATTTATGAGTGCATGCGCGGCCTCGGTGGTCTGAGTGCCCATGCCGTCAGCTGCCGCCAGCAGTGAAGACAATCTATGCTCATCCACGCTGGGCATCGAGATCTTTCCTGAGGCGTTCAACCGGATCTCCGTCCGCAGCCAATCACCGCGTTCTAGTCCGACTGGCCTTCGAGGCCCGATTATGATCGGCATGATCGTCTTGTCCGACATATCCGCTTCACGGTTCAGCATGTTCGCGGTCTGCATCGCGGAAAAGTTAACGTGGTAATCAAAAGAGGTGACGGCGAAGGCGTTCAGAACGACCAATCGCAACCTATTCCTCTCAATATATTCCGCCCAAGGCGATCGTGGGATCGCCGAGTTCACCCAGATCGCAATGACCAAAAGGGCAATGACCGCCGTCAATAAGTAAGCTTTTTTGGGCACCGAGTTCATGCCGGAAATTTTAACAGATGCACAAGCTCCCGGGAAGCAGGTTTCGCTTCCCGAGAGCTCAAACTACGGTGCCTACAGAGGCTGTACTTCGAGCGAGGAGCGGCGCGCTCTCGCGTTGCACTTCGTCACCTCAGGATTGATGTTGCCATAATCGAAGGATCTGCTCGCCTCCACGTACAGGGTGTGCGTGATGGGGAACGACTGGAAGCGCTTCTTTTTGAGCTTTCCGTTGTCAAGCCGGTCCCACGCCCTGGAATCCCACGCCACACGGCTGGTAAGCGTGTGCCGGTATGCGACGATCTTGCAGTCGTTCAATTTGCCTTGAGGGCAACGTCCGACAATGAGCGGGTAGTCGTCCTGTAGTTTATGGTTCCCGATTTTTCCTTTCGCCATAGGGCTGTAGTTCTGACAGTCTTCGCCAGCCGCGGTGGCCAGGGTTATGCCACCAGAAAGGGCGACGTCTCCGATATTCCCGGGGCTGACCTCGAGGTTAGCGCTCTGCGAGTAATCTTTGCGCTGCCAGCCGAAGCAGGCGCTGCTGAGGGCGTACAACTCAGCCCCTTCATCCAGAGCCTTAGCGAATTCCGATCCCCATCCCCACGTCTTGTTGCTGCTCTGAGGATACAGTTGCACTCTATTCTGGAACTTTTTGATCTTCCAGATCTGATCCTTCTTCCAGGACCCTTCATCCTCCGCGTCAGGCCATTCAGAGTAGAGGGTCGTCTTGAAGTACCAACCTTTCTTTCCCAGGGATTGGTTGATTTCGCACGTGAGATTATTGTCAGGATAACTGAAGTACGGAAGGCCGTCTTTCACGATGCAAGAGCCGCCAGAGACGTTCTGGTCGATCGGGCAGGCGGCGGCCAGTGTGGCCGTAGATCCATCGACCATAGAGGAGCAGGCACTGTCATTGAAATCCGTCGAATCCTGGCCAGCGGGAATCGGCGCTTCTATGATGGTCAGGCCCCCGCACCTGTCGTACACGAAGATCGAGATCGTCGCTTCGTCTGGTTCTACTTGGCCTGATGGCCCTGATTCCGTCGAGGACGTCTTCTGCGCAGTAGTCGCATCCGCAGAAGTCTCCTTCCATTTGCGGTGTACTCTGGCGGTCACCCGGGCACCGCCGTCCACCGTCGGTTGCACGACTACATTGTCGACGGTGGTCGTGGAATCAGCTCGTGTGATCCGCCCCTGTTCCAACAACTGGCGCTGACCCACAAGCATTTCATTGAGCAATGAGAGTTGCGCGGTGGAAGGCGATGATGCCACTACTCCAGGCGCATTCCAGACCGTGTCCGCTCGCCCCTCTAAAACAGCATCCTGCGTCGCGAAGTAGTCTTCTATCCGGTCCTTGTACGCTGGTACCGCAGAATCGTCCGCAGCAGTGGCCTTCTGCTGATTGTTCTCCAACACACAGTCATGCGTGTTCGCTGGCGGCGGTGGGGCGGCCTTGGGAGTGGCGGTGGCGGCCTCCCAACCGCTAACGCCGACGGCCGTTCGTGATCGAACTCGGAGCGTATAGGCTGTTTTGTTGGTCAGGCCGCCGATCGCTACGGTGGGGATCGCTACACTGATGGCCTGAACTGTTGCGCCGCCAGCATCGATTACTTCGACGTCGTACCCGTCCAGCAGTAGAGGACCTCCGTTCTCCTCATGTAGGCCCCAACTGGCGATGATGCCGCTGTCGCCTGATTGAACGGCCAGATTTATGATCTTGCTGGGCGGGCGAGCAAGGGAATAAGTGATCGCGAGCGAGATCTGCTCGGCAGCGGATGGCCCACCGAAAGTGACGGCTTCCTCGCGATTGGAGGTCAGCATGTACCAGGTGTAATCGCCGTCGGCTATGTCAGCCTCAGGGGCGGTCACCGGAAGCGTGTAGTTCTTTGCTGCCGTGTCGACGTTTCCGATGAGTTCAGACCCCTTGGTACTCCCGGTGACCTCTTTCTTAAGCGGTGCCGCCGTTATGACCGTGTCCGGGGGACACGTTCCCGAGGAACAGGACGCGCTGCCCAGCTTAAGCATGGCCGTGGTGAATGTTGATCCGTTCGGGACCTCATCCAACTTGAGACCGACGACGGACGCCAGTTTGTCGGTACCACTGCCGCCGACCTGAATTTTGTCGCCATCGGCAAGTGAGCATGGGTTACCCTCACACGCGGTGGGGTCCGTCCTGCCCGTCTTGATGACGAAGCCGTCCTTGCCCAGCGTCAAGTGTCGGACATCCTCGTCCGGCTCTGGCGTAGGGGTTCCAGGAGTGGTGAAGTTGACGGCATTGGTCTTGGACGTACAGACCTCACTGCCTGATCCGTCCGACGTCGTGGCCGCCGCTGTCGATGGCGGCTGAGCCCTGTCGGCCAAGGTAGTCGTGCCGCCCAGTGGGGTGTTCATGTCGGTGGTGATTTCGGTGGCGGCTTGGGCGCGGTTGTAGACGCGTACTTCGTCGATCGCGCCCTTGAAATACTCTCCGTATATCGAGTTGCCGCCGATGTGGAAGGCGCCGCCGTCGTCGAGCAGATTGCCCGTGACGGGGTTCTGGCCTACCTGGCTGCCGTTGACGTACAGCCGGGCGGTGGTGCCGTCGTAGGTGACGGCGAGGTGGCTCCAGGTGTTGACCGGCAGCGATCCACTTCCTGGGACCGTTTCGAGATCGCCGTCGGTGGCCAGCAGACCCATGGGTTTGGAGCCGTTGGACGCGTACAGGCCGTAGCCGAGATCGTCCAGCGTCGCGTTGTCCTTGCCCATGACGGTGCGATAGCCATCGGCGGCGCTGGGCTTGACCCAGGCCGACAGCGTCAGGGCGTTGTTCATCTTCAGCGAGGGTGAGTGGTTGACGGTGACCCAGCTGGAAGTGCCGTTGAAGGACAGGGCTTTGCCGTACTTGCCGGCCACCCAGGAGGTGCTGCTGGAGGTGCCATTGTTGGTGCCGGTCTTGTCGGCGACGGCGGTTCCGGTGCCCGCGTCCATGCCATAGGCGGCAACCAAGCCGCTTGGCGTCGGATTCGGAGTCGGCGTTGGGGTGGGCGTCGGTGTCGGCGTCGGCGTCGGGTTGGGTGTTGGATCAGGGCCGGGGTCAGACGAGCCAGGCCCTGTAGCACAGGCGACCATCTGCCACTTGTACGTACGCCCAGGCTGCACGGTATTCGCGGGCACCTGGAACGAGGCTCGCTCGCCCCCGTTGACCGTACGGGTGCCAAGCGGCGCCGAACCGACCGGTGCGCCCGTGTTGTCATACAGGTAGTACTTGGCCAAAACCGCGCCGCCGGACGGCCGGTTGACCATGCCGGACAAGATCGGCTGGGTCGGGTCGGCCATGCCGGTTTCGGTGTCGCTCGGCAGCATCGGCGCGTCCGAGGTGATCCGGTAGGCCGGGCTCTCGTTGCACGACGGCGGGACGACGCCGCTGCGGCACGCCTTGACCACGAACTTGAAGCTGGCCGGGTTGTCCAGCGTGAACACCTTGTCCAGCGTCTGCCCGGAAGGGATGTTGTTGTGGGTGGTGGTGCTGGGCACGCCGACCAGGGAGCGGATCTCGTCGGCGGTCAGCACGCGCTGGTAGGTGTGTACGTCGTCGATGGCGCCGTCGAAGGTCGCGCCATCTACCAAAACGACACCGCGGCCGATCTCGAAGGCACCGCGGGCATTCCAGTCGACGGTGTGGTCGCGTTCGGCAGCCAGTTCGCCGTCGATGTACAGGCGCATCTTGTGCGCGGATGCGTCGTATTGCGCAGCGAGATGCTGCCACTGGCCGGTCTTGGCCAGGTTCTTGGATAAGACGGGCACCGGCTTGATGCTGGTCTGACTGTCGTCCTCCATCAGCGTGAACATCCACCGCTGGTCCATGTCGGCGGCACCGGAGGCGCTGTAGCCGATGGTGAAGGCCGGCAGCTGGGTGCCCTGCTGTGCGAGGACGGCCTGGTCGGTGGCGGTGGCGTCGAGTCGAGCCCAGGCTGTCACCGTGTAGCTCTGGTTGGTGTTGAGGACCGGTTTGCCGGTGCTGATCAGGCCACCGGGAGACAGTTTGACCGCCTGTCCGAGCTGACCGGGGGTGCGGCTGTAGGTTCCGCTGAGGCTGGCGTTGAAGCCCTTGCCGGTCGAGTCGGCTGCGGTGGTGCCGGAGGTCTCATCAAGCTTCCACAAGGCTGCTTCCCCGGTGGGGAGTTGGGCGGCCGGAGGAGGCATGGTGGAGTCGTTGACCGTCACGGTGTAGTCCAGGTTCGCCGTTTCCGGGACGCTGGACTTGTAGGTGACCTTGACGTTGGTGCTGCGTGCGATGGCGTCGTTGCCGCTGATGGAGTCGATTGATTCGGCGGAGACGGTGGGGATCTCCGGCGGGAGCACCCAGTCCACGCTTAGCTTGGGCACGTTCTGGTTGAACATCAACGGCCAGAACAGGAAGTCCTCGATGAAGTTCTTGGGGACAGGGCTTTCCGAGGTCAGGCTCAGCATCAGGCCGTTGTTGGCGGCGCCCGAGGCCCACTGCTGGGTCATGTTGGTGAGGTCCCAGCTCCACACGGCGCCGGCCGTGCGCGGCAGCGCACAGGGGTCGATGGTGGAGCGGCCCTCCGGTGTGGTGGAGGGCTGGTTACCCCAGAAGGTATTGTCGGCCACCCACGGCGCGGTGATGCGCTGTGCGACGATCCCTTGAAAAGCACTGCAGTTGACGGCGTCCTCACGCAGCATCAACTGCATGGTGGATTTGACCACGTGGCGCCCTGAGATCGGGGCGGTGTCGAAGGCCATCAGCGCGCGGGTGATCCGATCGCTTGCGTTCACT
The DNA here is from genome assembly GCF_040648495.1 of Nonomuraea sp. NPDC049129. NCBI lineage: Bacteria > Bacillati > Actinomycetota > Actinomycetes > Streptosporangiales > Streptosporangiaceae > Nonomuraea > Nonomuraea sp. NPDC049129. The sequence goes on along the minus strand of NZ_JBEZDU010000002.1, from coordinate 354,393 downwards.
TGCGTTCGGCGGACGAACCCCGGTGACGACTGGAGGCTAGGAGAACTGATCCCGACCTCCTGGCTCACCCCGAGCGTGGTCGTGGGGTCCACGGTGACGGGATACTGTGTGGCCGGGTTGGCCAGCCACTCCGCGTCCGGCTTGAGCACAAGTACGGTCGATGCGTCCTTGCCCTCGACCGTCGTCTTGATCTTCGCCTGGCGGCCAGGGTGCTCAGCGCTCGGCTTGTCGGTCGCCGCGTCCCACATCAGCGGCGTCGGAGCGGACGCCACCTGCTTGCCCTTGGCGGCCGTCAGCGAGAGGCCACCCGACTTGGTCGTCTTGAGGTCCAGCCCGCGTGCCTGGACCGGGATGCGGAACTCGACCGCTCCGGTCGGCCGTTCGCGTAACACGATGTCGTGCCGGAATCCGGTAGCTAAAGCCGTCACCACCAAGTCCGCCGATGGGCCGGCGGCTCCTACGTACGTGGCTACGTTGCCCTTGATCTGAGGGCGTGGCAGCGTCGTCGGCCAGGACAGCCCTAACGAACGGTCCCTGCCCAGCTTCATGGTCGCGAAAGGTTGCGTGCCGCCGGTCGACAGGCGCACGCCGCCCTTGGCGCGCTTGGGCCGTAGCACCCCGTTCTGCTCGACGAGGGAGGTGTCGATCCACTGCCACGAGCCGTCGCCCTGCTTGAGCTGGGCCGGGCCGGAATACGACTCAGTAACCAGATGGCGGTCCGGGTAAGCCCAGGTACGTGACGTCTCCGTGAAGGCCGCCTCTACGGGAACCGCCTCGTTGCGCCTCACGGCCTCCTCCACGGCCGCGCGTAAAGCCGCGTCCGGGTCCTCGGGACGCGGGAAGAAGGTCTTCGTCGAGCCGGGAGCGCTCCCAGCGGGCACCGGGTCGGCCATGGCCGACGAACACATTATCTGTAACATCTGGAGCCCCAGGACGATGGAGTGCGTCCGATAAGAGCAAGATCCAGTCTGACGAGCGGCAACACGGCCCGCCTCAATGCCCCCGGAACGCCGACAGGGTGGTTTCGGGCACACACATCGAGCGACATCTCCAGGGCCGGATCTTTATAACCGCTTTACAACGCTAGCGACCAACCGGGGCCCCGCGCCTCATGTCACGACCCGGAGAGGGCGACGCTGAAGGTCACGCGTGGCCAGGAAGAGGAGCACGGCCCAGACCGCGCAATAGCCGCCGAAGACCGCGCCACCGCGGTCGGTGAGCAGCGCGCCGCCCAGCATCCCGACAGCCCCCGCCGCCGCCATGGCGGTGCACAGCCACAGCAGTACGAGCAGGACCACACGCGGCCAGCACCTGTCGAAACGCACCTGGGCGGCCAGCAGGAACACGATGATCAGCAGCCCGCTCCCGGCGTTGGCCCACTGAGCCGACGCCACCTCGCCCGGCCCGTAGCCCTGATAGCTCTCGGGCGAGACGTGCGGGCCGCCCGTGACCCCCAGCCGCCCCTCCAAGGCGAAGAAGACCTTCGACACCACGTAAAGCCCGGTCCAGCCCATGGCCGCGTAACCCATCGTCCTCATAGGCGATGACTGTGCCAGCGACGAGAGCCGTCCGGGCTCCCCCGCTCGGGGGAGCCCGCCCCCCATAGAGGGGGATCACCGTCCTAGTGGGTCACGCCTCTATGGTGCGAGTGATCCAGGAGCGGTAGTGGGTCACGTCCGTCCAGACGCCGACCCCCGGCCCGCCATCGGGGTTGGTGGAGCAGCCGGCGCCGCCGCCCATCCGCTCGTCCACGTCGTCACCGTCGCGCGAGGTGGCTCCGATCAGCTCCCATCGGCCGGCGATCTTGCGGATCTGCGGGCCGCCGGAGTCACCGTGGCAGGCGCTGGCCGCGCGCCCGGCGCTGTCGCTGGTGCACAGCTCGGTGCCGCTGTTGAGGTCGACGCAACGGTTGTCGGATACGCGTACGGTGTCGAGTTCCTGCAGCTTCTCGGAACCGTTCTCGCATCTCGCCATGCTCTCGCAGGTCATGCCCCAGCCGATGACCCGGCTCGGGTCGCCCACTCGGCCGGGGCTGTCGGCGATGCGGATGGGCGCGAGGTTCACTCGCCGGTCCAGCTGGATCAGCTCCAGGTCGCCCTTGCGCTCCCCGCTCGAGTCGCGGCCGCTCCAGTCGGGATGGGTGACGATCCGCTTCACGCGGGCGACGACTCCGCCCTTGTCCCGGTCGAGGGAGCCGATGCGTACCCGGGTCTCGCCGGGTTTCATGAGTCCCTTGCAGTGGGCGGCGGTGACGACCCAGTCGGCGGCGATGAGGGCACCGCCGCAGTGGTGGTTGGGCACTTCGCTCAGCCGGAAGGACGCCATGAACGAGTAGGGCTCCGTCGCGTCCCTACCTCCGATGATGGCGGCGTGGTTCACGCCCGCAGCGGCCGTGGCGGTGGTGATCAGTGCGAGCCCTAGAGCCATGAGGGTGGCCAGCGCCATTGATCGCCTGCTGATTGCCTTGAACACAAGTCTCCTATCAGTTGGGGCGGCTGAGGAGACACTTTGAACGCTGCGAACTCAACGTGATGGCAGCCGCACCGGCCCGTGATCTGAGGGGGGAATGGTGCTTCGTGGCTGGTCAGAGGCACCCGCCACAGGCCAAGGGTACCTACGGGCGCAAATGGTCGGCACCGAACGTGATCACACGATCACGAAACGATCACTCAGCGACCATCGCGCGACCATGCTGGTCAGCGGTCCGCGATGAACAGGAAGTTCCGGGGGAAGCCCATGACGTCCCGGGGCAGCGGCGGATCCCACGGCCACCGGCCGTACGAGGCGCCCTCCTCCCCGGGGGTCTTCAGCTCCGTGACCCGCCAGCCGCACCCCGACAGGAACTCCTCCGGCTCGTCCGTGCCGAACAGCCACGGGCAGCCGTCCTCCGTCAGCCTGCGCAACCCTTCCGCCGAGAACGCACTGATCATCGACTGGTGGCTGAGCAGATCCCCGGCGAGCACGCTCCCCGGAGCTGTGATCTCCGCGACAAGCTCCACCAACCGGCGAGCGTCAGGCTCCGGCATGTAGAACAGCAGCCCCTCCACCACCCACAGAGTCGGCGCAGCCGGATCCCAGCCGGCCTCCCGAAGCGCCTGCGGCCAGGCGCCGGTCAGGTCGGCGCCGACGGCCCGGCGAGCGCAGCGGTGCTGGGCGCCGAGTTCGGCGAGCCGTTTGTCCTTCTCCTCCAGCAGGTCGGCCTGGTCGATCTCGTACAGCATGGTCTCGGGAGGCCACGGCAGCCGTACGGAGCGCGTGTCCAGGCCGGCCGCCAGCAGCACGACCTGTCCGAGGCCGGAGCGCTCGGAGATCACGTCGTCCAGATAGCGGGTCCGGATGGCGATGAACTCGCCGACGCCCGGGTTGTCGTAGCGGGCGAAGAGGGTCGCGCCCTCCTCTCCGGCGAGTTCCTCGGCCAGGTAGTCGGTGAAGAGCGCGTCTTCGCGTCCCGACTCCTTCGCCCTGGCGGCCGCGGTCCAGCGGGCGGTGGCGGAAACAGCGTGCATGGTCATTCCCTTCGAAGGATCAGCGGCGCGGGCTGCGTACCTGTTCGAGCAGGCGCCGCATCTGCTCCGGAATCCGGGCCGGAACCAGGTGGCCGTTCTCGTCGGGACGTACGCAGGCGATCCGCTGCTCCCCGGTGGCGACCAGTTCCTCGCCTCCGTCCGGGAGCTGACGCCAGTACTCGTAGGTCATCACCGACTGGGTCTGGCCCAGCTCTCCCTGCCGCATTCTGATGACCACCTCGTCGAAGACCGCCAGTTCCCGCAGGTAGTCGCAGTGGCAGCTCACGGTCAGAAGGCGCACCCCGTCGGCGAACCCGGCCACCACGTCGGGGACGAAGTCCCGCAGGAACATCTCCCGGGCGCGGCCCTGCCAGCGGATGTAGTTGACGTAGTTGACGTTGCCGAGCAGGTCGGTGTCCTCGATGCCCACGACGTGCCGGTATTCGTACGCGTCCCCGGTCATCGCAGCTCTCCCGCCTTGCCGGCGTTCGGGTCGGTCGCGGCCAGGATCGCGAGTACGACGGGGGCCGACACACCGCGCAGCCTGGTGGACATCGTCAGGATCCGGTCATCGCCGGCGACCAGCCCCACCCAGCCGCCTTCCCGCGCCGAGTCGAACGTCACCGCGGCGTCCACCGGCCGGCCCGCCTTCACCAGGCACTCGGCGGCCGTCCAGATCCGCGTGGCCGCGGTGTCGAAGTCCTCCCCGGTCTCGTCCGCGACGGCCTCGGCCAGCGCGAGCCGGTCGGCGCCGAGCAGCGTCGACCAGGTCTGCCTGCTCCGGGGCGTGACCGTCTCCAGATCGCACCCCGGAGTGGTCGTCGCCATGGTGACGCCCGCCGAGTGCGCGATCGACACGGTCTCTCCGCCCAGTACCTCCGGCTTGCCGTCCGGGCGCCAGACGACCTCGGCCTCGGCACCGAACAGCCTCTGGATGGCCAACCGGCTGGCCTGCCGCCGCTCCAGTCCGTCGCCGTCGGTGTCGAACAGGACGCGGCCGGCCAGGTTCTGCTCGATGAGCACGTGCTCCAGGTACGAGCCCAGCAGCATGGGGACCCACTCGCGGGGCACCTCGTACTTGCTGACCAGCTGCGTCCGGAAGCCCTGCCAGGTCTCGATGACGTCGCCGTCGCGGTCGGTGACCTCGATGTCCCAGCACTTGTCGTCGAAGCGGTGCCGGATGTAGACGTCGGTCGGCTGCGCGCCGGTCGACGGGCCCGGCACGATGCGCTCCACTCCCGCGGGGATGGCCAGTACGGTCGGCCCGCAGGTCTGCATCGGCTGCATGTAGGCGTCCCGGGCGGCCGGGTCGCCGAGCAGCAGCCGGTCGGGGAGATACCGTCCGAACCAGGAGGAGCCGGTGCCCGCGAGGAGCCGGCCCGTGACGTGCTGGGCGCCGGTGCGGTGGACGCTCTCGACGAGCTTGAAGCGCGGGCCGTGGAAGAGCATCGGCCCGTAGAGGTCCGTCGCGGGGTCGAAGGCCAGCGGCGGCAGCGTCACATCACCGGGCCGAGTGAGCCCAAGGGCCTCCGGCTGGGCGCCGGAGTAGTCGCAGACCGCCCGGAAGTGGTCGATCTGGAATTTGGTCGTACTCGTACGAACCGCCGTGACGACCCGGCCCGGCCCGGTACGCAGCGCCGCCACCCGTACCGTCACCGGAGCGTCCTCGGTCACGACGATGGCCCGGAGGAATTCGACGTCCTCCAGAACCGGCACGGTATCCGTGCCGAGCAGGCCGGCCGCGGCCTGAGCCATGATCTCCATGCCCACCGTGCCCGGCACGACCGCCCCTTCTCCGCCGCCGAAGACGTGCTCGGCGAGGTAGGGATCGCTGGCCCAGCCGACCTCGGAGTCGGCCACCAGCTCGATGCCGGGGTAGTAGACGCGCGGCTGCTCCAGGAAGCGCAGCAGTGGCAGATCGTCACCCCTCTCAGAGCCGGCGCTGAAGGTCACCGTCGGCATTTCGCCGAACCGGCCCGTAACCACGGTGACGACGGGCGCGCCGGGGTCGGCGATCAGCTCCCGGAGCATGGCCACCCCCTGGTCGGGCGTGATGGTGGTGACGCCCACCCGGGCGAGGTTCTCCACCGAGCCGAGCCGCTCCCCCATCCCGACACCCGACCACAAGGACCACTCCACGGCCCGGCACCGGCAGTGCGGCAGCTCGCGCGCCAGCCGTTCGACGAGGTCGCTCTGCCACTCGTTGGCTATGGCGTAGTGGGCCTCACCCCGCAGCCCGGCCCGCCCGGTGATGCTGCCGAACGTGACCAGCAGCTTCAGCGCGTCCGTGCCGACGGCCGCGAGTACCGCTTCGAGCCCTCCGACCTTGGGGTCGATCGTGGCCGCGTAGTCGGCGTCGGTGAGTTCCCCGAGCAGTTTGGGCACGTTGCCACCGGCTCCATGGAGGATGCCGGTGACCTTGCCGAGGTGTCGTTCGATCGCGGCGACCGCTTCGGCCACCTGCGCCGCGTCGGTGACGTCGGCGCGCACGTAGCGGGCGGTCACTCCGGTCGCCGCCATCCGCTCCAGGTTGGCGGCGAGTTCGCCGTCCTCCTCCGGATCGGATCGGCCGAGCAGGGCCAGCCGGGTGCCGGTCTCCTTGGCCAGGCTCAGCGCGCATTCGGCGGTGATGCCCTTGCCGCCGCCGGTGACGAGCAGCACGTCGTCGGGGCCGAGTGGGAGCTCGGTGCCGGCGAGCTCCACCGGCGTCAGGACGGGCTCTGTACCGATGCCGTCGGCGTCGTAGAAGACCTCCTTGAAGTGGTCGGTCGCGGTGACCTCCGCGGTGATCCACGCGGGCGCCTCGGCCGCGTCGAGCGGGAGCGTCACGACGGTGGTGGCGACCCAGGGCGCCTCCAGGTGCAGGCTCTTGGCGAAGCCGGCCCCGCCGGGCTCCTCCTGGACGATCGCGCAGCGGGTCACCTCCTTGCCCGCGAGCACCGCCTCGGCGGCGGCGCGCAGCACCGCCAGCCGTTCGGCACGCGGGCCCGAGGGGAGGATGACCAGGACGCCGGTGCCGGTGGCCGCCGCTTCGAGCGCGGTCCGGACGGCGTCGGCGGCGAGATGCTCACCGATGACCTGCCAGGTGCCCTGGGTGCGCGGCGCCGTACGCCCCGACGGGGTGCTGTCGCGTCTCCCGACGGCGAAGCTGTGCACCCAGGGCGCGATGCCGGGCGGCACGATGCGGGCCGCCGCCGTCTCGGCGTCCTCGGCCGGGGCCGCGCCCGTCGCGACCAGCTGCTCCAGCGTCTCGGCGACCTGGCCCAGGGTCGCGGTGGCGTACCCGGTGGGCGCGGCGGGCTCGGACAGCCCGAGCCGGCGCATGGCCTCGCCGACGAGCTCGCCCACCACGATCGAGCTGAGGTGCAGGTCGTCCAGGAACTTGCTGTCCGCCTGCACCGACTCCAGCGGGAACTCGGCGTGCTCGGCGACCAGCCGGCGCAGCAGGAGGAGCGGGTCTCCGGTGGGCTCGTCCAAGGAAGAGGAGGCCGACGCGGGAGCGGCGGCGCTGACCAGCAGGGCGGAGTCGATCTCCGGGACGACCTCGCACAGGTTGGTGATGAAGGTCGGGGTGGCGGCCGGGTCGAAGGCGCGGGTGAAGCGGTCCTCGAACAGCTCCCCGACCTTCACCCCGGCGCCGACGGCGAACGCCGCGCCCAGCGTCTGCAGGATGCCGGCCAGGGAGTCGTCGTCCGTACGCGTGGCGACGGCGGGAACGTCGACGATGTCGCGGGCCAGCTGGGTCAGTACGAGCCCGGGTCCCACCTCGATGAGCAGGTCCGCGTCCTTGGCCGCCACCGTGAGCGCCTCGATGAAGCGGACCGGCGCGGTGATCTGCTCGCGCAGCAGTTCGAGGGGCTCGCCGACGACCGGCGCTCCGGTCACGGTCGAGATGACGTGCCGGCCGACGGGCTCCGGCCGCTCTTCGGCCAGCCGGCCCGCGAAGACGTCGGCGGCCGGAGCGACCAGCCGCGAGTGGAAGGCGTGCGAGACGGGGAGCCTGACCGCCGGCAGGCCCTGGCGGGTGGCCCGCTCGACGACCCGGGTCACCGCCTCGGCGGGGCCCGACACCACGGTCTGGCGCGGGGAGTTCAGGCCGGCGACGACCACGGGATCGTCGCCGAGCAGCGCGGCCACGGTGTCGTGGTCCGCGGTGACGCTGGCCATCGCGCCGCCGCTCTCCGACAGTTCGCTCATCGCCCGTCCCCGGGCGGCGGCGATCCGCAGCGCCGCGGCCTCGTCGAACGAGCCGGCCCAGTGCAGCGCGACGAGCTCGCCGAGGCTGTGGCCGACCGCGGTCCCGGCTTCGACGCCCAGCTCGGACAGCACCCGCAGCCCGGCCACCGAGGCGGTCACGATGCGCGGCTGGGCGACGGCCGTCTCGACCTGGTCGCCGCCGGTGGGCAGGGCCGCCATCTCGTACAGTTCGTCGACCGAGTCGAAGCGGCGGCGCAGCGCGCCCCCGTCGGCGCGGGTGCCGGAGCCCTGGCCGGGGAACATCAGCACGATGCGCGGCAGCTCGCCGAGCGTGCCGAGGAAGACCCCGGCCGCGCTGTCGAGGTGCCGTTCCGTGCCCTGCCCGGCCAGCTCGGCGACCTGCCGCAGCCGCTCGGCGAGCGCGGCGGGCGTGCCGGCGACCACCGCGGCGCGGCTCGGCCTGCGGCCGATCTTCCTGGCCAGGTACGCGGCGAGGTCGGGCAGCTCGGACCGGGACAGGCCGACCGCGATCTCGGCTAGGCGCTCCGCCTCCTGCCGCAGGTCGGCCGGTGAGTCGGCGTCCAGGCAGAACAGCTCCACGTCCTGGGGGGAGTTCATGAGCGTCCGGGTCCGCCCGTCCAGGCGGGGGCGGCGCCGGCGCGGAGACTCGATCACCACGTGCGTGTTGATGCCGCCGAAGCCCATGGCGCTGACGCCCGCGCGCAGCGGCGCGTCCTGCGGCCATGCTTCGGCCTTGCGGAGGGTGCGCAGGGCCGGGGAGTCGCCGGAGAGGATCTTGTGGGGCCGTTCGCAGCCGGTGGTCGGCGGCAGCACCGCGCTGTTGACCGCCATGACCGCCTTGATCAGGCCGGCCATCCCGGCGGCCGCCTTCGTGTGGCCGATGTTCGCCTTGATCGAGCCGATGACTGCGGGCCGCGCGGCCGGAGCGGCCGCCTTTCGCGCCTCGGAGATCGTCTCCAGCTCCGCGGCGTCGCCGACGGCGGTGCCGGTGCCGTGCCCTTCGAAGTACGGCACCTCTTCGATGCCGAACCCGGCGCGCTCGTAGGCGCGGTCGAGGCAGAGCCGCTGGCCATCGGACTCCGGCCGGGTGATCCCGCCCGCTCCGTCGGAGGAGACGCCCCAGCCGGCGATGAGGGCGTGGATGCGGTGGCCCCTGGCGACGGCGTCCTCCTCGCGCATCAGCACGACCATGCCGGAGCCTTCACCAGGCCAGAAACCGGCGGACCGCTGGTCGTACACGCGCATCTCGTCGACGGCGAGCGCGCCGGCCCTGGAGAAGCCGATCAGTTCGTTCGGGTCGATGCTGATGTCCACCCCGCCGGCCACCGCGACGTCGAGGTCGCCGGAGACCAGCGCGTTGCAGGAGGTGGTGAGCGCCAGCAGCGACGAGGCGCAGGCTCCGTCGACGGCGTAGCCGCCGCCGTTGAGGTCGAAGTGGTTGCAGATGCGTCCGGCGATCGTGTTGGACAGGCCGCCGGCCAGGTAGTCGCCGTCGGGCACCGGGAACGGCGCCTTGTAGTCGTGCTCCATCCGGCCGAGCAGCTCGGTGAGCTGCTCGGTGTCCAGCTTGCCCTCCAGGGCGTTGGCAACGATGCGGCGTACGTACGGCCAGCGCAGCCTGATCCCCGCCGCGCGCTGGCCCTCGCCGGTGAGCGAGTTGCCGATGACCACGCCGGTGGTCTCGTGCGGCGCGCCCTTGCCGTCGGGGAACCCGGCGTCCGCGAGCGCCTCGGCGGCCACCTCCAGGGCGAGCCAGTGCACCATGTCGGTATTGCGGAAGGTCGTACCGGCCACCTTGAAGCGCAGCCGGTCGAACTCCCAGTCGCGTAACAGCGCCGCCTCGGTCGTGTAGAAGTGGTCGGGCGCCGAACGGTCCGCGGACCAGTAGTCGGACAGCCGGATGCGTTCCGGGGGCAGCCGCCGGAACGACCTGCGGCCCGCCAGCGCGTTGTCCCACAGCTCACCGGCGGTGGCGGCGTCGGGAAAACGGCATGCCATTCCTACTACGGCGATACGAGAAGTCACGGGCGTCCTCAAATCGAATTCGTTTTGCCGTTGCGGAGGCGGTGGAATGCGTTGACCCGCGCCGCGCGCAGCAGCGAGCCCGGTGACGCGAACTGTTTGACGTCGATGAGCCGGGAGGCGAAGTCGTAATAATGCCTGGCCGCTCCGGCGTCGCGGGCCGCCGCGGAAAGCAGCAGCCGCTCGAAGACGTTGAACGGCCGTACGGCCGAATAGTCCTCCATCAGCTTGTGATGGCTGTCCAGGGCCGCGCGGTGCGCTTTGCCGTATTCCGCCAGGCCCGGCAACACGTCGCCCTGGCTCGCCACGGCGCCCCCGACCGCGTCCACCAGCCACTGCGCGGACTGGAACGCCCAGCCGCACCCGACTCCCCACAGCGGGTCGGTGGCCAGGGCCGCATCGCCGACCAGGGCGAGCCCCGGTCCGTACGGCTTGCGGTAGACGTTGGGCAGGTCGAGCGTGCCGACGATCTTGGAGACGCGTTCGGCCTCGTCGATGCGGGGCGCGTCGGGCAGGGCGCGGACGAACCGTTCGAAGCTGCCTTCGAGGTCGGCGCGGAAGGCGGAGCTGTGCTGTTCCTTGCTGGGCGAGCAGGAGATCACGGTGACGCCGTTGTCGTTGGGGAAGGCGAAGGCGGTGTCCGGGTCGAGGAACCACACCCGGCTCGGCGCGTCGTCCGGCAGGCCACGGTACTGGGCGAAGAAGCCCAGCCGGTTGTTGGCGCTGAGCCTGACGGGCAGCCCGCTGAGTGCGCCCACGGTCGAGTTGCGCCCGTCCGCGCCCACGACCAGCCGCGCCGTCAGCCGGGTCTCGACGCCGTTGGCGGTGACGCGGACTCCGGTGAAGCGGCCGTCCTCCTCCAGGAGCCCGTTGACGTTCTGGCCGAGCCGGAGGTCGACTCCCGGTGTCTCGGCGGCGAGCCGTCTGAGCAAGGGGTCCAGGGTCTGGCGCCGGATGTTGAGTCCGTGCGGAAGCGGCTCCGCGCCGGGCGCGGGGCGCGGCTCGATCCAGCCCCAGGGGGTCCACAGGTGGGTGACGTGCCGGTGCGCCCCGGCCTCTTCGAGCAGTGGCAGCAGGCCCAGCGTCTTGATGACCGGCAGGCAACTCGGTTGCAGCGTATGGGTGCACAACACCTTGTACGCGTCCATGCCGGAATGCTTTTCCAAGAGCGCGACGCGAGCTCCCAGATTCGCGAACAGTATCGCGCCGGCGCACCCGGAAATGCTTGCGCCGACTATGACGACGTCATAGTCATCTGTCATGCGATATTTCCCTACGAGGCTACGGCGAAGCCCACTCCCGCCTACCTGGAAGTGGTTGAACCGTAAACGGGGATTGCGTTGATCATTAAAGAGTTACCCGATAGTAGGGAGCGAGCTCTGAGATCGTCAAGAGTTGCGCGAAGGCCACCCGATGTGCTCGCGCAGCAGCCGCAATTCGGCGGCGATGCCGGCCAGGGTCCAGTGGGCGTTGAGGCCGCTCGGGTTCGGCAGCGCCCACACCGGCACGCCGCCCACCGGCTCGGGCTGGAGACCGATCCGCGCCTTCGGCCGGGCGAAAGCCGTCCGGTACGCCGAGATCCCCAGCACGGCCAGCGCCCGGGGCCGCACCGACGCCACCAGCCCGGCCAGCCGGGCTCCGCCCTCGATCAGCTCCTCACGGGTCAGCTCCGACGCCTTGGCGCTGGGCCGGGCGACCACGTTCGTGATGCCCAGCCCGTACGACGGCAGGAGGTGCTGCTCGGCCGGGGCGAGCAGCCGGGGCGTGAACCCGGACAGATGCAGCGCGGGCCAGAACCGGTTGCCGGGGCGGGCGAAGTGATGACCGGTGGCCTCCGACATCAGCCCGGGATTGATCCCGCAGAACAACACCTCGACCGAGGGACCGAGCACGTCGTCAATCACGCACCGGACGCTAACCCATCTCCTCCAGCTTGCGCCCCTTGGTCTCCTTGACGAACTTGGCGACGAACAGGAACGACAGCACGGCGAAGAAGGAGTACATGGCGTACGTGAGAGGCAGGTTCCACTTCCCCAGGGCCGGGAACGTCACCGTGATCGCCCAGTTCGCGATCCACTGCGCCGAGGCGGCCACGCCCAGGGCGGCGGCCCGGATGCGGTTGGGGAACATCTCCCCCAGGAGCACCCACACCACGACACCCCACGACAGCGCGAAGAACAGGACGAACACATTGGCCGCGACCAGCGCGATGGGTCCCTGCGGGGCGGGCAGGCTGAGCCCGCGGGCGTAGGAGAACGCCCACGCGGCCGTGCCCAGCGCGATGGCCATGCCGGCCGAGCCGATGAGCAGCAGCGGCTTGCGCCCGATCTTGTCGACCAGCGAGATCGCGATGAACGTACCGATGATGTTGATGACCGAGCTGGAGAAGCTGATCAGCAGCGAGTTGGCCTGGGTGATGCCCACCGACTGCCAGAGCACCGACGAGTAGTAGAAGATCACGTTGATGCCGACGAACTGCTGGAAGACCGACAGGGCGATGCCGATCCAGACGATCGGCAGCAGCCCGAGGGCGGGCCCGCGCAGCTCCTTGATCGTGGTCCTTTCCTCGGTCCTGAGGACCTGGTGGATCTCCGCCACCCGGGCGTCCAGATCTACGTGCTCGCCCTCGACCTCGGCCAGCACCATGCGGGCCTGCCTGATCCGGCCGACCGCGATCAGGTACCGGGGCGACTCAGGGATGGTCGAGGCGAACAGCAGGTAAAGCAGGGCGGGCACGACGCACGCGCCCAGCATCCACTGCCAGGCCTGCAGGCCCCACAGCGGGTTGTTGACGTCACCCTTCGCCAGCCGGACGAAGGCGTAGTTGACCAGCTGCGAGCACGCGATGCCCAGCACGATCGCGAGCTGCTGGAACGAACCGAGCCGGCCCCGGTAGGCAGGCGGCGACACCTCGGCGATGTAGGCCGGGCCGAGCACCGAGGCCATCCCGATCGCGATACCCGCCAGGATCCGCCAGAAGGCCAGGTCCCACAGGGCGAAGGGCAGCATCTGCCCGATCGAGCTGGCGGAGAAGAGGATGGCCGCCACCTGCATGGTCCTGGTACGTCCCCACCAGTCGGCCAGCCGGCCCGCGATCCAGGCGCCGATGGCGGAGCCGAGCAGCGCGATGGCCACCACGATCCCGATCTCCACCGGGCCGACGTGGAAGTACTTCTGGATGCCGACAACAGCGCCGTTGATCACGGCGCTGTCGTAGCCGAACAGGAACCCGCCGATGGCCGCCGCCGCCGTGATGAAGACGACGTGGCCGAGGTTCTCCTGGTGGCCGGACTGAGTAGCCATGCGGGCCTCCTCCCCGAAATGGGGATTTACCCGTAGTCACTCCACGTACGGCCATGATTACTCAAAAACTAGAGCCGAGGGTCCACCGGCTCGGATTCCAGGGCGAGTACCCCGAAAACCGGCTCGTGGACCCGCCAGCCCGCGTCGCCGTCGGCCAAGCGCGACAGAGCCTCCAGGCCGAGCGCGTACTCGCGCAGCGCCATGGACCGCTTCTTGCCGAGGAAGCGCCTGCGCAGGACGTCGAGCGACTCGGTGTAGTCGGGGCCGTAGATGATCCGCAGGTATTCGCGGCCGCGTACCTTCACTCCGGGCTGGACCCGCCCTGCCACGTACTGAGCGGGTTTGACCACCATGCCCTCGCCGCCCGCCGCCGTGAGCGACGACCACCACTCGACCGCCTCGGCCCGCGCCCGCGGCGAGTCGAGGGAGACGAACAGGTGCCTGGTGTGGGTGATCAGCGGCGAGTCCAGCAGGGCGAGTTTCGCCAGGTGCCAGGCGTGCGGCTCCAGCGCCGTGGCCCGGCCTTCGCAGGCCAGGATCTGGAACGGCGCCACCCGTACCCCCTCCAGGCCGTCGACCGGCCAGCAATAACGCGCATAGGCGTCGCGGAACAGGGCAGCGTTGTCGGTGCGGCGTCGAGTGCGGGCGAGCAGCCCGCCCACATCCAGCCCGCGCCCGGCGGCCGCCTCCAGAGCCGACATGGCCTCGGGCAGCGCCGCCCGCGCCGCCGCGCCGACGGAGGCGTACTGGCTCCTGATCAGCTCGCCCGCCTTGGCCGACCAAGGCAGCAGCTCGCAGTCGAGCGCCACCCAGTCGGAGCCGAGCTCGGCCCAGAGCGGCTCGCACGCCTCGCGCAGCCGGTCCACCAGCGGCGCCATGTCGTCGAAGAACGGACGACCGGTACGCGTGTAGACGGCGCCCGCCGAGCCGTCGGTCACGCCGAACCGGGCCGCGGCCACCTCGGGGGTCCTGGCGAGCACGGCGACGGCCCGCGAGCCCATGTGCTTCTCCTCGCACACGACCTCGCTCACCCCGGCGGCGGCGAACTCCTCGAACGCCTCGTGCGGGTGCTCCAGGTAGCCGTCGAGCGCGGAGGTCTCGGGCGGGGCCATGGTCGGCGGGAGGTAGACCAGCCAGCGCGGGTCCACGGCGAACCTGCTCATGATCTCCAGGGCGGCGGCCGCGTTCTCCTCCATCACCTTCACGCGGGTGCCGAACCGGGTCTCGATGTGCCTGGTGCCCTGGACGTCGCCGATGTCGAGCATGCCCGGGTCGCGGGCGGGCCCGCCGCCGAGCGGCTTGACCGATTCGTACCAGACCTTCTCGGCGGGGACGGAGACCAGCTCGCGTTCCGGGTAGCGCAGCGCGGTCATCGTGCCGCCGAAGACGCAGCCGGTGTCGAGGCAGATCGTGTTGTTGACCCACTCGGCCTTGATCGTGGGCGTGTGGCCGTAGACGACCATGGCCCGGCCGCGGTACTCCTCGGCCCAGGGGTAGCGGACCGGCAGGCCGTACTCGTCGGTCTCGCCCGTCGTGTCGCCATATAGGGCGAAGGAGCGGACGCGGCCCGACGCGCGGCCGTGGTAGGCCTCCTTGAGCCCGGCGTGCGCGACGACGAGCCGGCCGCCGTCGAGCCGGTAGTGGCTGATCAGGCCCTCCATGAAGGTACGGGCCCGCTCGACGAACTCCGGCGGCTCGGCGGCGAGCTGGTCGAGCGACTCCTGGAGGCCGTGCGCGACCTTGACCTTGCGGCCGTTCAGCGCGCGCACCAGCTTCGCCTCGTGGTTGCCCGCGACGCAGATCGCGGTGCCGGCCGCGACCATGCCCATGACCAGGCGGAGCACACCCGGCGTGTCGGGGCCACGGTCGACCAGGTCGCCGACGAAAACCGCCGTACGACCGGCCGGGTGCTGAGCGGTCACCGCCTTGCCCTCGACGCGCTCGATCTGCCAGCCCAGGCTTTCCAGCAGCGTCTCCAGCTCCGAACGGCAGCCGTGGATGTCGCCGATGACGTCGAACGGGCCGGTCAGCTCGCGCTTGTCGCTCCACGCCTTCTCGTACGACAGCTCCGCGTTCTCGATGGCCTCCAGGCCGCGCAGCACGTGCACCTTCCTGAAGCCGTCGCGGGAGATCTTGCCCAGCGAGCGGCGCAGGTCCTTGCGCTGGCGGATCACCACGCCGGGCCCGAAGTCGCGGTTGGGGCGGCCGGCGTTGCGCTCGATCGCCACCTCCTCGGGGGTGTCCAGCACGATCGCCTCGGCCAGCACGTCGTGCTTCTTGGCCAGCTCGATGAGGCTGCGACGGGCCGGGTACTGGACGTTCGTGGCGTCGACCACGGTGAACAGCCCCCTGGCCAGGCGTACGCCGACGATGTGGTGCAGCAGGTCGAAGGCGGCGGGGGTGGCCGACTGGTCGTTCTCGTCGTCGGCGACCAGGCCGCGGCAGAAGTCGGACGAGATGACCTGCGTCGGCTTGAAGTGCTTGGCGGCGAACGTCGACTTCCCGCTGCCCGACACACCGACGAGCACCACGAGGGACAGCTCGGGAACGCTGATCGGGCTCATCGGGTGAACACTCCCATCTGGGTGGGCGGCCCGACCTCGGGGTCGTCGTCGCCGACGGGCTTGTAGGTGACCTGGTATCCGTACTGCTCGGCCACCCGCTCGGCCCACACGGCGAACTCGGCGCGGGTCCACTCGAAACGGTGGTCGCGGTGGCGCAGTCCGGTCAGGAACTCGTAGCGGGGGTTGTACTCGATGTTCGGGGTGGTGACGAGCACGTGCTGGGGCCGGGCGTGGCCGAACACGACGCGTTCGAGCGCCGCCAGGCGCGGCGGGTCGACGTGCTCGACCACCTCCATGAGCACGGCGGCGTCATAGCCGGTCAGCCGCTTGTCGGTGTAGGTGAGCGCGCCCTGGAACAGCGTCAGCCTGGCCCGCTTGCCGTCGGGCATCCGGTCCAGCTTGAGCTTGCGCGCGGCGATGGTGAGCGCCATGGCCGAGACGTCCATCCCGGCGACCCTGGCGAACCTGGGCCTGGCCAGCAGCGCGCCGACCAGCTCGCCCTGCCCGCAGCCGAGGTCGAGCACGCTGGTCGCGCCGAGGTCCTCCAGGGTCTCCAGTACGGCCTCGCGCCGCCTGACGTTCAGCGCCCTCGGCTTGACCTCCGGCACGTCGCCCTGGGCCGCGGCCTCCACGGCCGCCGCCTCGTCGGCCGCGGTCTCCCCCGCCGCCGCGTCCTCGTCGACCGCGGGCTCCAGCTGCTCCTCGGTCTCGTCGCCCAGCTCGGCCAGCCTGGCCAGCGCCGTCCGGGCCAGCGCCCAGCGGCGGCCCAGGTAGCGGCGCATGATCAGGCCGCGCTCCGGGTGCCCGTACAGCCAGCCCTCACCGGCCCTGACCAGCTTGTCGACCTCGTCGGGCGCGATCCAGTAGTGCTTGCCGTCGTCGAGCACGGGCAGCAGCACGTACAGGTGATTGAGCGCGTCGGCCAGCCGGACGGTCCCGCTGAGCGTCAGCCGGACGTAACGCGAGTCGCCCCACTCGGGAAAACCCTCGTCCAGGGGTACGGCCTTCGCCTCGACGGTCCAGCCGAGCGGCTCGAACAGCCGGACCGCCAGCTCGGGCCCGCCGCGGCAGGGCAGCGCCGGCAGCCGGATCTCCAGCGGCATCGGCCGGCCCGGCAGGTCCGGCCTGGCCTTGCAGCGCCCGGCCCGCGCGGTGCGGAAGACGTCGCCCAGGGCCACGGCCAGCAGCGAGGAGGCGGCGTAGGGCCGGTCGTTGACGTACTGGGACAGGCTGAAGTCGGGCGAGTTCTTGCCGCGTGACCGGACCAGCGCGATCGGGTCGACCTCGAGCAGCAGCGCGGCCGTGCAGCGCCCCTCGCCCGACTCCGGATAGAAGACCGTGGCCGTGCCGAACGACCGGTCGAACTCCTGCACCCGATCAGGATGCTTGTGCAGGAGAAAGCCCAGGTCGGTGGCGGGTGTGGCGGTGGTCGTAATGGTCAGCAGCACGGGCCAAGTGTGCCGCAGTCCAACAAAGGGGCGCTAACGGTTATGTCAGACGTGTGGCAGTACCTCGGCCGCGATCAGCTCGAGGTGTTCGAGGTCGGACAGATCCATGACCTGGAGGTAGACCCGCTCGGCACCGAGCTCGCCCAGCTGGCCGATCTTGTCGATCACCTCGGCCGGGGTTCCCGCGAGTCCGCCCGTGCGCAGCCCGGCCAGATCCTGCCCGATGGCGGCCGCGCGCCGTTCGATCTCGGCCTGGTCGCGGCCGACGCAGACGGTCTGCGCCGCCGACAGGAGCACGGTACGGCCGGTCTCCGCGCTCGCCTCCCGCACCCGGGCATATGCCTCGCTCGTCTCGGACAGCGTCCTGAACGGCACGTTGTACTCGTCGGCGAAGGCGGCCGCCAGCCGGGGCGTGCGCTTGGCGCCGACCCCGCCGATGATGACCGGCGGGTGCGGGCGCTGGATCGGCTTGGGCAGCGCCGGGGAGTCGACGAGCCGGTAGTAGCTGCCCTCGAAGGAGTAGCCCTTCTCCGCTGTCCACAGCCCCAGGATGATCTCCAGCTGCTCCTCGAACCGGCCGAACCGCTCCCCCACCGGCGGGAACGGGATGCCGTACGAGCGGTGTTCCTCCTCGAACCAGCCGGTGCCGAAGCCCAGCTCGACCCGGCCGCCGCTCATCTGGTCCACCTGCGCGACGCTGATGGCCAGCGGCCCCGGCAGCCGGAACGTGGCCGGGCTCACCAGTGTGCCGAGCCTGACCGTGGAGGTCTCCCTGGCCAGCGCGGCCAGCGTGAGCCAGGCGTCGGTCGACCCGGGCCCCGGCTCCCCTTCCCCGATGCGCATGTAATGGTCAGACCGGAAGAACGCGTCGAAACCCAGCCGTTCCGTGGCCTGGGCGACGGTGAGCAGGTCGTCGTAGGTGGCACCCTGCTGGGGCTCAGTGAAGATCCGCAACTTCATAAGCCTCATTATCCGCTTACGTACCACCACACAATGGACGACACCCGGAGAATGCCCCTGCCCCACCCCACCGCCCCCGCGACGGCCATAGGATTTTCTGAGCAACGTGGCTTTTGTCGGCGAGAGGGGTGAGATGGCGACCCGTCCGGAGACGGCGAAGAAGATCCTCCTCTACTGGATGGACGCCACGTTCGCCGTGATGGGCTTCATGCTCTCGATGCTGGTCCTCACCTCGGCCGGCGAGGGGCGGATCTCCGTAGCGCACGCGGTGGCCATCGAGGTGTGCGCCCTGGCCGCGCTGGCGTTCCTCCCCCTGATCCTGCGCGACGCCTACGACGACCGGCCACGTCCCACCGCGAAGCTGGTCGCGTGCGGGCTGTTCTCCGCGAGCGCGGTGGCGCTCGCGCCGTCCTCCGGCGCCACCGGGTCGTGGGAGATGGCCGGGTGCTTCTTTCTCTCGGCCCTCGCCCTCTACGTCCCGCTGTGGGCGACGGTCTGCGTGGGCGCCGCGCTGGTCGCGCTGACCACCTTCTATGTGTCGGCGGTCGGCGACCAGCCGTGGCTGACCCTTGTGCTCTCCCTCACGGTGTCCGCCGTGCTGCTGCCCGGCACCATGAAGCTCTGGCGCTGGCTGTGGTGGACGCTCAGGGAGGCGTACGACAGCCGGGAGGCCAAGGCCACCCTGGCCGTGTCGAACGAGCGGCTGCGCTTCGCCCGCGACCTGCACGACCTGCTCGGCCACAGCCTGTCCGTCCTCACGCTGAAGAGCGAACTGGCCGCCAAACTGGCCACCATCGACGCGGGCAAGGCGGCGGCCGAGATGGCCGACGTACGCCGCCTGGCCGCCGAATCGCTCGCCGAGGTGCAGGTGGCCGTGGACGGCTACCGGGTGCTCGACCTGGACGAGGAGCTCGCCGGGGTGCGCGCCGCGCTGGAGGCGGCGGGCGCGCGGTGCGTCATCGAGGCCAGGACCGACGACCTGTCCCCCGCCGCCCGTACGCTGCTCGCCTGGGCGGTGCGCGAGGGAGGCACCAACGTGCTCAAGCACAGTACGGCCACGCGCTGCGCGATCGTCATCGACGGTGGCGTGCTGGAGATGCGCAACGACGGCGTGCGCGGGCCCGCCACCAGCGGCCCGGACGGGAGCGGGCTCCGTGGCCTGGCCGAGCGCATGTCGGCCGCGGGCGGCTCGTTCACGACGGCCGCCACACCCTCGGGCGAGTTCCTTTTGCGGGCGGCGGTGTCCGCATGAGGGCGGTGAGCGGCCGGCTTCGGCGGGCGAGCCGGCTCGACAAGGTGCGCTGGCTGATCGTCTACACCGCCGATATCGCCAACCTGCTCGCCCTGCTCGGGCTCTACCAGCTGTACGTCCAGTGGAGTGCGGGCATTCCCGCGGCCCTGGTGATAACGGCGGCCGTCCTGCTCCTCGTCCTGCTCGGGCTGGCCACTCGCGCGTTCAGGATCGCCGTCAGGGGCGGCCCGCGGCCGACCGTGATCCTGGTGGTCGCCGGGGTCGTCACGCTGCCCCTGGCCGTCTTAGCACTGGTCTGGGCGATCCCAGTGTTTCTGGGAATGCTCGCCCCGTTCGTCCGCAGGCGCACCATCATCGTGCTGGCCGCCGGGTCGATCGTGGTCCTCAACGCGTACGTCACGCTCGCCGCCGGGTTCCAGATCGAGGTCCTCCTCGTCCAGACCATCCTCACCGCCCTCATCACCGGCGGCGTCCGGGTGAACCTGTGGCTGTGGCGCGTGGCCAGGGACGCCCACGAGGGCCAGGAGGCCAGGGCCAGGCTCGCGGTGTCGGAGGAACGCCTGCGCTTCGCCCGCGACCTGAACGACCTGCTCGGCCAGAGCCTCGCCGACATCTCGGCCAGGGCCGGGGCCGCCTCCCAGACGCTGCGCGAGGATCCCTCGGCGGCGGCGGGCGAGATGTTCGAGGTACGCGACCTGGCCAGGCAGACGCTGCGCGAGGTGCGGTCCACCGTGCAGAACTATCGTGCCGTGGACCTCGACGAGGTCCTGGCCAGCGTGCGGGCGGTGCTGGAGGCGGCGGACGTACGCTGCGTCGTCCGGACGGACACGGGCTCGCTGACCGCCGAGACCCGCACGCTGCTGGCCACCGTGGTCCGCGAAGGCGCCACCAACATCCTCAAGCACAGCAAAGCCGGACATTGCACGATAACGATCGAGGACGGGGTGCTGGAGATGTCCAACGACGGGGTCGACGGGCCGGTGAGCGACCACGCGCCGGACGGGCTCGGCGGCCTGTCGCAGCGGCTCAGCGCCGCGGGCGGCACGCTGTCGGCGGCGCCTACGGACGACGGCGCCTACCTGCTCAGGGCGGCGGTTCCGGCATGACGACGCGCGTACTGCTGGCCGACGACGAGCACCTGATCCGCGGCGCCCTGGCGGCCCTGCTCGACCTGGAGGCGGGCATCGAGGTGATCGCCCAGGTCGGCCGGGGCGACGAGGTGCTGGCCGCCGTCGTCGAACACCGCCCCGACGTGGCCGTACTCGACATCGAGATGCCCGGCATGGACGGGCTGAGCGCGGCGGAGCAGATCAGCTCCATGTGCAAGATCGTCATCCTGACCAGCCTGGGTCGGCCCGGCTACCTGCGCAGGGCGATGGCGGCGGGGGTGAGCGGCTTCCTCGGCAAGGACGCCTCGGCAGAGGAACTGGCCATGGCGATCCGCAAGGTGCAGTCGGGCGGCCGCTACCTGGACGCCGAACTCGCGGCGGCGGCCATGGCCGCGGGCGACAGCCCCCTCACCGAACGGGAACGGGACGCCCTGCGCCTGGCCGACGACGGGGCCACGATCGCGCGGATCGCGGCTGAGCTGCACCTGACTGAGGGCACTGTGCGCAACTACCTGTCCAGCGCGATGACCAAGCTGAACGCCCAGAACCGGCTCGAAGCCATCCGTACGGCTCAGCGGATGGGGTGGCTCTGACAGCGAGGGCGTTTCCCCCGTCAACCCGACGCCTCATCTTTGGCTGGGCTGTCAACCGCCGAAAGGGACGCCCGAATCCTGTTGTTATAGCCGGTTCTATGCATATCAAGCAGCATTCCCTCGGGATCACCAAGTAACAGACCGAGCAGGAACATCAGACGCTCGAACGGGGTCCGATCATCTCCCCTGCCGAGTAGTGCGCATGCCACTATTCCCAGAACGACCATCAGCGCCACGCCTACGACCAGCAGCGCGATCGGCAAGGCACCGCCGAAGAAGACAGCGGTCACCGCAACTCCGCCGCCGACCGTGCTGTAAAGCGTCCTTCCACGAGGTCTGCGAGGGGCCGGGCAGTTATTCACGGCAGGTGTTTCGCCACCATTAGCTGCCATTCGACCCTGCCTGATCTCAGTCCGCCCTGAGGTGGGAGGCGGGACGGTCGGCCTATCGGGATTCCGCGCGAGTCATCCTGCCTCCTAAGCCCAGAGTGAGCTACGCTAACTCTGCATGCAAGGTTGCATGCAGAGATGCTTTCCTTACGTCTGGGAGAAGGTCAACGATGACCGGGCACACGCTGGGCTTCCGCGAGTCCGCGGAGCGGCAACTTGCCTAGATCGCCGTCGATCCAGCGCCGGATGCTGGCCGCCGAACTCCGCAGGATGCGCGAAAGTGCTTTTCTGACCGGCGAAGACCTCAAGGCGCGTTTGGGATGGTCCACCTCCAAGGTGAGCCGGATCGAGAACGCGCGTATCGGAATTTCAGCGGAGGATCTCGACATCCTGCTCAACCTGTACCAGGCCACCGCCGCTGATCGTCAGCGACTGGTGACCTTGCTTGATCATTCCCCCGCGCATCCATGGTGGCGCGCCTCCTCGACGCCGCCCAATGATTTTCATCAGTACCTGGATTTCGAAGCCGTCGCCGACCTGATCGAGGAATGGGAAATACGGGTTGTACCGGGATTATTCCAGGTTGCGGACTACGCGCGATGCCTCTTGAACGCTTGGAAAAGAATCGAGAGCACCCTGACGCCGCGCGAGCTCGAGGAGCGCGTAACCCTCCGCATGCGCCGCCAGGATCGCGTGACCTCCGATCACCCGCTTCAGCTCAATACCATTATCGATGAGTCCGTCTTGCTGCGGCGCATCGGTGACGCCACTGTGATGCACGCCCAGCTGGTTAGATTGCTCGAAATATCTGAACTTCCCAACGTAACTCTCCGCGTTTTGCCGCTGGACGCCGACCGCGAGATCATGGACGGCTCCTTCCTTCTTATCAAGCTTTCTCCGGGTGAAGAGGTCGAGCAGCGGCTGCTCTACATGGACAACGTAGGCTCCGGGACGATCAGCACAGATGAGACACATATCTATCAATTTCAACGTGCCTTCGAGAATCTGGCAGATCACGCCCTGACGCCCGAGCTCACTCGCGACCTGATCGCGCGCCACGATCGACAGCGATGGAGACCTGCAATGGCGCAGGAAAATCACCATTCACCACGGGAGTCCACATAATGGAAAAAGACCTGCTGACGGCCGCCTGGCAGCGATCAAGCCGGTGCAGCAACAATGGCTCTTGCGTCGAAGTCGCCCGGCTGCGGGGCGGCCGTGTCGCGATACGCGACAGCAAGAATCCGCACGTGCACCCTGTCATCGTGCCGGATGCCGTTTATGAAGAGTTCATCAGGTCGATCAAGTAACCAGGCCGGCCCGACCCACCCGCTACGCGCCGCGACCGGGAGACCGGGCCCGAGAGGCGCTGCGGCCGAGAAGCCGGGAGGATTTCGTTCTCTCGGCCTCTCACCTGCAAGTGCTCCAAACTCGGCCTTCAGCCGAGCGATGGCATATCTTCGGGTCCGTAGTGGAACAGAGCGCAGGAGGCAGGCTATGCGGCGGTGCGTCCAAGAGCTCGGCAGCGACGAGGTCGCGGACGATGCCCTGCTGGACTACTACCTGATCTTGGCTGAGACGGACGGCGGAGATTCTGGAGCACCGCCCCTGGGGATCCTGGTCGAGGAGTTCGTGCTCTGCGACGACTACACCGCGGCTGCCATCGACAGTGCCGAGTGGTCGGCGGCGGCCGGTGCCTGGCGGAGTTCGCCCGCATCGAGCCGCGACATCCGTACCGACGCCCACCTGCGGGCACGGGTGACCGCGGTGAGCCGTCACGACGCGGGCCGGGCCTACCAGGCGGGCGGCGGGGGCGAGCTGCCGCAGGAGGCCGAGATCCGCGCCCTGTTCCGCGAACGCCAGCCGTTACCGGCCGCCGCCCCGCTCGACCTGGGCACGACCGGGTCACGCCACTACCGCATCCTGTTCGCCGGGGAACCGCACAACTTGGGGAACATTCGCTCGGCCCTGGGATTGGAGCCGATCGACGACCCCCTGGCCCGCGTGGTCGGCACGGCGACGGCGACCGCCGCGGGTCACACCTTCACCTGGGAGTTGCGCCGGATCGGGCCGGGGATCGCTTGGTGTCTGGACGTGACCGTACGCCTGGGGGCCGGCCCGGAGTCCGCCATCGGGGCCCTGCTCCACCACCACCGGCAGGCGATCCGCGAGCAGGGCCTGATCCCCGTCACGATCGAACGCTTCGCCTGAGCCTCCGAACCACGCGAGGCGGCGCGATCACACTCCCGCTACCCCATCTGTCCCCGGCTGAGGAAGGCGGGCGCGGCCGCACGCCACCCGGGGGCGTCCAGCGCGTTGAGCGCCGAGATGAGCCGCCTCTCCTCGTAGACGAAGTGGGACTCCAGCAGGGCGGCCAGACCGTCCAGGTCGGCCCGCACCCGTTCGGGATCCGCCTCCAGGTCGCCGAGCAGCTCCTGCAGCTCCCGCATGATGTCGGCCACCTGCCGGTGGTCACGGGCCAGCTCATCGAGTACGGGCCGCAGCTCGGGGAACTGCTCCGCCAGAGCGGGGAAGGCCCCTTCGTCTTCACCGCTGTGGTGCTTGGTCACGGCCGAGCAGAACGTCAGGCAGTGGGCCCGCAGCTCCCGCGGCCGCTCGGGATGGGCGTACACGTCCTCGCGCAGCCGGGCCAGCTCCTCACGGAGCCAGAGGTGCACCTCGATCAACTGGTTGCCGAACGCCGTCAGGCGGCCGTCCGGTTCGGTGGGCGGGTTCATGGTCATCCCATCCAGCACCCAATTCCGCGTGCCGTCAAACTAGGACGGTGAACAGGATCATCGTCTGCGGCATCTCCGGGTCGGGCAAGACGACGCTCGCCAGGAGGCTGGCCGCCCGGCTCGGCCTGCCCCGCCACGAGCTCGACGCCCTGCATCACGGTCCCGGCTGGGTCAAGCGGCCGGAGTTCGAGGCCGATGTGGACGAGTTCAGCCGGGGCGAGCAGTGGGTGACCGAGGACCAGTACCACCGCTTCCTGGGCGACCTCCTCTGGCAGCGCACCGACACGGCCGTCTGGCTGGACCTGCCGCGCCGCACCGTGATGTGGCGGGTCGTACGCCGCTCACTCGGCCGCGCCATCACCCGGCGCGAGCTGTGGAACGGCAACCGGGAGGACTGGAGCTCCTGGCTCGAACCCGACCACCCGATCCGGTGGGCGTGGACGCACCACCAGCGCCGCAGAACGCAGACCGCCGACCTCGTCACCCGCCATCCGGAGGTGACGGTGATCCGCTTGCGTACGGCACGCGCGGCGAAACGCTGGCTCGGCGGCCTGCCCCCGAAGGCGTGAGCCGCCTACCCGATCAGGTCGAAGGCCGGCCGGGGCTCGATCTTGGCCAGCCGTGCGGCGCCCGCCCGGCTCGCGGAATCTCACTTTCACCCGCTCACCTCCTGAGAGGGCCGGAGAGACGCTAGCCGATGAGTGCCTCGGTGATCTGGCGGGTGGTCTGCGCGGCGACCCGGGGGTTGGTGGCGGCGTAGGAGGTGTAGGCGTTCAGGCCGGTGGCCAGCGCCCAGCCGCGGCCGCGGGTCCAGGTGTCGTCGTCCACGCCGAGCGCCGCACGGAAAGCGGCCCGGCTCTCGGCCGACATCAGGGTGAAGGCGATGGTCAGGTCGCGGGCCGGGTCGCCGATGCCGAGCTCGCCGAAGTCGATGACCGCGCTGAGGCGGCCGTCGGCGGTCAGCAGGTTGCCGGTGTGGAAGTCGCCGTGGAACCAGACCGGAGGGCGATCCCATCCGGGCACGCTCAGCGCGGCCTCCCACAGCTCGGTCATGGCCGCGGCGTCGAAAACGGCACCCAAAGCAGCGTCGACCGCGGCGCCCGACGCCGCTCCAGACGCGGCTCCAGACGCGGCTCCCGACGTGGTGCCCACCTGCGCGATGGCGGCACGCGTGGCGCGGTCCCGGTCTGCCAGTGGTCGCCCGGTGAGGTCCTCTCGGGTACGCGCGGCCGGGATGTCCCCGGGCGCGAACCGCTGAAGGGCAGTAAGGAAGTCCGCCAGTTCGACAGCGGCCTCACAAGAGGAGGCCAGGGTCTCGACGGTCGCCACCTCGCCGTCCAGCCAGCGCGACACCGCCCACGGCCAGGGATAGCCGTAGCCGGGCTCACCCACCCCCACCGGCACCGGGATGGCCAGCGGCAGGTGCGGGGCGAGCCGGGGCAGCCACTCGTACTCCTTCTTGGCCTGCCCGATGGCCCCGGTGTGGCGGGGCAGCCGGACGGACAGCTCCTCGCCCAGCCGGTAGATCACATGGTCCGAGCCGGCCGGGTCGAGCAGCTTCAGAGGCAGCTCGGCCCACTGCGGGAACTGGGCGTCGACCAGGCGCCTGACGAGCGCGGCGTCGATGGGCGGGCGGGTGTCCGAAGTGCTTGCCAAGAACAGCTCCAGGTAAGGACGGTCAGCTTCCCAGAACCGCGTCAGCCCCTGGCCAGCAGTGCCACGCACTCCACATGGTGGGTCATCGGGAAGGCGTCGAAGGCCCGCAGGTCGACCAGCCCGTAGCCGTCGTCGCCGAACCAGGCCAGGTCGCGGGCCAGCGTCGCCGGGTCGCACGAGACGTAGACGATCCGCGAGGACTCCAGCGCGGTGATCCGGTGGACCACGTCGCGCCCCAGCCCCGACCGGGGCGGATCGACGACGACGATGTCGGCCCGCTCGATCTGGAACCGGTCCAGCGCCTCCTCCACCCGTCCCCGCTCCACCCGGGCCTGCGGCAGGTCGCGCAGGTTGGCGCGGGCGTCGCGGACGGCCGACGCCTCCGACTCCAGGCCGAACACCGCGCCCTGCTCCCCCACGCCCTCCGCCAGGCCGGCGGCGAACAGGCCGACCCCGCAGTAGAGGTCCAGCGCCCACTCCCCCGGCTCCGGCGCGGCGTAGGACAGGACGGCGTCCAGCAGGGTCTCGGCGGCGCCCGGGTGCACCTGCCAGAAGCCGCTGCCCGCCACCCTGAACTCGCGGTCGCCCACCTGCTCGCGCAGCACGCCCGAGCCCTTGCGCGGGACGGTGTGGCCCTTGCCCTGGTCGAGCAGGATCGAGGCGGGCGCGTCGAGGTCGGGCACGGTCACGCTGCGCCTGGGGCGCGGCCTGACCACCACGGCCCGGTCGCCGGTCGAGGAGGCGATCACCTCGACGGCGGAGGCGCCCTGCCACTCGCGCTGCTCAGCGCCGACGGCCTCCACTTCCGGGTGCGCGATCAGGCAGGCGTCGACGACCTCGATGTCGTGCGAGCGGTGCCTGCGGAAGCCGAGCTCGCCGCTGGGCCGGGCGGCGAACTGTACGCGGGTGCGCCAGCCGAGCCCGTCCTTGGCGCCGGGCACCTCCTCGACCACGATCTCGCGCTCGATGCCGGCCAGCCTGCTCAGCTGCTCGGCCACCACGGCGGCCTTGAGGCCACGCTGGGCCTCCTGGGTGGCGTGCTGCCAGTCGCAGCCGCCACAGCGGCCGGGGCCCGCGTAGGGGCAGGGCGGGACCACGCGGTCGGGCGACGGCTCCAGCACCTGCACGGCGTCGGCCCGGAGGAAGCGGGTCGTCTCCTCGGTGACCTCGGCGATGACCCGCTCGCCGGGCAGCGCGTGGCGTACGAACACCACGCGCCCGTCATGGCGCGCCACGCACCAACCGCCATGGGCGACCGGACCTACCGTCAGCTCGAGAGATGCCTGTTCCACACGGACACCCTATGCCCTGACCGGCACTGCCACTTTCCGGACTTAGTCCGTTACGCGGAGTGGTCTCCGGCCTTGACCTGCTTCTGGACCACCTGATGTCCCGCCCGGCGCGAGGCACCCGGGGCGGCCGGTTCGGGGCGGCCCTTGAGCCGGTCGGAGGAATGGAGCTGCCACGGCACGCTCGTCACCATGACGCCCGGCTTGAACAGCAGCCGCGCCTTCAGCCGCAGCGCGCTCTGGTTGTGCAGCAGGTGCTCCCACCAGTGCCCGACCACGTACTCGGGGATGAACACGGTGACCACGTCGCGCGGCGAGCGGCGGCGCAGCGTCTTGACGTAGTCGAGGATCGGCTGGGTGATCTCCCGGTACGGCGAGTCGAGCATCTTGAGCGGCACCGGGATGCCCCGGCGCTCCCACTCGTCCTGGAGCTGCCGCGCCTCGGCGCCCTCGACGCCGACGGTGATCGCCTCCAGCGTGGACGGCCGGGTGGCGCGGGCGTAGGCGAGCGCGCGCAGCGTCGGCTTGTGGATCTTGGAGACGAGCACGATCGCGTGGTTGCGCGCCGGCAGCGTCGACTCGTCGTACTCCTCGGTGATCTCCAGCTCGGCCGCCACGTTGTCGTAGTGGCGCCTGATGGCCTTCATCATGAGGAACAGGATCGGCATCGCGAAGCACACGATCCAGGCGCCGACCAGGAACTTGGTCAGCAGTACGACGACCAGCACCAGCCCGGTCATGATGCCGCCGAAGAAGTTGATCACCCGCGAGCGGTGCATCTGGTGCCGGATCTTGGGGTCGGTCTCGGTCTTGAGATGGCGGGTCCAGTGGATGACCATGCCGATCTGGCTGAGTGTGAAGGAGACGAAGACGCCGACGATGTACAGGTTCAGCAGGCGGCTGACGTCGGCGTCGAAGCCCCACAGCAGCAGGCAGGCGCCCAGCGCCAGGATGACGATGCCGTTGGAGAAGGCGAGCCGGTCGCCGCGGGTGTGCAGCTGGCGGGGCAGGTAGCGGTCCTGGGCCAGGATCGAGCCGAGCACCGGGAAGCCGTTGAAGGCGGTGTTGGCGGCCAGGAACAGGATGAGCGCGGTGACCGCCGAGATGATGACGAACGGCAGCGAGCCGCCGCCGAAGACCGCGTCGGCCACCTGCGAGATGATCGGCTGCTGGTAGTAGCCGGGGCCGACCGGCTGCCCGTCGGGCCCGTGCAGGTCCGTGGCCACCACGGACGGCTCGGCCACCTTCACGCCCGAGGCCAGGCCCAGCGCGATGATGCCGCCGAACATGGTGATGGCGACCAGGCCCATCATGAGCAGCGTGGTGGCGGCGTTCTTGCTCTTGGGCTTGCGGAAGGCGGGCACGCCGTTGCTGATGGCCTCGACGCCCGTCAGCGCCGCGCAGCCGGAGGAGAAGGCGCGAAGGATGAGGAAGGCGGCGGCGAAGGTGGTCAGGTTGGTCTGCTCGGCGTCGATGGTGAACCCGTCGCTGGGCGCATGCAGCTCGTCGCCGAGCACCAGCAGCCGGAAGCCGCCCCAGGCGATCAGGCCGAGCACCGCGATCATGAACGCGTACGTCGGGACGGCGAAGGCGGCCCCCGACTCGCGCAGACCGCGCAGATTGACCACGGTGAGCAGGACGACGATGACGATGGCGACGGCCGGCTTGTGCTCGCCGACGAAGGGGATCGTGGCGCCCACGTAGTCGACGCCGTTGGCGACCGACACCGCCACGGTCAGCACGTAGTCGACCATGAGCGCGCTGGCCACGGTCAGGCCGGCGTTCTTGCCCAGGTTGGTGGTGGCCACCTCGTAGTCGCCGCCACCGCTCGGGTAGGCGTGCACGTTCTGCCGGTACGACGCCACCACCGTGAGCATCACGACCACGACGGCGATCGCGACCCATGGGCTGTAGGCGTAGAACGACACTCCGGCCAGCGACAGGATGACCAGGATCTCCTGCGGCGCGTACGCCACAGAGGACAGGGCGTCGCTGGCGAAGACCGGCAGGGCAATGCGTTTGGGCAGCAGCTGCTCGTGGAGCTGGCCGCTGCGCAGCGCCCGGCCCACCAGCACGCGTTTGACAAGATCCGTTACCTTCGCCACGTTACGAGATGCTAGCCCCCCGCGGTAGGGGCGCCGACGTTGCGCTCCCCTATCGCGCCATACTGGTGTCGAGCAACCGGCCGACCGCGAAGTGCGGGGGAGTATGCATATAGTGATCATGGGATGTGGCCGGGTCGGTTCGACCTTGGCTCACATCCTCGAGGACAACGGCCATACGGTCGCGATCATCGACCGGGATCCGCAGGCGTTTCGCCGGCTGCGGGCCGGTTTCCGGGGGCGCCGGGTGACCGGTGTCGGATTCGACCGCGACGTGCTCACCGAGGCGGGCATCGAGTCCGCTTCCGCGTACGTGGCGGTCTCCAGCGGCGACAACTCCAACATCATCTCGGCGCGGGCGGCGCGCGAGACGTTCGGCGTCGACAATGTGGTGGCCCGCATCTACGACCCGCGGCGGGCCGAGGTCTACCAGCGCCTCGGCATCCCGACGGTGGCGACCGTGCGGTGGACCGCCGACCAGATCCTGCGCCGCATCCTGCCCGAGGGCGCCGAGCCGCTCTGGCGCGACCCCACCGGCACCGTGGTCCTGGCCGAGGTCGCCACGCACACCGGCTGGATCGGCACTCGCGCCGTCGAGCTGGAGGAGCGGGGCAGGGTCCGCGTCGCCTACCTCAACCGCATGGGCGAGGCCCTGGTCATCGCCGACGACACCGTGATCCAGGACGGCGACGTGCTGCACGTCATCGCCACAGAGAGCGACATGGACCGGATCAACAAGGTGCTCGCGGCGGCACCGGAAGAGGACCACTGATGCGCGTCGCCATCGCCGGAGCGGGGGCCGTGGGCCGATCCATCGCGGCCGAGCTGCTGGAGAACGGCCACGAGGTCCTGCTGATCGACATCGACCCCAGGGCCATCAAGATCGACAGCGTGCCGCGGGCGGAGTGGCTGCTGGCCGACGCCTGCGAGATCGCCTCGCTCGACGAGGCGGGGCTCAACAACTGCCACGTCGTCGTCGCCTCCTCCGGGGACGACAAGGTCAACCTCGTGGTGTCGCTGCTGGCCAAGACCGAGTACGGCGTGCCGCGCGTGGTGGCCAGGATCAACCACCCCAACAACGAGTGGCTGTTCAACGAGTCGTGGGGCGTGGACGTCGCGGTCTCGACGCCGCGCCTGCTGAGCGCGCTGGTCGAGGAGGCGGTGAGCGTCGGCGACCTGGTGCGCCTGATGACCTTCCGTCAGGGGCAGGCCAACCTGGTCGAGCTCACCCTGGCCGAGGACGCGCCCGTGGTGGGCCAGCGCGCCGGCTCGGTGCCGTGGCCCAACGACTCGGCGCTGGTCGCGATCCTGCGCGAGGGCCGGGTGCTGGTGCCGACCAACGACGACCCGCTCGAGGCGGGCGACGAACTCCTGTTCGTCGCCAACCAGGAGGTGGAGCAGGAGCTGGCGCACCTGCTCTCACAACACTGAGAAATGTCAGGCGGGGGCGACCGGCGGCTTGATCGGCGTTCGCCCCTTGCCGAGCAGCCACAGCATCGCGCCGAGCGCGGCCACCTGGAGCGGCCAGCCCATCGCGATCTTCGCCAGACCGAGGGCGGCCACGGCCTCGTCGCCGCCGCCCAGCAGCCACACGGGCAGCTGCACGGCCACCCTGACCACGCACGGGAGCATCAGCAGCCAGGTGAGCTTGACGCAGAGCTTCACGATGCCCGGATCCTTGTGCCAGGCCGTGGGGTCACCGGTGACCGAGCCGATCAGGAACCCGACCACGGGCCACCGGGTGACGATCGACAGCAGCATCGCCACCGAGTAGCCGGCGTTCCACAGGATGCCGGGCAGGAAATAGTCCTTCGCGTCGCCGCTGCGGCTGGCGAAGAACGCGCCGATGGCGATGCCGATCAGGCTGTTGATCACGAACTGCGGCGTCGACCGCTGCGCGAGCCTGGCCAGCAGGAGCAGGACCGCCAGCGAGATGCTGACGATGAGCGAGGTCTTCAGGTCCTCGGTGATGATCCATGACAGCGTGAACGCGATGGTCGGCACCGCCGCCTCGATGATCCCGCGCACTCCCCCGAACGCCTTGGCGAGCTGGGCTCGCACCGCCGCTTCCACGGTGTCGTGGGCGACCTCTTCCGCCTCAGCACTCACCTGATCAACTCCCTGGGCGCAGCTCGTATCGAGGATTGAACATCACCTTGCGCCCGTCCTGCATGCTGACCAGGCCTTCGGCCTTGACAGTGCGCCCGGGCTCGATGCCCGCGATCTTGCGGCGGCCGAGCCACACCAGGTCGATGACGTCGGACCCGTCGTAGAGCTCGGCCTCAAGGGCGGGCGCGCCGCCCCTGGGTCGCAGTGTCACGGTACGTAGCGTACCGGCCACGCAGAAGCGGCGGCGGCCGCCACACGAGACGATCGGGGTCGCGCCGACCTCGTCGACGTCTTCCCGTAGTTCCTGGGCTTCGATTTCGGACTGGGTGGAGGCCAGCCGGCTGAAGAACCCGCGCAATCCCCCGCGTTTGGGGGGCTCTGCCGTACTCATGATGACTCAGCCTACGTGATGTGGGCGGTCAGCGAATCTCGCTGATCTCGGGACCTCGTTTGAACGGGTTGAGCCCCTGGCTGTCGACCGTTTCGGCGCTCTGCTCGTTGGGCCGGCGCAGGGTGATCGGTTCTTCCCGGGCCATCGGCTCGGTCCCCCGCACGACCACGACGTCCTTGATGAAGTCAAGGAAGACGTTCGCCACGTTCTCGTCGAGCGCGGCGCGGCCGCTGATCATCGCCAACACGAACCAGCGCGGCCCGTCGATGCCGATGTAGCGGGCCTTGCGGGTGGTGTTGCCC
Source organism: Nonomuraea sp. NPDC049129 (assembly GCF_040648495.1). Taxonomy (NCBI): domain Bacteria; kingdom Bacillati; phylum Actinomycetota; class Actinomycetes; order Streptosporangiales; family Streptosporangiaceae; genus Nonomuraea; species Nonomuraea sp. NPDC049129. The sequence goes on along the minus strand of NZ_JBEZDU010000002.1, from coordinate 322,442 downwards.
TCGCCGCTGATCTCGCCGATCAGCTCGGGTCCGAAGGGGCCCTCCTGCTCGGCGAGATTGTCGGCGCCGGCCCGGATCTTGGCCCTGACCTCGTCCCAGAGCCCCATGCTCTTGGACGCGGCCAGCGCCTGGAGCTGGAGCGAACTCTCCTCATAAAGCGCGACGACCCCGACGTTCTGGTCTCCCACCGAGGCCAGCCGCAGGTCGAAGTCCGGGTTGTGCGGCAGGAGCAGTCCGCCGAGGTCGATCCTGTCGGTCTCGGGGTGGGGCTCGTCGGCGTCCCACGGGCCGGACTCGCGCGTTGGGGCGGCGGATGCCTGCTGCTCTGCCGCCTGATCCGGCTGCTCACGACGGCGTCGTCGGAACACTGTGCTCACTCTCCCTGGTTAACGTCCTGTTGATCCGAAACCGCCGGTGCCGCGGGCCGAGCCGGGCAGCTGCTCCACCTCGGTGAACGCCGCCCGCTCGACGCGCTGGACGACCAGCTGGGCCACCCGGTCACCGCGGCTCAGGCGGAAGGGCTCCTTGGCGTCGGTGTTGATCACCGTCACCCGGATCTCGCCGCGATAGCCGGCGTCGACCGTGCCTGGCGCGTTGACCAGCGTGACGCCGTGCCTGGCGGCCAGGCCCGAGCGAGGGTGCACGAACGCGGCGTAGCCGTCGGGCAGCGCGATCGCGACGCCCGTCCCGACCATGGCCCGCTCTCCGGGCAGCAGCTCGACGTCCGCGGCCGCGTAGAGATCGGCGCCCGCGTCGCCCGGATGGGCGTAGGACGGCACCGGCAGCCCGTCGTCGAGTCGCTGGATGAGGACCTGCACGTCGGTCAAGGGTTCACCTCATGGTCATGGTGCTCGGCGGCGATGCGCCCCCTCAGCCTCAAGGTACGCCCTTCCGCCCGCGATCCCGTCGCACCGGGCAGGCGGGTGGAGTGTCGTGCCGCCGGGAGCCCTCGTGAGAGCGGGGAGACGGCCGCCGATCTCCGAGATCCCGTGGCGAGGTGGTCACGGGTGACGAGGTTACTCGCTACCAGGCGGACTGGCGTCCTCGACCGGCGAGCCCGGAGGTGGGGGGCTCGGAGGCGGGGCGGGTGCCGGGGTGGGCCCGGGTGGCAGGGCGGGCGGTTTGTGGAAAAGTTCGGGAAGCGCCCGGTAGATCACCGCCGCCACGGGCACGGCCACCGCCGCGCCCGCGATGCCGGCCAGGATGCCGCCGACGGACAGCACGAGGATGATGGCCAGCGGGTGGAAGTTGAGCGCCCGGCCGACGATGAGCGGCTGGAGCACGTGGTTCTCCAGCTGCTGCTCGACGATCAGGATGCCGACGAAGATCAACGCGTAGAGCGGTCCCTTGGCGCCCAGCGTGACCAGGGTGGCGATCGTACCGGCGAAGAAGATGCCGACGATCGGGATGAAGCTGGCGAAGAAGATCAGCACCGCCAGCGGCGCCCACAGGGGCACTCCCATGCCGGCCAGCACGATGCCCATGATCACGCCGTGTACGGCGGCGACCGCGACGGTGCCCTGCACGTAGTGGGAGAGCGTGGTCCAGGCGGCCCGCCCCGCCCGGTCGACGCGCGGCGCCATCGAGCCGAACCCCCGCAGGAACCACGACCAGATCCGGTCGCCGTCCTTGAGCAGGAAGAACGAGACGAACAGCAGCAGCACGAGGGACGCGAGCACCTCGAAGGCGACGGCGCCGGCGGTCAGGACCGTACTGGTGATGGCCGTGCGCTGGGCGTTGACCATCGTCGCGATCTCGTCGACGTAGCTGGTGATCTGCGCCTCTTTGAGGTGCAGTGGGCCGGTGATCAGCCAGTTCTGTACGTCGCGGGCGGTGGACTGGACCTGCTGGACCAGGTTGGGGAACTCCTCGGTGGCCCGCGCGCCGACCAGCCAGCCGGTGCCGACGAGCACCGCGAGGGCCACCAGCATGGTGATCCAGGTGGCGTAGATGGGGCGCATGCCCGCCTCGCGCAGGTTCCTGGTGAGCGGGAACAGCAGCGCGGTCAGCAGCAGGGCGATGGCGACCGGCAGGGCCACGAAGCTGAGCCGCGCGATGCCCTGGACGAAGAAGTAGACGACCACGCCGACGAGGATCAGGCACAGGCACCATGCCGCCATCTTGGCCAGCACGGGTGGCACGAGCTTGGTTGGGCGGTCGGTCAGCACGTGTTCAAGACTGGCACGTCAAGGACATATGTGCGCGTGGATAAAAGATCGGGTCTGGGCAACGGCATGATCACATGTCACCGTCATGCACATGAGGACCGTCGCGCTGGTTAAGGTGAGCGCGATCACCGCGGTGATCGCGTGTCTCGTGGCGGCCCCGGTGCCCGCCCTGGCCTCGCGCGGCGAACCCGCGCTCGACGTGCTGTCGAGCCGCGCCGACCAGGTGAGTGGCGGGGACGCGTTGGTCAGGGTACGGGTGAGCCAGGGCGTGCGGCTCAAGGTGCTGCGCAACGGCGATGACGTCACCGCGTCCTTCAAGCCGGATCCCGGCGGCCAGTCGTTCAGCGGCCTGGTGACCGGGCTGATCGACGGCGACAACACGATCAAGGCACTGGCGGGGCCGTTCAAAGAAACCCTGAAATTACGCAACCACCCGATCTCGGGACCGATCTTCTCGGGGCCGCACCAGTACCCCTTCCTGTGCAAGACGGAGCGGAGCGGGCTCGGCCCGCCCGTCGCGGACAACCAGGACGGCCAGGGCATGCGCACCACGGGCGGCTGGAGCAGGGACTGCTTCGCGCCGGTGCTGACGGAGCGGCTCTACCGCGCGACGGACGGCGCGTTCAAGACGATGCCCGCCGAGCGCCCCGCGGACATGTCGACCACCACCACGCTCGACGGCCGGACGGTGGACTTCGTGGTGCGCCGCGAGCGCGGCGTGATCAACCGTTTCCTCTACTCCATCGCGATGCTGGAGGACGGCTACAACGGCCGGGCGATCTACCGCTTCGACGGCGGCGTGGGGATCGGCCACGACCAGGGCACGATCGGCGGCAGCGCGCTCGACGCGTACGGGCTGGGCAAGGGCTACGCGATCCTGTTCTCCTCGGGCACCCGTACCTCCACGCACTACAACCTGATCCTCGGCGGCGAGACCGCGCTGATGGTGAAGGAGCGGTTCATCGAGAAGTACGGGGTGCCGCTCTACACCGTCGGCGTGGGCGCCTCGGGCGGCGCCCTCCAGCAGTACATCTACGGCCAGAACTACGGCACCGCGGTGATCGACGCGGCGATTCCGCAGTATTCCTATCCCGACATGGTCACCCAGACCATCCACGTCGGCGACTGCGAGCTGCTCGAACGCTACATGGACCACAACCCGCGCTGGGCCTCCTGGGACGCGCGGACCGCGCTGATCGGGATGAACGCCAGCGACACCGTCGACAACCCCTACACCGGCAAGCCGGGCTCCGACGAGTGCGTCAAGGGCTGGCGCGGGCTGACCCCGCTGACCATGAACCCCCTCTGGACCTCCAACAACGATCCGGAGTGGGCCAAAATGGACCCGCCCGGCGTCAAGGACACGATCCAGTGGACGCACTGGGACGACCTGCGCGAGATCTACGGCGTCGCCCCCGACGGCTACGCCCGCTCCACCTGGGACAACGTCGGCGTCCAGTACGGCCTGGGCGCGCTGGTGAAGGGCGTGATCACGCCCGCGGAGTTCCTCGACGTCAACGCGCGCGCCGGCTCCTGGAAGGAGTCGAAGGACATGGTGCGCGAGGGCTGCCCGTTCACCCCCTCCCTCTGCCAGGACACCGCCCAGTTCGACCCGTGGAGCTCGCGCAACATACGGACCGGCGACCCGGCCCCCCGACGTACCGGCGACCCGATCGCGATCAAGAACGTGGAGCGCAGCGGGCTGGTGTTCAGGGGCGACATCGCCATCCCGATCATCGACTGGCGCCACTATCTCGAGGACCAGCTCGACATGCACGACTCGCACCAGTCGTTCGTCTCGCGGCAGCGGATGCTGAACTACGACGGCAACGCCGGCAACCAGGTCATCTGGTTCACCGACGCCCGCCCCGACGGGCCGGCCTTCGACCAGACGCCCGAGGCGCTGCAGGTGATGGACCAGTGGATGGCCAACATCCGCTCGCGCCCGTGGCGCGGGGTGGCGGGCAACAAGCCCGCGGCGGCCGTGGACCGCTGCTTCACCAGCTCCGGGGCGCAGATCGCCGCGGGTCCGCACGTGTGGGACGGCATCCTGGACCAGCGCGCCGCCGGTGCCTGCACCGCGCGCTTCCCGCTCTACTCCACCTCTCGCGTGGTGGCGGGCGGTCCGCTGGAGGGCGGCGTCTACAAGTGCCGCCTGCAGCCGGTGTCCAGGGCCATCGCGCGCGGTCTGTACGGCTCGTGGCGCCCGTCCCCCGAGGAGCAGGCCCGCCTTGAGGCGATCTTCCCCTCGGGGGTGTGCGACTACTAGCGGCTACTGCTCCTCCAGCGTCACCTCGACGGCGAATTCGGGACCCTCGTCGAGGACGAACTCCTCGACGTTGCCCGCGCCGCACAGGTCGTCCTGCGCCAGCCGTACCAGGGCGATCTCGGGGCCCGACACGGTGAGGCGGGAGACCTCGGCGCGCATCGACAGCTTGGCGGCCGACTTGGCCTTGCGGATGCGCCCGAGCACGTCGGAGGCCACGGCGAGCACCGCCGGGTCGCCCGCGCCCGCCGGGACCGACGGCCAGGCCGCGCGGTGGACGGAGCCCGGCCGCCACCAGGACCAGACCTCTTCCGTGACGAACGGCAGGAACGGCGCGAAGAGCCGCAGCAGCACGTCGAGCGCCTGGCGCAGCGCCGCGTGCGCCGAGGCGGCCGCCGGACCGCTCTCGTAGGCCCTGGCCTTGACCAGCTCCAGATAGTCGTCGCAGAACGCCCAGAAGAAGCGCTCGGCGGCCTCCATCGCCCGGGTGTAGTCGTAGCCCTCGAACGCCTGGGTGGCCTCCTCGACCACCCCTGAGAGCTGGGCGAGCATCGACAGGTCGAGCGGCTCGGTGACCGCCGCCTCGGACTCCGGGAAGCCGAGCACGAACTTCGACGCGTTGAGGATCTTGATGGCCAGCCGCCGGCCGACCTTGATCTGCCCGGTGTCGAACGCCGTGTCGGTGCCCGGCCGCCCGCTGGCCGCCCAGTAGCGGACCGCGTCGGAGCCGTACTCCTCCAGCAGCCCGAGCGGCGTCGTGACGTTGCCCTTGGACTTGGACATCTTCTTGCGGTCGGGGTCGAGGATCCAGCCCGCGATGACCACGTCACGCCACGGCAGCGTGCCGAACTCCTGGTGCGCCCTGACCACGGTGGAGAACAGCCAGGTGCGGATGATCTCGTGCGCCTGCGGCCGCAGGTCCATCGGGAAGACCCGGGCGAACAGGTCGGGATCCCGCTCCCAGCCGCCGGCGATCTCCGGCGTGAGGGACGAGGTCGCCCAGGTGTCCATGATGTCCGGATCGCCCATGAAGCCGCCCGGCACGCCCCGCTGGTCCGCGGTGTAGCCGTCGGGCACCTGCGAGGAGGGGTCGATCGGCAGCAGGTCCTCCGACGGCACCAGCGGGCGGGAGTAGTCGGGCTCGCCCGAGGCGTCCAGCGGGTACCAGACGGGGATCGGCACGCCGAAGAAGCGCTGCCGGGAGATCAGCCAGTCGCCGGCCAGCCCCCGCACCCAGTTGTCGTAGCGGACCTTCATGTGCGGCGGGTGCCAGCGCAGCTCGGCGCCCCTGGCCAGGAGCTGCTCGCGCAGCTGGGGGTCGCGCCCGCCGTTGCGGATGTACCACTGGCGGGTGGTGACGATCTCCAGCGGGCGCTCGCCCTTCTCGTAGAACTTCACCATCCGCTTCGTGGCGCGCGGGTCACCGTCCAGGTCGCCGGACTCGCGCAGCAGCTCCACGACGCGCTCACGCGCGCTGTGGACGGTCTTGCCGGCCAGCTCTTTGTACGGCTCCTGCTCGACGCCCTCGGGCGGCTCGGGCAGCAGGCGGCCGTCCTTGCCGATGATCGGCCTGGTCTCCAACGCCAGCTCGCGCCACCAGGTGACGTCGGTGAGGTCGCCGAACGTACAGACCATCGCGATGCCGGAACCCTTGTCGGGCTCGGCCAGGTGGTGGGCCAGCACCGGCACCTCGGCCCCGAACAGCGGCGTCAGCACCGAGGTGCCGAACAGCGGCTTGTACCGCTCGTCGTCGGGGTGCGCCACCAGGGCGACGCAGGCGGGCAGCAGCTCGGGCCGGGTCGTCTCGATCCAGACCGGCCCCTTCTCGCCGTAGAAGGAGACCCGGTGGAAGGCCCCCGGCCACTCGCGGTCCTCGAGCTCCGCCTGGGCGACGGCGGTGCGGAAGGAGACGTCCCACAGCGTCGGCGCCTCGGCCAGATAGGCCTCGCCGCGCGCCAGGGTGCGCAGGAAGGCCCGCTGCGAGGCGGCCCGCGCGCCGCCGTCGATGGTCGCGTACGTCAGCGACCAGTCGACGGACAGCCCCAGCCGCCGCCACAGCTCCTCGAACGCCTTCTCGTCCTCGAGGGTCAGCCGCTCGCACAGCTCGATGAAGTTGCCGCGCGAGACGGAGACCTGCCGCTTGGGATCGGGCTTGGCCGGAGGTGTGAAGTCCGGGTCATAGGGCACCGAAGGGTCACAGCGGACGCCGAAGTGGTTCTGCACCCGCCGCTCGGTGGGCAGGCCGTTGTCGTCCCAACCCATGGGGTAGAAGACCTCGCGGCCGCGCATCCGCTGGAAACGGGCGATGGTGTCGGTGTGCGTGTAGGAGAAGACGTGACCCACGTGAAGGGAACCGGAGACGGTCGGCGGCGGGGTGTCGATCGAGTAGATCTGCTCCCACGGCTTGGACCTGTCGAACCGGTAGATGGCGTCATCTTCCCAGCGCTCTACCCATACCTTCTCCAAGCCGTCGAGAGTCGGTTTCTCCGGCATGGCTGCATGGCGTAGTCGCTGCTGATTCATGCCTCCTTATGGTACGGCTTCACCGGCCCAGGAAGCGTTACAGACTAGGGTTCGTTACATAGCGGAAGGAGACGTTCGGATGGCAGACGACAAGCCTGACCTCGCCTGGCGGGTCATCGGGGGACTGGTCGGATTGGCCACCGCTTGGGCGGCACGCAAGATCCTCGGGTTCGTCTGGGTGAAGACCACCGGCAAAGAGCCGCCGATCGACACCGACTCACCCGAGGTCAGCATGGGCGAGGCCATCGGCTACGCCGTGGTGATGGGCGTCGGGATGTCCGTGGCGCAGATCGTGGTCAACCGGACCGCCAAGAAGCGGTATGAGGCGTGGAAGACGGTAAAGCAGGTGTCTCAAGGGCATTGAGGAACTCTCCTGCCCAGCGGTCCACGTCGTAGGTGGCTACCCGGCGGCGCATCGTACGCATCCGCCGGGCCAGCTCGTGCGGCGTGGCCCGCATCGCCGTCATCATCTGGCGCTTGACGTCCTCGACGTCGTACGGATTGACCAGGTACGACTGCCGCAGCTCGTCGGCCGCCCCCGCGAACTCACTGAGCACGAGCGCGCCCCGCAGGTCGTGGTGACAGGCGACGTACTCCTTGGCGACCAGGTTCATCCCGTCACGCAGCGGCGTGACCACCATGACGTCACTGGCCAGATAGAGCGCGGCCAGCTCCTCGCGGCCGTACGACTGGTGGAAATACTGGATCGGCTGCAGCCCGAGCATCGCGTGCTCGCCGTTGATCCGGCCGACCTGCAGCTCGATGTCGTCGCGCAGCCGCCGGTATTCGTCGACCCGCTCCCGGCTGGGCGTGGCGATCTGCACGAACACCGCCTCGTTGGGCTGCAGCCGCCCCTCCTTGAGCAGCTCGCCGAACGCTTCCAGCCGCAGCCCGATGCCCTTGGTGTAGTCCAGCCGGTCCACCCCGAGCAGCACGTGCTCAGGATCGCCGAGCTCCGCCCTGATCTCCTTGGCGCGGGTCATGATGTGCTCCTGGCGCACCATCGTGTCGAGCTCGGCGAAGTCCACCGAGATGGGGAACGCCTGCGTGGTCACGATCCGGTCGTCGAGGAAGATCTCGTTCCCCTTGTACGGCAGGCCGAGCAGCCTGCGGCACAGCCGCCGGAAGTTGGCGGCGCCGCCGGGCAGCTGGAAGCCCACCAGGTCGGCCCCGAGCAGCCCTTCGACCAGCTCCTTGCGCCACGGCAGCCGCCAGAACAGCTCGACCGGCGGGAACGGGATGTGCAGGAAGAAGCCGATGCGCAGGTCCGGCCGGAGCCTGCGCAGCATGGCCGGGACCAGCTGGAGCTGGTAGTCCTGCACCCAGACGACCGCCCCCTCCTCCGCCACCTCGGCCGCGGCCTCGGCGAAGCGCTGGTTGACGGTGGTGTAGGCGTCCCACATGTCGCGCTCGAACACCGGCGGCGCCACCACGTCGTGATAGAGCGGCCAGAGCGTGGCGTTGGAGAAGCCCTCGTAGTAGAGCTCCACCTCGCGAGCCGACAGCGGCACCGGGACCAGGCTCATGCCGTCCTGGTCGAAGGGCTCCAGGCGCTCGTCGGCGGCGCCGTGCCAGCCCAGCCACGCGCCGTGCCGGCGCTGCATGACGGGAGCGATGGCGGTGACGAGCCCGCCCGGGCTCCTGCGCCATGAGGCCGTCCCGTCCGGCTCGACCGTTCGATCCACCGGCAACCGGTTCGCGACGATCATAAACGAGTTACGGCCACTCACCCAGGTCCTCCTAGAGTCCATCCTCCACATGCCGCGGGACGCGGTACATGGTGGCGGCCACCCGCTCGGGGCTCCGCCTGGGAGATGATCGCGACGACATGGGCGGCCGGCCTGACCATCCAGACCTCGCCCCGCTTCCGCGCCCAGGGTCTTTACCAGGACTCGGGAGCGGTCCAATGCCGCGAACTCACGCACGGCGAGCGGCGCCGTAGTGACCTTGCCCAGGACCTGCACAAACAAACGCGAATCGCACATATCTCCTAGTGCGGTGGCCCCGGTGAGCTTCGTCACACGACCGTCTCGGTCCGTGTGACGGTCGGTGGTGGCTGAGGTCCTTGGAGAGAAACCCCCTTCGGGGGAGGGAAAAGGACGGTCCGTGGTGGCTGAGCCCTTGGGAGGGACGCCCCTGCCGGGGGCGAGGAAAACGACGGCCCGGCGGGAGTCGGACGGCGCTACGGCCATCGGGCCCCGCCGGCGGCGCCGGGCGGCGGGCGGCCGGGGCGGACGGCGGGGGCAGGTGACGGCGTCGGGCAGCCGGGACGGGTGGCGTTGGGGGGAGCGGGCGGCGGCGTCGGGCAGCCGGGTCGGGTGGCGGGGAGGTCGTGGGTATCGGAGGGCGGGTGGCGGGGGTTCGGTCGTCTCTTGACAGAGATCAGGGTGGGCGGTGGAGTATTTACCGAACAGTCGGTCAGTTGAGCGAGGGAGACCTGCGTTGGAGAGCGCGCGGCGCATGATGGACGCCGACACCGCCTCCGCGGCCCTGGGGATCGAGCTGACGGAGCTGGGGGCCGGGCGGGCGGTGTGCCGGATGGAGGTCACCGAGCGGATGATCAACGGGCACGCGCTGTGCCACGGCGGCTACGTCTTCCTGCTGGCCGACACCGCCTTCGCCTGCGCGTGCAACAGCCACGGCCCCGTGACGGTCGCGGCGGGGGCGGAGATCACCTTCGTGGCGCCGGCCCGCATGGGTGACGTGCTGACGGCCGAGGCCGCCGAACGTACCCGCTACGGCCGCAGTGGCATCTACGACATCACGGTGAAGAAGGCCGACGGTGAGGTGGTCGCGGAGTTCCGCGGCCGCAGCAAGGAGATGAGATGAGACTCGGCGCCGCCCCTCAGCCCGGCGACCTCGACCCGATCGAGCGGGCTTCGCGCGACGAGCTCATGGCCCTCCAATTCGAGCGCCTCCAACGGACACTCCACCACGCATACCAAAATGTCCCGAAATATCGGCAAAAGTTTGATGAGCATGGCGTTCACCCAGCCGACTGCAAGGAGCTCGGCGACCTGGTGAAGTTCCCCTTCACCACGAAGCAGGACCTGCGCGACTGCTACCCCTTCGGCATGTTCGCCGTGCCACGGGAGCGGGTGGCGCGGGTGCACGCCTCCAGCGGCACCACCGGGCAGCCCACGGTGGTCGGCTACACCAAGAACGACCTCGACGTCTGGGCCGAGGTCATGGCCCGCTCGATCCGCGCCTCGGGCGGGCGGCCGGGCGACATCGTGCACATCTCGTACGGCTACGGCCTGTTCACCGGCGGCCTGGGCGCCCACTACGGCGCCGAGCGGCTGGGCTGCACGGTGATACCGGTCTCCGGCGGCATGACGCCCCGCCAGGTACAACTGATCACCGACTTCCGGCCGGACGTCATCATGGTCACGCCGTCGTACATGCTGGCGTTGCTCGACGAGTTCGACCGGCAGGGCCTGGACGCCCGCGCGTGCTCGCTGCGTATCGGCGTCTTCGGCGCCGAGCCGTGGACCGAGGAGATGCGCGCCGAGATCGAGGACCGCTGCGACCTGGACGCCGTCGACATCTACGGACTGTCCGAGGTGATGGGGCCGGGCGTGGCCAACGAGTGCGTGGAGTCGAAGGACGGCCTGCACGTCTGGGAGGACCACTTCTACCCCGAGACCGTCGACCCGTTCACCGGGGCCCCCGCCGAGTCGGGCGAGCTGGTCTTCACCAGCCTCACCAAGGAGGCGCTGCCGATCATCCGCTACCGGACCCGCGACCTGACCAGGCTGCTGCCCGGCACCGCGCGGCCGGCGTTCCGGCGGATGGAGAAGGTGACGGGCCGTACCGACGACATGATCATCCTGCGCGGGGTGAACGTCTTCCCCACCCAGATCGAGGAGATCGTGCTGCGCGTGCCGGGGCTGTCGCCGCACTTCCAGGTACGGCTCACCCGCCCGGAGCGGCTCGACGTGATGACGGTCAGGGTCGAGGCGCGACCGGGCCTGGAGGAGGGCACAGAGGCCCGCGCAGAGGCAGGGCAGACGCTGCGCAGGGTCGTCAAGGACACGATCGGCGTACAGGTCGAGGTCGAGGTGGTGGACCCGGAGACGCTGGAGCGCTCAGTGGGCAAACTCCGGCGAGTCATCGACGAGCGGGACCGCTAGGCCAGCGGAGGTCGTCCCAGAGCGGGCGTCCCAACGCAAACGTTCTAAGGCCGGACCTCCGGCGAGCGGCGGCCGGGCGGCAGCTTGCCGCGCAGGTCGTCGCGGATGGCCTCGCCCAGCTTCTTGGTCGCCATCCGGTTGAGCGCGCCGCCGGCGACCGCGCCGGTGAGGAACGGGCCCAGCGTGGTCAGATGGCGTCCGAGGGTACGCATGAGGCGGTTGCGCAGGGCCGTCTTCGTGGCCGCGCCGAGCGCGAGGGTGACGGAGGCGGGCGCGAGGGGGTCGACGCCGCGCTGCTTGGCCCAGGCCGCGGCGAAGACGGCCGCGCGCTGCGTGCCGGTGCCCGAGACGCGTACGCCATAGACCTCGTGGAGCTCGGCCAGCAGCTTGACCTCGATGGCGGCCACCACGATGGTCTCGGCGACGAGCTGGGCCGGAGCGGAGAGGAGGAGGGGTGGGGCCGCGAACTCGGCCGCGGCGAGCGCTCCGCCGATGGCGCCGACCGTCATGGTCGCCTTCTGGGCGGTGCGCACCAGGTCGTCGGCGAGCTGCTCGCCGGTCAGGCCGTGGTGGTGCTCGGAGAGGGTGTGAAGGTCTCTGATGGGGATGCGGGGCGCGATGTTCATGAACACATCCGCCAGCCAGCGTCCACGCCCCACTCCGGTCTCACGCGTCTTGCGCGCGCCGGAGGCCAGAGCGCGGGCTAGACGGCCGAGCAGCCGTCGCCGCTCGGCCGGCTCCAGCTCACCGGAGTCGGCGAGCCGGCCTACGAGCTCGCCGACCTCTTTATCGGGGTCGGCGATCTCGTCGCCTGGTTGCCTGTCCTTCTCAGGTGCGGCCACGCGGAGCCTCCTCCTTCGTCAGGCGGCGCACTCCCGGCACACCTGCTGGCCGTTCTTCTCGGACGCCAGCTGGCTGCGGTGGTGCACGAGGAAGCAACGCGAGCAGGTGAACTCGTCCGCCTGGCGCGGAATCACGCGCAGGCTGAGCTCTTCGTTCGACAGGTCGGCACCGGGTAGTTCGAGCGACTCGGCCAGATCGGTCTCATCGATGTCGATACTGCCCGACGACTTGTCGGTGCGCCGCGCCTGGAGTTCCTGGAGGCTGTCTTCCCCCAGGTCGTCGTCCGTCTTGCGCGGGCTGTCGTAATCGGTAGCCATCGTGCTTGCTCCATCCCCCTCATCTATACGTCTTCGCGCTCATCGCGCGTCTTCTAACGCCCGGGAGCCTCATCTTGTGCCCGTTCTGCCGGGGGAATTTTTGCATCGGTACCCAGCAGGAAGGAACCATGAACCTCCCAACACGTCAGGACCCGCTGCCGTCGGCAATGGTTAGCCAAATATGGCGAAACCCACAGCCTTGGCGGCATGCCCCACCGTGTTCGACGGCACATCCAACCACATGTGCGGCGAGAACGAGACGCCCGCCGTGGTGCAACACGCCGGATCAGCGGCTCGGCAGCCGAATGGTCACCACAAGTCCTCCGCCCTCCCGCGGCACGGCGGTCACATTTCCGCCGTGCGCCTGCACAACAGCGCGAACGATGGACAGCCCAAGACCAGATCCCTTCGCCGAATCCACACGATCCGCGTGGAGCCTCCGGAAGGGCTCGAACAGGCTGTTCACCTCGTACGCAGGGACATGCTGCCCCGTGTTGGCCACCTGAACAACCAGTGCACCGTCTACCATTCCCGTTCGGATCCATACTTTTCCGTTTTCCGGAATGTTGTACTTGACGGCGTTCTCGAGCAGGTTGCTGACGGACCGCTCCAAGAGCACCGGATCGCCTATGGTAGGCGCGCTGACCAGTTCGGTGGTGATGGTTACGCCGTTATCTTCGGCGAATGGGGTCACCTGCTCAACGGCCGTCTGGGCGACGTCCTTGACGTCCAGCGGCTTGCGTACCGCCAGCTCGCGTTCGCTCCTGGCGAGCAGCAGCAGTCCCTCGATGAGCTTCTCGTTGCGCGCGTTGACTTCGAGCAGGGTACGGCCGAGCGCCTTGAGGTCCTGTGACGCCTCGGGATCGGACAGGGCGATCTCCAGGACCGTCCGGTTGATCGTGAGCGGAGTTCGCAACTCGTGCGAGGCGTTGGCGACGAACCTTCGCTGGGTGTCGAAGGCGATGTTGAGCCGGGTGAGCATGGCGTCGAAGGTGTCGGCCAGCTCCTTCAGCTCGTCGTCCGGGCCCTCCAGGTCGATGCGCTGATGGGCCAGGGTGCTCTCGGAGAGTTTCTTGGCCGTGGCCGTCATCTGGCTCACGGGCCGCATCGCCCGGTCGGCGACGAAGTAACCGAGGATCACCGCGAGGATGCCGACGCCCGCCAGCGCCATCAAGGAGCTCTGCAGCATCGCGTCGCGGGCGCTGGCGACGGTCTGGTCCTTTGCGGCGTACCAGCGCGCGTGGACGATGGCCGCGTCGATGGCGTCGATGTTGTCGGTGTTGATTTCCGGCCACACAACGTTGATCGCTGTGCCGACGATGACGTACATGGAGATGAGGAGCACCGCCGCGGCCACGAAGAACAGCGAGCCGTAAGCGATGGTGAGCCTCCATCGGATGCTCACCTTGCCCGGCAGCGCCTTGACCACGTCCATCGTGGTCCGCTGCGGCCGGGCGTATGACGGTGGCGGCGGGCCGTCCCAGACGGGCTGGCCGCTCGGCGGCGGCGCCTGCTCCCCCCGCGCCACGGCCCGCTCCGAGTGCGGGCTGATCATCGGATGCGTCGGCATCGCCTCGCGCTCCGGCCGTTGAGTCACAACTTGTATCCCACTCCGGGCACCGTCTCGATCACCTGCGGATCCCCCAGCTTCTTGCGCAGGGTCATCATCGTCACCCGCACCACGTTGGTGAACGGATCGATGTTCTCGTCCCACGCCTTGTCCAGCAGATCCTCCTGGCTGACGACGGCGCCCTCCGCCCGCATCAGCTCTTCCAGGACCGCGAACTCCTTCTTGGTGAGGATGACCTCCTTGCCCTCACGCTCGACCAGCCGCTTGCCCGGGTCCAGCCGGATCCCGCCCCGCTCCAGGACGGGCGGCAGGGCCGGCGCCGACCGGCGGCCGAGCGCCCGCACCCGGGCGACCAGTTCGACGAAGACGAATGGCTTGGCCAGGTAGTCGTCGGCCCCCAGGCCGAGCCCCTCCACCTTGTCGTCGACGTCGCCGGACGCGGTCAGCATCAGGATGCGCGAGGACGTACGCTGCTCCACCAGCCGGCGGCAGACCTCGTCCCCGTGCACGACCGGCAGGTCGCGGTCCAGGACGATCACGTCGTAGTCGATGTAGGAGGTGCGCTCCAGCGCGCCGCCCCCGTCATAGGCCACATCCACCGCCATGGCCTCGCGCCGCAGACCGGTCGCGATCGCATCGGCGAGCACCCGCTCGTCCTCTACAACCAGCACTCGCACGACTGGCACCTCTCTCCGGATCCGCTGCTTCATTCTGCCCACACCTGCGATAAGCGCACGGTAAGGCATGTCAGAGCATGTGTGCCGCAAGGCACAGCCAAATTCATGTTTCGGTACGCGATGGGCCGGGGTATGCCTGCTGAACACCCATCGCCGTGTGCCTCTTTTGGCTTCCCCACGAGCGGTGGGCGCTCTTCACCCCGCAACCCCTGAAGAGAGTAGGTGAGATGGGCGAGTTCACGACCACGATCGAAAGCCGCCTCGACCAGGCTTACAAGGGCCTTCGGGAGGCCCGGTGCGCCGGCGACGACTACCTCGCCGACACCCTCACCGCCGAGATCGAGGACCTGCGCCGCATAGCGGATGACAACGGCGTCCCGTTGCCTCATTGATCGGCACCTCGTGTGACGAAACGGCCGGAGCCCTGGGCAAGGGCTCCGGCCGTTTTCGCGCCGTGTTGGGATCGCCGTATTGGGGGTCCACGCGCCGTCAGGCGTCGCGCTGGGGATCCAGCGGTACGAGCAGGTCGTGCAGCTCGTCGAACAGCCCCGGCGCCGCGCAGAGCACGAAGTCGTTGCTGTGCGGCCTGCCGTTCAGCCCGCCGAGCCTGGCCCCCGCCTCGGTCGCGATCAGCCCGGCCGCGGCGAAGTCCCAGTAGTTGGTGCCCCGCTCGTAGTAGGCGTCCACCCGGCCCGAGGCCACCGAGCAGAGGTCGACGGCGCACGAGCCGCCGCGCCTGATGTCGCGTACCCGCGGCAGCACCGACGCCAGCACCTGGGCCTGCACGGCCCGGCGTTCGCGCAGGTAGCCGAAGCCGGTCGCGACCAGCGCCTGCGGCAGCGGCACGCCGGTGTTGCAGCGCAGCCGCTCGCCGCCGAGCCAGGCGCCCCGGCCGCGCGCCGCGGTGAACACCTCGCCGCGCGGCACCACGTTCACCACGCCCGCGACGATCTCGCCGCCCACCTCGACGGCGATCGACACCGCCCACTCGGGCAGGCCGTACAGGAAGTTGACCGTGCCGTCGATGGGGTCGACGATCCAGCGCACACCGGAGTCACCGGCGGCCTCGCCGCCCTCCTCCCCCAGCACGCTGTCGCCGGGCCTGGCCTCCAGGACGCGGGCGCGGATGAGCCGCTCCGACGCCGTGTCCAGGGCGGTGACCACGTCGGTGGGGCTGGACTTGGTCTCGACGACCTCCGACATCGTGGGCCGCTTGGCGAGCAGCATGTCGCCCGCCTCGCGCGCGATGTCCTCGGCCAGGTCGAGCAGTGCCTGCGGATCGGTCATCACGCCACCGAGTCCGGGCGCTTCCACTCCTGACCGAGGACGTGCTGGCCAAGGAAGGCCAGCACGGTCTCGTACCAGGCGACGGCGTTGCCGGGCTTGAGTATCCAGTGGTTCTCGTCGGGGAAGTACAGGAACTTCGACTCGACGTTGCGGCGCTGCAGGTCCCACCACAGGCGCAGCGCCTCCCCGATCGGCACCCGGTAGTCCTTGTCGCCGTGGATGACGAGCATCGGGGTGGTGATGCTGTCGAGCCCGTGGTGCGGGGAGAGCTTGGCGTACCGCTCGGAGCCGGGCTCGCCCATCTCGCGCTGCCAGTACTGGGCCGCGTCGGTGGTGCCGGCGAACTGGTCGAGGTTCCACAGGGCGGCGTGGGTGACGATGGCCTTGTAGCGGTCGCTGTGGCCGGCGATCCAGTTGGCCATGTAGCCGCCGTACGAGCCGCCCATCGCGCCGATCCGCTCGCCGTCGATGTCGTCCCTGGCCACGACCACGTCCACGATCGCGTCGAGATCGGCCAGGGTACGCGGACCCCAGTTGCCCCACCCGCGGTCGATCATCTCCTGACCGTAGCCGGTGGACAGGCACGGGTCCGGCAGCAGGACGGCGTAGCCGTGCTGGACCATGATCCAGGGGTTCCAGCGCCACTGCCAGTCGTTCCACGAGGCGACGGGACCGCCGTGGATCCAGAGCAGGATCGGCGCCGGGTCGTCGGCCGAGGCGCCCTCGGGCAGCGTGAGCCAGCCGCGGATCGTGGTGCCGTCGTCGGCCGTCGCGGAGACCTCGGCCAGCGTGCCGGGCAGTTCGGGGCGCGAGGCGGGCGAGGGCAGGTCGGTGATCTCGCCGGTGGCGGTGTCGATCCTGGCCGGGCCGTGGGTGCGGTCGACGCCGCTGTGCAGCGCGTAGACGAACCGGCCGTCGGCCGATGCGTTGAGCCCGAGGTAGGCGGCGTCGTCCTGGGTCAGCCGGGCGACCTCCCCGTCCAGCGGCACGCGGAAGATCGGGCGGCGGCCCCGGTGGTCGGCCGCGAGGTAGACGGCCGACGAGTCGGGCGCCCACTCGACGTCCGCCGGGAACAGGTCAGGTGCGTAGGCACGCCCCGCGCCGGTGGCCAGGTCGCCGATCCACAGATCGATGCGGACGGAGACGTCGAGCCCGGCCAGACGCTCGCGCGCGCAGGCGACGCGGGTGCCGTCGGGCGAGACCGCGATCGGGCCGTAGAAGTCGTGGCCCTCCTCGGTGAACAGCGTGCGCCGCTCACCGGTGGCCACGTCGATGGCGACCAGGTCCACCCGCAGCTCGGCGTCCGGGAGGATGGTACGCCAGGTCGCGATCACGGTGGCGCCGTCGGGCGTGAGCGCGAAGGTGACGTCGCGCAGCGCCTCGCCCGGGTCGGGGGTCAGGTCGCGTACGTCCTCCAGCCGGTCCGCGCCGAGCCTCGCGGCGAACAGCCGGGTGTGGCCGGGGCCGAGGTCGTGGTCCCAGTAGCGGACCGGGTAGCTCTCGTGCAGGATCGCGCTGATACCGGCGTCCTTGCGCGCCTTGCGGCGCTCCTCCTCGGCCGCCTCCTCGCCGGTGAGCACGTCGGCGGCGAACACCACCACGTCACCGGCCGTACGGAAGGCGCCGACGCCGCCGGGACGGGCGGCCACCTGCCGGGCCTCACCGCCCGAGCGGGGCAGCAGCCACAGCGAGGGCACCTCGTCGGTGGCGTCCTTGACGGTCGGGTCGGGCCGGGCCGAGGTGAACAGCACGTCGCCCGCGTCGGTGAACTCCGCCGCGCTCTCACCCTTGGCCGAGCGGGTCAGCCGGTACGGCTCACCGTCGATCGGAATGGCCCAGAGCGCGGTGCCGTACGACTTGCCGTCGGGGTTGAGGGACTGGACCGCGGAGATCAGCCGGGAGCCGTCGGGCGAGAGCTTCAGCGAGAGAACCCGGGGGATGGCAACATAGTCACGAATGTCGTTGAATGCGCTCACTCCACAAAACGTACCCTGTTCAGTTGCCTAGCTCCGTAGAGACCCGCTCAGGGCGGCGGCGCTCCCTCGCCGGAATAAGGTGGGTCCGTGGGGAACTACGACGCTCTGCTGGTGCTGTCGTTCGGTGGGCCCGAGGGGCCTGAGGACGTGTTGCCGTTTCTGGAGAACGTGGTGCGGGGCCGAGGTGTGCCGCAGGAGCGGCTGCTGGAGGTGGCCGAGCACTACCAGGGTTTCGGCGGGGTCAGCCCGATCAACGGCCAGAACCGCGCGCTCATCGAGGCGCTGCGTCCGGTGGTCGATGTGCCCGTCTACTGGGGCAACCGCAACTGGGAGCCGTTCGGCGAGGAGACCGTCCAGCGGATGAAGGCGGACGGGATCCGCAAGGCGGCGGTGTTCGCCACCTCGGCGTTCGCCGGCTACTCCAGCTGCCGCCAGTACTACGAGGACATCGCCAGGATCTCCGTCAAGGGCGGTCCCGAGCTGGTCAAGATGCGGCACTTCGGGGATCATCCGGGGTTCGTCGCCGCCATGGCCGACCACGTCGGGCAGGCGCTCGACCGGCTCGGCCGCGACGACGCCCGGCTGGTGTTCACCGCGCACAGCGTGCCGGTCTCGATGGCGCGCACCGCCGGGCCCTACGGCGGTCTCTACGAGGCGCAGCTGCGCAGGAGCGCCGAGCTGGTCAACGAGGCGCTGGGCCGCACCCAGCCGTGGGACCTGATGTGGCAGTCGCGCAGCGGGCCGCCCGAGGTGCCGTGGCTGGAGCCCGACGTCTGCGACCATCTGCGCAAGACCGACGCCCGGTCGGTCGTGCTCGTGCCGATCGGGTTCGTCTCCGACCACATGGAGGTCGTCTACGACCTCGACACCGAGGCCAGGCAGGTGGCCACCGAGCTGGGCCTGCCCATGGAGCGGGCCGCGACGGCGGGCACCCATCCGGCCTTCGTCCGCATGATCCGCGAGCTGATGGAGGAGCCCGAGCCGCAGCCCTGCGCGCTCACCTGCTGCCCACCGCCCCGGAGACGTCAGGCATGAACGCGCGCGGGCGTCAGGTGTAGGCGCGGGCGTACGCCTCGGCGATGCCCATCACCTTGTTCACGTAGTCCCACGAGTGGTTGTAGAACCAGATCGACTTGCGCAGCTTCTGGCCGCCCTGGCCGGCGCCGTTCGCGCAGAGGTACTTGGCCGCCGCGGGCACCGCGTCGTACGGGCTCCAGATGTCGGACTTGCCGTCGCCGTCGCCGTCCACCCCGTAGTGCTTCCAGGTGGCGGGCATGAACTGCATCGGCCCGAGCGCGCCCGCGCTCGACGGGCCGTTGTTGCGGCCGTGCCCGCTCTCCACCTGGCCGATCGCCGCCAGCACGGTCCATGACAGTCCGGGGCAGTGGGTGGCCGAGGCTTTGTAGAGGTCGAGGTAGCTGCTGGGCCGCCCGACGTTGACCTGCTGCTGCGGCTTGGCCGTCTGCTGGGCCGGCTGCGTCGGCTGGGCCTTGGGGCGGGCGCCCAGTGTCACGACCTGGGCGCCCTTGCCGAGCAGCTTGCGTACGCCCGGCTCGCTGATGCCGGGCTTGCCGTGCAGCAGGACCGCGACGCCCGGCGCCAGGCCGAGTGCCTTGCCCATGTCGGCGCCCACCAGGCCGTCGATCCCCGACAGGCCGAGGGTGGCCGAGGCCGCGACGCGCAGGCGGGGGCCGCCGTCCACCTGGTACTCGGCGCCCAGGATCATGCCGAGCCTGCGTACGGCCGAGGTCTCGGCGACCAGTTCGCCCCTGGACAGCGCGCTCCACACGGCCGGCTGGTCGGCGACGGCCTTGGGCGTCCAGGAGCGGAAGTCGGCCGGGTCGACGGCGAGCAGGTTCAGCCCGGTGCCCGACACCCGGACCGAGCCGGCGTCGACGATGGCGACCTTCTGCACGTGCTTGAGCTTCGCCAGCTCGAACCGGGTGGTCTTGGGCACCTCGGCGCGGGCGATCGCCAGCACGCGGGGCGGGGTCGGGGTGACGCTGGGGCCGCCCTTGCCGAAGTCCTTCACCGGCTCGGTCGTGGGCACGATCTTGTCGAGACCGGCGGTCTGCGGCTGCGTCTTCTGGACCGGTCTCTGCGATTTCCGTACCGGCTGCTGGTCGGCCGTACTCGCGAACAGGTCGTCCCGCGTGGACAGCGCCACTCCCACGGCCACGACCGAGACGGCGATGACCGAAGCGATCACGATCAGGACGGCGCGGAACGAGGGAAGACCGGACACCCGGCACACGTTAGCCGAGTTGCCGGAAAAATCACTTGCTGTCCGGTCAGCGCGCGCGTAAATGTTGGGACGCATCAAGGGAGAGGAACGGGCGTGGTCGGGCCTTATCGGGGGTTGTTCAACGGGCCCGGCATCAAGGGATTCGTGCTGGCCGGCTTCGTCGGCCGGATGCCGATGTCCATGCTCGGCATCGGCATCGTGCTGCTGATCTCCGGCCTCACCGAGTCGTACGCGACCGCGGGCGCCGTCGCCGCCACCACCAACGTCTCCTTCGCGGTGGCCGCCCCCCTGACCGCGCGGCTGGTCGACCGGTTCGGGCAGGCCCGAGTGATCGTGCCCTTCTCGATCGTGAACGCGCTCTCGCTGGCCGCGCTGATGCTGTCGGCGGGCTTCGGGCTGCCCGAGTGGACGTTGTACGCCGCCGGGCTGTCGGTCGGCGCGACCTCCCTGTCCCTGGGCGGGATGGTCCGCGCGCGCTGGTCGCACCTGCACGGCGGCTCGGCCAAGCTGCACACGGCCTTCGCGTTCGAGTCCGTCGCCGACGAAATGATCTTCGTCGCCGGACCGGCGCTGGTCACCGTGCTGGCCACGGCGGTCAATCCGTACATGGGACTGCTGGTGGCGCTGGTCTGCATGCTCGGCGGATCCCTCGCGCTCGCGGCGCAGCGGCGCACCCAGCCGCCGATACGGCCGGGCGAGTCCGGCGCCGGGATGGCCATCCTGATTCCGGGGATCGCCCTGCTGTCCTGCGTCTACCTGGCGCTGGGGGCGGTGTTCGGGTCGATCGACCTGATCACGGTGGCCTTCGCCGAGGAGCACGGGGTCAAGGGCGCCTCCGGGTTCCTGCTGGCCGCCATCGCGAGCGGGTCGATGGTGTCGGGGCTCTGGTTCGGGTCGCGGCACTGGCGGGTCTCGCTGCGCCACCGGTTCGTACGGGCGCTCGGGGTGCTCGTGGTGGGACTGCTGCCGATCATGTTCATCGGCGACGCGCGGATCATGGCTTTCGGCCTCTTCCTGGCCGGGCTCGCGATCTCGCCGACGCTCATCACCGGCTTCTCCCTCACCGAGCGGCTCGTGCCGCCCTCGGTGCTCACCGAGGGGCTGGCGTGGATCTCCACGTCGATCGGGTTCGGGGTGGCGATCGGGGCGTGGGCCGGGGGACGGCTGACGGAGGCGTTCGGGGCGTCCAACGCGTACGGCTTCACGCTCGGCGCGGCGGCGGTCGCTGTTGTCGTGGGCGTCGGAGGTTCGGGTTTGCTGAGACTTCCCGAGGCGCCTTCACCGGCCGGGAACTGATCCGCTACGGTCGAACAACCCTCGCAACACCCTTCACAAACGAAAGCTTTCGCATGTCCCGACAAATCACTTCACTTTTGGCTATCGCGGCTGTTGCTGTCACTCTGACACCGGCGACCGCGTCCGCCACCCCCCGTCAGCCCGCCGCCCCGGCCAAGTCGGCCGCCGTCGCCCAGGCCAAGGCGAAGGCAGTGGACTGCGCTGACGAGCAGGTCAAGTGCCTCGCCCTGACCTTCGACGACGGGCCGGGCAAGTACGCGGGAACGCTCCTCGACACGCTGAAGAAGTACAACGCCAAGGCGACGTTCTTCCTCGAAGGCCAGTACGTGAAGAGCCGCCCCGCCTTCGTCAAGCGCATGGCCAAGGAGGGCCACGAGCTCGGCAACCACAGCTACACGCACAAGAACTTCACCACCATCGAGCCGGGCGCCATCAAGAGCGAGATCCAGAAGACGCAGGACGCCGTCAAGAAGGCCGCGGGCGTCGAGCCCAAGCTGCTGCGGCCCCCGTACGGCATGCTGGACATCCAGACCTCGGAGGTCGCGGCCGAGTTCGGCATGCCGATGATCCTGTGGACCGCCGGTTCGCGCGACTGGGCGACCAAGAACTCCGCGGAGATCAAGAAGCAGACGCTGGCCGTGGCCAAGCGCGACGGCATCATCCTCATGCACGATTGGGTGAAGCAGACCGTCGACGTGATGCCGTCGCTCGTGCAACTGCTGCAGAGCCGGGGCTACACGCTGGTGAAGGTCTCCGACATCATCAAGTCGCAGAACCTGCAGCCCGGCGACGCCTTCCCGCTTCCCGAAGGCTGGGAGAACTGAGTATCGTTCACGTTTAATCCGAAAGATGCTCTAGCGCAAGGGCGGCCATGGTCTTCACGAACTGGGCCCGCAACCAGACGGCCGCGCCCGCCGAGGTGCGTACCCCGGCGTCGACCGAGGACGTCGTACGCGCCGTCAAGGACGCCGCCGCCGCCGGCCGCCGTCTGCGCATGATCGGTACGGGCCACTCCTTCACCGGAGTGGCCCTCACCGACGGCGTCATGCTCCGCCCCACCGCGCTGACCGGCGTCACCTCCGTCGCCGACGACCGCGTCACCGTGCGCGCCGGCACGCCGGTGCGGGAGCTGAACTCCCTGCTCGCCGCGCGCGGGCTGGCGCTGGCCAACATGGGCGACATCACCGACCAGACGGTCGCGGGAGCCATCCAGACCGGTACGCACGGCACCGGGCGCGACAGCGGCGGCCTGGCCGACCAGGTCGAGGCGCTGGAGCTGGTGCTCGCGGACGGCTCGGTCGTGACGGCCGCCCCCGGGGAGGACCTGTTCGACGCCGCGCGGGTGGGGCTGGGCGCGCTCGGGGTGCTGACCTCGGTGACGTTCCGGGTGGAAGCCGCCTTCCTGCTGCGCAACCGGCGGCGCCGGATGACGCTCAGCGGCATCCTCGACTCGCTCGACTCCCTGACCGCGGACAACGAGCATCTCGACTTCTTCTGGCTGCCGCACACCGACGCGTGCCTGGTCAAGACCAACAACCGCGACCCCGGCCCGGCCCGGCCGCCCGGTGCGGTCAAGTACTGGCTGGACAACGTCTTCCTGGAGAACACGCTGTTCGGCGCCGCCTGCGCGCTGGGGGCCCGATCCCCCGGACTGATCCCGCGGATCAACGGTGTCAGCGCCGCCGCGCTCGGCGACTCCGAGGCCGTGGACGCGTCGTACAAGATCTTCACCTCACGCCGGGACGTGCGCTTCCTGGAGATGGAGTACGCGGTGCCGCGCGAGCACCTCGGTCAGGCGCTGCGGGAGACGCGGGCGCTGGTGGAGCGGATGGGGTGGCGGATCACGTTCCCGGTGGAGGTGCGGGTGACGCCGGCCAGCACGGCGTGGCTGTCCACGGCGTACGGCCGTCAGTCGGCGTACATCGCCTGCCACGTCTATCGGCCCACGCCCAACCCCGCCTACTTCGCCGGGGTGGAAGAGATCATGACGCGGCTGGGCGGGCGGCCGCACTGGGGCAAGCTGCACACCCGGGACGCGGCGTACCTGGGGACGGTCTACCCGCGGTTCGCGGACTTCGTGGCGCTACGGGATCGGCTGGATCCGGGACGGCTGTTCGGCAACGCCTACCTGGAGACGGTGCTGGGGTAGGGCCTGCTTTTACTGCGCCTCGGCGGGTTCGTCCTGCTGCGCCGGTTGTGACTGCTGCGGCGGCTCGGTCGGGGCGGACGGCGCTTCGGTCATGCGGCCGGGGTCCTGGGCCGAAGTGGTCGCGGACGGGGTCGACGGCTCCACAGTGTTCTTGCCGGGGTCCTTGCTCGCGTCCTTGTCCGTGCCGGTGGGTGTCGGCGTGGGGCTCTGGGACGAGCGGGTCGGCGAGGCGGTCGGGGAGGTGGTCGGTTTCGCGCTGGGCGTCGCCGGGTCGCTGTAGAACGTCGTCCGGGGCTCGACCGCGGGCTCTTCCTTCTCCCTGGCGGGCGCCTTGCCGCGCTCGGTCACCGGCTTGCCACCGGTGAGCTGGTCGTGCACGGTCGTCTGAGCGATGGTCTGGTACGTCAGGATGCCGCCCATGCTCACCCCGAACACCAGCGCCGCGGCCATCCCCGTCTTCGCCCACGGCACACGCCTTCGCGCCGGAACCTCGATCGGCGCCATGACCAGCGTGGTCTCGCCGGGCCGCGAGGGCTCACCCGGCCCCTCGGCCTCACTGAGGTTACGCACCGTAGCGTGCGCGGCCGTCGCCAGCTCGCCCTGGCCCTCGTCGCGCTCGGGCGGAGGATTCGCCGCGCCGGAGTCACGCCAGGCGATCACCGTGTGCTGCTTGACCTTCTCGCCCGTACGTTTGAGGTAGTGCGTGTAGACCGCGGTGGCCACCGTGCTCGCCACGCTCATCAGCGCCGCGCCGATCACCGTTCCCCCCACGCCGAGGTAGGAGGCTCCGACCGCCGCCGTGACCGCCGCCAGGGCGCTTCCCGCGATCTGCGGCATGCTCAGCTCGAACTTCCGCTGCTCGCCGCTCATCCCCCGGATCAGTCCTTTCTCGCCCGCGTTCGGTAAAGAGCTTTCTCGTGAATAGACGCGAGGGCGTGTCCTGTTGTTCCTGTGACGTGTGTGACAGACACCCTCGTCGCTCGTGCCCCGACGAATCGGCCTGCCCTCTCTCTACCTCGCCGCGGCCGCGGCGACGGCCGTGACCACCGCGATCCCCCTCGCCATGGCGCCCGCCTCCGGCCTCGCCTCCCGGCCGCCGGTAACCGAGCCTACGCGCCCGTACATCGTTACCGTGCGTGACCGGGCCGGGGCCCGCGACCTGGTCGGCGAGATGCGATGGCGGGTACGCCGCTTCTACACCGCCGCGCTGCCCGGCTTCGCCACGCTGCTGAACGCGAGCGAGCTGGCGGAGCTCAGCGCGGACCCCAGGGTGGTGGCGATCGAGCCCGACCGCGAGATCCACGCCATGCCGCTCACCACGTCCGCCCGCCTGCCCTCCCGCCGCGCCCCCCCGTGCCCCTCGCACCCGTCGTGCCACTCGTGCGACCGGGAAGGGCGTCACGGTCTACATCGTGGACAGCGGCGTCACTCACGGCCGAACCGGCGCAGTCCACTCGGAAAATCCCCATATGTCGGGTCGCACAGAGACTCTCCGTGTGTCGGATGGTTTGGGGGATCGGCTCTGGTGGGCCTTCGACGCCACCGGGCGTACCGGCGAAGACTGCGGCGGCCATGGCACCCGGGTGGCGCGCGCCGTAGCCGGCCGGTCGCACGGCGTTGCGCCCCAGGCGAGCGTCGCGTCGGTACGGGTGCTGGGCTGCGGCGGCTCCGGCAGCCTGTCGGACGCCCTGGCCGGCCTCGACTGGGTACGCAGGCACGCCCGGGGTCCCGCCGTGGCCAATATCTCCCTCGACGGCGCCGACTCCCCGGCCCTGCGGACCGCCATGGCCCGCCTGGCCCGGTCCGGCGTCTTCGTCGTCGCCGCCACCGACACCGGCCGATGCCGGGTCTCCCCCACCGGCGAGACGTACTCCGCCAGAGCCCCCCGCCTGGCCGGCGCCGCCGCCCGCTACCTGGAGCTCCATCCAGGCGCCAACCCATCCGTTCTGGCCTCTTGGCTGAAGTGCGCGGCGACGCGTGACACTATTCGCCAGAATCCGTCGAGGGCTTTGCGCACGGGCAGGCCTTGAAGATGATGGAATCACCAAATGTGACCGGCGTCACATCGCCCCTGGGCTATCCCAGGAAGGCGATGTTCGGACATGCCGGGTACGGTGCTGGCAGGCAACCGGCACACGCGAGAGACTCAAGGGTCCGGGGGAAGAATGAGCAGCACGCTGACGAAGGGACTCGCATGCAGGAGCTCCGACTCGTCGCGGTAAGTGAGGACGGTACCTATCTCGTGCTGGCGACAGCAGGGCGGGGTACACGGTTCACGCTTCCCGTGGACGACCGGCTCCGTGCTGCCGTCCGCGGCAACTTCTCCCGTCTCGGCCAGTACGAGATCGAAGTGGAGAGTCCGTTGCGCCCCAAGGAGATCCAGGCCCGCATTCGTGCCGGAGAGACAGCCGAGGAGATCGCCGCCACAGCGGGCATCCCGGTCGAACGCGTCCGCTGGTTCGAGGGCCCCGTGCTCCAGGAGCGCGAGTACGTGGCCCAGCAGGCGCAGCGCGTGTCCGTACGCATGCCCGGAGAGTCCTCAGCCGGCCCGACGCTCGGCGATCTCGTCGCCGAGCGGCTCACCAGGCGCGGCGTGCCCACCGACGAGATCGACTGGGACTCCGCCAAGCGTGACGACGGCCTCTGGCGTGTCAAGCTCGGCTACGTTTGGAACGGTCACACCAGGCACGCCGAGTGGCTCTTCGACCCACGCAGGCGGCACGTCACGCCGCACGACGACGAGTCGATGCGGCTCTCGGCCGCCGACTTCGACCCCAGCCCTGTGGTGGAGGACACCACGGTCACGCCGTTCACGCCGCGAGTGGCCAAGCTGCAGCCGGTGCCGCCGCTGGCGTCGGACCCGCTGCCGTTCCCGTCGGTGATCCGCCACGAGCCGGAGCCGCAGGAGCCGGCGGTCGGCTACCAGTCGAGAGGCACGGAATCGCCCTACGGCCGCCCGCCGTCCCGTGATGTCCCGTCCCGCGAGACTCCCTCCCGTGAGACCCCGTCTCACGGCGCGCCGTCCCGCGAGACCCCGTCCCGTGAGACCCCCTTCACTCCGGCGCGAGAGGCACCTTTCGACCGCGCCCCCGCAGCCGACCCCTCCAGCCGCACGGCGGAGGCCGGCTACCGCTCGGACCCGCCGGGGAGGGACTACCGCTCGGAGCCACCCGCCTCCGTGCCCGGCTACCGTGCTCCCGCTCAGGAGACCGGCTACCTGACCGAGCCGTCAGCACCGGAGACGGGCTACCGCGCCCAGGAGCCCGGCCACCGTACCCATCCGTCGGCGTCGTCAGCACCTACGGCATCGTCCTCGTCGTCGGCGTCGGCGTCGGCGTCGGCGGCGCAGGACACCGACTACACCCGCCCCAGCGACCCTTCGTCCTGGCTGCCCGACTACGGCACTCCCCGCCCGCCTGACCGCCAGACCGACCGCCCGACCGGCCGGGACGGCGAGGCCATCTACGCCTCGGCGAGCCGCGAGAGCACGCCTCCGGGCACCCGTACCACTGCGTCCGCGCCCGAAGACGCTGTCACGCTGCCCCCGGCACCTGACGCGATCCCCGGCACACGCGCCGCAGACGGACCGGCTACTGGCACGCCCGCAACAGAGGTACCGGCCGCCAACGCGCCCGCAACGGAGGGCCAGGCCGCCGACGTGCCCACTGCGCAGAGCCCGGTCGCCGTCGACGCGACCGCCGCACAGGGCCCAGCTACCGATGCGCCCGCCATCGACGGCCCGGCTGCAAGCGTCCCGGCGGTGGGCGACCGCACCACAGAGCCGGTGGAGAGCAACGCGCCGCCTGCTCCTGTGACCCCGGCCTCCGCGCCCGACGTTGATGCCGCCGTGACGTCTGTCGTCGCGCCCGAGGCTGATGCCGCAGCGGCCGCCGCCGACCCCATCCTGGCGAACACCGCCGTCACTGGCAGCGCCGTCGCAGAGGCCGTCACGGACACCGCCACGGCGAAGCCCGTCGCTGCAGACGCCGAAGCGGCAGACGTCGTAGCCGCGACCCCCACGCCCACCGCGCAGACCTCTGTGGAGTCGACGCCCACCACTGAGGTGGCGACCGAACCGGAGGCACCCAGCGCCGCCTCCGACCCGGAGCCCAACAGCACTCTCACCGAGCCGCAGCCCGGTGGGACTGTCACCGGCCCACAGCCCGCTGACACGGTCGTCGAGCAGTCCGCTGGCGCCGCAGCGGCAAGCGCCGCTGTGGGACCCACCGCTGCGGAGAACACCGCTGTGGAGAGCACCGCCACCGTGGGGGACGCCACCGTGGAGAGCGCCGCCGCGCCGCAGACGTCCCCTGCCACTACGGACACCACCGCCACACCGCCCGTCACCGAGGCCGCGCCTGCGGCAAAGGACGCCACTGCTCCCGCAACGGCAACCGACCAGGACGCCTCCAAGACCGCGCCCGAGACGGCCGCGCAGTCGGCAGCCGAGCCAACTGCCGATCTGACCGCCGACCCCGAGCCCACGACAGCGGCCCCCAAGCCCAGCCCCACAGCTCCCGAGCCCCAGGCCGCCGCAGGCGTACCTGAGGCCGGCACCACCCCGACGGCTGACACAGCGCCGAAGGCCGATGCGACCGCGAAGGCCGACACAGAGGCGACTACCGCCGAGCCGGTACCGACCGCGCCCGTACCCAAGCCCAAGCCGCAGCCCTCGAAGCCCCAGCCCAAGGCCGAGTCCTCGGCACCCGCGCCGACCACGGCACCCGCGCCCAAGGCTGAGCCCGCAGTGGCCGAGCCCAAAACCGAGCCCGCCACTGAGCCTGCCGCTGAGCCCAAGGCTGAGCCGGCGGCGGCCAAGGCTGAGCCGACAGCGCCTGAGCCTGCCGTACCAGCCGCGAGGACGAGCAAGGACGACACCGCGAAGCCCGAGCAGCCGGCGGCCAAGGAGGAGCCCCCGGTCCCGGTGCCCTCTCCCCCGCCCGCCCCTGCGGCCCGTCAGCCGCGCAAGGGCTCCAGGGGGCGTCGCGCCTCGGTGCCGACCTGGGACGAGATCATGTTCGGCGCCCGCCGCCAGGACTGAGCCGAACACCGCCCGCACACACCGCCCAAGCGCCGTCCACAGACCGCCGTCTGAGCGCCACCCGCGCACACCGCCCGCGCACTGCCCGGCGGTTCGTCGGTGATCTCCCCCGCGGGACCTGTCGGGAGTCTCTCCCCGCAGGCCCTCCCGGGCCTCTGGGACTCTGAGCGCCCCGGGGCCTAGGTTGAAGGCGCGAGGACGGGAGCGGGGGCGGAGGACGAGGGCTCAGACGGAAGGACGCCGGCTGACCGCACCGAAACCGTAGAACAGCACGTCCAGGGGCGTCCCCCTCGGCGAGCAGCGGAAGGTGCCCGCCTACTGCTCCTTGGACAAGAACGGAGCCAGCCACTCCGGTGTCACTTCGGCCGGGAAGTCGATCGCCTGGGACTGTGAGACGTCGATCGCCGAGTAGCCGCCCTTGCCCGCTCCCACCCCGGCGGTGAGCGTGTACACCCCGGCTCGCCGCTGGAACCACGTCTGCCTGAGGTGCCAGCCCACCACCGCGCGGCGTTCCACCACCGCTTGCGAGCGGCGGAGGGAGCCTGAGCGGACCGCCAGGCGTACGCCGTCGTACCCGTGTCCCAGAGACCTGTACCGGTCGAGGCCGAGGGGGATCCCCAAGCCTGCCAGGAGGAGAGCGACCACGGTCCCGATCCACCAGATCGACTGGGCGGTCAGCAGGGCCGTCAGGGCGGTGGCGAGGGTCGGCGCGAGCCATGGGGCGACGGCGCGGAAGAGGCGGCGGTTGCGGGCGATGGGCGGGTGGGGACGGAGTTCGGCCTGGTAGGTGCCGATGGCCTCCCCGGTGACCCGGAAGGCGACCGCGCGCGGGACGTCCGGCAGGAGTTGCCCGCGGGTCTGGGAGTCGCCGAGGCCCGTCACGATGGCCCAGACCCGGGCGACGCCCGCCCAGCGCTCGGGGAGTCCCTCGATGATCTCGTAGCCGCGTACGCGCCCCGCCTCGAGGGACACGCTGCGCCGGTTGATCAGCCCGCGTTCGGCCACCAGGTAGCCGTCGCGGCTGATGAGGCGGAAGTTCCAGTTGAACACCGCGTACATCACACCGCCCACGAACGGCATCGCCAGCACGAGCAGCAGCACCACGGCGAGCAGCAGATAGGGGTGCTCCCAGAGCCACTCCCCGACGGTGAGCGCGGCGTCCCGGCCGTAGCCGAGGTCGTCGCCCCACTGGAACGCCAGCCCCACGGCGCCGCCCGCCAGGGCGAACGGCGTCAGCAGGTACGCGCCGGACAGCGGGCCGTACAGCAACCAGGTCCACGGCACCCGGATGATCTCGCGCTCGGCCTCCACCGTCTCCCCACGAACCGCAGCGGACACCGTGACTGCGGCGGGATCCGTGGCGGAGACGGCGGCGGAGGTCTCATCGGGCGTCGCGGCCCGGGCGGGGCGGGTGATGCGGGTGCGTCGGAGCAGGACCGACTTCAGGCGTTCGGCCTCCTTGAGGGTGACGCCGTCGAGCTTGCCCTCCTCCTCGCCGCCGCTCGCCCCAGTGTCGATCTTGAGTACGGCCAGACCGAGCAGCCGGTGCATGGGCGGTGTGGAGACGTCCACGCCGCGGATCCGCTCCAAGGGGATGGTACGGACCGACCGGCTGATCAGTGAACGCTTGATCTCCAGACGGTCGCCCACGATCTCGTAGCTGAATATCGCCCACCGGACGACGGCGAAGACCAGCGTGACGCCGACCCCGACCGCCGCCCAGGTGTACGACATGCCGGAGAACCCACCCACGAACAGCAGCCCGACAAGGGGGACGATCAGCGACGGGATCATCCGTACCGGGTGGATGAGCAGCACCTTGGGGCTCAGCCGCATCGGCACCCGAGCGGGCTCCACAGGCCCAGCGGGAACGGTCACCGGCGGGAACGAGCCCTCACGAGCAGCATCAGCTGGTTCGGGCGCCGACGGGTGCGCGGGAGGCCCGGGATGAGGTTCGGGCGCCGATGGGTGCGCGGGAGGGCCAGGGCGGGGATCGGTCACGTGGCATCGTCCCTGAGCTGCTCCGCGCGGTGCGCCAGTTCCTCCGCCAGCCCGGCCGCCACCGTGTAGTCCAGGCCCTTGATCGTCGACGAGCCCGCGTGGGAGGCCGTACGGATCTCCAGGGTCGCCAGTCCGAGCAGCCGTTCGACCCACCCTTGCGCCTTGTCGACCGTCTGGATCCGGCTGACCGGCACGAAGACCCACTCCCGCGTCAGGAACCCCGACCGGGTGTAGACCACATCACCCGACAGCTCCCAACGATGTACGGCATAGCGTACGAACGGCTCGGCCACCAGGAACGGGGTGGTCAGCACGCCCACCCCCACGGGCAGCAGCCACGGGTCGTCGGCGAACCAGCCGGGCACCCACGACCACCCGCTCCCCCCGACCCACCGCGCGACCAGGATCGAGCACCCCACGAGCAGCACGAACCCGAACAACGCCTCAGCGAGCCAGAGCCGGATGGCCTTGGGCGAGACACGGTGTTGGGGGTCACGCAACGGGCCAGAAGACGTCACGAGGCCAGCTTATGGCTCCCGCCCGCGTCGGTGATCGGCCAGAGGCACCGGATGCCGGCCGGACGCCGGCCGGAACGCCAGCCGGAAACTGTCGGTGCCGTAGTCCAAAGTGGAGGCACCGAGGAGGAGGGGCGGGTCATGCAGTACGCGATTCAGGCAGACGGCCTGGTGAAGCACTATGGCGAGACCAAGGCACTCGACGGTGTGGACCTCGCCGTGCCGGCCGGCAGGCTGCTCGGCGTGCTGGGACCCAACGGCGCGGGCAAGACGACCGCCGTGCGCATTCTGGCCACGCTGCTCACGCCTGACGCGGGCACGGCCACGGTGCTGGGGTTCGACGTGCGCCGGCAGGCGCATCAGGTGCGGTCGCTGATCGGGCTGACCGGACAGTACGCCGCGGTCGACGAGATGCTGACCGGTGTCGAAAACCTGATGATGATCGGTCGTCTGCTGGGCTTGTCGCGAGGTGAGGCGAGGGAGCGGGCGAAGGCGTTGCTCGGCCGGTTCGACCTGGCCGACGCCGGGGGCCGGGCCACGAAGACCTATTCGGGTGGGATGCGCAGGCGGCTCGACCTGGCGGCGAGCCTGGTGGGCAGGCCGCAGGTGCTGTTCCTGGACGAGCCGACGACCGGTCTCGACCCGCGCAGCCGCACCGAGCTGTGGGGCGTCGTGCGCGGCCTGATGGCCGACGGCGTGACCGTGCTGCTGACCACCCAATACCTGGAGGAAGCCGACCAGCTGGCCGACGACATCGTGGTGTTCGACCACGGCAAGGTCATCGCGTCGGGCACGTCCGACGAGCTCAAGGCCACCACCGGCGCCCAGGTGCTGGAGGTGCGGCCGCTCAGGGAGGACCAGCTCGACCTGGTCGCCAAGGTGGTCACCGACGTCCTCGACGTGGCACCCGACCTGTCCGGCGCCATGGTCACGGCCGCCGTGCGCGACCCGGCCGTGGTGCCCGCCATCGTCCGCCGCCTCGACGACCTCGGCATCGTCGCCTCCGAGCTGGCGCTGCGCAAGTCCAGCCTCGACGAGGTGTTCCTGGCCCTGACCGGGCACCGCGCGGAGGACGAGCAGACGGAGGAAGCCCTCGCATGACCGCCATCACGACGGCCCTGCCCGGCCGGGTCGGTCCCGGCGCCACCCTCAGGCAGACCATGACGCTGGCCTGGCGGAGCCTGGTGCAGATCAAGCACAACCCGTGGGAGCTGCTCGACCTCAGCATCCAGCCGATCATGTTCCTGCTGCTGTTCACGTACGTGTTCGGCGGTGCCATCTCCGGGTCGACCGGCGACTACCTGCAGTTCGCCCTGCCGGGCCTGCTGGTCCAGAACGCCCTGTTCTACACGCTGTCCACGGCGATCGGGCTCAACACCGACATCACCAAGGGCGTGTTCGACCGGCTGCGCAGCCTGCCGATCGCGCGCACAGCGCCCCTGTCGGGCCGGATCATCGCCGACACGTTCAAGCAGGTGTGGGCGTTCGCGCTGTTAGTCGGGTTCGGGATGGTGCTCGGGTTCCGGGTGACGACCAGCGTGGCGGGGCTGCTCGGGGCGCTGGCGCTGCTGGTGGTCGTGGCGCTGGCGATGTCGTGGATGTCGGTCTTGATCGGGCTCAAGGCGTCGAGCCCGGAGAAGGTGCAGATGATCTCCTTCTCGACCATGATGCCGCTGACGTTCACGAGCAGTGCGCTGGTGCCGGCCGACACGTTCCCCGGCTGGCTGAAGGCCTGGTCCGACGTCAACCCGGTGACTTACCTGGCCGACGCGATCCGCGGCCTGCTGATCGGCGGCGAGATCGCCTGGCCGACTATGGTCTCGCTGCTGTGGTCGGCGGGGTTCGTGGTGGTGTTCGCACCACTGGCGATCAGGGTCTTCCGCAGCCACGCGTGAGACCGGTTCCCATCCGGGTCCGGGTCGGTGTCCGGCAAGGTCCGAGTCCAGGTCCGTCCGGGCCCGGGTCCGGGTCCCGCAAGGTGCGGGTCTGTCCGTCCCTGCCGTCTGCGGACGGCGTCCCGCAGAGCGGTGTGGTTTCTCGACCACTCGGTCCTGTCCGTCCCTGGTAGGGGCCATACGGCGGGATCGTGGATCCGCCGCCCAGTGGGACACCACCCACCGGCGGCTGGCCGAGGCCGGGGCCGCGTATCTGGCCGGGTTTGCCTACCTGGCCGAGGCCAGGGCCGCGTACCTGGCCTGGGCCGCGTACTGGGTCCGCGTACCGAGGCCGGGGCCGCGTACCGAGGCCGGGGCCTGGGCCGCGTACCTGGGCACCTGGTTTTAATGAGCGCGGTGCCCGGCCGAACGGACTTGACGCGTATCGCGTCCCCCGTACCCGCCCGGCAGGCCGTCCCCCCTCGCCCAATCGATCGGCCGGTCGGGGGCGGCCATCGTCACGGCGGCGAGAACCAGCAGGCCGGGACCCGGTTCCCCGGCGATCCCCACGGTTCCCGGCCCTGCCGAGTCACCTGCGGGCCCAGAGCGGCGAAGGTCATGGATGTGGCGAAGTTCACTCGTATCTTGCCCGCATTGCACCCGCTTTACGGTCCTTTACCGACCACCGACCCTCGCGAAACGGTCGGCGCACGGCGGATAGCCGCGTAGCATCATGCGGCATGGGGCTGTGTAACACGGCAGGACGCGTGAGACACATCGCTGTCTCTGTGACAGCGGTGGCTGTCGTGCTCGCGTCGTCCGGTTGCGACTTCCTCATCGGAAGGTCCCAGGCCAAGGAGATCGCCGAGATCAACGTCTCGAGCCCGGAGTTGCGCGCGGGCGAACCGCTGCCGCGCGAATTCTCCTGCAAGGGTGCTCAGGGCAGTCCGCCTTTGCGTTGGTCCAGCGAGCCTCTGCCCGACGCCAAGTCGATCGCGATCGTGGTCGACTCTCTCTCACCATCAGAATCCGCCGTCCAGTGGGTGCTCTACAACATCCCCGCGACGACGACCGAGCTGGGGCCGAACGCCGCCGCGAGCCCGCCGGAAGGCGCGAGCCAGGCCAAGGTGACCAGCGGCAAGGTGGGCTACCAGCCCCCCTGCGTGGAGAAGGGCAGCTACCGCTTCAGCGTCTACTCGCTGAACGGCAAGGTCGATGTCCAGGAGGGCGCCCCCCTCTCCGAGATCTTGAGAAAGATCGCGG
This sequence comes from Nonomuraea sp. NPDC049129, assembly GCF_040648495.1. Taxonomy (NCBI): domain Bacteria; kingdom Bacillati; phylum Actinomycetota; class Actinomycetes; order Streptosporangiales; family Streptosporangiaceae; genus Nonomuraea; species Nonomuraea sp. NPDC049129. Next base: position 288,298 of record NZ_JBEZDU010000002.1, on the reverse strand, counting down.
ACCAGACCATTGCCCGCGGCCGGCTCACGGTGGTGAACATCCAGTGAGACACCGCTCACTAAACGTAGTAATAGTTACCAATTCTTCACGTAGGGTGTGACAACGCTCATAGTGGTCCGACACAATCAGATCCAATCGCTAGGTGCTGGTGATCAAAGGGGGAAGGTCGCGTCGATGGCCGCGCGATCTCACCGGTGCCGCAGGGAGGCCATGGCTTTGAGGGTGGTGCAATGATCGCGGTCGTAGTCAGCTTGGTCGCTGTCGTGCTCCTCGTGCTCGTCGTCGTGGCACTGGGCATGCGTTCCATGAACCGTCGGGAAAGCTCTCTGCCTCCCGAGCGGCTGAAGCAGATGGCCGAGAAGGATGAGAGGACTCAGACGCGTTCCACGGATGAGTTCTCCAAGAGCGAACCGCGCATGAACAACTTCAGCCCTGACTTCAGTCCTATCGACGAGGTCAAGGCCAAACCGGTACGTACCGGCCAGCGTGGCAAGCGTGGCGTGGACGAGTGGGGCAACCCGCACTCCGACGTCGAGGACGAGGAGTTCTGGGCCAACATCCGCAGCGACGCGGAAGAGGGCGGCTTCGGCGCCGGCGGCACGGTCGCGGCGCGCAAGGGCGCCTCGCGCCCCGTCGAGCGTCCTTCAGAGCGTCGTCCTCCAGAGCGCCCTTCGGAGCGCCCCTCCGACCGGCCCACGGAAAAGCCCGCCCAACGGCCCGCCGCGCGTACCCCCTCCGCACGAGCCGCCGCCGAGCGCGAGCGGGAGCGCGAGAAGCAGCCCAGCGCCCAGCGCGAGCAGCAGCGCCCCGCCGCCAAGCGGGAGCGGTCCGGCAAGCGAGAGCCCGCCAAGCGCGAGCCCGTCACCGCCATCGACCCCAACGCGGCCACCGTCCAGGCGCCGCTTCCCGGACGATCCCAGCGTTCGCGTTCCCAGCGGCCCGCCGCCGCGACCGCCTCGTCCGGCTCGTCCGGTCTGGCCGACCTCGTGGAGTCGGCGCAGCGTCCGGCCCCGACGGCCGCCGAGCTGGCCGACCAGCGCACGGTGACCTTCTCCGCGCCGACGCCGCCCGACGTGATGAGCATCCTCGGCGTGGGCGCGCAGCAGGTGACGCCGCCCCAGCCCGGGGCGGGCAGCGGCTCCTTCCCGGCGGTCGGCAGCGGCACCTCGCTGAGCACGAACAGCCCGGCCACCACCAGCGGCTCGTTCCCGGCCACGCCGGCCACCAGCGGTTCCTTCCCCGCCGTCGGCGGCAGCGGCTCGTTCCCCGCCACACCGGCCCCCGCCGCGCCGGTCTCCCCGATCGGCGGCGCGCAGGCCGGCGTCCCGTTCACGGTCTACGGTGCCAACACCGACCCGCTGGAAACCACCTGGACCAACCCGCCGATCGTGCCGACGGCGTCGGGCTCGTGGCCCGCGCTGCAGCACCACGACATCCTCGACGACCCCGCTCCCGCCGCCCCGTCGAGCGACTCCTGGCCGGCCTTCGAGCCGCAGCAGCCCGCCGCCGCCCCACGCTCCTCCTATCCGGCCTCCTATGAGGTACGGGCCGGCTGGGCCGTGGCCGACGACTCCGACCCGCTGACCGGCCCCTCCCCCGCCACCGGCACTCCCACGGCGCCCGCGCGGGCTGTTTCGGCCTACGACGACGTGCTGTCGGCCCCGCCCATGCAGCCGGCGCCGCAGCACTTCGCGTACGAGACGGGTGACATCACCAGCCTCCCGCCCGGCCAGATCGCGCAGACCTTCGCGTACGAGACCGGCGACATCACCAGCATTCCGCCCGGCCAGATGCCGGCGGGCTGGGGCGAGCCGCCGGCGAACAACGCCGCCTGGCCCAACTACGGCGGCACGCCCGAGGCGGGTGCCCGGCAGGGCGGCCGCAACGGCGGCGCCCAGGGCAACAGCGGCGGGCACCGTCGCTCCACCCCCGAGCAGGAATTCCCCGACTACTACCGCTGATCGGCGACTCCCACGCCGACCGCCGAACGGCGGACGAGTGACGGCGGCCACTCATTAATCTGTAAAGCCGCCGATGACCCCTTAAGCCCCCGGCACGCGGGGCAATAGGGTTCGACGTATGATCGGCACTCTGAGTCGCGTGCTGAGCACGCTCAGGTACGACGTACCTGCCTCGCTCGTGGTCTTCCTCATCGCGGTGCCCCTCTCGCTGGGCATCTCGATGGCCTCGGGTGCCCCCCTGGCCGCCGGGTTGATCGCCGCCATGGTGGGCGGCATCGTGGCGGGCGCGCTCGGCGGCTCCGCCGTACAGGTGAGCGGGCCCGCGGCGGGGCTGTCCCTGGTCGTCGCGGATCTCGTGCAGACGTACGGCTGGCGGGCCACCTGCATGATCACGCTGATCGCGGGGGCGGTGCAGCTGGTGCTCGGGGTCTTCCGGACGGCCAGAGCGGCGCTGGCGGTCTCGCCGGCGGTCATCCACGGCATGCTCGCGGGCGTCGGCGTGGTCATCGCGCTCTCCCAGCTGCACGTCGTGCTGGGCGGCAGACCGCAGCGCTCGGCGCTGGCCAACATCGTGGAGCTGCCCGCGCAGCTGGCCGATATGCACGGCCACACGGTGGCGGTGGGCCTGCTCACGATCGCCGTGCTGGCGCTGTGGACGCGCCTGCCCAAACGGGTCAAGGTCGTGCCGGCGCCGCTGGCCGCGCTGCTGGTGGCCGGCGTGACCGCGTGGGCGTTCGACTGGGACGTCACCCGCGTCGACCTGTCCAACGCCGTCACCTCCTGGGCCTTCCCCGTGCTGCCGTCCGGTGACTGGCATCGGATCGTGGCGGCCGTGCTGCTCGTCGCGCTGCTGGCCGGGGTCGAGTCGCTGCTCTGCTCGGTCGCGGTCGACGGCATGCATGACGGCCCCCGTACCGACCTCGACCAGGAGCTGAGCGGGCAGGGCGTGGCCAACATGGTCTCGGGCGCGCTGGGCGGGCTGCCGGTGGCGGGTGTGATCGTCCGCAGCACCGCGAACGTGCAGGCGGGCGGGCGCAGCCGGTTCTCGGCGGTCCTGCACGGGGTGTGGGTGGTGGTGTTCGCTCTCGGGTTCGGGTGGACGATCAAGCTGATCCCGATGGAGGCGCTGGCGGCGCTGCTCGTCTTCATCGGCGTGCAGATGGTCAACCTGGGTCATGTCAGGAAGGTGCACGGCCACGGCGAGGTGCCGGTCTACCTGGTGACGATGGGGGCCGTGCTGGTCCTCGGGCTGGCCGAGGGGGTGCTGGCCGGTCTCGCGCTGGCCGCGCTGCTCGCGCTGCGGCGGCTGACCTGGGTCACCGTCAAGACGCGGCCGGAGCAGGACGGACGCGTCCACGCGACGATCTCCGGCTCGCTCACCTTCCTGGGCGTGCCCAGGCTCACCCGCGAGCTGCGCGCCATCCCGCCCGGCACGGCCGTGGACCTCGACCTGAACATCGACTTCATGGACAACGCCGCCTTCGAGGCGATCCACTCCTGGCGGCTGAACCACGAGCGGCTGGGCGGCAACGTCGACATCGATGAGCTGCACGACGAGTGGTACGCGATGGCGGCCAGCGGGACCCGCCTGTCCCGGACCAAGACACCGCTGCGGACGCCGGAGCGGTGGTGGCTGCCGTGGTCGCACCGCCACCACCGCCCCACCCGGCACGGCGGGTCGGCTCCGGGAAGTCCCCGTCCGGCCAGCGTGGAGTGCCAGCTGACGGCGGGCGCGCGGGAGTATCACCGGCGTACGGCTCCGCTGGTGCGGCCCATCTTCACCGAGCTGGCCCGCAAGCAGCAGCCCACGCACCTGTTCATCACCTGCGCCGACTCACGGGTCATCCCCAGCCTGATCACCGCGAGCGGCCCCGGCGACCTGTTCACCGTGCGCAACATCGGCAACCTGGTGCCGCGCAGGGGCGCCGAGCCGCACGACGACTCGGTGGTGGCGGCGATCGAGTACGCGACGCAGGTCCTGGGCGTGCACACGATCACGGTCTGCGGGCATTCGGGCTGCGGGGCGATGTGCGGGCTGCTCAGCGGCGGGGTGAAGGCGGGCAGCCTGCCGGGGATGCGGCGCTGGCTGCGGCACGGCTACCACAGCCTGGCCACGTTCATCGAGACCGCGGACGAGCCGCTCGACGGCGGGGCGCTGGACCGCCTGTGCAAGGTCAACGTGCAGCAGCAGCTGGAGAACCTGCGGACCTACCGCAAGGTCGACGAGCAGGTGCGGGCCGGGCAGCTGGAGCTGGTGGGCCTGTACTTCGACATCAGCTCCGCCAGGGTGCACATGCTGCCGCCTCTCCCGTCTACGCTCTCCGTGAAGATATGACCGGTTTGCTGGCCGTACGCGAAGAATGTCGGCATGAGAGTACTGGTCATCGGCGGGACGAGATTTCTGGGACGAACCATCGTCGAGGAGGCGCTGGCACGGGGGCATCAGGTTACGACGTTCAACAGGGGGCAGAGCGGGGCGGATCTGCCGGGTGTGGAGGCCATCCGGGGTGACCGCGAGGTGACCGCGGACCTCCACCGGCTGGCCGACGGGCACACATGGGACTTCGTGGTCGACACGTCAGGCTATGTGCCGCGGGTCGTCGGTGAGTCGGCGCGGGCGCTGTCGGGACATGTGGGGACATACGCGTTCATCTCCTCGGTCTCCGCCATCGACGGCTTCCCCGGCAAGGCCGCCGCCGAGGGCTCGGGGGTGTGGGACTGCGCGCCGGACGCCGGTCCTGGCGACGGTGACTACGGGGTGCTGAAGGGCGGCTGCGAGCGGGCCGTGGAGCAGGGGTTCGACGGCAACGCGCTGATCGTGCAGCCGGGCCTGATCCTCGGGCCGTACGAGAACGTCGGCAGGCTGCCATGGTGGCTGAACCGGATCTCCCAGGGCGGCCAGGTGCTCGCACCGGGTGATCCGGGCACGCCGATGCAGCTCGTGGACGCGCGGGACATCGCCGTCTTCACCCTGGACCAGGCGGAGCTCGGCACGGCCGACCGGTTCGCGGTGACCGGGCCCGCGGGCAACACCACTTACGGCGAGTGGCTGGAGCTGTGCAAGGAGGCGACCGGGTCGGACGCGGAGTTCGTCTGGGTGGACGACCGGTTCCTCGTCGACCAGGGGGTGGGGACGTTCGTCGAGCTGCCGCTGTGGGGCGGCCCGCCGTCGGAGGAGATCGCCAACTTCTGGAGCGTGCCCACGGCCAAGGCCGAGGCGGCCGGGCTGCGCGTACGGCCGGTGGCGGAGACGGTGCGGGACACGTGGGCGTGGCTGCGTGACGTACCCGAGGCGGAGCGGTCGTACGGGGCCAAGGCGCAGCACGGCATCGCCCCCGAGAAGGAGGCGGCGGTGCTGGCCGCTTGGGCCGCCCGCTCTTGATGGAGTTCAGGCGTTCCACGTAATCGTGCGCAGACCTCAGGCCGCCCGTTCTGCGTAATCGTCCACAGACCGCTGGGCGGCGGCGGGTTAGCGTCTAGGGTGTCGCGCTTGGCAGTCCTTGGTCCCCCACCCTGGCCCGGCGCGGCGGCCGGTCCTCAATCTCAGGGGCCGGAGGGGCGGAGGTATCCGCTGTCAGTGGTAGCGGGACAGCCGGGTGGTCACCTCCGCCCCTCACCACGCCCGGCGGCTCGTACTCAAGTCCTGGTTCGGCCAGGAGCCGAGGGGATGTGGGCCAGCAGGGCGTCGAGAGCGGCGGGCTCGGCCGCGCCGCCCGCCGCCAGGACGACGCCCTGCCGGTCGGTCAGCACGGCGTACGGCGGCCAGGGGATGCCGTGACGGTCGAACACCCCGGGATCAATGACCAGCGGCAACTCGACCTCCTGGGCCGCCAGATAGTCGCGGACCTGTCCCTCCTCCGCGGCGCTCACCAGGACGACGTCCACTCCCTCCGCCGCGACGAAGGCGGGCAGCATGGCGCTGCAGAGACCGCATGTCGGCGCGATCAGCGCATAAAGGACGCCAGGCCGTTCAGAGGTGCCGGGCCGTTCAGAGGTGCCGGGCCCTTCGGAGGTGCCGGGCCTTTCAGCGGCGCCAGGCCCTTGGGAGGTGAGGGCCTCCGCAGGTGGGGTCACGTCCCAGTGGGTGCCGGGCCGGGGGCCGACGCGGCCGCGCTCCACGGCTCCGATCAGCCGGGCCGGTACGAAGGTCAGCACGAGGTACGCCGCTCCCACCAGCAGGTGGCCGGGGGTGAACGGGGAAGGTCCCGCGACGGCGGCCATGACCGCCAGCACCGCGAGCAGACCGGTACGCGTCATGGTGGCGGCGCCGACGAGGCCGTGGTCGCCGAAGCAGCCGCAGCCGACACTCAGCCCGCGCCACAGCACGGACGCCATCGCGGCGAGGAAGACGGCGAACAGCGCCGCCGCGAGCAGCGCGCCCCAGCGCCGGGTGGGTGGCGCGGTGAGCAGCCCGGCCGCCGCCAGCTCCGCCACCACCACCGCGACGGCGGCGACGACCGTGAGCCGCTGCGGGATCAGCCGGTAACCCCCGATGTCGGCGGCGAGTCCTGACAGGTCACGAGCCTTGCTCACGGCCGCGTACAACAGGACCGCGATCAGCGCCGTATAGGCCGACGACAGCACGATCACTGGCTCGCCTCGGAGAACCGGGTCGCCGCGTGGAGCCTCACGGGAGCATGGCGCCAGGAGGTCATGTGGCCGCGTCCCGGTAGGCCTGGGCCTGGAGGGTGTACATGTCGGCGTAGAGGCCGCCTTCCTCCATCAGCTCGGCATGCGTGCCCTGCTGGGCCACCCGCCCATGGTCGAGGACGTAGATGCGGTCGGCGTAGCGGACACTGGCCAGCCGGTGCGTGATGAGGACGATGGAGCGGCCGTCGGCGTACTTGCGGATGCGCTCGAACAGGGCGTGTTCGGCGCGGGCGTCCAGCGCGGAGGTCGGCTCGTCGAAGATCACCAGGGCGGCGTCGCGGTAGAAGCCTCGGGCCACGGCGATCCGCTGCCACTGCCCGCCCGACAGGTCGTGGCCGCCTCGGAAGCGCTGGTCGAGCAGCGAGTCGTACCCCTGCGACAGTCCGGCCACCACTTCGTCGGCCCCGGCGGCGGCCGCGGCGGCGGCTAAGCGGTCTTCGTCCAGCGGGCGGCCCATGAGAATGTTCTCGCGGAGGGTCAGCGGCCAGCGGGTGTGGTCCTGGGCGATCACCGAGATGAGCCCGCGGGTGTCGAGGTCGGCCAGGTCGGCGCCGTCCCAGCGGATCGTCCCCGAGCCCGGCCGGTACAGCCCGGCCAGCAGCTTGGCCAGCGTGGTCTTGCCGGAGCCGTTCTCCCCGACCAGCGCGATGACCTCGCCGAACCCCACCTCGACACTGATCCCGTTGAGCGTGGGGCTACTCGCCCCCGGGTAGCTGAACGTCACCTGGTCGGCGGCCAGCCGCCCGGACGGTTCCGGCGCCGCCGTACCGGATGGCTGTCGCACGCGGGAGGCGGCCAGTTCGCGGAAGGACAGGTAGTCGCCGAAGTAGAGGCCCGCCTCGTACAACCGGTTCATCATCTGCACCAGCGCGGCCAGCGACATCTGGCCGGCGCGGATGGCCAGCACGGCCGCGCCCGCCACCGAGAGCGGGATGACGCCGACGGCCAGCAGCCCGGCGAGCGCGGCGTAGACGGCGACGGTCGCGGCGCCGGTCAGCACGTCGCCGGCGGCTTTGGTGACGGCACGGCGGCGCGCGACGTCGAGTTGCACGTCCTGTTCGAGGTCGGCGACGTTCGCGTACTCGCCGAGCAGGAAGTCGCGCAGCGCGAACGCGCGCACCTCGGCGGCGGGCAGCCGCTCGGCCATGAGGTCCGACAGCATGAACTTGCGCCGCCGCGCGGCCGACAGCCGGTAGTACCCCTCGTACTGCAGGCGCGCCGCCCGCACCGCGGCCCAGCCCGCGGGCACGACCGTGACCAGCAGCAGCGGCGTCAGGAGCGGGTGCATGAGGCCGAGCGCCACGGCCGAGGCCAGCACGCCGACGGCGCCGCCGATGACGGCGATCGTCGCCTCGACCACGCCCGCGGCGTCGGGCACGCCGCTGTCGCGGGCTCTGCGCATCGCGTTGTGGAACTCGTCGTCGTCGAACGCGGTCAGCTCCACCTGGGTGGTCAGCTCGAAGAGCCGCGTCTCGGCCAGCCGTTCGACCTCCACCTTGAGCCGCGCCTGGGCCCAGGTGGCGGCGGTCAGCAGCGCCCCGCGCAGCGCGGCGGCGGCCGCGACCAGCGCCAGCGAGGGCAGCGCCGCCCGGACGCGCTCGGGCGTCGGCCCGCCGGCGAACAGCGAGGCGAGCACGTCGGACGTCGCGACCAGGCCGTAGACGGTGAAGATGCCGGCCGCCAGGTTCCCGGCCAGCGCGATGATCGTGTCGCGGCGGTGCGCCTCCCATGCCATGCGCAGCGCGGACATCACCAGGTACGGCAGGCGACGCGCGATCTTCGTCATGCTCGCCGTCAGAAGCTCGTCGCCATGGCTCTCCCAGTAGGCGAGCGCCAGCCCCGACCTGTCCGCCGCGACGTCCGGGGGGCGCTTCTTCCAGAACGCTTTCATGCGGGAAGCCAGGAGATCACCCAGCCAATCTAAGTGACCGTTGTGTCCCCGTAAACCCCCTTTGTAAACGATTCCTTCTCGGCGCGGTCGGGGCTAGGAATCCTGTTCCGTGACGCCTGGACATATTTGATGAGTTGTGAACATAATGCGTCCGTTTGGCCGCGACAGGCGATTCCCATCGCGGTCAAGGCACGGGTAACGGCACTTATCCGGTGCCGTCCCGAGGCTCAAGCCCCACATCGGCCGCCTACCGGTGGCCAAGGAAGGAGCCCTTATGTCCGTTCTTACACTGGAGCCCCGCGACGCAGGCGTTCTGGAGTACGAGGACCTCGCCGTCGACTTCGAAGGCGAGCTCACCGCGCTGCTCCACGGGCCTCAGGCCTGCGTGAACACCTGCAAGCGTACCGTTTGCTCGACGTTCCCCTGCTGCCCTTCGATCGTGTGATCGGGCGGTAACGCGTTCGGCGTTCCGCGGCGGCGCGCTCCTTGCGCCGTACCGCTGTGGAAAGGCCATCGGTGCACTTCCGGTGGCCTTTCTTCAGGCATCCGGCCGGTCGGTGCAGAAGGGCTTTCTCGTTGACGGTAAATGTGATTGTTTCTCTTACCCATTTTGCCGAGTCGAACACTAGGGAAATCTACGAGGGCGACACCTGGGTCAGCGTCCACGACCCGCGTGCCACCACCCCCAACCAGGGCTGGAAGCTGCATGTCTCCGCCCGTCCCGGCACCCTGGGCGACACGCTCGAACGGGTCCTGCCCGTCCTGGCCGACGTGTCCTGCGACTTCAAGGTCGCCTGCTCGCCCGAGAAGCTCGCGGAGCTCAACTCCGGAGACGTCGACCCGGGCGCGGTCGGCAAGGCCATCACCGTCTACCCGCGGCCGGACGAGGTCGTCCCCCTCGGTCACCGGCTGGCCGAGGCGCTGGCGGGGCTGGCCGCGCCGCGCATCGTCAGCGATCGCCAGGTGCGCCGCGACGCGCCGGTCTATTACCGGTACGCCCCCTTCGCCCCCCAGTACCGCGTGGACGAGAACGGCGACTTCGAGCTGATCATCGTCAGCCCCGACGGCGAGCACCTGCCGGGCGCGGCGGGACCCGAGTTCTCCTGCCCGCCGTGGGCGACCGACCCGTTCCGCCCGCAGAGCGGCGTCGCCGACCCGCCTCGGGCTATCGGGTTGGACGCCGTGGAGGCACCCGCCAGGCTCATCGGCAACCGGTACCGTGTCACGTCCGGCGTCGCGCGTGGCCCGCGCGGCAACGTCTACCGGGCCGAGGACGCCGACGGCCGGCCGGTCGTGGTCAAGGAGGCCCGCGCCTACGTGGGCGAGAACGCCGAGGGCTGGGACCTGCGCATGTACCTGCGCAACGACCTTCGCATCCTCAAGGCCCTGGACGGCGTCGCGGGCATCCCCACGCCGATCGACCACTTCCGGCACGGCGAGGACGAGTTCCTCGTCATGTCCGACGCCGGCAGCCTGGACCTCAACCGGTTCGTCGGCGAGCGGGGCCGCTTCACCGAGAACGGCGGCGACCGGGACCTCACCGCGCTGGCGGGCCGGCTGCTGGAGGTGCTGGACGCCGTGCACGCGCGTGGCGTCGTCGTCAGGGACTTCTCCCCCAAGAACGTGGTGCTCGGCGAGGACGGCCGCTGCACGCTGATCGACTTCGGCAACAGCAGGTACGAGGGGCTGCAACTGCCCGGGTGGAGCCGTGGCTACAGCGTGCCCGGCCAGCAGGCGGACCGCCCCTCCGAGCCCGCCGACGACTACTTCTCGCTCGGGGCGACGCTGTTCTTCTCGGCGACCGGGATGAACCCCATCATGATCGACCCCGACCCGGCCAGGAACGTCGAACGGACGCTGATGTGCCTGGCCCGGATGTTCCCCGGCGTCACGACGGGCGTCGTCGGGCTGCTGCCGCGCCTGCTCAGCCTCGACGCCGAGGAGCGGGTGGCGGCCGCGGCCGACCTGAGGGCTTGTGTCAGCGCCGACGTCGGCGCCGCCGCCGGGTCCGACGTCAGGGCCGGGCGGGCGGGTCGTACGGTGTCGCGGTCTGACGGGGTGCGGTTCAGCGGTGCGCTGCTGTCGCAGGTCCTGGATCACACCACCCGCGTGTGCGTACGGTTCGCGGAGGGCCTGATGGACGGCCCGGCGGACGCCCGGACGTCGAGCCCGCCGGTGACGAACGTCTACGGCGGGTCGGCCGGGGTCGGCATGGAGCTGCTGCACCACCCCGAGGCCAAGACCGTCGCCGCCGACCTGGCCCGCTGGACGGCGCGCGTCATGCCGCCGACCGCGCTCCCCCCGGCGCTGTACTTCGGCCGCACGGGAACGGCGCTGTTCCTGGCCGCCGCGCGACTGACCGCCGTCCCCGAGCTGCCGGACCCCGGCCCGATCGTTCTGGAGGGCGAGCAACGCGCAGACCAGGCCCACGGCGTCGCCGGTATCGGCGCGGGTCACCTCTCACTGGCCGCGCTGGAACAGGATCCGCGCCATCTGGAAGTGGCCGCCGAGTGCGCCAGACTGCTCGTCTCCGGCGAGGTGACGGACTCCAAGGACGCGGTCGCACCGGCACAGGCCGGTTCGGGCGTCAACGTGGAGATGGCCTTCGCCCACGGCGCCGCCGGGTGCGCGGAGTTCCTGCTCTCCTACCACGAGGCCACCGGCGACCACGACGCCGGGCAGGCGGCCCGGGAACGCTTCGAGTCGCTGGCCACCGCCACCGAGGCCATGCTCGGCGAGCTCACCGGACCGGACGCCAAGGCCATGGGCGCGTCCTGGTGCCAGGGCATTTCCGGCATCCTCGGCCCGCTGGCGCACGCGGCCACCGCGTACGGCGAGGACCGCTACCTCGATCTGGCGGAGCGGGGCGCCCGCGCGAGCCTGGCCATCGCGCCGCAGGCATGGGTCGTGTCCCAGTGCTGCGGCCTGGCGGGCATCGGCGAGGCGCTGATCGACCTGGCGATGGCCACCGGCGACGACTCCTACTGGCGCGGCGCCGAAGAGGTCGTCGAGCTGATGCTGATGCGCGCCGGCGGCGAGCTCTCGGCACCGGTCTTCACCGGCAACGACCTCGACAAGCCCGGCTACACCTGGGCGACCGGCGCGTCCGGCGTCCTGTCGTTCCTCCGCCGCCTCGACCGCCGCACCGGCTCCCGCCTGTGGACGGCGAACTGGCGGCTGCCCTAGCGGGGTGGTTCGGCACGCGACCGTCTTGGTCCGTGTGCGGGTCCGTGGTGGCTGGGGTCCTTGGGGAGTAATACCCCCTTCGGGGGAGACGAAGAAGACGGTCCGACGTGGGCGAGGTCCCCATGGAGGGACACCCCCTCGGCGGGCGAGGAAGAAGACAGTCCGTTGTGGCGGAGGCCCCCCGTCGAGGGACACCCCTAAGGGGGAGACGGTCCGTCATGGCGGAGGTCCCCATCGAGGGAGACCCGGTGGACGGGTGTGGTCACCGCGCCGGCTCAGCGCAGGCGGCGGGCGGCGGCCAGGGCGGCCTCCGTCTGGATCGTGACGATCCGGCCGAGCGGATCGTCCAGCTGGACCAGCTGGCCCTCGGCCTCCGCGCAGAGGCGCCCCATGCGTTCCTCCAGCGCGGCGCGGACGGCCGTCAGGTCGGCCGGGCGGTTGCCCGCCGCCGCCTCGGCCGCCAGCAGCCGCAGGAACATGGCGCAGGCCCGCAGCGGCAGGCGGCGCACCGTGTCGTGGATGCCGCTCGCCTCGGCCCGCGTGACGGTCCTGGCGGCGTCCTCCCCGTCCACCGCGCCTTCGAGCGAGGAGACCAGCAGGTCGGAGACGGCGAGCGTGTCGTCCACCGCCGCGTGGAACGGGGTGTGCGCGACGCACTGCGGCCGGACGTCCGTACGCGCGCGGGCCAGCGGCTCGATCTCCTCGCGCAGCCGTACCGCGGCCGCCTTGACCAGGTGGCCGAAGGAGAGCCCGGCGTCCGAGGGGTCGTCGCACCCCGGAGTGGTCCACAGGGGCACCTCGGCGATCAGCGTGAACGTGCCGTAGCGGTCGGCGTAGTGCCAGCTAGACGCCCCGTACGTACGAGGCGTGCGCGCGTCGCCGCCCGTCTCCACGAAGTCGATGTGCTCGGCCGGCGGCAGCAGCGTGACGCCGGGCCCCGCCACCTGGTAGCCGACGGTGTCGATGGGCCCCAGGTCCAGCGGTACGCCCTGACCCGCGGCGATCGAGGCCAGCTCGGCGGCCAGGCCGGGCACGTCGCGGGTGATCTGGAAGTAGGCGCCGCCGAAGTCGGCGTTGTGCAGCGACAGCATGAACGCGGGCCGCAGCTCGTCGATGACCCGCATCATGGCCAGGGTCTCCGGCAGCGGCCGGTCGAACTGCTTGCGCCCGGAATGGATGGGGAAGGTCCATTCGGGCTGGTCGCTCATGGACGGCCGGTAGAAGTGGCGGTGGTAGTGGCTGATCGTGTACGGGCCGGCGTACCAGCCCTCGTTCAGCCGGGCGCCGTCGGGATCCACGCACGCGATGAAGTGCCAGGTGAACCCCCGCCGCTCAGCCGCGTTCTCGCACAGCACGGAGGCCAGGCGGAGCACGGTCAGGAAGCCGGCCGGCTCGTTGGCGTGGGGGCCGCCGAACACCAGGGCGTTCTGGGGCCCGTCCCCGATCGAGACCAGTTCCAGCGGTTCGCCCCGCCGGGAGGCGCCGACGAGGCGTCTGCGGCAGGTCGCGGGGAACCGGTCGCACAGCTCCCGCAGTAACGCGGCCATGTCGTCGATGGTCGGGATCACGCGCATGGGGGAAGCCTCTCAAGCGCGCGCCGCCACGTCACGTGGCCGATACAGGACGTTTCGCAACCTCGCCCATCAGGGGCGGGGATCCCCGCAGACCTGGCAGGTGTCGAGCCGGGTGACGGGCTGCTCCGTCGTCGCCATCGTCAGGAGGTCGAAGTGGATCACCCGGCCGACCAGGGCCGGCGGCACCACACCGGTGAGGTAGCGGACCGCCTCGGCGGCGACGAACCCGGCCACGATCGCGCAGAGCGGGCCGAACGCCGGAATGCTCCGCCCCTGGTTCAGAATGGCGGGCAGCTCCCACCCGCCGTTACGGACCCACAACTCCTCCTCCAGGCAGGCCAGGCAGGCCGAGCTCCCCGGCACGACCAGCGGCCCCGCGATGCCCAGATGCTGGCTGAACCCGCCCGGCAGGAGCGGCACCCCGGCGGCCACGCAGCCGGCGTTCATCCATTGGCGGATCTGCGGCTGCGGGCTGTCGGCCGTGGCGATGACCAGGTCCGCGCCCGCGACCAGGTCCGCCACGTCCCCGGCGCCGGTCATGGTGCGGTGGTGCGTCTCCACCTTGACCTCCGGGCTGTGCTCGGCGAGCCTGCGGGCGGCCGTGTACACCTTCGGGCTCCCGACGTCCTCCGCCGAATAGAGGTATTGGCGGTGGAGGTTGGACTCGTCGACGTCGTCCTGGTCGACGAGCCGCAGCCGCCCCACCCCGGCGGTCGCCAGTTGCAGGGCGACGAAGCCGCCGATCCCGCCGACGCCGAGGACGGCCACCGTACGCCCGGCGAGGTCCGCGACCATCTCGGCGGCCCGTGACGCGGGCTGGAACATGGAGAAGAACAGGGCCTGCCGCGACGTGGGACCGTGGCGCGTCAGCAGCTCGACGTCCTGCTCCTCGACCAGGATCCGGGCCGCCAGCAGAGCGGTGATGGCCTGGTCCACCTCGGCCGCCGTGACGCCGCCGATCCCCGCCGTGAGGCTGACCAGTTCCTCGCGGGGCAGGGCGGTGGAGGCGCACCGCCGTACCAGCTCGCGTAGGGCCGGAGAGGCGGACTTGAGCGCCTTTCCGGTGCCCGGCAGGTCGCCCAGCCGGACCAGTTCGCGGCGGTCCTCAATGAACAGGGGAAACGCCGGGTTGACCAGAACGCGCGACAATTATCCGCTCCACGTCAGAAAAAGGCGCGGGATCGGCGACCCGGGTGGCCACCAATCCCGCGATGAGTATCAGCTGTTGCTGTTTCCGCACGTGAGCTCCACTGCCTCTATCTCGGCAATCGTGATCTCCATGCAGTCCCCCCTCCTGATGATGCTGGGACATTTGGGGCTATAGCGAAGAAATGTCCTCGAGCGAGGAAGGTAGTTTCCCCAACCGCCAGTGTCCACCGCTTTGGTGATAAATGACCCACTTGAGCCAGTTTGTTCAGTAGCCCGTCTCCGAAACGGGCTTTACGGGGAAGCCCTATCAGGCCGGTCGAGAGGCCGCCGGGAGGCAGGATAAGGTCAAGATCTTCGACGGGAGGTGCGGTGGGGAGACTGAGCAGGCGCGGGCTGCTGACCGCCTCCGGCGCGGGCGTGGTGGCCGGCGCGGCGGCGACGGCGGGCGCCTTCCTGCTGGGCGAGCCGGAGCCGCCGGCGAGCAGCGCGGCCCCGGCGCAGGTGGTGGGCTTCCATGGTCCGCACCAGGCGGGCATCGCCACGCCCGTCCAGGACCGCCTTCACTTCGCGGCCTTCGACGTGGCCGTGAGCACGCGCGAGGAGCTGGTCGCGCTCCTGGTCTCCTGGACCAGGGCCGCCGAGGCGATGACCGCGGGTCGGCTCACCGCCGACGACGACTCCGGTGAAGCCCTCGACCTGCCCGCCTCCCGCCTGACGCTGACGGTCGGGTTCGGTCCCACGCTGTTCGAGCGGGCCGGGGAGGATCGCTTCGGCCTGGCCGCCTCGCGGCCGCCCGCGCTGGCCGACTTACCGCCCTTCCCCGGTGAGAAGCTCGACCCGGCGCGCGGCGGCGGTGACATCGCCGTCCAGGCGTGCGCCGACGACCCGCAGGTCGCGGTGCACGCCATCCGTACGCTGGCCCGCATCGGGCTGGGCCGGGTGAGCGTACGGTGGTCGCAGCTCGGCTACGGCAAGACCTCCTCGACCACGCCCAGCCAGCTCACCCCGCGCAACCTCATGGGCTTCAAGGACGGCACCGACAACATCCCGCACGACGACCACGCCGCGCTCGACCAGCACGTCTGGGCGGGCGCCGCCGACGGGCCCGCGTGGATGACGGGCGGCAGCTATCTGGTCGCGCGGCGGATCCGCATGCATCTGGAGTCGTGGGACCAGGCCTCCCGGCAGGACCAGGAGGCCACGATCGGCCGTACGAAGACCGAGGGCGCCCCGCTCGGCGGCAAGGGCGAGCGGGACAAGTTCGACCCGGCCAGGCTGCCCGCCGACTCCCATGTGCGGCTGGCCCATCCGTTGTCCAACGGCGGCGTACGGCTGCTGCGGCGCGGCTACTCCTTCGTGGACGGCAGCGACACTCAGGGCCGCATCGACGCGGGCCTGTTCTTCCTCGCCTACCAGCGCGACCCGCGCCGCCAGTACGTGCCCGTGCAGCGCAGGCTGGCCACCGACGACCGGCTCTCGACCTACATCCGGCACGTGGGGTCGGGCCTGTGGGCGTGCCCGCCCGGCGTGTCCCCCGGCGGGCACTGGGGCGACACGCTCCTCGGACAAAGCTAGGGCTCGCCTCGGACAAAGCTAGAGCCCGCCTGACGCAGAGCGGCTAGAGCTCGTCTGGGCGGATCCAGCCGCCCGAAACCAGCAGGGCGAGCTGTTCGCGCAGCAGGTCGCGCAGCGGCCCGTCGGGCTGCTCGCCGTAGACCTGGAGCAGCCTGCCCGGCCGTTCCAGGATCTCCTCGGGGTCGTCCTGGCGGCCGGTGTACTCGGCGATCAGCTCCGGCAGGCGGGCGGCGACGTGCTCGTCCAGGCCGAGCCGGACCGCCGAGCACAGCGCGTACTCCCAGGCCACCAGGTAGCGCCAGAGCTTGTCCTCGCCCTCGAAATAGGCACGCTCCAGCCGGGAGAAGGCGCCGAGCACCGCGCCGTGGTCGCCGTCGCGGTAGGCGAGCACGATGAGGTGGAACAGCGCCCACTGGTGCCCGCGCCGCAGCAGCTCCGCCCGCTCGAAGGCGGCCCGCGCCTCGGCGTGGGCGCCCAGCAGGTACAGGGTGTAGCCCCGCACGTAGTGGGCGTCGGCCGAGCCGGGGGTCTCCTTCAGCAGCCGCTCGCTCGCCCGCAGCAGCCGCCCGAACGTCTCGGGGACCTCCGGCCCGTCCTCCGCCGCCTCGATCAGCTCGGCCATCGAGGTCGGCTCGGGAGACGGGGTCGGGGTCGAGATCGGCCCGGCGGGCGGGGTGTCAGCGGGCACCGCTCACCATCCTCCGGAGTGGCCGGTGGATCTGCCGTTGGCCATCCAGCGCTTGGCGGTGGCGCGCAGCTCCCTCTCGATCTCCGGCAGCATACCCGGGTGCTCCCTGATGAAGCGTTCGAGATCCCTGGCGGCGGCCTTGAAGCCCTCGCCGTGCCGCCCGCTCTCGAAGCTGGTGTCGCCCCGGTACCGGTCGCGGATCTCGCGCTTGACGGAGTTGGCCCACTCCGTCGGTGACAGCCAGCCACAGGGGTACTTGGGCCGCGGGCTGTTGTGGACGAGGACGTCGGTGCCGCCCTGGACCACGTGATAGGTGTGCGGACCGTCCACGCTGAGGTTGTGGACGCGCTGGCTGTCGCGGTGCTCGGTCTCCACCGCCGACACCTGGACGAGGGTGCCCGCCGAGGTACGCAGCCACATGCCCGGCCGCAGGTCGGCGGCGGGCAGCCAGGTCTTCAGCGCGGGCACCCAGAACGGGTGGTTGTCGGTGGCGACCAGCACTCCGCCCGCGATGCCCACCTTGACCAGGTCCTTCGCGCCCTGGCTGGTCATAGTGGCGACGACCGGCTGTGCGGACGTCTTGCCGGTGGCGGGGTCGGTCGCCAGGACCTTGTCACCGACCGCGACGTCCTCGATGGGCTTGGCGCTGCCGTCGGCCATCCGTACCTTGGTGCCCGGCACGAAGCTGCTGGTCAGTCGGCAGGTCTTGCCGACGCTCTCCACCACTTCGTCGCCGTACTTGCCGAAGCGGGCGAACTTGGTGCCGCCGAAGGTGATCGAGCCGAGCGCGCCCTCCAGGCAGCCCTTGCCGAAGCCCCGGGCGTAGTCGCCGAAGGAGTGCTTGCGGCCGAGCAGTGCCCCGGCGACGGTGTTGATCACGCCGTTGCCGAGGCACGCGCCCACGGCCGCGGCCACCTGCGGCGGAATGGTGCCGTCGGGGTCGGTGTAGTCGGCCGGGTCGCCGAGCGCGTACTCGTAGAGGTTGTAGCCGCCGCCGAAGCCGATGGTGTCCTCGGAGATGAAGCGCCGCAGCGACGGGGAGTACAGCCGGGACCTGTTGTCCTGCAGCCCGCCGGGGATCGGCGCGCCGGAGACGCGGCCGGTCCAGCGCACGGTGTTGGGGTCGTCGGCCGCGGAGGAGGTGGTGGCGCCGAACAGGTCGTAGCCGTAGGTGGTGGTGATCTGGCCCGAGCCGTCGGTCAGGGCCAGTGTGGAGCCGAGCGCGTCGGGCAGCAGCCCCTGCACCTGGCCGTCGCCGCTGATCCTGGCCAGGGCCTCGTCCTGGCCGAAGCCGTTGAGGAAGGAGACGTCCGCCCCGCCGGGCCCGCTCTGGCCGATGAGGGCGTCGCCGTCGAAGCGGAAGCGGGTGGTGTCGGTGCCCGTGGTGCTGCCGACCCTGCGTCCGGCCGGGTCGTAGCCGAGGGTCGTGGTGACGCTGCCGTCCGACACCGTCACGAGCTCACCGCGGGCGTTCCAGGTGTAGGTGAAGACGCCGTCGGAGGTCAGGTTGCCGGCCGGGTCGTAGCCCAGGGTCCGGCCGCCGTTGCCGGTCAGCCGGTTGGCGTCGTCGTAGGTGAGGCCGGTCGCGGGGGTGGGGAGCTGGGCGCGTACGAGCGTGCCGCGCATCCGGGTCCGGCGCCCGAGCTGGTCGTAGCTGTAGGCCACGTCGCCGACGCCGGTGGTGCCGCGCTTGTAGCCGATCGAGGTCAGCAGGCCCGAGTCGTCGTAACCGTAGGCGGCCGTGATGCCGCCGGGCAGGGACTTGGAGGTCATCCGCGCGTCGTCGTCGTAGCCGTACACGGTGCTGACGGCGCCCCGGGTGACCGACTTGAGCAGGCCGTTGGGGAAGTAGTCGTAGCCGACCGCCGGCTGGCCGGAGGCGGTCATGGTCTTCAACCGCCCGGCCGCGTCGTAGGTGTAGCCGACGGTCCCCGCCGAGCTGGTCTCGGAGGTCAGGTGGTCGAGGTCGTCGTAGCCGTAGGTGATCTTCCCGGCGCCGGTGGTGGAGTCGCTCAGCTCGCGGATGCGGCCTCTGTCGTCGTACAGGGCGCTCTGGGTCGACTCGTAGTTCTGGCCGTTCTTGCCGAAGCCGGTGAAGGTGGCGCGGCCGAGCTCGTCGTAGCGGTACTCGGTGACCTTGCCGCGCCGGTCGGTGACCGTGGACAGGCGGTTCATGCCGTCGTAGGTGAAGGTGTCCTTCGCGCCGAGCGGGTCGGTGCGTTCGAGCAGCCGGTCGGCGTCGTCGTAGCGGTAAGAGGTGATCTTGCCGCGGGCGTCCTTGACCGAGGTGATGTTGCCGTTCTCGTCGTAGCCGAAGATCGTCTCGTCGCCGCCCGCGTCGGTGACGGACCTGAGCACGTCGGCCGCGTCGTAGACCCGCCCGGTGGAGGTCCCGTCGGGGGCGATCGTCTCGATCACCCGGTTGGCGGCGTCCCGCACGAAGCGCGTCTTGCGTCCCTCGGGGTCGGTCACCGTGCTCAGGGCGCCGTCGACGTAGTCGTAGGTGGTGACGCGTCCCTGCGGGGTGGTCTGGGTGCGCGGGTGGCCCTGGGCGTCGTAGCTGGTCTTCCAGGTACGGCCCATGGCGTCGGTGATCTGCTCGGGGTTGCCGCGCGTGTCGTACTTGAAGCGGGTGACGGCTCCCGTGGGGTCGGTCAGCGTGTCCGGCCTGCCGTACGGCGTGCCCTGGTAGGTGGCGTGGCCGGTCACGGTGGCCGAGCCCGCCGCGCCCTTGAGCTCCAGGGGGTTGCCCGCGGCGTCGTAGGTGATCGTGGTGGTGCGGCCGAGGCCGTCGTCGATCGTCCTGGGCAGGTCGCTGTCCGGGTCGCGGGTGATCCGGATGGTGTGCTCGCGGTCGGTGCCCGCCGCCTGGGTGTCGGTGGCCAGGTAACCGAGGTCGTCGTAGGTGGTCTTGCGTACGGCGCCGTCGGGCTCGGTGACCTGGGCGGCGACGACGCGTGTGCCGTTGAGGGTGTAGGTGAAGGCGTAGGTGCCCTGGCCGAGGATCGTCTGGGTGGCGACCCTGCCGTTGGCGTCGTAGACGTTGGTCAGGTACGTGTGGTCACGGGCGTCGGTGATGGCGTTCATCCGGCCCGCGGTGTCGTAGCCGTAGGTGGTGGTCTGGCCGGTGGGGCCGGTCACGGTCTTGAGCCGATCGCCCTCGTAGCCGTACGTCACCGAGCGGCCCGCATTATCTTCTACCTTGGTGACCTTGTCGGCGGCGTCGTGCGTGTAGCTGAGCCAGAACCCGTTCGGCGAGCGGACTTCGGTGATCGGCCCGAGGTAGCTGCCGAAGCTGTTCTTGTACTTGCGCAGAATCTTGACGGTGTTGCCCTGCGCGTCCCGGATCTCCTGCAGCGGCGCCTCGTCGCCGAAGACGTAGGTCATGCCGTTGCGCAGCTTGAGGTGCCAGCCGCCCGCGTTGCACCCGCCCACATAGCGGAACCCGGACCCGGTGAACTCCGGCGAGGTGTCGCGCGCCTCGAAGACCGCGTCGCAGAAACCGGTGCCCGGCGAGGTCCGCACGTAGTGCACCTGGGACCCGTCGGGGAAGTTGAGGTCGGCTTCCTGGTACTGCTTACGCGACGACAGGTACATGTTGTACAGGTCGTTGCCGCCGATGCCCATCGCGCGCTTGCGGGTGTCGCCCGGGTTGTAGCCGCGGTTGACGGCCAGCGGCAGGACGTCGTCCACCATGAGGTCGGTCTGGCTCAGGGTGAACAGTCCGCTGCCGAGGTCGACCGGGTCACCCGACGAGTTCAGGAACTTCAGCAGCCACTTCCACGCCGGCTCCTCGTTGCCCGGCACGTTGATCATGGCGCCGTCGAAGTCGGAGATCGCCGTGCCCGCGTCGGGGACGACCTGCCGGGCGGCCGGATCGACCTTGCCCGCGCCGAAGATCTCCCAGCCCTCGCCGCTCTTGTCGTAGTGCCAGAAGTTGACCCGCTGCCCCGCCTGCAGTTTCAGGTAGTTCGGGTAGGTGATCTGGGCGGTCCCGCCCACGAGACGGCCGCCGGCGGGCTGGACCGTGTAGTAGACGGGCACGCGCACGCCGTCCGGCATGGGGATCGGCGTACGGTCCACCGGGATCGGCGTGATGCCGACGCGCCGTACGGGCTTGCCGTCGGCGTCCTCGATCGTCACGCCCGCCGGGATGCGCACCTCCAGGCCGGGCACGCCCGGGTTGGACAGCACGACCTCCTTGGTGGTCGGCGAGGGGATGTCGATCTCGTAGTCGGTATCCAGGGCGGGCAGGTACGGCGTGTAGAACAACTCGTTGCCGCCCGCCTTGAGCGGCACCTGCACGTCGAACACGCCGTACTTGAGCTTGCTCGTCGAGGCGCTGCGGCCGTCGATGCGCAGGCGGCGCATGCCCTGGCGCAGGTCGGTGAGCTGGAAGGCGCCCTTGGCGTCCGTGCGGGCCTCGCGGCCGTCGGCGCGCAGGGTGACGCCGGCCAGCGGCAGCCCCGCGGTGGTCTTCACGACACCGGTGAGGCTCGCGTCCTTGTGCTTCTTCGCGGTGTACGACGCCACGGGCTCGCCGCGCTTCACCCCGTCGGGCAGCGCCTCCTTCTTCTGGGATTCCGTGGCCTGCTTGGCAGCGGCGGCGGCGGTCGCGACCCGGACGGTGGCCGCGCCCGTCTCGGCGTCCCAGGGGTTGATCTTGAAGGTGTAGGTGCCGGCGGCGGTCAGGGTGGTGGTGTGGCTGCCGTTCTTGGACAGGCACGTGGTCCACAAGCGCGCGCCGGTGGGCGGCCACAACTCCGTGGTGGTGCAGGTCGCGTACGTCTCGTCGATCATGGTGATCTTGACGGTCTGCCCGGCGGTGGCGGTGAAGGTGACCGCCGAGTTCTGTCCGGCCTTGGTCGTGGTGACCACGACGTCCGCGCCGCCGACCGTCGCCGCCTTCGTCACGTCGGCGGGCACGTCGACCAGGGTGACGGTGATCGTGCCGGTCCAGGCGTCCTTCGGGTCGAAGGTCAGCTTGTACGCCCCGGCGACGGGCAACTCCAGCGTGTCGATGTACTCGGCCGCCTGGTAGATGCAGGTGTCCTTCGCCAGCTCGGTGCCGTCGGGCTTGAGCAGCCGCACGTCCAGGGCGCAGGCGGGCGCCCCGGCCGGAACGGCGAGCTTGACGAAGAGACGGTGGGCGGCCGTACCGGTGAACGTCACCGCTCCGCCCTGGCCCGGCTTGGTGATCGCCACCGCGGCCGGGGCGGCGTCCGGCGCGCTCGCCACGACCGCGTCGGCCGGGACGCCCGTCAAGGCGAACGTCACCGTGCCCGTCCAGGCGTCCTTCGGGTTGATCGTGAACCGGTAGGCGCCGTCGGCGGGCAGAGTGATCGTGTCGATGTACTCGGCCGCCTGGTAGATACAGGTGTCCTTGGCCAGCTCGGTGCCGTCCGGCTTGACCAGCCGCACCTCAAGCCCGCAGGCGGGAGTGCCCGCCGGAATGGTGAGCTTGGCGAAGATCCGCTGCCCTGTCGTGCCGGTGAACGTCACCGCGGCGTCCTGGCCGGGCTTGGTGATCGCCACCGAAGCCGGGGCCGCGTCGGGCGAGGTCGCCACGACCGCGTCGGCGGGCACGTTCAGCACCTGCAGCGTCGGGGTGCCCGTCCAGGCGTCCTTCGGGTTGATCGTGAACCTGTACACCCCATCGGCGGGCAGGGTGACCGTGTCGATGTACTCGGCCGCCTGGTAGATGCACGTGTCCTTGAACAGCTCGGTGCCGTCCGGCTTGAGCAGCCGCACGTCCAGGCCGCACGTGGGCGTGCCCGCCGGGACGGCCATCTTGGCGAAGATCCGCTGCCCCGCCGTGCCGGTGAACGTCACCACGCCACCCTGACCGGGCTTGGTGATCGCCACCGAAGCCGCCGCCGCGTCCGGCGAGGTCGCCACCACCACGTCGGCGGGCACGTTCAGCACCTGCAACGTCGGGGTGCCTGTCCAGGCGTCCTTCGGGTTGATCGTGAACCTGTACACCCCATCGGCGGGCAGGGTGACCGTGTCCAAGTACTCGGCCGCCTGGTAGAGGCAGGTGCTCCTGAACATCTCGGTGCCGTCCGGCTTGAGCAGCCGCACATCGAGGGCGCATGAGGGCGCGCCCGCCGGAATGGCGAGCTTGGCGAAGATCCGCTGCCCCGTCGTACCGGTGAACGTGACCGACCCGTTCTGGCCCGGCTTGACGATCGCCACATCGGCGGGTGCCGCGTCCGGCGAGGTCCGCACGGCCGCGTCGGCGGGCACATCGATCACTGCCGCCTTGTACGGACCACCGGTGACCAGGCCCTTGGGATCGACGGCCACCCGGTAGGTACCGGCCACCGGCAGCGTGACCGTGTCGAGGAAGGAGTCGACCTGGTACACACAGTTGTCCTTCACCAACTCGGTGCCGTCGGGGGCCCGCACGCTGGCGGCCACGTCGCAGGCCTTCGTGCCGGTCGGCATGCCGAGCTTGGTGAAGACCCGCTGGCCGGCCGTACCGGTGAAGGTGAAGGCGGCCTGCTGGCCGGGGACGGTCGTGGTGAGGGTCCCCTGCGCCCCGTCCAGGGTGAGCTCGGTCGTGGCGTCGGCGACGGCGGAGGCCAGGACGTCCACCTTGCCGGTCTGGTCGTCCTGCGGGTCGAGCAGGACGGCGTAGGTCCCGGCCTTCGAACCTTCCGGCAGCTCCCATTCCCACGTGCTCGAGCACATGCTCTGGCTGAACAGCGTGGTCCCGTCGGGGCCGAACACGGTGATGGGCAGGCAGCCGGAGAAGGTCTCGCCGGACATGTAGATCGTCGCGCGCTGACCGGCCGCCACGTCGAACAGCGCCAGCGCGATCTGCTGTGCCGCGCCCACCGGGATCGAGGTGAGGGTGCTCTGCGCCAGCCGCACCGCGCCGCCCGTGCTGATGTTGGCGGCCAGGTAGGGGGCGGGCGGGACGATCACGTCACCGGTGGAGACCGCGCTGCCGCCGGGGTTGACGACCTTCACGTGCCCGAACGCGGGACCCGGCGGCAGCTTGACCTTCAGATCGCCCGTGGTGGCCTGCGTCACCTGGATCTTCGGACCGTTGAGCGAGGCGATGTTGCGGATCTTGTCGGTGTCGAAGCCGCTGCCGGGAACGGTGACCTCGGCTCCCGCGTCGCCGACGGTGATGCCCGTCAGGGAGACCGCGGGCTTGGGCCGCGTTCCGGGGACCTTGAAGCCCTTCCAGACGGCGGACTTGCCGCCGACGGTCACGGTGACGTCGCCCGAGGCGGCGCCGCCGGGGACCGTCACGGTGATGGTGTGGTCAGTGACGGCGCTGGGGGTCGCGGTGGTGCCACCGAAGGAGACCGTCACCGCCGACTTGTCCGTGCCGAACGCGGTGCCGTAGATCGTCACGCCGGTGCCCGAGCCGGCGCTGGGCGGGGAGACCTGGGCGACGGCCAGCGTACCGGCGGGCAGGTCGCTGACCTCGGTGATGTTGCCCGCGGGGTCATGGCTGATCTTCGAACCGTCGCCCGGCTGGGCGAACACGCCGGTGACGCGGCCGTTGGCGTCGTGGGCGTACGAGACGTCGGCGGCCTGCGCGGGCGCCTGCTGCTGCTTGACGGCCGGTTCACCGGCGGGCTGCACCCGTGTCGTGGCGGCGACCGGGACGGTGGAGATGCGAGGTGGTGCGGCGGGTGGCGGGGGTGCCAGACCGGCGATTAAGGCAGCAACGACTAAACCCGCGATCACCCGCATGCGTACACCCCGGCTCAAATAATGATCAACCCGGGCAAACCATAAGGATCATTACAAACCCCCGTCAATGATCTCGGCCCAAGTTGTACGAAGCCCCAGCCCAGCAGGCTGATCCGGCGCTCAGGCCCCCGGCCGTGCCAGAGCCCGGACGTTCCAGCGGCGGTCGTCGGTTCGGCGCCTACTCGTCACGGACGAGCGGCTCGAAGGCGTGCGCGTGTTCGGCCGCCCACGAGCGGAACGTGCGTGCCGCGGTCGCGGTCACCTCCTCCACAGTGGCGGTGACCGGCGCCGGGCCGCGCGTCATCTCGGCCTGGGCGCTCAGGATGCCGTCCACGGCCTCGGCCGGCCAGCCGCGGGCCAGCATCTGCCGCCGGGCGTCCTCCGGCGAGGTCTCCTCCCAGCGCACCGGATGGCCGATCACCTCGCCGATGACGCGTACCTGCTCGGCCTGGGTCAGGGAGTGCGGCCCGGTCAGCTCGTACACGGAGCCGGCATGCCGATCCTGGGTCAGTGCCCGCACCGCGACCGCGGCGATGTCCCGCTCGTGCACGAGGGACATCGCGGCCTGGCCGTACGGCTCACGCACCACTCCCCCGCCGCGGATCTGCTCGGCCCAGCGCAGGGCGTTGGCCGCGAAGGCATGCGGGCGCAGGATCGTCCATTGCGGCACAGACTGTCCGATCAGCTGCTCGGCCTGCCGCTCATGGTCACGCACAGCCGCCGACGACAGGTACACCACCCTCTCCGGTATCACCTTGAGCACCATCTCCAGCCCCTCGGCCGACGCGAACGGCCAGACCAGGAACACCGCCTCAACCCCGTCGAAAGCGGCATGCAGAGAATCAGGGACCGAGAGGTCACCGCGCACGCCCTCGACCGTCGGTGGCAGATCGACCGGCTCCCGGGTCAGCGCGCGCACCTCGACCCCGGTTTCCAGCAGTTGCGCCATCACCTGACGACCGACCGTGCCGGTCGCCCCGGTGACCAAAATCCGTTGCGGCATCCTGCGCCTCCCATCAATGGTTCTACTGAGGTCAACCGTAGGAGGCACAGATGAGATGACCAATGCTTAAAAGTCTGGCATTCATACGCGATCGTCTTCAGATCGAAGGACTCAGACGGCGAGTCGACCCAGGCTGCGGTCGACGACCGTGATCAGCAGGAACAGCGTCGCGGCGCCGATCATCACCCAGGCCAGCACGTGCATGCCGCCGGTGTCGGCGTGCCGGCCGAAGGCGAACGCGGACGCGGCGGACGCGACCATCGAGCCCATGTACGAGAAGGTGCGGAGCAGCCCGGACGAGGCGCCCATGCGCTCCGGATCGGCCTGCCGGTACACCGAGTTCTGCAGCCCGAGGTTGTTGAGCCCCTGCGGCACGCCGAACACCAAGGCGACGACGAGCAGCATCCAGACCTGGCTGTTCGCGTACAGGAACAGCATCAGCACGCACGCGACGATCTGTCCGACCGCGCCGACGACGAGCTTGCCCCACACCCCCTTACGGCGGCCGGTGAGCGTGGAGACGACGATGGCCAGCAGGAACATCGGCAGCTGTACGAGCCCGGCCTGGGAGGCGGACAGGCCGCGGCCCTCCTCCACCCACTGGGTGAAGCCGAAGAGGAAGGCGTAGGCGACGACGTACGCGACCAGGGCGCGCGCGTAGGTGGCGAGCAGAGGGCGGTTGCCGCCGAGCACCCGCAGGTCGATGAACGGCTCGGGGGCGCGCAACTCACGCCACACGAACGCGGCGGCCGCCGCGGCGGCGATGGCGAGCAGGTACAGCGACCTGACGCTCAGGTTCATCAGGAAGAGCAGCAACGCCATGAGCATGACCGTGAACAGCCCGGCGCCGGGCAGATCCAGGCGCGCGGCGATGCCGCCACGGCTGGTGGGCGGCGTTTTCGGCAGCCGCAGCGCCCCGAGGATCAGCGCGCCCGCGGCGAGCGGGATGTTCAGGGCGAAGGTGGCCCGCCAGCCGCCAACGCCGATCAGCAGACCACCGAGCGCGGGGCCGATGACGGCAACGGTCTGGGTGGCGACGGCGAGCGTGGTGAGCACCCCACGGGGGTTGTCGTTCCCGGTACGGTCCGCCTCGCGACGCAGCAGCGACATCGCGGCCGGGTATCCGGCGCAGGTGCCGAAACCGAGCACCACCCGGGCCGCGATGAGAACGCCCAGGTTGGGGGCGTACATCCCGACGACGCCCGCGACGCCGACCAGGGCGGCGCCGATCAGGAAGAGCCGGCGCGGCCCGAAGAGGTCGATGAGGCGCCCGACGACCGGCTGCCCGAGCGCGGTGGCGAAATAGAGCGCCGAGACGAGCCAGGCGGTCTCCGAGGGCGGGGCCCCGAAGGCGACACCGATAGGGACGAGCGCGACGGCGATGATCGTCGAGTTGATCGGATTGAGAACCGACCCGAGGATCATCGGCGGTATCAGCCGGCGATCGAACCGCCCCTGGTCGCCTCTTGCGCTGCCGCCTGTGCGCGACGTCGCGTCGGCGGCTGCGTGGGGCTTGTCATCACTCATGGCTCGATCAGCTTCTCCAGGACGGCCATCGCGTTCACCACCGTCCGCCGCTCGCTCTCGGTGCAGCGCTCCTCCAGGGCGCGAGCCAGCCAGGCCTGGCGGGCGGCGCGGTCGCCCTCGGCGCGTTCGCGGCCGGGGCCGGTGAGAGTGACGAGCCGCTTGCGGCCGTCCTCGGGATGGGGGTTGCGCTCCACGAGCCCGAGGCGGGAGAGCGCCGCGACCGTGGTGGCCATGGACTGCGGGCGTACGCCTTCCACGGCCGCGAGATCACTCGCCGAGGCGGGCCCGTTCTTGGAGAGCCGGGCGAGGACGGACGCCTGGGAGAGGGTGATGTCCGCGGCGTCGTTCACACTCAGGATGCGGCGGCGCAGGCGGCCGATGGTCACCTGGATGACCCGCGCGGTGCGGACGGCGGAGGCGTTCTCGGTCTTGTCGCCCATGCCTCCACCCTAAATCGTTCAGCCAAAACTGTACAGTTTGGGCTGTCTTTCGCATCACGAGGTGAGTGTCCGTCCGGACATGGTCAATCACGCTCGGCCAGCCGGAACCAGACCGATCCGCCGGTCTCGTCGCGGTGGAATCCCCACTCCTCGGCCAGCAGATCCACCAGCCACAGGCCCCGGCCTCCGTCGTCGTCGAGGGTCGGGGCGCGTACGGCGGGCGCGGTGATGGTGGAGCCGGCGTCGATCACCTCCACCCGCACGGTCGCGCCGGTGCGGGTGATCCGGACAGCCACCTGGCCACCGACGGTGTGGGCGGCGTTGGAGTGCGTGATGGCGTTGGTGACGACCTCGCTCAGCAACAGGAGCACGTCGTCGAGGAACGGGGACGGGACACCGACGGATAGCGGGGAACCCACCCATTCACGGGCCTCGGGAACGGATATCGCCGTCGCCGGGAATTCCCTGCGCCAGGTGGCGTGCGTGAATGGCGTCTTGGGCGAGTCGTCGCAATGACGGAGCGGCCTTCTCATGCGTTCACCTCCGCCGCGATGATGTCGGCGACATTGGCCGCGTGAGCCACCACCCCTTTGTCACGCCACCACAACCTCGCCCACCATGGCCGCCAGCTGAACACCCAGCCGCAGCGACGGCGAATGGCGGTGATGTGAACCTTGGCGCCGCTCTCCGAAACCACCTCCAGAACCGGCCGGCCGGTCAGGGGGACGCCCAGGGAGACGCGGATGCCCAGACTGTGCAGCTCCCAGGCCAGCCGAGCCAGCCGGTCGAATCTCTCGTACTGTTCGCACGCCGTCATTTCTCTCCCGACCATAGAAAGTCATGGGTAACCTTCTTTATCTGCTGCCAGAAAAGAGAGGCTGTGCTTTAGCGTGCCTTCTTGGCGTCGAGTAGGCGACCGAGTCACCAAGCCAGGACAGCACGCATAATGACAGCCACTGGTCAGGCGTGGTTTAAATGGTGTAGCCACCCGAAGAGGGTTTCCGCTTTTCTCTGATTAGAGGGGAAATGTGATGCACGTTGTGCCGTCTCTCGACCCGGCGTCCCCTCGCGTGCGATTCGGCGCCGAGATGCGGCGGCTACGAGAGGCCGCCGAGCTGTCGCAGGCCGCCGTGGCGTCCCGGCTGGGGCGCACGCAGACGCAGGTGAGCAGGCTGGAGAAGGCGACCCGCACACCGTCGCGGTCCGACGCCGAGCGACTGGACCAGCTCTTCGGCATGGCCGAGGGCGTCTCCTTCACTCGCCTCTACCAGAGCATCACCGCCCGGCCGGGCAGCCCGACCTGGTTCCGGAACTGGGCTGAAGAGATCGAGCCGACGCTTGTGGTGTTGCGCTCGTGGGATCCCCTGCTCATTCCGGGCCTTCTCCAGACCGAGGCATATGCCCGCCACATCTTCAGCATGGAACCCCGAGCCACCCCCGACGGGGTGAAGGAGAGAGTCGAGGCCCGGATGCGACGGCAGCGCATCCTCGACCGAGGCAGGCCACCCCTCGTCTCCGTGCTGTTCGACGCGGGCGTGTTGCACCGCCGGGTCGGTGGACCGGAAGTGATGCGCGAACAGCTTGACCGCCTGCTGGAGGTCGCGGCGCATCCATCAGTCTTCATCCAGGTTGTCGACCCGGATTGCCTCCCCGGTCTGGCAGGACCTTTCATGATCGCAGAACTCCCGAACGGGCAACCCAGTGTCATCAGCTCAGACGCACCGGCTCAGGCGCAGATCACCGCTGACCTCGACGTTGTGACCTCAATTTGCGAGCGCTATGAGGCCATACGAATATGGGCCTATCCTGAGCGCATATCCCGCAAGATGATCGAGGAAGCGAGGCACAAATGGACCTAAGCGGGGCCGTGTGGCGGAAGTCGTCGCGCTCTTCAGGCAACGGCGGCCAGTGCGTTGAAGTCGCCACGAACCTTCCCGGCGTAGTCGCCGTACGCGACAGCAAGGACCCAGAAGGCCCCAAACTGATCTTCACCCCCGCCGACTGGAAGGCGTTCATCATCGGCCTCAAAGTCGGCGACTTCGACACTCTGCCATGACTCTCGGTCACCGCGCCAATCGGATCTACCGCTTCACCATTTACCTCAAGAACACCAAGTCGGTCAGCACGACGCGGGCGCATATCACGATGGACCATGCCGTTATGTCCTCGATTTGGGAACGCTATGAGGTCCTACGGCCGTGGGCTTATCCTGAGCGCATATCCCTCAAGTTGATCGAAGAAGCGAGACACGCATGGATCTGAGCGGCGCCGTATGGCGGAAGTCGTCGCGCTCTTCAGACAACGGCGGCCAGTGCGTTGAAGTCGCCACGAATCTTCCCGGGGTAGTCGCGGTTCGGGACAGCAAGGACCCAGAAGGCCCCAAACTGATCTTCACCCCCGCCGAGTGGAGGACATTCATCACCGGCCTCAAGTCCGGCGACTTCCCCCTTCTGCCGTAAAATCATCCACATCACGCTCCCCGTCGCTGGATGACGACAGGCGCTGATGGCCGCCCGCCGTCGAAGACAAGGAACGGGGAGATGAGACTCACCGCCCGACAGCTCAACCGGGCCACGCTCGCCCGGCAACTGCTGTTACGGCGCGAACCGCTGACCGTGGCCGACGCCGTCCGCCGGCTCGTCGCCCTGCAGGCGCAGGAGGCCCCGTCACCGTATGTCGCCCTGTGGAACCGGCTCACCGACTTCGACGCGAAAGAGTTGGACGTCGCGTTCGCCGACCGCGAGGTGGTCAAGGCCACACTGCTGCGCATCACATTGCACGCGGTGCACGCCGAGGACTACCCGTACTTCCACACCGCGATGCGGCGCACGGTACGGGCCGCGCGGCTGGGCGACTCCCGCTTCACGTCGAGCGGACTGTCCATCGCCGACGCCGATGCCCTCCTTCCCCATCTCGCGGAGTTCGTGGCCAGTCCGCGTACCAGCGCCGAGATCGAGGGCTTCCTCAAGGACAGGTACGGGGAGCCCAAGCGGGGTGCTTGGTGGGCGCTGCGGACGTTCGCGCCTCTGCATCACGCGCCGACCGGTGGACCGTGGTCGTTCGGTGCGCGATCGTCGTTCCTCGACGCAGGCACCGCCACTTCAGGTCCGGAATCTGAGGACGAGTCCGTACAGCGGTTGGTTCTGCGTTACCTACGGGCGTTCGGCCCCGCCTCGGTGCCGGACATGGCGCAGTTCACCCTGCTCAAGCGGTCGGTGCTGCGGCTGGCTGTGCAGGCTCTGGGCGACGAGGTCGAGGAGCTGGAGGGGCCGGGAGGGGTGACGCTGTTCGATGTGCCCGGCGCGCCGCTCCCCGCGGAGGACACTGCTGCCCCACCCCGCCTGCTGCCCATGTGGGACAGCGTCCTGCTCGCCTACTCCGATCGCAGCCGCATCATTCCGCCCGAATACCGCCCGATCGTCATCCGGCGCAACGGCGACGTCCTGCCGACCCTGCTCGTCGACGGCTTCGTCGCCGGCGTGTGGCGGCCGGTCGAGGGCGGCATCGAAGCGACCGCATTCCACCGCTTGGACGAGGAAGCGTGGCAGGGGCTCGCGACGGAGGCCGAGGGACTGGCGGCCTTCCTGGCGGACCGCGGGACCACTGTCTATCGCCGCTACGCCCACTGGTGGACCAAGCAGTTGCCGAGCGCTGAAGTTCGTTTACTGCCGTGACAGCACCACGCAAAGATCGTTAGCGTCTGTCCCGGTCCACGATGTGCAACGGTACGTCCCGCTCGACCCGCTCCAGCACAGCGGCCGCGTTGCCGCCCTTGGCCGCGGCGTACTCCGCCTCGGTCAGCGCAACGACCTGCAGGAACGTCACACGGCCGTGCGGAGTGTCCAGCACGGCCAACTGCGGGTCGACGGCGAACGCGAGCGCCGCGAGTTCGGTTGGATTGTCCGCCTCCTGGTCCGGCCGGTCGTTGAACGTTCCCCGGGCCACGTGGATCGTGTGGCCGGGCGCGAACGGCCGCTCCGCGAAGACGTACCTGGCCAGCTGCTGCAACAGCACGGCCGGCCACTTCGGCGGCGCTTCGTCCTGTGGGCCACGGGCCACCCGGATGCTGAACTCGATCCCCCAGCCCGACTCCTCCGGGTCGTCGGTCACCTTCTCGTAGAGCTCGGACATCCCGAAGCTCACGAGGTGCCAGTGCGGTCGCGGCTCGTCCCGAGCGTAGATCCGGATCGCGTCCAACGGATCGGGACCGCCGGCCGAGTACGGCACGTCGGGTGCGAAGGTGCCCACCGGTTCGGTGTCGCCGTAGAGATCGTGCAACGCCGTCTCGATCGCCGCCCAGCCGACCGCCTCCAGGTCCGTGGAGATGGAGATCTCGGTCCCTTCCGGTAGGTCCTTGACCTGCCCGTGGATCTGGCCGGCGACGTTGACGCTGACCACGAAGTCGATGGCGTCGATGTTGTCGACCGCGACCCGACCACCGGCGACCGGCGGATGCTTGAAGTCGTAGACCTGTTCGGCATCGGGGACGATCCCGGCACGTTCGGCTTCCTGGGCCAGCCCGGCCATCAGATACCGTTCCTGACCGTCCGGCGTGTCCAGCTCCGCTCGCAGCGCCTCGACGCCGTCCCAGCACCGGGTCAGCGTGCCGTGCACGATGCTGAGGAACCAGCAGCCGTCGTCGGAGCGGAGGAAGACGTCCCCGAACGGGGACGCGAAGAGCGGGACCTTGTCTCCGATATCGGCCCACTGCCATGCTTCCAGGGCGCGCTCGTACTGCTCCGGCGAAAACGCTCGAATCATATTCACGCGCGGATCCAACCACACTCTTGTCCGGCGAACACATCGGCGCATCCAAGGGCAGGTTTATTGGGAGGGCACCAGGGCGCGGCCGCGGGGTGCGACAGTGCTGCGGCGGCGATAGTAGTGCACCGTCAGCAGGGCGAGCAGCGGACTCCAGACGGCCAGCGGCCAGTACATGACATGGAAGACCACTGTCTGCCAGCCGTGCGTGACCAATCCGGTCGGGTCACCGTTGAACTTCACGCCGAGACTGATGCCGATCATCGCATAGGGGAAGACCAGCAGCGCGAGCGCGCCAAGACCAGCGGGGATGACCGCGGCCATGACCGGCACCCGGCGGCCACGCAGGACCGGCACCCAACGCGGCCACACCTCACCCCACTCGCTGACCAGCCCGACGGCGAGAAGGGCCGCCCCTTCACTCACCACGCTGAGCAGAAGGATGTACCACCACCCGTTCAGCTGTTCCTGCCCAGCAGGCGTGGGGCCGGGCTCCAGCAGCGGCACATTCACGATGAAGGCGGCGATGCGCCACAGGCTGGAGGGCAGCACGGCCAGCGGGATGGCGTAGGCGGCCAGCACGGCCCAGCGGGGGACGCCCGCCGCGATCCGGCCATGCAGTCTGCTCCCCAGGGTGTCAGCGGTCATGAAGATTCTCCTCAAAGAGTGGCGCCTTCGAGGATCACAGCTGTCCCGAGCCAGGCTCATCCCCCACACGAGGGAGGCCGGGCGGCGGGCCGTCGGCTAACGTCGGTCCCCGTGAAAGGTCGCTTCGCCCGAGCTGTGCGGGCCGGGATTTACCAGCTGCTGGGGGCCGCGCTGCTGACCCCGGTGGCGGTGGCGCTCGGCCTGGTCATCCTGGCGGAGCAGACTCCGGTGCGGGTGTTCGCGTTGTGGGCCGCGTGCCTGCCTGCCGCGATGCTGCTGGCCGCGGTGCCGTTGATGCGGCGCCTTGAGAGGGCCGCGCTGTCGGAACTGCTCGGCGTCGTTGTGCCCCAGGGGACTGATCGGCTCTATTTGGCGGCCCTGACCAGCCTGCACCTGTACGGCGGCGCCACCCTTGGTGCGGGGGTGTTGCTGCTGTCTCCTGGGTTGGTCCGGCTGGGTGACGTATCGCGGTGGCGCGCGGCTCCAGGTGAGCTGGCCGGGGTGTG
Organism: Nonomuraea sp. NPDC049129; assembly: GCF_040648495.1. NCBI lineage: Bacteria > Bacillati > Actinomycetota > Actinomycetes > Streptosporangiales > Streptosporangiaceae > Nonomuraea > Nonomuraea sp. NPDC049129. Next base: position 255,026 of record NZ_JBEZDU010000002.1, on the reverse strand, counting down.
CGTCCTCGCGGCGGGCACACTGGCCGCGATGGTCGCGGCCGGCCTCGGCCAGCGGTGGGCGGCGCGCCGGCTGCTGGGCGCCGAGCCGTCCCGCGTCATCGAGGAACTCGGCCGCCGCCAGAGCCTGGCCATGGAACTGCACGACTCGGTCGGTCATGCCCTCAGCGTCGTCCTCGTACAGGCGATGGCCGCTCAAGCGGCGCTGCGGAAGGCGCGCGTGCCGGAGGTCGGCGACTCGCTCAGCCATCTGACGAACACCGCCCGAAACGCCCAGCAGGACCTCGACGTGCTGCTCCGCGTACTCGACGACGGCGACCCGGCCGAGACACCCACACTCGACTCGCTCCGCGAGCTGATCCGCGGCCTCGACGTGCGCGCGAACGTCGGCCGCCTCGACCGGGTTCCGGCCGCCACCTCGCGCGTGGCCTTCGCCATCGCCAGGGAGGCGCTCACCAACGCCCTGCGTCACGGGCGGGGCCCGATCGTGATCGACGTCGCCACCGGCGACGATCTGATCCTCACCGTGGACAACAGAACGGCCGACACCTCCCCGCGGCCCGGCCGGGAAGGGCGCGGCCTCACCGGCATGCGCATGCGGGCCCGGTTGGCCGGCGGCACGTTCGTACACAAGAAGATGGAGGGCACGTGGCGCATCCAGGCGACGCTGCCGCTGTGATCCGCGTCGTCCTGGCCGACGACGAGACGCTGATCCGTTCGGGTTGGTCGACGATGCTCTCCTTCCACAACGACATCGAGGTCGTCGGCGAGGCAGCCGACGGTCGTGCGGCCGTCGAGGCCGGCAGTGGCGCGGACGTCGTGCTGATGGACATCCGCATGCCCCGCCTCGACGGCCTGGCCGCCACCCAGGAGCTCGCCCGCCGCTCCCCGGCGACGCGGGTCATCGTGGTCACGACGTTCGAGAACGACCAGCTGGTCTGGGGTGCGCTGCGCGCCGGCGCGGCCGGCTACGTTCTCAAGCGCGCGCCCGCGGAGGAGCTGGTGGATGCCATCCGGCTCGTGCATTCCCGCGACGCGGTGCTCTTCCCCGACGCGCTGCGCCGCATCGCCTCACCACATGCCGGTAGGTCGAAGCCGCGCGTGCCGGTCGAGTTGACCCCGCGCGAGCTGGACGTACTGCGGCACATCGCGTACGGGCAGAACAACGCGGAGATCGCGGCGACCCTGTACGTGTCCGTAGAGACGGTCAAGACGCACGTCCGCCACGTCCTGGAGAAGCTCGGGGCTCGCGACCGCACCCAGGCGGCGGTTCTGGCCTACGAATTCGGCCTCATCTTCGCCGGCGCCGAGGGGCGCCTCATGTGAGCGGGCCCTTGTCCTTGAGGACGTAGCCGCCCCGTATCACCGGCGCGTTAGGGGCAGGGGCCATGCATTTGGTCAACGGCGGTTGTTCCGGCAATGTCGCCCCGCTCAGACCGATGCGGCTGGGGCCCGCACCCTTGCCGGCGACGTAGAAGCTCACGCCCATGCGGACCTTCCGTTTCACCAGCTCTTCCCATGGGCCGCCTGGGGTGGCTCGGACGAGTATGCCTGTGACGGTCGCGGTAGGGCCGCCGCTCGTCAGGCAGTCGACCTCGACCTCTCCCCAGTTCTCCTGGCGTGGCTTACCCGGCTCTTTGACGGCGTGATAGATGCGAAACGTACCCCACGCACGGGTGGGGAAGACGGGGCTCTCCGCGGTGAATTCACCATGGGCATCGACCGTGACCTGGACGTCGTTGCCTGGGGCCGGGAAGTACATCCGCGCCCATCCCTTGATGGACGCGGTGGTCGCACTGGCGGTCGGCGCGACTTCGCCCGACGTGATGGCCGCGGCCGCGACGCCGGCCTGCGGCGTGGCGGCGGCGGCCAGAAAGAGGACCCCAACAGTGCGGCACAGAACTTTGATCACGACGTTTCTCCAACGCTCGCAACGTGAACTGACTCCACGACTGTCGTGGATGACCGTAGCTTCACACCTCCCTCCGCCGAGGGAGTTCCGAAGGCGGGATAACACCGAGGAAACACGCTCTGCCCTGGAGCTGTGGAGCGCGGCGCTGGCTTTGCGATGCAGCAGCAGCGCCTGGGCACGGCGGGCCTTGCGGTCAGGTTCCCCGGATGAGCCTCTTGTGGGCCTCGGGCATCCCATCGGGCAGTGAGTTCGCGGCGAACAGTCTGGCGTCAATGACCTCCCTGCCGTCGACGGCAAGGTTGTCGAGTCCGCCAATCAGGGTGGCCTCGTAGAAGATCTCGATGCGGAGCTTGAAGCCGCTGTTCACCTGGAGAAGGCGACCGACCTTCACGGTCAGGCCGGTCTCTTCGCGTACCTCTCGAACAATGGTGTCCTCGTGCTTCTCGCCTTTGTTGGCGTAGCCGGTGGGAAAGCCCCATTGCCGGTCGGCAGGCCACAGCCGGTGGCGCAGCAGGAGAACCTGGCCGTCCTCGGTGCGGGTGACCCCGGTGATCCCGCACATGAACTTGGCGTTCACGAGCCACAGCAAGCGCCACTGCAAGGGCTTGCCCAGGCGCCACAGCTTGGCCAGCAGCTCGTTCACGTCGTTATCTCCCGGGTCGGTGTGGGTGGGATGGGAGAGCTCAGGTTCCGGCCAGGATCAGAGCGAGCCGGTCCGCGCCCGTGCTGGCCGGATGTCGGCGTACCAGCTCGATGGCCAGTCCCCGGATGCTGGAGCGGTCGCGAACCTCGGTGCGCGCGTGCCCGTGCGCGGCTAGCAGGGCGCCGATGGCCCGGCCGGGATCGTCGGCCTGGGCCCAGACGCGGGCCAGGTCGGTGAGCAGCCGCGCCCGCCGTTCAGGGGTCGGAAACTGGGCAGGGTGCAAACCCTGGCCGGCGCGCATCGCGGCTCCGGGCTCGCCCAGCGCCCAATGCACACCCACCCGGTACAGGGCGACTTGCGCCGGGCTGACGGCGAACCGGTTGGCGGCGGGCAGTTCCGCCGGGACGGCCCGCGCGGCGCGGGAGGCTTCGTCGATCAGGTCGATGGCCCGGTCGCGGTCGCCGGCCTGAGCGGCGTTGTAAGCCGAGGTGCACAAGATCTGTGCCAGTGTGTTCGCCGCGGCGGTCGTACGCAGACCGCTGTTGTCGAGCCGGGTGGCCGCCGCATAGGTGACCTGTTCGGCGAGTTCCCTATGGCCCTGGTGGCGCAGCACGATGCCACAGGACCGGGCGGCCATCGCCTGGGCGACCAGGTCGCCGGACAGGGCGGCGTAGGTGACGGCTCGATCGGCCGTGATGCGGCCGGCCTGCAGACGGCCGACCTTCTGCAACGCCTCGGACGCCAGGTCATAGCAGCCCGCCAGTAGAGCGAGGTGGCGTTCGTCGCTCGGCGCGCGATCCAGCACGTCATGCCCGGCGGAAAGCAGACCGGGCAGACCGCGCAGAAGGGCCGCCAGGTCACCGGTGTCGAACCGCAGCCGGGCCCGGCCCAGCAAGCTCGTCACGTCGCCGGCGGTGGCCGCGGCCTGGGGCGCGGGCAGCACCGCCAGTGCCTCCTCGACCCTGGTCAGCAGAGCGGCAGGCACCGCGAGGCCGGCTCCGATCAGCAAACTGCGTCGTCGCACCGGATCATCCTCCCCGCCCGCACCTGCACCCACACCATGACCGTCGAACGGCGAGAGCCGAGGTGCGCCGGAGATCGGCAGGCAGATCGGACCGTCGCACCCCTCATAGGGTGAGGCGAGACCAAGGGCGTCGGGCGAGATCCCCAGGATGTCGACGAACGTCCGCAGCAGGGTGATGTCGGTCAACGGCGTCTTGCCGCGCTCGTAGCGCGACAACTGAGCGGGTGAGTAGCCGCAGCATTGTCCGAGTTCGGCCAGTGTCATCTTCCTGGCCTGGCGCGCGGTACGCACGATCTGTCCGGCGTGCATCAGCGGCTCCTGGCGATGAGGATCCTCACACATCGTAGCGTTGCGATGACATATTGTCGCGGCGGTTGCACGCCATGCAAACAGGTTTGCATGACACGCGGAACGGCCTGCTGACCTGCGAAAACGTGGTGATCTCGAAGTCTCATCCCCCATCCAGAAGAGGCTTTCGATGACCGTCCTGCTCGCCAACGAACACCTCGACGGGACGCCGGCCGAGCGACACCGACTTCACGCTCTGCTGCGCGGCCTACGCACCGGGGCTGCGCCCGCGCCACTGCCCGGCATCACCTTCCAGACGCTCACGCACCTCCTGGCAGCCCGACCCGCCACTGTCGATCTCGACCTGTTCCGCAGCGGGTACGAACTGCTGTCCACTCGCTACGCCGAGATCGGCATCCGCGCCCTGCTCCCACCGCAGCGCGTGTGGGTCGGCGTCCGCTCCACAGCCGCCGCAGGCTCAGCCCAATCCTTCGGCGGTTTCCACCACCCCGGCCAGGGCTATCGACACCTGCAAATGAACGCCGCCATCACCCTGTTCGGCAACCTGTCCGGCCACACCACCCCACCGACGCCCCAGGCCGTCGCGCTGGATCTCCTACGCGCCTATGCTCACGACTGCCTACACTTCGGCACGTACCGCCGCTACCGGCTCGGCCCACGCGGCGAGCCCGCCCGCGTCCAATACGGCATCAACTTCCGCCGGCTGGACGGCACCACATACTCGCTGCCAGACCCACCGGACGCCCGCCGGACCCGCAACCTGGGCATCGTCATGGAAGGCGCCACCGACATCGAGGCCACGACCATCGCCCGCCATACGGCCGACCTGCATGGCCTCACCGAACCACCCGACTCGACGCACTTGACGAAATACGCCTTCGCCGACGTCACCGGGCGACTCTCCACCGACGACATCAGCACAGCACGGCGCACGGCCAACCCCTACCTACGATCCCTCAGCGGGTTCGCGCGCAGTGTCACCAGCCGATACCGCGCCCTGCTCGACGACCTCACCGAGACGCCCCACGAACTCCACCACCTCCTCATCACCGCCATGATCAGCGGGGACCTGGGCGATCTCAACGCCTGGCTCGACGCCCGGCACGGGCCCGGCTCGTCGCCAGACGATTCCGTGCACCCATCTTCTCCGACCTCGATATGCGGCCAACTGCCTGATCTCGATCAGAACGCGCCGTAGTGTCGGCGGCCAGGATCGCCGACTCGGTCACGATCATGCCCGGCGGGGTGGGCCCGCACCCACAACGGCGACCAGGTCGTTAGGAACCCGGCCCATCCCGTCCATGCCACCAATGCTCACGAGGTCGTCGTGAGCTCATCCTGTACGACCGGCGTCCGCGGCGGGCCCGACAGGAGCGGGATCAGGACCATGACGATCACGATCATGCCCACGGCGAACCAGTAGACCCCGTGGACACCGCCGATCGGGTCGCCAGAGGTCTGGAAGATGAGTGTGACCAGCGCGACGCCGAGTGCCGCGCCGAGCTGGTTGAGCATGTACAGCACGGAGCTGCCCTGCGCCACCATCTCCGGCGGCAGCGCCCGGTAGAGCGAGCCCATCGCCGGCGCGCTGAAGCAGCCCATGCCCAGCCCGATCCCGAGTGAGGCCAGCACCGGCAAGATCTCCGGGGTGTCCGCGCCGATCCGGGTGAGCGCCAGCCCGCTCAGGGCCGCCAAGAGGGCGCCGCCGGTGGCCAGCCCGCGTGGGCCTAGCCGGTCCGACAGCCGTCCGGCCACCGGCATGGCGATCGAGCCGCCGAGCCCGACCGGGGCCATCAGCAGCCCGGCGGCCAGTACGCCGTGCCCGTGTGCCTGCTGGTAGTACAGGGGCAGCGCGAACAGGGAGGCGAAGACCGCCATCCCGCCGAGGCCCATGATCGTGACACTCGCCGTGAAGCCCCGGTTGGCGAACAATCTCAGGTCGATCAACGGGGCTGTGGTGCGAAGCGCGCGCACGGCGTACCCGATCAGGACGGCCGCACCCGCGCCGAGCGGGAGCAGCACCTGCCAGGCGGTGAACTCGCCCTGCTCGGCCACCTGCGACAGAGCCAGCACCACCACCGCGAAGCCGGGTCCGAGCAGCGCCAGCCCCAGGACGTCCAGTCGCGCCTCGCCGCTCTCGCCGGGCCCGTCGGCGGGGATGACCCGCAGCGCGAGTACGAGGGCGACCACGCCGACGAGCACGCCGATCAGGAACATCCACCGCCACTCGAAGGCGCCGAGGATCGCGCCACCCGCGATCGGCCCGAGCACGGGCCCGAGGGACAGCACCACCCCCATCAGCCCCATCACCCGCCCGGCTCGGCGCGGTCCGGCGGCGCGGGCCAGCAGGATCAGTACGAGCGGATCGAGCAGCCCCGCCCCGAACCCCTGCAGCACCCGGAACGCGATCAGACTGCCGACGTTCCAGGACAGCCCGGCTGCGAGCGAGCCGACCAGGAAGATCAGCAGACCGGCCACCCACAGGCGCCTGCCACCGAACCGGTCCACGGCCCAGGTGGTGAACGGGATGGTGGCCGTCACGGCCAGCAGGAAGCCGGTGGACGCCCAGCCGATCGTGCTGAGCGAGGTGTCGAAGGCCGCGGCCAGGGTGTCCGTGGCGACGGCCGCCATGGTGCTGTTGAGGATCCCCAGCAGCCCGCCGAGCAGGATCACGGCGATCGTGCCCAGCAGTCGTGGGTCCAGCCGGTCATCATCCGAAGGATTTGAACTCATGGGTTCAAAGTAGTGATCCCATGCGTTCGCATGCAACTCTCAAGTCAATGAAGTTGAACCAGCGAGTACAATCAACGGCATGAGCACCACGCGCGGGCGGATCGACAAGCGGCAGGCGATCCTGGAGGGCGCGTTCACGGTATTCGCCCGGCTGGGCTACGCGCAGGCGGGCGTACAGGACATCGCCGCCGAGGCGGGCGTGGCCAAGCCGACGGTGTACAACCACATGACCGACAAGGCCACCCTGTTCAGGCACGCCCTGGAGGCCGCCGCGCGGACCGTGCTGAGCGAGCGACTGGCCGCCCTCGAACCGCTCGCCGCGCCCGGCGACGACCTGCCCGCCACGCTGGAGGGCGTCGCGTACGAGCTGCTCCGGCTGCACACCGACCAGCGATCATGCTCGCTGAAACGGCTGCTCTACTCGGAGATCACCACGTTCCCCGACGCCCTCGACCTCGTCCTGGACAGCGGCCCGCACCGGCTCAACCAGGCTCTGGCCGACCGGCTGGCCAGGCTCGCGCTCTCCGGACGCCTGCGCACCCCCGACCCCGACCTGGCGGCCGAGCAGTTCATGGCCCTGCTGACCGGCCCTCTGGAGGCCCGCACCCGGATGGGGACGCAGCAGATCACCGACTCGGAACTGCGGACCATGGCCCGCGCCGCCGTGGAGACGTTCGTCCGGGCCTGGGGAACACCCTGAGCCGTGACGCCCCTTAACGACGGCCGAGGAGCATGCCAAGCCACGCCTGACCTGTTATGCGTGTGGTGGTCGAGCCGCCAGGGCCGCATGCGCAGGGCGCGGGCCTGGATGCCGGCCTGGGCACACCGCCACTGCCCGCCGGTGGGGGTGGGTTACCAGGTGACCGGCAGTTCGTAGACGCCGTACACCGCCCCATCGTGCTTGAACGGGATCTGCTCCAGGTCGGCCGCCAGGCGCAGCGTGGGGATGCGCTTGTAGAGGGTGCTGTAGGCGACCTGCAGCTCCATCCGGGCCAGCGGCTGGCCCAGGCACTGGTGGACGCCGAAGCCGAAGGCCACGTGGCGGCGGGCGTCGCGGCTGATGTCCAGTTCGTCGGGGTTGGGGAAGATCTCGGGGTCGCGGTTGCCGATGTCGTTCGGCATGATCAGGCCCTCGCCCGCCCGGATGGTCTGGCCGGAGATCTCGATGTCCTCCAGGGCGACCCGGCGGCGTCCGCTGTGGGTGATGTTGAGGTAGCGCAGCAGCTCTTCCACGGCCCCGGCGACCAGGTCCGGGTCGTCGCCGGCGCGCAGCAGCGCGAGCTGGTCGGGGTTCTGCAGCAGGGCGCACGTGCCGAGGGCGATCATGTTCGCGGTGGTCTCGTGCCCGGCGATGAGCAGGAGCACTCCCATCTGCGCGGCTTCCAGCTGCGACAGCTCACCGGTCTTGACCCGCTCGGCCAGCCGGGACAGCAGGTCGCCGGCGGGGTTGGCGAGTTTCTCGCCCACCAGGGCGTTCAGGTATTCGGCCAGCCGGGCGCTGGCGGCGGCGCGGACCTCGGGGGCGGTGCCACGGTTGATCATGACCTTGCTGTTGTCCTGGAAGAAGTCATGATCGGCGTACGGGACGCCGAGCAGCTCGCAGATCACCAGCGACGGGACCGGCAGCGCGAACGCCTCCACCAGATCCACCGGCTTCGGCCCGGCCAGCAGATCGTCGATCAGATCGTCCACGATCTTCTGTACGGCCGGGCGCATGCCCTCCACCCGCCTGACGGTGAACGGAGCCTGCACCATGCGGCGCAGCCGGTGGTGCTCGGGGTCGTCCATCATGATGAAACTGGCGAACGAGCCGGTGAAGGGACCCTGCCTCGGGTAGCCGGGGCGGGAGAACTCGGCGCTGACCCTGGGATCGGCCAGCAGCGCCCGCTGCTCGGCGTACGTGGTCACCATCCACGGCGTGCTGCCGTCCCACAGCCGGACCTTGGCCAGCGGGCCCTCCTTCTGCAGAGCGTGCAGGTTCGGCGGCGGGTCGAACGGGCAGCGCGCCGCCCTCGTGCCGGGGAACTCCGGGACTTCGGGCTGACTCAAGATCTCGGTCATGACTTACGTCCTTCCGCACAGGGCTGGAGCGAGGCCACGCTCGGCTTCGGTTCCGGTATCGGGGTCCACGTTGTTCGACTCACGTGTCACGGGCGCCGTCCATATTGCGACGATCCCGGCGATCAGGCCGGTCGCCGCGCCGTGCCAGCCGGCGATGACAGGTAGCGAGTGCTTGAGAAGGCCGGAGGTCCTCGCCGCCGCGAGCAGCGGTGAGGCGTTGCTCCCGTGTCCTACTTGGGGGTTCTGCGCCATGGATGATGCGATGAATGGTGGAGCGTCCGAGGCTGTACTCAAGGGCTAGATCGGCCAGGGATACCTCGCCCTCGGCGTAGCGGCGGCGGATCGAACGCCGCGCTGGCTCGGGCAGTTTGGACTGTTTGCCTTTGAGCTTGCCGTTCTTCTTCGCCAGGGCCATGCCTTCGCGGGTGCGTTGGTGCCCGATGTTGGCTTCGAACTCGGCGACCATGGCCAGGGTCTGTAGAAACAGCCGCCCGAACGGGTCGTTCCAGTCGTAGACGGATCCGCCCAGGCCGAACAGGACGCCGCGGCCGGACAGGTCGGTGAGGATCTCGTTGGCCTCGGCCATGTTGCGGGCGAAGCGGTCGAATTTGGTGACGGTGAAGACGGTCCCGTCCCAGGTGGCTGCGAGAGCCTGGTCCAGGCCTGCGCGGTTGCGGCGGGTGGTGCCGGAGAACCCGCGGTCGATGTAGATCCGCTCTTCGGCGACGCCGACGGCAAGGAGCTGCTCGGTCTGGATGGCCACGTCCTGCCGCTGAAGGATCCCCTTACGGAACACTCCTTCTATGAAGTGATCTGACGTCATGAGCTCGCGGACGCCCGGCTCGGCCGTTTCGGCGGCAGAGCAGGATCGCCGCAAAGCCACTTCACGAAAGGTCCTCGGCCTGTCCGAAGGGCTCGACCGGCCGAGGACGATCTCGAGGTGTGGGTCGAGCAATACCTCGATCTCGCGTTGCACGGAGTGCGCTCGTGGAAATGACCGCCAAGATCAGCCGTCATCTGCAGCGGCCGGGCGATGCCGACATCGCCCTTGTCCAGCACCCCGGCGTTGCTCACGGCGCGATTCCGTGGCGGGCGTGTCGCTCGCGGCGCGTCAGGCGGTGGCGCCGCCGTCCGCGAGCAGCGTGCTGCCGGTCATGAACGCTGACAGGTCCGAGGCGCAGAACAGCACCACGCGCGCGATGTCGTCGGGCACGCCGACGCGGCCGATGGGGGAGTTCACCATGAGGTCGGTGGGTGGGATGTCGTCAGGGTTCACGCCTGCGTCTGCGGCCGCCATCATGTTTCCTTCCGTGGGAACGTAGCTGGGTGCGACTCCGAGCACGCGGATACCCAATGGGGCGAGTTCGAGGGCCAGCTCACGGGTGAGGCCACGGACGGCGTGCTTGGATCCGACGTAGGCGGCCAAACCTGGGGCGCTGCCACGGAATCCGGCGGTCGAGACGATGTTCACGATGACACCGCCCCTGCCTTCGTCCGAGCTCGTGGCCATGCGGCGGGCCGCCTCGCGCGCGCCGATGAAGACCCCGCGCGTGTTCACCGCGAACACCTCGTCCCAGGTCTCCTCGCTCATTTGCAGCAGGGGGATGTTGGGGAAGACTCCGGCGTTGTTAACCCAGATGTCCAGGCTGCCTAGCTCGGCGATCGCGCGGTCGGCAGCCGCGACGACGGATGCCGCGTCGGTGACGTCCATGGTGGTGCCGATCACGCGCACCCCGTGGTGTCCGGCGAGTTGCTTGGCGGTGGCCACGGCGAGTTCTCCGTCGATGTCGCCGATCAGCAGATCGGCGCCGGCCTCGGCGAGCCGGGACGCGATGGCCTTGCCCAGCCCTCGCCCGCCTCCGGTCACGACCGCGCATCGCTCTCGCAAGGAAACGAGGTCGGTCAGGGACTTGTTCGATACATCGGCGATGGACACGCATGCTCTCCTTCGGTTCTTCAAGGACATGGGGTGATGCCGGGAGAAGCCCCGGCCGGTGCGGAAGGGGTGCGGCTGGGGAATGGGCTGGCTCATCACGGAGTCGATGAGGGAATTGTCGGCCGCGCGCTAGCTTCGGCTCTTGCTGCTTTCACCGGTGGAAGGAGCCGTACTGAGGGGGTGGTGCAGGTCGACGGTTACGGTGGCAGGCTGGAGTCCATCGGCGTGGACGGTGACTGTCGCTGTTGCTTGGGTGCCGGTGGGGCGGATCACGGCCAGTGCCCGGCCTTCGTAGGTGGTGCAGGCGGTGGCCAGGAAGGACTCTTCGGTCGACGGTCGTGCCGTGCCCAGAGCTTGCAGAGTGGCCGGACCGTCAAGGGTGACGGTGACGACGCGGTCGCTGATCGGGTTGACGGTGCCGTGTTCGTCGGTCAGGGCGATGTCGAGGTAGGCGAGATCCTGCGGGTCAGTGCTCAGCTGCTCCCGGTCGGGGGTGAGCCGCAGGTGGGAGGGTGCCGCCGCGGTGATGAGCCGGCAACGGCCGGTCTCGGTGCCGTCCCGGTAGGCGACGGCCTCCAGCGTGCCGGCCTGGTAGGACAGCTCGGTCGTGGCGAGGAACGCCTTGTCGCTTCCGACCGGGACACGGGCGGCGGTGGCGCCGTTGAGGCGGAACTCGATTTCGTCGGCGTCGGCGTAGGCTTCCACACAAACAGGTGTGCCGGCCGGGATGTCCCAGGTCCAGCTGGCCACCGAATCGCTCCAGGACCAGGCGTTGGCTTTGAAGGGGTGCTCGCGGTGCTCGGGGCGTTGCACGGCCAGGTACGGGGTGTGGCGCAGGCCGAAGACGATCTCGCGGTAGTACGAGACCGGGCGTCGCCGGCCGGTGATGTCCAGATCGCCGGTGGAGGCGGTCAGCCACGGGTACGGCGCGCCGAAGGCCGGGCCCTCACCGGGGTAGACGGGACGGCCGATGCCGCTTTCGCCCAGGTAGTCCCAGCCGGTCCAGGTGAAGTCGCCGATGATGTGCCCGTGCTCGCTGACCAGCTTCCAGTACCGGTCGATCAACGTCGGGAAGGTCTCCGAACCGACCACGACCCGGTTGGGGAAGTCGTCCCGGTCGCTGAGGTAACGGGACTCGCCGTAGTTGAGTCCGACGACGTCCAGCACCGCGGCGGACTCGGCAAGCCGTTCGCCGACTTCGGGCAGAGCGGTGAGCCCCGCCGTGACGTCGGGCAAAGATCCCAGCGCGTCGTTGAAACCGGCGCCGCCGGCCTGCGCCATGAGTTCGGGGAGTTTGTCCAGCACGGTCAGCATGCCGTTGAGGGCGTTGGTGATCAGGCGCGTGGGGTCCTGGGCCCGGACGCGCTCGGCGAGCAGGCGTCCCCAGCGGGCGCCGTGCGGGGTACCGACTTCGAGGATTTCGTTGCCGATCGAATAGAAGATCACGCTGGGATGGTTGAAGTCCTTGGCCACCATGGCGTCAATGTCCCGCTCCCACCACTGCGGGAACCGCCGCGAGTAGTCGTCGTGGGTCTTCGCTTGCGCCCACATGTCGAACGTCTCATCCATGACGAGCATGCCGACCCTGTCGCAAGCGTCCAGCATCGCGGTGCTGATCGGGTTGTGTGCGGAGCGGATCGCGTTGTACCCGGCCTCCTTGAGCAGTTGCACGCGCCGCTCCTCGGCCCGGGCGATGGCGGCCGAGCCGAGCGGGCCATTGTCGTGGTGCACGCACGCGCCGCGCAGTTTGACGGTGGTGCCGTTGATGCGCAGGCCCCGGATCGGGTCCACCGACAGGCCGCGGATCCCGAACGTGGTGCGGGCCTCGTCGGCCTGCCCGTCGGCGTCGACCAGGCGGACGGTGGCGGTGTACAGGTTCGGCTCCTCGACGCTCCACAGCGCGGGCCCGCGGATGTGGGCGCGCTGGCGGACGACCGCCCGCTCCCCAGCCAACACCGTGAGGAGGGCGCGGTCAGTGGCCACGAGAGTTCCCGTGCCGTCATGTACCTCCAGCAGCACCTCGACGGTCCGCGTGCCGGTGCCCTCGTTGATCACTTCGGTGGCGACCGCGGCGGTGGCCAGGTCGTCGTCGATGTGCGGGGTGGCCACCCGCACTCCGGTGGGGGTGATGTGCAGCAGGCCGCCGATGAGCAGGTGCACCGGACGGTGCATGCCGCCGCCGCTGTACCAGCGCGAATCCTGGTGCGCCTGGGCCTCTACCCGGATGGTGTTGGTCTGTCCGTAGCGCAGGAACGGGTCGGCGGCGATGTGGAAGGTGGAGTAGCCGCCTGCCCACTGCCCGGCGAACGCGCCGTTGATGAACACCATGGCGTCGCGGTAGACGCCCTCGAACTCGAAGGTCACCCGCTTGCCCGCCCACGCCGCGGGCACCTCGAAGTCCTTGTCGTACTGCCAGGCTCCGGGCCGGTGGTAGCCGGTGTGTGAGCCGTCCGAGCCCTCGGCCGACCTGCCCCCGACGAGCATCGCATCGTGTGGCAGTGTCACCGGGACCGCCTCGGCACCTGCACCGCCCAGTTGCTCGAAGATGGACGTACGCGGGGCGACGCGCCATCCGTCGTTGAACGTTTCGCGAATCATGATCCTCCTAGAACGCGCCCGCATCGCGATGAGCGGCGGGCGGGGGATGTGCCCGTCAGCGGACACCTTTGATGAAGCGCACCGACAGGGCGGCAAGTGCGGTGCAGACGATGAGCATCACGAACACCAGTTGGTAGTCGCCCGTGGCTCCGACCACGGCGCCGGCGATGCTGGGGGCGATGATCTGCGGGCCGGCGTTGGCGATGTTCATGATTCCCAGGTCCCGGCCGGCGTTGCCGACGCCCGGCAGGACCCGCGTGATCAGCGCCTGGTCGACCGCCATGTACACGCCGAACGCCGCTCCGGAAACGGCCGTGGCCACCCAAGCCCCGGTGAGCGTGGGCACGAGCAGGTAGACCAGCCCGGCCGGCACGAACATGAGGCTCGACAGGCCCACGAACAGCCGCAGCCGGCCGGCCTTGTCCGAGATCCAGCCGCCGACCAGGGCGAAGACCAGGCTCAGCAGCGTGCTCAGGCCCGAAATGGCCACGAGTGTGGTGGCCGCCCGGTCGATGTCGCCCAGACCGATGTGGTCGCGCAGGATGTACAGCTGGAAGCTGCTGACGGAGAAGTAGCCGAAGATCATCAGGAAGCGGCCGGTGAAGGCCCACCAGTAGTCCGGCGCGCCGCGCAGGCTGAGCATCGCATGGCCGGCCTTGTCCTTGTGCTTGGGTGTGGTGCGGGCCTGCGGCTCCGGTGCCGGGCGGTCTTTGGTGGTCAAGGCGAAGATCTGGGTGAGCAGCAGGAAGAGCCCGGCGACCAGCAGGTAGCCCATGAACAGGCCCTGCGACAGCCCAGCCAGGGCGACCCCGGCGTATCCCCCGACCAGGCCGGCCGCTCCCAGTACGCCGGACATGCTGCCGCGCAGCCGCTGCGGCACCCGCTCGGGCAGCACCGCGGTCAGGCTGGCCTGCGTGGCGTTCAGCGGCCACATCATCACCGCCCACGTGATGGCGATCGCGGTGGTGGAGGTCAGCTGGGACATGGCTACCAGCCCTAGCGCGCCGACGATGCCCGCGCCGAAGATCCACACGTTGCGGCGGCCGAGGAAACGGGTGCGGGTACGGTCCGACAACATCCCGGCGATGGGCTGGGAGATCACGCTGGAGACGGCCGAGACGCTCAGGGCCATCCCGAGCGCCGCGGCGGAGGCCGCCTGCTCCGGCACGATCGCGGCGATCTGCTTGCCGAGCAGGACCTGCATCACCCCGCCCCACACCGCGTTCATCGCGACCATGGCCAGCGGATAGATCACCCACAGCCAGCGTCCGGGCGCCGGGGGGTCGCCGGCGGGGGGTGGTGTGGGGGCGTCGCTTGCGTGGGGGGTGTCCGCCGCCGGATCGTGCGCAGGCAGGGCATCAGGCATGAGTTTCTCCTATCCTGTTCACGCGCGTGATTCACACGTGTGAACAAGCGCGTGAGCGGAAAGCGTAGGGGCTGGCCAGCAGTTCCGTCTAGCATCTATCCGGGGCGAATCACTCGAAGATGGACAGGAGTGCCGATGCGGGTCAGCAGCAAAGACGTCGCCCAGCGTGCGGGCGTGTCCCGCTCGACGGTGAGCTACATCCTCAACGGGCACGGCGACCGCTTCAACCAGGCGACCCGTGAGGCCGTCGAACGCGCCGTGGCCGAACTCGGCTACCGCCCGCATTCGGCCGGGCGAACGCTCGCGCGCGGGCAGAGCGACCTGGTCCTGCTCGTGCTGCCGATCTCACCGAACAGCCAGTTCAGCCAGATGGCCGACCAGATGACCGAGACGCTCGCCGAGCACGGCCTGTCCTTGCTCATGTGCTCGGCCACCGCCTCCCCGCGATCCTTCGCGGCGGTCCTCACCACCGCCCGGCCCCGCCTGGTCATCGCCCTGTCGGAGCTGAGCGAGGCCAAGCGCGCCGTCCTGCGCTCGGCCGACGTGCACGCCCTCGACATCGCCCACGCGATCTCCCAGCCCGGCGGATCCAGCTGGACCGCGGGGCGCATGCAGGCCGAGCACCTCATGCAGCGCGGATACCGGCGCATCGCCTACGCCCGCCTCACCGAAGCTCGCGACGACGTGCTGCTGCGCGCCCGCGAGCAGGGCGTGCGCGAGGCGTGCCAGGCCGCCGGCCTGGACGGGCCCCAAGTGATCACCGTGACGCTGCGCGCGGACGCCGACCTGGACGCAATCGCCTCGCTACCCATCGGTACGGGCCTGGCCTGCTACAACGACGACACCGCCGCCGCGGCACTGGCAGCCGCACGGGTCATCGGCCGGACCGTGCCACAGGAACTGGGCGTGGTGGGCATGGACGACACCCCGCTGGCCACCCAGACCAGCCCCCGCCTCACCACCATCGGCTTCGGCCTGCCCACATCCTGGAATCGCCTGGCCCAACTCCTCCTCCAGCGCCACGAGACCACCGACGCCGACTTCGCCGACGCAGGCGAGTGCCAGCTCATCCAGGGCGAATCGACCTAAGCCGGGCGACGCGGACCACGCGAAGATCACCGCGCTGCTCAAGAAGCGCCGAGCTCTCAAGCGCTGACAACGAATCCAGTGTGTAGAAGGCGGAGGCGGCCGGGAGTGAGCTGCGGTTCCAGTTCAGGAGTGGCAGCTCTTCTGACGGCGCCTCTAGAGGGTGGTTCCGGTGCTCGGAGTCGTGTGCTGACCGGCGCCGGAGTCGAGTGCCCTGGGGCGATATCCCTGCGCGATCGCCCCTTGCGCGGCCTTTTCGAGGAGTCTCGTCAGAGCCTCGACATCGGCGCTGTCCCAGCTCCGGAACTCCTTTTCGACGCGGTCGAGTGCCAGGGCGATGATGTGCTCTCCGAGGTCGCGGCCGGCTTGGGACAGCGCGATGATGACCCCTCGCCGGTCTTCGGGGTCGGCCGCCTGCACGACGAGGCCCATGTCCACCAGACGGCGGGTGATCTTGGTGATGTTCGGCCGGCCTGTCCCCAGTGCGTCCGCGAGTTGCGTGGGACGCATCGCGCCGCGGTAGGTGAGCTGGTTGACGGTCAGGAAGAGCGAGACATCGTCGGCGGGGAAGCCGACCGCCGTCATGGTGCTGTGACGCACCGCAGGACTGTCGGCCCAGTGGATGATGGCTGACAGGGAGGCCAGGATCCCCAGTTGCTCGGGGGTGCGCACAGGGCTGATGTCGACCGCCTCGGCGTGAGCGAGCTCGGTCGCCGGCGGTCGGGGCATGTGTCGGCTCCTGTCGCGAACCCAATGGGCCGCTCCAGCATATCCAGTGGTCCTGCCCGCGGTACCGAGCGGGGCGGGGTCATACCGGCTCATGCCAGTGGCGTGGAGACGGTGTGCTGTCCGGGCGGCAACGGCCTGGGTTCGAGGCCGGGGATGCGCAGCACGGCAGTGGTGTTGGCCGGGATCGACATCGTGATGTCGGCCTGGCCGCCTTCCTTCTTCCACTCGATGGACGCGTCTCCGAACGGGGTGCCGATCGTCGCGGCGACGGCGGTGAAGGGCGCTGCCAGATCGGGAGCCATCTCGATTGCGGAGTATCCCGGGGCGGCAGGACGGAGGCCAGCGATGTTCCGGAACATCCAGTCGTCGACGGCGCCCAACGCGTAGTGGTTGAGGGAGAGTTGGCGCGGCTGGCCGTCCGGTTCGACGCCGCCCCAGGATTCCCAGATGGTGGTGGCCCCCATCGCGACCTCGTACAGCCATGATGGGACGGTGTCCTGCAACAGCAGCCGGTAGGCGAGGTCTCGATGGCCCGTCTCGGCCAGGACGTCGAGCAGGTACGGGGTGGAGAGGAACCCGGTGTCCAGGTGGTCGTGCGCCTCGTGGATCAGGTCGGCGAGGTTCCGTGCCGCGGCGTCCCGCTGTTCAGCGGGAATGAGTCCGAAGGCGAGGGCGATGACATAGGCGCCCTGCATGTGGACGGTGAGCCGGCCGTCACCGAGCAGGAACTCCTCACCGAACGCCTCCCGCATCCGCGCCGCCAGGGCGCGCATCTGCTCCACGGTCGATCGATCTTCGAGGATCTCGGCGACCCGGGCAAGGTTGCTGACGGAGTGGTAGTAGAACGCCGAGGCGAACAACTCACCGGTGAGGGAAGCGGCGACGACGAGCGAGTCCGGGTCGTCGGTGACCGTGCTGGGCACCAGCCAGTCGCCGAAGTGGAATCCCGTGTTCCAGAGCGATGCCTGGCGCATTCTCACCGGATCGTCCTCCGGCAAGCTCTGGTATCGCTCCGCGACGTCGTTCTCCGCGCGCTCTCGCACCCAGCCGACCCACTTCAGCATCGCCTCGTAGTTGTCTGCCAGGACGCGGGGATCGCCGTATCGCTCGTAGAGGGCGAGCGGCAGCATGGTG
This sequence comes from Nonomuraea sp. NPDC049129, assembly GCF_040648495.1. NCBI lineage: Bacteria > Bacillati > Actinomycetota > Actinomycetes > Streptosporangiales > Streptosporangiaceae > Nonomuraea > Nonomuraea sp. NPDC049129. Next base: position 237,498 of record NZ_JBEZDU010000002.1, on the reverse strand, counting down.
ATCGCGTCCCCCCATCCCGCGGAGGTGGGGGTCAGCATGCCGATGGCCTTCGCGAACGATGGAGTGTTGGGCACGATCGTCGGCACGATTCCGGCCTCGGACTGTGCGGCGCGGACGTTGGCGAGCCATCGTTCGAGGAAGAGGTCGACGCGAGCGTTGTTCGTCGCGGCTCGCGCGAATATCTGGATGTCCGCGGTCCATCCCGCGCGCTCTCGCGAAGGGCAGTCGGTGGGGATGGACAGGAAGTTGCCGCGCTGGCTCCATGTCACGTTCTGGTGGAGGCGATTGATGCGGGCATCGTCGGTGACGAAACGACCGCTCTGCTGGAGATCGGAGGCAGTGACCACCCCGACGACGTCGTCGGCGGTGAGCTGCCCGGGGTATCCGGTGATGCAGACGAACCGGAAGCCGTGGAAGGTGAATCGCGGCTCGAAGGTCTCCACGCCGGTGCCCGCCAAGATCCAGACGTCGGTCTGGTCCTTGTTGCGGCCGATGACGTTCCTGTGGAAGTTGCCATCGCGGTCGAGGGACTCGGTGTGTTCCAGCACGATGGTGGTGCCGGCCTCGCCCCGTGCCGTCAACCTCAACCGGCCGGCGATGTTCTGCCCGAGGTCCACGATGAGCTCCCCGGACGGCGTGGTGAGGATCGCCGGGCGATCAATCTCAGCAACCCGGCGGACGGGCTCGCCGAGGTGCGGGACCAGGCCGGCCGTACTGGAGCCGACGACGTCGACCGGCGACCAGGCCGCGTCGTCGAAGCCGGGCTCGTCCCACCCGTGGATCGCGAGCCGCGCGTCGACCATCTCGCCGATGTGCAGGTCGGAGTAGCGGATCTCACCGAAAGAGGACCGAGCCGACGCGCCGGACGCGGCCAGGTGCTGTCCGTCACCTTCGAGCTGCCAGATGACGCCGAGCTTGTCGCCGTAGTTCGCGCTCTCGCCGCTGAAGCTGATGCGTCCCGCCCACCAGCCGTCGGCGAGCCTTACCCCCACCACGTTCTCGCCCAGGCGCAGGTACGGCGTGGCGTCATAGGTCTGGAAGGACAGGCGCACGGGGTGCTCGTCGTATCCGGGAGCCAGTACCTCATCGGTGATGCCGCGCCCGTTGATGGTCACCTCGTACATGCCATGGGCCGAGATGTACAGGCGCGCCCTTTCCGGGAGGTGATCGAGCTCGAAGCGCTGCCGCACCAGCGGGCTGGGGTGCAGCCGGCCTTCGAGGTCCAGCTGCCTGCCGCCGACGGTGTACGGGGCGTCGAAGGCGAGTTCTTCTTCCGGCGTTACGGGTCGCTGGTCCGGCTCGATCCAGGACGTGGTCCACTCCGACGCGTCGAGGATCGTGGTCTCGAACCATGACTCGGCCCATTCGCTGGCCTCGTGCTCTCCCGCCCAGATGCGGACCCGCCAGAGGAACCGTGTCCGCGACGGGACAGCGAGACCCGGAACCACCACCGAGTGCGATTCGGCGGAGCCGACCTTTCCAGTCGCGGCGATCACTTCGCCCTCCGCCGTGCGCACTTCCAGTTCATAGGCCGACTGGCAGCCCGCACCGGGTACGGGCTCGCCCAGATGCCAGCCGAACTGTGGCGATCGGGTCCATACGGCGTGCGGCCGCACGAGCCGTTCGACGGTGAGATGAGTGGGTGTTGCTGAACGCATGAGCTGCTTTCCTCGTATTGGGTGTCACACCGCTGCGACGATCACGGGCGGTCCAGTTGGCGGTGTAGCCAGTTCAGCCGCTCGGTCGCGGCCGAGCGGCTGATGGCGGCGTGTGGGGCGAGGCCGTCGGAGCCGTGGAAGGCGCCGGCCCAGACATGCAGTTCGGCGTCGCCGCCTGCTTGCCAGATGCGGTTGGCGTAGTCGACGTCCTCATCGCGGAACAGGTCGGCCGAGCCCACGTCGATGAAGGTAGGCGGCAGTCCCGACAGATCGTGGGCGCGGGCGGGAGCGGCGTACGGGGAGACGTCTGGGCGGCCGTAGTTCTCCCCGAGCAGCGCCCGCCAGCCGAGGTTGTTGAGCGTCCGGTTCCACAGCGGTGCGTCGGCGAGCTGGTGGGTGGAGGGGGTGGCGTCGCGGTCGTCGAGCATGGGGCACAGCAGTAGCTGGCCGGCGAGGGCGGGGCCGCCTCGGTCACGGGCCAGCAGTGTCACCGCTGCGGCGAGCCCGCCGCCGGCGCTTTGGCCGAAGACCATGATCCGGTCGGCGTCGAGGCCGAGATCGTCGGCGTGCTGGGCGGTCCAGGTCAGTCCGGCGTAGCAGTCCTCCACCGGGCCGGGGTGGGGGGTCTCGGGGGCCAGCCGATATTCCACCGCCACCACTGCGGCTCCCACCTGCTGCGCGATGGTGACGATGTCGGTCAGGTTGTCCCTGGCCGAGCCCATGATCATACCGCCGCCGTGGATCCAGTACAGGACCGGCGCGGGCTGCGCCGACGCTCTGGGACGGCAGATGATGAGGGTGATGTCGGGGCCGGGAACGGTCCGCTCTTCGACGGTGTAGGCGCCGCCGAGGGAGAGTTCCTCGTCGGTCGGTGCGGGCATGGCCGCGCGAGTTCCCTCCCGCATCGCGGGAATGGTGTCGAGGTTCAGCTCCGACAACCACCCCTGGATCTGCGGGAGGCCGTCCAGCGCGGGCAGGACCTCCCGGTCGAACGGGGGCGGTGGCCCGAGCGGGGGTCGCTGGAGTGGTCGGTTGTCGACGGACATAATGCTCCTTCGTCTGCGGTGTTGAAGTTCAGATCGGTTGGACGGCCTAGGCGAATTCGTGGCGCTCGGCCAGTTTCGCTACGGTCGGCTTGCTCCGGGGGCTGGCGGGGGATGTGCTGGTCACGTGCGCTTCTCCTTCGAACGCTCAGACCGACCGAGCCGGAGCGGGGTTCTGCTCGCACACCCTATGTATTTTCCTAAGCGAAATACTAGCTCTCGTTCACACATCAACGACATGTCTGCCGCACATGGTGTGGCCGCGGGTTCGGCTCGCGTGTTGGGCCCGGTGAGCGGACCGTCTATTACCGGATGACCGAGGACGCGTGGGAGGTCGTGGTGCGTCGCCAGATCGCCTCGATCGCCTCGTTCCTGGACACCACGCGTGACGGCCTGAGCCTGGCCCGGGCCAGAAGATGAGCGGGTTCGGCAGGCGCACGCCACCTTCGCGTAGATGGCCAAGGTGTTTGATGACGCGCCGCCGTTGCGCAACGCCGAGGAGGAGACGACATGACCGGACGGGCCGGACGGGCCATCGTGGTGGGGGCGGGCATCGGCGGGCTGGCCGCCGCGGCGGCCCTGCATCGGATCGGCTGGCAGGTGATCGTGCTGGAGCGGGCAGCCATGTGATCGCCCTGGTAGAGGCTTTGACCGCCCCTTTCTCTCGTACTTGGTCTGCCGCCTACGGGGCGGCCGAAAGCGCAACCGGGGGCAGTCGGCCAGAGCCCGTCTGTGGTCGAGCGCAAGGGACGCCAGCCTTGCTGGTCGAGTTCGGCGAGTTCGGCTTCGATATCGACGGAGATAACACCGAAGAAGTTGACGTTCTCGCTGTGGGCCGGGGAGATGTGGGCGAGCAGGTCGTCGGGCACGTCCCGGCCCTGCGCGCGGAGCTGGTCCACGGCGAGCGCGTAGTACTCCGTGGTCCAAGTGATCACGGCGTTGGTCAGCACGGTCAGACACCAGGCCTGATCGGTCTGGTCGGCCAGGTGCGGCTTGACCACGGTGCCCTGATGGGCGTAGTGCAGGTCACGGCGGAGCGCGTGCAGGGACTCGCCCTTGTTCAGCTGCCGGGCGATCTTCCGGCGGTAGACGGGGTCGGACAGGTAAGTGGCCGCGTGGATGGTACGCCGCAGCGTGCCCCACTCCTTCAGCGCGGTCGCCAGGAGGTTCTGCCGTGAGGCGGCCGACCATTTGCCCACCACCAGGGAAGCGGTGGCCTGCCCGTACTTCAGCGACCCGGACATCCGCAGCAGGTCCGGCCAGCAGGCGGAGCACACCCGGCCGGATCGTCTTGGCAGCGATCAGGTACTCACACGCCAGGCTGAACAGCAGGGTCGGAGAGTCGTGCTCCATCGCCCGATCCTGCAGAAACTGCGCCAGCTCCTTCGTCTCGGGGCTGTCCGGTGGCGCGCTCTTCCAGCCCAGATATTCGGCCACCACCGCAGATGATCGGTGCGGGTCTGCTCCCGCCTGCCGTACCCCTCCAGGACGCCGGGGTCCAACGCGAGCTGCTCAGCCAGTCGGGCCACCGCCACCGGCGGCGCCGTGGCCACCTCATCGGGCACGAACCCAAGCCAGGGCAACGTCGCAAGCTGTACGGCAAGCCCCAGACGGTCGGTCGGCCCACGCCCACGCACCGGCGCCAGCAACGCCAGATCAGCCGACGTGAGCGTGAAGAACCTGATCAAGTCGTCCCGGCCGATATCGGGAAACGACCGTAACCGCTCTAGCTGCTCTGCCGAGAACATCCGTGTCGACACCTCACACCCCAGGGGATCAAGACCGGCAGGCGAACCGCACCCTAGCCGCAGTGATCAACCCCCGTCGAGACTCATCTCATAAGCGCTGGTCAGCCTTATCCGTTGGAAATTTCCCCGGAAATACCGGCACCCCTCAAGGTGCTGGTCATGTGCTTGCGCTCGGCTCGTACCGGCAGCGGCAGGTCGGGAAGGCAACGGTTGAGGCCGTCCGGGATCCGTACGAGCGAGGAAGAGGTGAGCGCCCCGTCGATCATGACCTCGTGCAGGGCCGGGTCGGTCATCACTTGGGCGCCGAAGCGGGCGAACCAGGTGGGGTTGCCCTTGGCGGCCAGATGCTCGGTGACCGGACGCACCAGGCAGGCCACCCAGTCACGCACGTCGTCGGAGCCGGGGGGCCGCTCAAGCATCCGCTCGCGGACACGTTCGATCTGCTTGCCGTGCTTGCGCGCGATGGCGCGCACCAGATCGGCCTTCGTGCCGAAGTGGTACGTGACGGTGGCGTTGTTGCTCTGACCGGCGGCTTCGCTGATCTGACGGTTGGCCACCACGTACACACCGTGCTCGGCGAAGAGCCGCTCGGCCGCCACCAGAATGTGCGCACGGATCGCGTTGGCCCGCTCAGCCCGCCCGGCCATGCTCACCGGCACATCGGTATGTCATCGCGCCTCACCAGGACTCCTCCCGAACCGGCTCCCCTGCATTGTCAGTAAACTCTCATCGTCAGATTAAGTCAACTGCTTGATTTAAGCCGAAACGATGCGTGCCGACCAATGGTCGACGGTGGCCAACCGCAGCACCGGACCGGCTGCCGCTGCCGCTGCTGGTGCTGCGGGCTGCGGGGCCCGGGTGCTGGATGGGCTACTGAGCGCGGCTACCCGCTGACGTGCTGCGGCAGAGATCGTGGCGACACCAGAGGCGGAGGCATCGCAACGACCTACACCTAAGAGGCGCTGCCCATACGGGTGTCTTCGGCGCGCCGGCTGCCTACGTCAGCTTCCGGAGGAGGCCGAGAGACCGGGTCTGCGGCGGCTGCGCAGCTAACCCGTCGCGATCGGCAAACGTCGCGCGCGAAGAGGCGAACCGGCCAACGGACAAACGCGCGAAGAGGCGAATGGGCCAACGCAGCAACGGAGCAACGGGCCAACTTCACGGGTGCGAACAGGCGTACGTTCAACAGAACATCGCGCGTGCGAACGTCGAACCTCACGTGGGCAAACGCGCGAACAGGCGAGGATGCGAACATCACGCGCGTACGGGCGAACAGGCGAGGATGCGAACATCACGCGCGTACGGGCGAACATCCAAACACCGAACAGGCGAGGATGCGAACTTCACGCGTGCGATCGAGTTCAGGAATCGGTCGATGGATGAGCGGCGCTCACCAGCCCTGACTCGTAAGCGCTGATCACCAACTGCGCGCGGTCCCGCGCCCCCAGCTTGCTCAGCAGCCGGCCGATGTACGTCTTGACGGTGCCGGTGCTGCGGTGCAGGTATTCGGAGATGTCGGCGTTGGAGAGCCCACGTGCCACGAGCACCAGAATCTCACGCTCGCGCTCCGTGAGATCGTCCAGCGAGGTGCCCGGCGCCTGGTGTCCATGGGGAAGACGAGCGAACTCGGCGATCAGGCGTCGGGTCACCGACGGTGCGAGAAGGGCCTCACCGGCGGCGACCGTGCGGATGCCTGCCAGCAGGACATCGGGAGAGGTGTCTTTGAGGAGGAACCCGGCCGCCCCGGCCCGCAGCGCACCATATACGTACTCGTCGAGGTCGAAGGTGGTAAGGATGAGAACGCGTGTCCCGGCTGTCTCGGGAGATCTGGCAATGTTCCGGGTCGCCTCGATGCCATCCATTCCGGGCATCCTGATATCCATCAGCACCACATCCGGGCAGAGTCGTCGTGCGCTCTCTACGGCTTCGGCACCGTTGCTCGCCTCGCCCACCGCGGTCAGCCCAGGGGCGGTGTCGATAAGGACCCGGAAGCTGCCTCGGAGCAGCGACTGGTCATCAGCGACGAGTACCCGGACCGGTTCGGACACGGCCCCCTCCACCCGGACCGGCTCGGACACACTCCCCTCCCCCCGGACCGGTTCTACCCGGATCGGTTCGGTCACGCGGCTCCCTCTTTCCGGCTCGTGGCCGTGTTGTGCTCGGGTTCGGGCGGGAGACGAGCTGACACGGCGAAGCCGCCGCCGGGTCGCGGGCCGACGGCCAACGTCCCCCCGTACATCATCACGCGTTCGCGCATCCCCACGAGTCCGTGCCCGCCCTTGAGCTCCGCCCCATCGGACACCACCGCGTTGCCGGCTCCGTCGTCGACCACCTCGATATGCGCGTCTCCTCGCGAGTCGACAGTGATCGTCACCAGGCAGTGGGTTCCGGTGCCGGCGTGCTTGACCACGTTCGTCAGGGCCTCCTGCACGATCCGGTAGATGGCCAGCGCCGGCCCTGCGGGGAGGTGGACGGCCAACTGGGTGCGGAGTTTGGTACGGACTCCCGCCTGTTCGGCGCGTTGGATGAGGGCCGGCAGGTCATCCAGTCCGGGAAGGGGAGCCATCTTCGCCGAGCTGGGCTCGCCCGCGTGTTGACCGGCGGTTTCGCCGCGCAGCACCCCCAGGGCACGCCGCATCTCAGCGAGTGCCTCCCGGCCGGTCTGCTCGATCGTCTGAACGGCGTCGCGCGTCTCTTGGGGACGTTCCTCGGCCACATGGTTGGCGACCGCCGCCTTGACCACGATCACGCTGAGGCTGTGCGAGACGATGTCGTGCAGCTCCCTGGCGATGCGTAAGCGCTCCTCGCTCAGCGCCTCTTCGGCCAGGCGCCGCTCCTGTCGGGCGGCTCGGGCTCTCCGTTGGCGCACGACACGGCCGGCGGCCCACGCCGCGCCGATGACCAGCCAGACGAGCGCCGCGGTGCCGGCGGCTTCCGACCACGGACCGGATGGTGTCATGACCGCCTCACCTGTGATGACCGCGGCTGCCGAGACCACCAGGGTCAGGACCAGCGCCGCCGAAGCCCGGCGTACCGGCTCGGCGAGCGCCACCACGTAGGCGGCCAGGGCCGTGGAAACGTAGGGATCGCGGGTGATATCGAGGAATGTCGCCGCTGCCGAAGCGCCCAGAACCACGGCCAGGGCAGGCAGAGGCCACAGGCGCCGCACAGCCACCGGCGCTCCCACACAGACGGCCACCAGCCAGCCCAGCCACCACGGACCGGAGAACTGCGGCAAGCCGTCCGAGTCGTCTTGGCTGGCCAGTGACACGTGCACGGCCACCACGACGGCCGCCACGCAGGCGTCGAGTGCCAGCAGGTGCGCACGTGTCCCCAGGTGAACGCGTGTCCGCAGGTGCTCGCGTGCCCGCAGGCGCCACTGGGCTATGTGCATCGCACGACGATATCGATGCCCACTCATCCGCCCTCCCCGAAGGTCCCCGCTCATACGGCCTGCCCCAGATGCCCATTCATCGGGCCTGCCCGAAGCCGCCCCATCATCCGGCCTGTCCGAAGAGGAACATGGCGATGCCCACGACGCCTACCAGGAGGAGCCTGCCGGCCACCGTGGTCGTTCGCGGGACCGGACCGGTGCGCAATGTGGCCACGCCCAGAGGGACGAGCGCGACGCACAGTCCCGCGGCGGCGGCGACCGACCAAGGAGTCGTCCCCTTCAGCACCCCCAGCGGCATCGCCGATGCCAAGCCGAGGGCCAAAGCCCGTAGCGGTCCGAAAACCCCCGAGCGGTACGCGCCGATGGCCAGCAGAATCCAGCCGCCCATGATGGCGGCGTTGAGTGCGCTGAAGACGTGGAACGCGCCGTAGGTCTCGCTCACCGTTCGCGTCGCCGATGCGGCCCCCTGAACGGTCACCAGCTGGAAGTCCAGATGATCGACACCGGCATGAAACGCCCGGGCGAACAGGCCGAGGACCGTTAAGGTGCCGCCCCATACAGCCAGCTCCCGGAAACCTTCGCCGATCCTGACAGCGAGAAGCACGACTCCCGGCCAGAGCAGCACCCACCCGGCGGCGACAAGGCTGTAGGAGGTCGTCATGAGGTCCGGATCGTGCTCGTAAGCGCTCAGTTGCGCGGGGAAGAAGAAGTCGTAGCGCAGGCGAAGCAGGATCCCAGCGAGCAGTAGCAGGGGGCCAACGATGAGGGAGGCGCCGCCCACCCAGCGTCCGGGTAGGACAGGACTCGAAACGGCGATTGACGGAGTCGGGAAAGTCATGGGCCAACGATGCTGCAGCCGCGTGCGCCGCGTCGTCGGAGCACGGGCCATACTTTCAGGTCAGACTGTGGTCGTACGGGTCTGCCTTGTGTCGGCTTCCAGTCCGGTCTGAGACCAGGCACCATGCCGCCGCGTACCTCGGGGCGGCGCCCTTGCCCCGAGCCGCGCCGTCGGTGTCGGTCGCCGTACTTCAGCGCGTCGTCCTCCCTCCCCTGGCCAGGGTCGTCACCCGGCTTGGCGAACGGGCGCAACCCTCGCAGGGATGGCAGGGCCCGCACCGGCGCCCGCCGAACCGCTGGCGCTGGATCAGTGGCCTGAAGGAGCACCGTCCCGGCTCCGCTCCACGGAGGGCTAGCCTGGGGCGGGCGCGTGATCGGTGGGTACGACGTGCCCACGGCGAGTGAGGGAGACGATGTCGGCGACGCGACTGCTGGTCCTCGGCGTGGTACGGCTACACGGTCAGGCACACGGCTACCTGGTCGGATCCGAGCTGGATTCGTGGGAGGTCGCACAGTGGGCAGGGCTCAGGTCGGGGTCGATCTACCACGCTCTCCGCCAGCTGGCCAAGGACGGCCTGCTGGACGCCACCGAAGTGCACGAGTGGCCGGGCCGCATCGACTACGCCATCAATGACAAGGGCGAGGCCGAGTTCTTCGGGCTGCTGAGAAGTGCCCTGAGCGTGCCGGACCGACGTCCGGAACTGCTCGGCGCAGCCCTCGCGCTGCTGCCCGCCCTGCCTGAGAAGGAGGCGCTGGAGCTGCTCAAGGAGCGGTTGCGAGCGCTGGAGGTCGAGCAGGCGCGGATCGTGGCCGCGATGGACGAGCAAGAGCGGCCAAGGCACCTGAGGGAGCTGTTCGGCCTGCGCGCGGCGCAGGCGGCGAACGACGCGGCGTGGACCCGTGGCCTGATCGGCAGGTTGGAACGGGGCGACGAACCGGCCTGAGCGACCGGGATTCGAGTTGACGGTGGGGAGGCCGATGAGTCATAGTTCGATACCCAAATTTGGTTACCCAAATTTGGTTACCGATGAAGGAGTTCCATGCGCATCGCGGCAGCAGCAGCATTACTGGCGTTGATCTCGATTCCCACGACCACGATCCCGGCGGCGGCGAACGCCGCCACCACCTGCAGGACCGTCAGCGCCAAGGTGGCGATGACCGCCGGTGGCGCCGCCGACCAGCGCGTGGCCGGCACCCTCTGCCTGCCACGCGGCCGTGCCGCCAGCGTTCAGCTGCTCATCCCCGGCGGCTTCTATGGTCAGGCCTACTGGCAGATGCGCGGGGACCGGCGGCGGCCCTCGTTCGTCGAGACCATGACCGCCGCCGGGTACGCCACGCTGGCCATCGACCGCCTCGGCACCGGCGCGAGCTCGTACCCGCCCAGCGCCCGCTTCCAGCAGGACACCCACCAGATCGTCATCCGCCAGCTCATCCGGCAACTGCGCGAGGGGCGCCTCGGCGGCCCTCGCTTCGCCAAGGTCGTTCTGGTCGGCCACTCGCTCGGCTCGACCCTTGCCCGTACCCTGGCCGCCGCGCATCCGGCGGAGGTGGACGGCGTCATCCTGACCGGCGAGTCGAGTGTGCCCAACGAGGCCGCGTTCGAGCAGATGGGCGCGGGGATCTACCGGGCCGCCGACGATCCGCGCTTCGCCGACCGCGGGCTCGACGACGGCTATCTCACCACCCGGCCGGGCCTTCGGGCCACCTGGTTCTACCACCGGCCCAACGCCGACCCCGAAGTCATCGCCGCCGACGAGGCCGCCAAGACCACCGACGTCTTCCCGCCCGGCGACTCCTACACCCCGCCCTCGATCAACAAGAGCATCCAGGCGCCCGTACTGATCGTCAACGGCGAGCACGACAAGCTGCTGGCCGGAGCCCGCTCCTCCTCCGCCGCTCTCAGAAGTCAGGAGGCCCCCTTCTACGGCCCGCGCGCGAGGCTGGAGGCCATCGTGGTCCCCGGCACCGGGCACGTGCTGAACGCGCACCGCACCGCGCCCCGCTGGTTCGCGCAGGCACGCGACTGGGTCGACCGCCGCGTGGGCGGGGCGGCCCGATGAGCCACGAAGAGGGTGGCCCAATGAGCCAGGAGCCGACTGACAGCCCGACCAAGTGGGTTGCCAGGCACGTCAACAGCTACGTCGAGTCCGGTGGCACCCGGGGCCACCTCTTCCACGGCGCGCCCACCCTGCTGATCACCACCACCGGCCGCCGTTCAGGACTACCGCGCCGCACCGCGCTCATCTACGGCCGCGACGGCGACCGCTACCTCGTGGTCGCCTCCAACGGAGGCGCGGCCGACCATCCGCTCTGGTTCCACAACCTGCTCGCCCAGCCGCGGGTTAGGGTGCAGGTGGGCGCCGAGGTGTTCGACGCGGTGGCCCGCCCGGCGACCGCGGACGAGCGGCCCCACCTGTGGGAGACGATGACCGCGATATGGCCGCACTACACGGGCTATCAGCGAAAGGCGCCCAGGGAGATCCCGGTGGTCGTCATCGAGCAGGCGGCCATGCCAGGCGGGCGCGGTCTTTAGATGGCCCCTACGGGTCGCGCGCCGAGAGCTTCAGTGTGCAGGTGTGCTCGAAGCGGGCGCCCATCCGGGCCCACAACTCGGCCGCACGGGACAGCGCGTCGAGGTCGGCGTACTGCCGGCCGGTCGCCCGTAACACGGTGGCCGCGACCCAGTCGTTGTCCCCGGTGTCCGCGGCGGCCGCGGCCAGGTCGGCTTCCGCACGCGGAAGCTCGGCGGCCACCGCGAGCTCGACAGCCGCGGCGCGGGCGAACGGCAGGTAGCGGGCCCGCGTCCGGTACTGCCAGGCGTGCTCGGCCAGTTCCGCCGCCCGGTCCAGATCACCGAGATGCAGCGCGATCCTGGCGTCGACGAAGGTGGTCAGCGGGGCCAGCCGAGACTGGAAGGAGCCGTTCTGGTGGGGAGCGGCGCTCTGCGCGGCGCGGTTCCGCCACCTTTCTACGTTGTCCCGGTCTTCGCGCAGGCCGTGGGCGAGGATGACGTACGGCATGGTGACCTGCATCCAGAACATCCGCGGCCGTCCGGCGCGCTGCCAGCCCTCCCACATGGCGTCGGCGAGCCGGATGGCCTCGTCGAGGTCGCCGCTGAGGACGACCATCGGAATGGTCTTGCTGGCGGTCAAATACGCGCTGTCGCCGGACAGGTCGCCGGTACCGATCAGCCGGGCGATGGTACGCGCGGCCGGCAGGTCGCCGGCGGCCACGGCGTCCAGGCAGGCGAGCGCCTGGGCGTCGTCGATCTCGGCGACGTACGCGGGGCTGTGCGGATCCGGGCCGGCCAGCAACTCCAGGCGCTCGCTGGTGATCTGATGCGCCTCGCGGCCACGGCCGTCGTTGGTCGCGACGGTACGCGCCGCGTCCAGGGCGGCGCTGATCAGGATCGGATCGCCGGTGACCCGTGCCGCCTTGACGGCGGCCGCTGCCAGGTCGAAATCGGGCTGAAGCACTTCGGGGTCGGCGGTCCAGGCGGCCGCACAGGCCAGCCGGGCGGCGACGACCGGATCGTCGTGATCACCTGCCGCGGTCGCCTCGTCCAGGAGTTCGCGGCGCCGCTCGTACGGGATCGGACTGCGGAAGGTGACCGGGAACCGGCCGGCCAGCTCGACGGCGCGGGCCAGCGCGACGGCACGAGCGTTGCCGTCGCCTGCCGCGCGGGCCCGGTCGGCGGCGGCCAGCCACAGGTCGTACGCCCGGCTTGAGTCGTTGATCACGTGCGCGCAGTCGGCCGCGTGGCCGAGATCGTCGATCGCCTCCGCCGGCGTCGGCGCGCAACCGGCGGCGCGCTCGTACCAGTCGGTGGACGCGCGCAGGTACCCACGCGCGAAGGTGAGCCGGGCCAGCAGCCGGATGAGCTCATGGGTGTCCGGTGCCGTCGCCAGTGCGGCGCGCAGGTCACCCGCCACCCTGTCGAAGGTGGGATGCCAGTTCTCGCCGAGCCGCGCCGCGAGGCCGGTCGCGGTGTCGATGGCCCAGCTCAGGTACCGCCGCCGCACCAGGTCGCGCTCCGGGTCGCCGTCGAGCTGTTCGGCGGCGAACGCGCGGATGGTCTCCAGCAGCTGCCAGTTGCTCTGCCGGTGCCGGATCAGGCTCTTGTCGACAAGCCTGCCCAGCAGGTCGGCGGCGTCAGGGGCGGGCAGGCCGGCGACGACGATGGCGGCCGGCAGGTCGAAGTCGCCGACGAACACGCTCAGCCGCCGGAACACGGCGCGCTCGTCCTCGGCGAGCAGGTCGTAACTCCAGCCGATCACCGCTCGAAGCGACCGATGCCGTACCACCGCCCCGCGACCTCCCGCCAGCAACCGCAGGTAGTCGCCCAGTCCGCTCAGCATCCCGGTGGCGCCGAGCGAGGCGCTGCGCGCCGCGGCCAGTTCGATCGCCAGCGGCAGACCGTCCAACCGGGCGCACAGATCCGTCACCGTCGCCGGGTCTAGTTGGTGGCCGGGGTGTGCCAGCTCGGCGCGGTCCCGGAACAGCTCTTCGGCGTCCGAACCGAGCGGGAGCGGCGCGAGGGGGTGTACCCGCTCGCCGGGGAGCCCGAGCCGCTCCCGGCTGGTCGCCAGGATCGTGGTGGGACAGGTGGCCAGGATCCGCTCGGCGAACTCGGCCACCGCGTCGGGCACATGCTCGCAGTTGTCGAGCACCAGCAGCGACGGGCCGCGCCGCAACCGGGCCACGACGGCCTGCTCCACCGGCTGTTCGGCATGCTCGGACACGCCCAGCACGGCGGCGATCGCCTGCCCGACCAGACCGTCTCGTACGGGCACCAGATCGACGAACGCCGCGCCGTAGCGATATCGCGACGCCGCCTCCTCCGCGACCACTCCGGCGAGGCGAGTCTTGCCCACCCCGCCCGGCCCGGCCAGCGTCACCAGCCGGCCGTCCGCCACGGCCGTCAGCACGGCGCCGACCTCGTCCCGCCGCCCGACGAAACTGGTCCGCGGGCGCGGCAGGCCGGCGATGGTCCCGGGCGGCGTGATCGTCTCATCGGTGGTCGCGGCGCGCGCGGCGAGCGCCTGCCGGTCGGTCACCCCGTACTTGCGCAGCAGCGAGGAGACGTGGCCCTCGACCGTACGGACGGAGATGTGCATGCCACGGGCGATCTGGGCGTTGGACAGTCCGGCGCCGAGCGCCGTCAGCACCTCGGCCTCCCGCGCCGAGATCTCGGGCCCGCTCACGTGGCCGGGCACGTGGCCTCCAGGTGGTGACCACGTGGCCGGTACGGATGTCCGCCGGCCGCCGTGCGCGCATGCTGGAGTCGAGTCGGGAGGTGAGAGTGATCGACGGCGGTTACGAAGCCATGACCCGAATCCACGACTGACCCGATCGGCCGCTCACCAGGCAGCATCCAGCCTCCCCTCGCAGACCACCGAACCAGATCCCCTCGCTGACCGAAGGAACGGGCCGGCGATGGCAGCGTAACCGGACCAGGCCGCTGGTGACGTGTCCTGGCGGTTGACGACTGAGCAGGCACGACCAGACAGGAGAAGTACATGAGCAGAGTGATCGTCGGCGCGACCGTATCCGCGGACGGCTTCATCGCCGATCGGAACGACAGCGTTGGGCCGCTGTTCGATTGGTACTTCAACGGCCCGCAGGAGTTGACCGTCGCACCCCACCAGTACCGGCCGAAGGGCGGATACCGACCGGCTCCCGCCAGCGCCGATCTGCTCCGCGACACCTGGCCGGCCATCGGCGCGGCCATCATCGGACGCCGTCTGTTCGACCTCACCGACGGCTGGGGCGGTCGGCCCGCCGTGGGTGATCACGTCTTCGTCCTCACCCACCGTTCCCCCGGTGACTGGCCGAGACGCTACCCCGAGGCTCCATTCCATTTCGTCACCGGCGGCCTGGAAGAGGCCGTGGCTCGCGCCAGGCAGGCGGCCGGCGACCGCACCATTTCCCTCTCCGCAGGCGATCTCGCCGGCCAGGCGGTCTGCGCCGGGCTGGTGGATCAGGTCGACATGTACGTCGCTCCGGTCCTGCTCGGCGACGGGATCCGGTTCTTCGGAGAACACAAGGTCCCCACCACCATGATGGAGAACCCGCGCATCGTGGCCGGCGACAGAGTCACCCATATCAGTTACGACATCCGCTGATGGCAATTCGATTAGCCAATTTTTGGCAAGCCATCTAGACAACAGGCTGACCGGAGATCCAGAGTTGATGACTATGGACCCGGCAAACGATGCGATCTTCGACCAGCCCGACCTCCTTTCCGTGCCCGACGCCGACCTCGAGGTCGCCACCACCTACCGCGTCACCGTTACCCGCACCGGAAAGCAATGGACCGCCACCGCCACCGACCTGCCCGGCGGGCACACCATCCAGGCCCAAGGCGCAAACTGGGTCGAAGTAAGGAGAAACATCGGCGGTCTCATCGTCGACCTGCTCAAGGACGAACCCGGCACGATCGGCCTCCGCGTCATCCCCGGAGACCCGGAGGCCGCCGCCGCCCTGGCGGCCGTCATCGAAGCCCGCCAGGCGCGCATGCTCGCCGAGCAGGCCGAACGTGACGCGGTACGCCACGCCGCCCGCCTCCTCATCGCCCAGGGATGGACCACCCGCGACGCGGGCAGCGCCATGCGACTGTCTCACCAGCGCATCTCCCAGATCGTCTCGGCCGCTACCCCGTAGGGCGTACGCGCTGCTCGCCCGCTTCAAAGCGGTTCTTGAGTCAGTGAAGCTGGCCGGTCTCGTGCAGGTGATCGAAGATGATCTGGTCCACGGGGGCCACACGATCGCGGGCGGCGTACGTCAGCCAGATGACTTCTTCGATCTCGCTGCTGGGAGTGGGTGTTCCGTGGTGATCGGCGGTGTAGCAGGTCATCTGCACGGCAACACCGTCGGCGTGGCCGTGTGCCTGCGCCTGGTAAGTGCCCACGTGGGTGGCTGTGGCGGGGTTGATGGCGACGGACAGTTCCTCATCGATCTCGCGAACGAGGGTGTCGAGATCGGTTTCGCCGGGTTCGCGCTTGCCGCCAGGCAGGTAGTAGACGTCCTTGCCGCGTGAGCGAGTGCTGAGGATTCTGCCGTCCCGCAGGTGGATCCAGGCGATCTTGTCGATGATGATGGCCATCGTGCGTCCCCCTCGCTGGTTGAGAACGGCCGATCGAGCGGCCGGTCCGTCCGGTCGTTCGATGAGTCTGCCACGGCGGGAGGGGGTTCCGGCGCGTACGCAGGGCGACCGCGCACGTACCAGGTCGCCGCTGGACTACGCGAGCCCATAACCGACCGCCCAGGTCCCGAGCCCACCCACGGCCAGGTGCGACGCCCAATCGGCGAGTCGGCCGCCGAGGCGGGCATGGCGGCTGCCGGACGAGGGGCTCCGCGCTGGAGTGCTTCGAGTTCTTGAGCCCCACAGGCCTGATCGCGCAGCAAAACCCCAGCTCACAGAACCGAAACCGAGTTTCTGAGCGAGCACCGCGAGTGCGCCGATGTCCCCGCCGTGGACTCTCTCGGGCCAGCCGGACGATCAGCTCGCGGACACATTCGCTCACTCGCGAACATCCTACATTCATCATCTGTTAAACATCCAACGTTGGACGTAGGATGTCCCCTCCATGACTGTCTCCTGTCAGGAAGGGCAAGGACATGCACGATGGTCACCCCCCAAAGGTCCGTACCGGGCGCCCCTGGCGCCGCCGGGCGGGCGCCGTAGTGGTGCTCGCCGGCTTACTCGTCAGCGGGTTAGGCGCGCCGGCGACCGCGGAGACCTTCCAGGCCGGCACAGCGAGCGACACCGCACCGTTCGTGGACGAGCAGGTGCTCTACAAGCAGGGCGACTTCGGGTACGGCTGCTTCCGGATCCCCGCCGTGGTGCGGGCCACGAACGGCATGGTCTTGGCGTTCGCCGAGGGGCGGGTGAAGGACTGCGGCGACGACGAGGACATCGACCTCGTGTTGCGCCGTTCCGCCGACGGCGGGCGGACCTGGGGACCGCTGCAGGTGATCTCGGAGGGCAACGGCACCACCCACGGCAACCCGGTGCCGATCGTTGACGAGCGTACCGGGCGGGTCGTGCTGGTGAGCACCCACAACGGTGGGGAGCCGTGCCCGAACGGCTGTGACCGCGACCCCTGGGTGCAGTTCAGCGATGACCACGGGGCGACCTGGTCGGCGGCCAGGGAGATGACCGAGGGCAAGCGTCCGGAGTGGAACTTCTGGTACGCCACCGGCCCGATGCACGGCATCCAGCTCAAGCTCGGCCCGCACGCCGGCCGGCTGGTCGTCGGAGCGAGTTTCGAAAGCTGGGACCGGGTCGGCAAGCACGTCTACGGCACGCACCTGCTCTACAGCGACGACAGCGGGGTGACCTGGAACATCGGCGCCGAGACGTCTCGCGACGACGGCACGGTCATCGCCCAGGAAGTCACCGTCGTCGAGCTCACCGACGGGCGGATCTACGCCTCGGCCCGCGAGCGCGGCACCGACGAGGGCAGCCGGGCGTACGCGACCAGCAGCGACAGCGGCGAGACATGGGACGCGCCGTTCCGCACCATGCCGGCGCTGGCGACGACCGACATCCAGGCGTCGCTGCTGCGGTTCGGCGAAAAGCGCATCCTCTTCTCCGCGCCGATGCACCCGGGCGCCCGGGAGGCGATGGGGATCCGGTCGTCCTACGACGAGGGGCGCCGCTTCGAGACGTGGGATGAGGGCAAGGTCTTCTACTGGGGCCCGTCGGCGTACTCGGACATGGTGCGCCTGGACGGCGACGAGGCGGCCCTGATGTACGAGGCCGGCAACATCACGCCGTACGAGCAGATCCGGTTCACGCGGTTCAACGAGGCGTACCTGGAGACGCCGAACGGCACCCCGCCCGGCATCCCCGGCCCCCCGGCGCCCGGCCCGACGACGCCGGACAACTCGCCGTACCGCAACCAGGCGTATGTCCGCGGTGGTGCGCAGACCACCGCTGGGCGGTTCGGCGGCGGGCTGGCCCTGGACCGGGTGGACGACCGGGTGGAGGTGCCGTTCAACGACAGCATCGACCTCGGTGCGAAGGACTTCACGCTGAGCTCCTGGATCCGGTATTCGGAGCAGACCGGCGCGCACACGATCCTCTGGTTCCACCGGGTGAACAGGGGCACCAACCCGCCGGCGCTGTGGCTGCGGGCCGAACCGGCCGGCAACCGCATCCGGGCGGTCCTCTCCGTCGACCGGTTCAACGTGACCGTGCAGTCGACGAGCGCGTACAACGACGGGCAGTGGCACTTCGTGGTGCTCCAGCGGGTACGTGGCGAGCTCCGGCTCCTGGTGGACGGCGTACAGGTCTCGTCGGCGGCGGCGCCGGCCGGTTCGGTGACCCTCGGCAAGGAGTTCGGGCTCGAGGGGATCCACGTCGGACAGCGGCTGGACGGTGTGGACCGCTTCCGCGGGACGCTGGACGAGGTACGCGTCTACCGGCGCGCCCTCGCGAGCACCGAACTGGACCTGATCCGACGGTTCAACCTCCCGATCGGCGGTCAGCTTGGCCTGCGGCTGCCGTTCGATCACGTCGGCTGAGAGGACACGAGCCGCTTGGCGATGGCGCTCCCGGGGTCACGTGGGCGCCATCGCCGCGCCTTGGCGCCGGCTGGGCTGAAGGCGGCGAGGAGCGAGGACGAGCAACGTCTGTCCGGTGGCCCGATTGTGTCGTCGGCGTAAAATCTCCTGCCCCGCCTGGCCTTCCGAGATCGAGAGGTGGGATGTTTGGACATACGGTCTTCGACGAGCCTGGGGGCAGCATGCGTATGCGTGACGGCATGTCGCTTCAGGAGCGCATCATCGCCATGATCCACGAGCGCGGACTGGCCCCCGGCTCACCGATGCCCACCGAAGTGCAATTGATGGATCTGCTGGGGGCGAGCCGCAACAGCGTCCGCGAGGCCGTACGGGCCCTGCGGGCGTTGGGCATCGTCGAGATCCGGCACGGACATGGGACGTTCGTCGGGCACGCGTCGCTCGACGTACTGACCCCGTCGCTTGCCTTCCGGGTGCGGTCGGGGCCGGGCGGCGGGATCCGCGCGCTCCAGGATCTGGTCGAGGTCCGCGAACTGCTCGAGACCGGGCTGGTCGCCCAGGTGGCCCAGAGCACCAGCGCCCCCCGGCTCGCCGCGTTGGACGCCCTGGTCAATGGCATGGATCGGGACCCGGAAGCCGATCGGGCGTTCCACGCGCTGCTGTACGAGTTGTGCGGCAACGAGTTGGTGCTGCAGCTGATCGGTCTGTTCTGGGACGTCTACCACGAGGTCGAGCCGACACTCGGCCCACCGGAGGAGCGGAGCGCGGAGATCGTCGTCAACCACCGCCGGATCGTGGCGGCGCTTCGAGCTCGGGACGCCGAGGCCGCCCAGGAAGCCATGCGGCTGCACTTCCGCGACGTCAAGGCGCGCATCGCGCGGGCGGAGGCCCGGCCGGTACCCGCGGCCGACCTGACCCGGCCGCCCGGCCATACCCGGTCACGCCAGGCCGACGGCTGATGTCCATGCCTAGGCCGAGGGCCTGACAGCCGCCTTCAGCGATTGAACGTAAGCGCTCGCCGTCGCGCAGTAGCTGTGCCCGCCGATGACTCCGGGCGAGGCGCTGGGCGACTGGTGGACACGCAGCGGCCGACCCTCGTCCGGCATCGACGACTACGAGCTCTACCTGCATGACGTCCCACACGAGCTGGCCGAACGAGTACTGGCCCACGACGGCGCGCTCGCCGAGAAGATGAGCATGGGGCGGGCGGGCCGCGAGCCCTGGTCGCTGGCCGCTGGCCCGCCGTTCCGACGAAGTACCTGCACTGCCGCAGTGACCGCCTCTTTCCTCCCGACTTCGTACGCCGCCACGTGATGGAGCACCTCGGCATCATGCGCGGCAGCCACATGGCGATGCTGTCCCGGCCGGGCGAGCTGGCCGATTACCTGCTCCAGGTTCTGCCGTGACGGGACCAGGACCGCTTCGCGGCCGCGCCGTATTCACCAGGCCTATCGCGAGAGCCAAGTAGATCAACTCGGATCTCTGACCTGTCCTTGAACAGGGCTCAGAGGGTAATGTCACCGTGGATGTCGCGGGCCTGAATCACCTTGTTGGCGTGCCCCGTGAAGGAATTAGCGACGGAGCTGGCCTGTGCTTGGTTCCACAAGCCAAGACAGTCCTGACGAAACGCGGGATCCCGACTGAACTCCGCCTCAAGGGCGGCGGCGACCTTCTCCTCGGATTCGAGCGCAGTCTGCCTGTCGCGAAATCGATCGCGGACACGGCGGGTCAGGTTGCTCAGTGCCGTGCCGGCGGACTCTCCTGCACGGGTCGCGATACCAGTGGCGACGGCACCGGCGATAGCAAGGGTAACTGGGTCCATACGGAGCTCCCCCTCTCAGGAATTGGGACTCAGCTGGGATAGGCACTCCAAGACGTAGACGTCCCAGTGCGGTGGAGTGACACCGGGCAAGGGTCCGTTTCTGCCTACATGGTGCCATCCAAGGTGACGATAGATGCTTTGCGCCTGCACTGCTGTCGGTTGTACGGACAAGATGGCCCGTTCCTCTGTTCGCGTGCCAAGCAGACGATTGATCATTCGACGGCCGATGCCGCGGCCTCGCTGGCGCGGGAGGACGGCTAAGCTAGTGAGCGTGTACGTCCTTCCGTCCCATTCACTGGTTAATTCAGACGGAAGTGATCCCGGAATGAAACGCCACCAACCGTGGTCGGCGGGCAGGCGGTGCCCGTACGCGTAGCCGACGAACCTGCTGCCCTGACAGGCTACAACCACGCCGAAGGTCGGGTCTTCGGCCAGGTGGCGCAGGTCTTCAGCATTCTCTCGCGAAGTGTCCGGTGTCCATGCGAAGGGCGACTTCAGGAAGACAGCATCGTGAATGGCACAAATGGCGCTGAACCAGCCTGAGGGAAGCTCGCCATTCTTCGACTTCAGAACGATGTCATTCCTCACCATTGTTAGCTTTTGCTCTTAGTTCTTCAGCCATTGCGCTCTCTCCGAAAGTGCTATACAACTCGGCGGCAGTCAGCCAGTTGTTGTGCGCGCTCGAGACGTCACCCAGTCGGTGATGTACGTCACCGAGCGCGGCCAGTGCCATCGCGAGACTCCGCCGGTCTTTGAAGCGGTCGAACGTTCTGGCCGCTCGCATCAGCGCTTCGATGGCCTCAGTGTCTCGGCTGAGTTTCACGAGCGCTCTGGAGAGCGGAAGCACGCCCCAGGCTTCGCTCCATTCGTCATTGATCTCGACAAAGATCCGAACAGCTTCGGCCCCCAGCGATACCGCCTCGTCGAAGTGACCCAGATGGGCAGCATGTTCCCCAAGGCTGAGCAGCGCCATGCCCTCCCCACGCCGCAACCCTCCTGCACGGAAGACCTCAAGGGCGGCTTGGAAGTAGTTACGCGCCTTCTCACGGTTCCTCATCTCCGCGTGAATCAGTCCGAGTCCTCTGAGGGAAAAACCGGTGAGCCATGCGTCGTCGGCGTCCCTGGCATATGAGAGAGCGCTCTCGTAATTGGCTATCGCACTTTCTCGTCTGCCTCCGCGCCAGTCCGCATCTCCTAGTGCGAAGACGTTCGAGGCCTCCCCCAGGCGGTCACCGAGAACTCGAGCAGCTTCGGCACCGGTACGGTGGATATTCTCCCACTCCTTCCAGTAGGAGTGAAGCTCAAAGAAGCCGTCGGCAACAACGGGCAGCTTCCATGCGATGTCGTACTGGCCGGTGTCCATGGCCTGGTTCACCGCGCCCAGAATATTCAGGCGCTCCACCTCAAGCCATTCCATGGCCGCCTCAGCGTCGGCAAATAGTGGATTCACGAGTTGCTCCTGTGGAACAAGGGGCACTTCGTGCGAGTAGAAGAGGATCGCTCTGCGACCAGCGTCGACGGCCAGGAGATACCAACTCAGGACCCGGCGAACCGCCAGCAGCTGGTCCTTCGCACTGGTCTCTTCCCGGAGACGTTCCTTCGCATATGCCCTCAGTAGGTCGTGCAATCGATAGCGACTCGCCGCCACCTTTTCCAGAAGATGCGTCGCAGATAGTGTGTCCAGAAGCCGCTTCGTGGCACGCTGATCGGTGGAATTGAGCAGTGCCATGGCTGCCTGCGTACACAACTCTCGGCCGGGATGAAGACCAAGCAACCGGAAGGCCCGCTGCATTTCGACTGAGAGCGCGCGGTATGACCAGGAGAAGGCGGCACGTACGTCGCTGAGTTCGTCTTCGCTCGAGGCGAGAGAGTCGAGCCTGTGCTGCTCCTCCTCGAGCTCGGCTACCAATTCCGTAAGCCCCAGTTCCGGTCTGTCCAACGCGCGTTCAGCCACGACTCGCAGCGCTAGCGGAAGATAGCCGCATAGTTCGGCCACACGGACTGCGGCCTGAGGTTCTGCGGCAACACGGGCCACGCCGATCACTTGTCCGAGCAGCGCGACGGCGTCGGGAGAACTGAGCACCTCCAGGGTCACACGAGCAGCCCCTTCTCTTGTTACCAACCCTGACAGGCTACTTCTGCTTGTGATCAAGGCAAAGCACCCGTTTGAGGCGGGAAGGAGCGGCCGTACCGTGGCGGTGTCAGCGGCGTTGTCCAAGACCACGAGCATTCGCCTGCCGCTGACGAGCGAGCGGAACAGCGAAGAGCGTTCCGCCAGGGTTTCAGGAATGCCCTCTTTCGGGACATTGAGCGCTCTCAGAAAGCTGTCGAGAGCCTGGTCAGCGCTAAGCGGTGCGCTCGGCCCGTAACCGCCGAGGTCGATAAAGAGTTCTCCGTCTGGAAAATGGTCACGCACCCGATGGGCCCAGTGCACGACGAGCGCGGTCTTGCCGACCCCCGGAGCTCCAGCCACGGCGGAGACTGCGCCCGTGCCGCTTCCCACCTCCAGAAGGCGGTCAAGCGCGGCCAGACTCTCGGCCCTGTTAACGAAGCCGCCCGACGGAAGGGGAAGCTGTCGCGGCAATGGAAGTGCCCGCGCCAGAGAAGTCAGGTTGATCGCGCCGTGCATGGTACCTATCTGCACGACGGAATTGGCGTCACCCGTAAATTCGCTGCCAGCGCTTTGCATTTCCACCGGATCGCCATAGTTTAGAATTTGCCATCGCGCTTCGCCGCAAAGTCAGCAAACGGAATGGATTGACCAACTGCCATATCTCTCCAAAAATTGGCTTGGACGATCTTCTCCGGGTCGTCCACAATCTCCGCAGCCTCAAAGGAACCATCCTCTTTGTAATGCATGGTGACGAGGCTGGACGAGTCGAAGAGCCAGTAGTCATAGCGAGGGAGCCCCGCAGGCCATTCGCCGGGCGGAACGGGGATGAGTCGAACATCTTCACCGGCCGGTACCGTGTGAGCATACGCCCAGGCGCACTCAAACCGCACGTAATCGGACAGAGGCTCCTGCACTACGTGAACCCGGTGCAGGAGCTTGCCGGAGTTCCGTGCCGGCTTGACCGTTTCATCGATCCACTGCGCGATTCCAGGGAACTCACCGCGCTCCTGGCCGTTCAGGAAGAGATCGAACTCCGTCTTCTCGTAGGAGACTTCGTAACGCTGCAGCGACTCCAGACGGTAAGCCGTGAAGCGGAATTCGGTGAAGAAGCGGTTGAACTCGGCGTCATCGAGAGAGCGAAACATCCGCCCCACTTAGCGGACCTCGTTCTTGGCACGAAGCTTGTCGACGGCACCCTGCAGCACCTCGGGCGCGATCTGCAGAGCGATCTCGCCCGGCAGAACGTTGGCCAGGTTGGAGAAGGTTTCCTGATCGACTGCTGGCCCCTGGACCACGACCTGGCCATTCTCGGCCAAATAGATAGCCGGACAGCCGTTGCCGCCTGAGCCTTGATCCTTATAGAGCATTTCGAGCCGCATGAAACCCTCCCGTTGGATCATGAAATTTGCTTTAATTTATCGCGATAGAACTACCAGGTCAAGCTCGGCGCGTCCGGAAGGCCGTAATACCCTAATACATGTGCACAAACTCCCTCCCCTTCAGACTCAGCCAGAGACCGGTGCCAAGCCCGCACGCAAGAGGCGCTGCGCCCACCGGACATGATCCTATTTACAAAGCAGCTGGCGCATGCCAAATCATTGAACAATTTCCACACCATTCTCTCAAGCAGCCTCGATTCGTCAGCGGGCTGTGTTGTGTGAGTAGCTCGATTTGCCCGTAATATCCCCGATGCGGTTGGGATTGGGCCGTCGCATGTCGCTGCGGGGACGCCGGGTTCCACGGGTCCGGAACTGGGCTCCTTCCTGATCGTTGTGGCGAGAGCCGGTAGCGCATGCTGTCCAGCTCGGCGGGCTCCTGGCCGGGCTGATCATGCAGGGCGAGCAGGCGCAGTCGGCAGTCCAGGTCCTGGCCGCCTCGACCACCGCGCGCTCGCGGGCCAGCGCGCCGAGCCACTGCGGGTGGTGGGAGCCGGCGATGCCTCAGCCGATGTTGGTCGCGGTGACCGAGTACTTCCAGCCGGTGCGGGTCTCGAAGGCGGTGAGGTTCTTGCGGTGACGGTCCGAGGGGCGGACCCGGCGTACCAGCAACCGCATTCCACGCGGTCAGCTGGCGCGTCGGTTCAGGCGGTGAGTCCGCTACACCACGTCGATGCCGGCCGAATGCGTTCTCGCCTCGACCAACGCCCTCAGCCGGATTCAGGCCGGCTTCTGCTCTTCTCCGTGGCGGGCGAGCAGCCCGTGCCGGATCGCGCCGTCAGTGCGGGACCGGAGTCCGGCCGGGATGGGCAGCAGCGCGGGATGGGCGAGATAGTGGTCGGCCAGGGCTGTGGCGAGTTCGTCGACCCGTGGGTCGTCCGGCTCCCACTCAGCGGCGCGCCACATACGCTTGATCAGGGAGAAGTATCGAGGATCGTCGAGGCCGCGCTCGACCTTGGCCACATATTCGTCGAAGCCTTCCGGCACCAGGGCCCTGATCAGCACCAGGCCCTCCCGGGCCATCGTCACGTCGTCCGGAGTGAAGCCGAGATCGGCGGCGACCTTGTCCAGCTTGGGCCAACTGCGGCAGGTCGGCCGATCCGCAACGTCGGTAGCCGGAGCTGTCGCGGCAGGGTTCGTCGATCAAGTCGTGCTTGTGGTAGTGCCGAATGGTCTTCACCGTGACGCCGGCGAAGGTCGCCGCCTGGCCAATCGTGACGCCTTCCGTCATCTGCTCATCCGACCTCGTGATCGTGGGGTGCCGGCGAGTTCGCGAACGGCGTCGGCGATGGCTCGGAAGTCCTTGCGCAGCATGTTGCCGTGATTACTGGCGACCTTCGGGCTGATCTTGAGCGCCTCTCGCCGCAAGGACGGCGTCGACGTCACGGACGTGCGCCTCGAACGAGGCAGCCGCGGCCGAACGTCTCGATCGGCCGCGGGCCCGCATGTCGTACGTGATGTGCCGGTAGTCGCCGCCGAGTTCGGCGATGACGCGCCGCCAGTACCGCTGAGTGGCGAACTGGCCATTGAGATACAGCAGAGTACGGCCGGGCCCACCGGTGTCGGTCACGGCCAGCGCGGTGTCGTCGACCGGCACCATGCCGGTCCAGGTGGAGGTTAAGTTGGTCAGCTGTTCAGCGTGAACCCTGACCTAAAGTCAAGGTCAATCCCAGTCGGCTACCTCGTCACCGGTCACGACATGTTCGGCGTCGACACGATCCCGCGGCGACGCCGAACCTACCCATCGGTACCGGTCACGCCGGTCATGCTGCGAGACCATCCGTTGGCCGCGCCGCCCGCACTCGCCAGAGACATCGCCGCTCGGCAGTTACTCCGCGTAGGGCTGGTCCTTTCCCTGGGCGCTGTAGCCGAGACTCCAGATGTAGCCGTCCGGGTCCGCGAAGGAGCCGCCGTACCCGCCCCAGGGCAGGGCGCCGGCGGGCTTGAGGATCGTGGCGCCGGCCTTCTCGGCCTCCGCGATGATCTCATCGACCCGCGCCTCACTACGGACGACGTAGGTGAGAACCAGCCCGCTGAAGCCGCTGCCTTCCGGGCTGGTGCCCACCTGGTCGGCCAAGCCGTCGCGACCGTAGAAGCCGACGGGCGAGGCGCCGTCCGATTCGAAGAACACCGAGATGCCGTAGTCGTTCTGGATCTTCCAGCCGAGCCCCTCGGTGTAGAACTGCTTGGCCCGGTCCAGGTCCCGGACGCCAAGAAGGATCGAGCTGACGTGCGCTTTCATACCTTGTCTCCTTATGTGCCTCAGGTGTACGTGCTTCCCGAACATCCGAGCCGGGGCCCGGATGTCACATCGGCGTGGGTTCGCCGGTCAATTGGTATGACAGGCCCGGACGGAGGAACGTGACGGATGACTGAGCAGGACTGGGTGAGCCAGCGGTTCGCCGAGAACCAGGACCGCTTGCAAGCGATGGCGTACCGGATGCTCGGCTCGCCCAGCGAGGCCGAGGACGCGGTGCAGGAGGCGTGGCTGCGGGTCAGCCGCGCCGACACCGGCCAGGTGGAGAATCCGGCCGGGTGGCTGACCACGGTCGTCGCCCGGGTCTGCCTGAACATGCTCGAGGCACGCCGCTCCCGGCGTGAAGACTCGGCCGGGGCGCTGCCACCCGAGCCGGACGCGGCTATCCACCCTTCAGACCACGCCGGCCCTGAGGACGAGGCGCTGCTGGCCGATTCGGTCGGGGTCGCGCTGATGGTGGTGCTGGACACGCTGACTCCCGCCGAGCGGCTCGCGTTCGTCCTGCACGACGTCTTCGCCGTGTCGTTCGGCGAGATCGGCCCCATCATCGACCGCTCCCCGGTGGCGGCCCGGCAACTCGCCAGCCGGGCCCGGCGCCGGGTACAAGGAGCGGCCGGGGCATCCGATGCCGCGCGCTCGGCGAAGCGGGACATCGTCGAGGCCTTCCTTGCCGCCTCCCGGAGCGGGGATTTCGCCGCCCTGCTCGAGTTGCTCGATCCGGACGCCGTGGTCGGCGAGGTCCGCGGCGACCAGGCGGTGGCGGCCTTCTTCGCCGGACGAGCTCAGGCCGCCCGGCTCGCTCTGGTCGACGGAGTACCGGCGGCCGTCTGGTCGCACCTCGGCCGGCCGAAGGCCGTCTTCACGTTCACCATCGACGATGAGAAGATCACCCGCATCGATATCGACACCGACCTGGACCGGCTCCGCGACCTCGACATCGTCATTCTTACCGCCGGCGACAAGGAGCGGCGTTGAGCCGTACGGATCTCCAGCTCTCCTCTTGCACCCTCGCCGTCCACGACCTCAGCGAGGCACTCGGCTTCTACCGTGACGTGCTCGGCTTCGAGGTACGCGACGACGACGGATCCGAGGTGATGCGATGGGTGAGCGTCGGCCCGCCGTCGCAGCCGGACACGCGGATCATCCTCGAATCCCCCGGCACGGACCCAGGCGTCTCGTCGGCCGACCGGCAGGCGATCGCCGACCTGATGGCCAAGGGCCTGCTGGGCCGTCTCGTCTTCTTAACCGACAACTGCGACGCCATCTTCGAGCGCATCGAGGCCGCGGGCGCCGAAGTGATGCAAGAACCGATCAACCAGCCCGACGGCGTCCGCGACTGTGTCTTCCTCGACCCGTCTGGCAACATGCTGCGATTCACCCAGGCGCGGCAGGTAGTCCATGCACTCACCTCGCGGCAGGCACACGCCGCGAGAGGCCGCCAGGCACCCTGAACGCGGCCGCGGAAAGTGCGGTCCTGCTCACCTTCACTCTGGTCCACTCGTGTCCGGAAGGTTCGGGGCACTTCACAGCGTCAGAGGTGAGAGCGATGGAAGCGACCGGATCGGCGTTACGACGAATGCGGCTGTCCTTTGGAACTGGACCACGACCAGCCGCGTTCACGCCCCTCCTAAATGGCGAGTGGTCTACTCAATATGAGCGCGTTTTAGCACGTCAGAGCCCCGTTATTCCCAAGTGGTCTACCGGTCGGATACTGGTAGCAGCTGAACGGGTGAGCAGGGAGCAGGCCATGACATCGATACAAGCCGCCTGGCAGCGCGTGGCGTTGTGTGGGCTGCTGGTCCTGCCGCTGGCCGTGATCATTGTCCTCATGACCCCGGCCTTCTTGGTGCTGCCGTTCTTCGCATGCGGCCGTGAGTTCGTCCTCAAGCTGGTGGACAGACTTACCGCATGGGCGCGTGTCATCGTCCCGAAGGCCGATGCCAAGTGACGCCAGGGATGTGAGACGAGTCGGCCTGTAGGCCGGGTTCTATTTCAGCATGATCGTGACCTGCCGTTGAGCATGCACAGTGTTGCTTGACCTGCCGAAACATGATGGTCGTTGATCATCGCCTGAAATCACCTCGCGGCGCCATGTGCCCTGAATGTGCCCTGCGGAGACGGGCACGATGGGGTGCCGTCACGGCGCCGACAGGCCATCGCGAATAGCGCGTAGATCGGCTTCCAACGCCGCGAGGTCGGGTCGGCCACCGAAACGCCATCGCCCGGCTTTCCGTTAGGCATGGCACCCATCCTGACAGCTCGATCGCGCAAGTCGTCCGCCGAACCGCCCTGAGGATTTAATCGCTGACCACTTCGGCATGAAGGCTCGCCGAGAACCCGCTTCTATGCCATCGGCCGTCGGGACGTGCAACCGTCGTACGGTCCATGTAGCGGCGCAACCGTCTGATACCGACCTTGTTGCCGACTGCGTGCTGATCCTGCTCTCACGCGAGTCTTGCTCGTTATGCCTCCGTAACGCCTCTGCCTTAGAGTTTCCGAGGCCCGTCCTGCAGGGAGGCGTTGTACATAATGGGTTTCATAGAAGAGAGCCGCAAAGGTGGCAATCCTTCGTCCCCATCGTCCAAGAAACGCAAACCCGGACCAGCGGGAATTCTACTCACCCTTCTCGGGTTTGGGATGGCTGCCGCAATACTTTCCATTTTCATTTGGCCCCCTTCGACGAGCGGCAGCCATAGCCAACCAACCCATCCTCCCAAACCTGCCCTGAGGGATCTGTATTCGGGTGCCGTCACATACGTCGACCTGAGGGATCAAGTTCGATGCAACGATAAAAGCGCCAAGGAATGTCGACGAGCATACGAGTCCTGCGAGAAAGATGACTTCTCCGCCCAGAGTTGCTCCAGCTACAAGACTCTACGTGACGAGCAAATAGCCCTCACAGAGGACTGCACTATGGGTTTTGACAGCAGCGACGAGGACCTTGCGTGCACTGACGGCGGAGAGATATACCTGGATTGCCGATTAGACCGCAAATCCATTCTGGGATGCGAACGTGCAGCGATACATGAGGCCTGCATCCTCCTTGGCGGCGGAAATATTTGTGAGACAAGTGCGCTCGCATATGAGTCCTGTCGCCTTCGAATGATTGACGGCGCACGCCTTCCACGCGCCGTCTGCGTGGAAGGAAATAATGAGTATGCTGCATGTCGCCACACGTGGAGCATCGGCGCTGGTGACGACTTCTGCATTCCCGCGACTGCTGCGTACGAAAGCTGTCGACCTGCGCTCTCCGCCGAAGACTGCAGGGAGGTTCGAGTCCGATATGCGCGGGCAAGTTGGGTGGCGTTAACCGCCAAAGGTCCGTCCTGACCTCCCCGTCCGATCTTCCCATCTGCCTCGTCCACCTGGAGAGCAAGCGGGCCAAGGCCCTGAGGCCAAGGGCTGGAGCTCCGCCTCACTGGAAGAATGCCCCTCAGCCCCAGGGACTTCGTCTGCTCGGGTCTACCTGTCGCGCCACAGGTTTCCGTCAGGGGGAAGCGTTCGGGCTGACTAAAGATCGACTCGACTTCGAGACGGGCATGATCACGGTGGACCAACAGGTCATCGTGGTCAAGAGCCGCCCCATGCTCGGTACGCCCAAGAGCCCCGCATCGATGCGTGACGTGCCCTGATCTTGGCGCACGCCTGTTCCTTCCCAGGTCAGAGAGGCATTGGGTGACGAGTCGGCCTGTAGGCCGGGTTCTGTCCTTCGTCGGAACGAAGGGGCGACCATCCATCTAGGGCCGTCGTTGCCGGCGGCCTCAAGCGGTCTACCCGCGCGGCTCGGGCGGGCAGCCCTCGAACGTCGCGCGCGGGACGCTCCGGAGAGCGTCCCTTCTTGACCTTGCTCCGGGTGGGGTTTACCTAGCCGCCCACGTCACCGTGGGCGCTGGTGGTCTCTTACACCACCGTTTCACCCTTACCTCCAGAAAAATCTGGAGGCGGTTTGCTTTCTGTGGCACTGTCCCGCGGATCGCCCCGGGTCGGCGTTACCGACCACCCTGCCCTGTGGAGCCCGGACCTTCCTCGGCGGGCCCGCGAAGGGCCCGACGCGGCCGCCCGGCCGACTCGTCTAGCTGGAAGTTTATCAAACCTCAGTAGATCTTCAGTCGGTCGTCCCGCCTGCTCCGCTGGGATGTCAGCGTAGGTGAAAGGTGTCGTTGAAGGACTTCACCACGGACTGGCCGTCCGTGTAGTGCTCTATCAGCGACAGGCAGGCCAGGTCCAGGTGCATGCGGTACAGCGCTTCCGGGGGTGCCATCAGGGCGAACCGCAGTAGCGTCTTGATGGGCGTCACGTGCGACACAATCAGGACCGTCCGACCCTCGTACCGCTCGACCAGGCGCTCCTCCGCTCGCCTGACGCGCTCCGCCACGGCCTCGAAGCTCTCGCCGTCCGGGGGTGCGATGGTCGGGTCGGCGAGCCAGGCGGCCAGTTCGGCGGGCCAGCCGCGCTGGACCTCCGTGAACGTGTGGCCCTCCCAAGCGCCGAAATCGACCTCCCTGAGGTCGTCGTCCGCTTCCACGGCGAGCCCTGTGCGCTGGGCGACCGCCTCCGCGGTCTGCCGGGCGCGCTTGAGGGGGGAGCTGACGATCACGTCCAGGTGGTACGGCTCGCGGGACAGTCGCTCCGCGGCGGCCGATGCCTGGGCCAGGCCCTTGGCGGTGAGTTCGGCGTCGCCCAGGCCGGAGAAGCGGCGGTCGACGGAGAGCGGGGTCTCGCCGTGGCGGAGCAGGAGCAGGGAGGTCGCCACTCGGGTCGGTGGGGCCCAGCCGGTGCCACGAT
This sequence comes from Nonomuraea sp. NPDC049129, assembly GCF_040648495.1. Lineage (NCBI taxonomy): Bacteria > Bacillati > Actinomycetota > Actinomycetes > Streptosporangiales > Streptosporangiaceae > Nonomuraea > Nonomuraea sp. NPDC049129. The sequence goes on along the minus strand of NZ_JBEZDU010000002.1, from coordinate 206,877 downwards.
CGCGCTGCTGGCTGGTGGCCAACTGGGTGGTAGCCAGGGAGGCGGTAGGCGCCGACAGGTTGTCAGCTATGTCCAGGAGGTCCGTCTGTTGGGTGGATGAGGATGAGGGCCGGGGTCGGTCCGAGGTTCCGGAGTCGCCCTGGGTTTCGGAGGCGGCCGGAGTAGATGTGGGCGGCGGCGAGTCCGTAAGAGCCGCGCCGCCCGCCTTCCAGGTCAGGCCCTTCGCCGCGGCGTCCATCGCCTCGTTGGCCAGGCGGTCCGCGTGCCGGTTCTGGTCGCGCGGGATCCAGGTCCACGCCGTCACCCGCAGCCGTCTGGCCAGTTTGCCGGCTTCCATGGCGAGTGGGCGCAGGCCCTCGTTCTTGATCTTCCAGCGGCCGGCCATCTGCTCGATGACCAGTTTGGAGTCCATGCGTACCGCGACCTGGGCGCCCTCGCCCCCAACAGCCAGCACCGACGTCAGTCCGGCGATCAGCCCCCGGTATTCGGCCACGTTGTTGGTCGTGACGCCGATCGCCTCCGCCGCCTCCGCCAGCACCTGGCGGTCGGTGGCGTCCATGACCACGGCGCCGTAGCCGGCGGGCCCGGGGTTACCGCGCGAGCCGCCGTCCGCTTCGATGATGTAGGAGCTCATAGCCCTGACTCTGATGTACGTACGGTGTAGGAGGTCATAGCCCTGACTCTGGAGTGCGTACGAGGATGCGGCGGCACTCCTCGCAACGCAGCACCTCGTCGTGCGGCGCGGCCTTGATGCGGTTCATCTCGGCGATCGACAGGGCCACCTTGCAGCCCTGGCACCGGCCGCCCCTGAGCATGGCGGCGCCCACGCCGTACTGGTCCTTGAGCTTGGTGTAGAGCGTGAGCAGGTCGGCGGGGATCTCGGCGGCGACGGCGGCGCGGCTGGTCTGGGCCTCGCCCGCCTCCTTGTCGAGGTCGACGAGCAGGGCGTCGCGGCGGTCCTCGGCGGCGGCGCGCGCGGCGGCGATCTCGTCGCGCTGCGCGATCAGGTCGAGGACCTTGCTGTCGGCGGCCTCGCGGCGTTCCATGATCTCCAGCACGACCTCTTCGAGGTCGCCCTGGCGCTTGTGCAGGGAGGCGATCTCGGACTGGAGGCTCGCCAGGTCCTTCGGCGAGCTGACGGCGCCGGAGTCGAGCCGCTTCTGGTCGCGGTCGGCGCGGCTGCGGACGGCGTCGACGTCGTTCTCGGCCTTGGCCTGCTCGCGGGCCAGGTCGCCGGCCTCGGTCTCGGCGCCGATCACGTCGGTGGCGAGCTTGGCGTAGCGCTTCGACTGCTCGTCGATCTCCGCCAGCTCCGGCATCGTACGGCGGCGGTGCGCCAGCCGGTCGACCACGGAGTCAACGTCAGCCAGGTCGAGCAGTCGTTTCTGGGCCTCGGGGGCTGCTTTCATGATCAATATCCTCTTGTCCAAGCATCGGTGACCGTGGCGGAGACACGCGTCTCAACGGTAACGCCACTCGAACCCAGGATGGACGCGGCGCTGTCGAGCCATGGCCACTCGGTGGCCCAGTGCCCGGCGTCGATCAGCGCGGGGCCGCCCTCCTCGATGAATTCGCTGGTGGGATGGTGTCTCAGGTCCGCGGTGAGGAACACGTCCACTCCCGCGGCGCGCACCGTACTGAGGAGCGAATCGCCCGCTCCCCCGCTGACGGCCACGCGCGTGACGCGGCGGGACAGCTCGCCGGCGACGCGGATGCCCTGCGCGGTCTCCGGCAGCCCAGCGACCGCCCGCTCGGCGAACTCCCCCAGCGTCATCTCCGACCGCAGTTCGCCGATGCGCCCCAGCCCGCGCCAGGGATCGTCGGGGAACGGCCGCAGCGGGACCAGATCGCCGGTCAGGCCGACGGCGCGGGCCAGCGCGTCGGAGACGCCGGGGTTCGCCACGTCGGCGTTGGTGTGGGCGGTGTAGAGGGCGATGTCGTTCTTTATCAGGTTGTGAAGCAGACGGCCCTTGGGCGTGGTCGCGGCGACGCTCGTGGTGCCGCGCAAGTAGAGGGGATGGTGGGTGACGATCAGGTCGGCGCCCCACTCGACGGCCTCGGCGGCGACGGCCGCGACCGGGTCGACCGCGAACAGCACCCGCCGCACCTCCTGCGCCGGGTCTCCGCAGACCAGGCCCACCGCGTCCCAGGACTCGGCTCGGGCGGGCGGGTAGGCCGCCTCGAGCTCCTTGATCACATCCGCCAGCGTCACTCCAGCCACCAGCGCAGACTACCGGCCGCCCGGCCCCGGTACGTGATCGGCGAGGGGTGTCGTCCGCGCGACGCCCGGCGTAACGTAAGTGGACACTGACATCTGGAGGATGCCATGGCGCCCAGGATCGCGATCATCGGAGCGGGGTTCGGTGGATTGTGCATGGCGATCCAGCTCGAACGGGCCGGGATCGGCTCCTACACGGTCTTCGAGAAGGCGGACGACCTGGGCGGCACCTGGCGCGACAACAGCTATCCGGGTGCGGGCTGCGACATCCCGTCGCACCTTTACTCGTACTCTTTCGAGAAATATGTGAGTTGGACCCGCCGCTACCCAGAACAGCCCGAAATTCTCGCCTATCTAGAGCACTGCGCCGATAAATACGACGTCAGGCGAAAAATCCGCTTCGGCAGCGAGGTCGAAGCCGCCGTCTTCGACGGCTCCCACTGGCAGGTCAGTACGGCCGGCACCACCGAGACCTTCGACGTCGTCGTCATGAGCGTCGGCCAGCTCAACCGCCCCCAACTCCCCGACATAACCGGAATGTCAGACTTCGAGGGCACGTCCTTCCACTCCGCCCGCTGGAACCATGACCACGATCTCACCGGCAGGCGGGTCGCGGTGATCGGCAACGGCTCGTCGGCCGCCCAGCTCATCCCCCGCGTCGCCGCCGAGGCCGAGCACCTGACCGTCTTCCAGCGCACCCCGAACTGGGTGATCCCCAAGCCCGACGCCACCTTCGGCCCCCTGACCAGGCTGGCGTTCCGCTTCGTCCCCGGCCTCCAGCGCGCCTACCGCGAGTGGCTCTACCGGTACGCCGAGAACACCCTCTACCCCGCCCTGGCGCAGGGCTGGAGCGTCGGCCTGCTCAAGAAGCGGGCTCTGGACCACCTCCGCGACCAGGTCCCCGACCCGGCGCTGCGCGCCAAGCTCACCCCTGACTACCCGCCGGGCTGCAAGCGGGTCGTCATCGACAGCTCCTTCTATCCCGCCCTGACCAGGCCGAACGTGGAGGTGGCGACGGAGCGGATCGTACGGATCACGCCGAAGGGCATCGAGACCGCCGATCGGCCGTACGAGGTGGACACGATCGTGTACGCCACCGGATTCAGGAGCACCGAGTTCCTCGCGCCGATGGAGGTCTCGGGGCGGGGCGGCCGGTCGCTGCGGGAGCGGTGGAAGCGCGGGGCGGAGGCGTACCTGGGCATCTCGGTGCCGGACTTCCCGAACCTGTTCCTGCTGTACGGGCCGAACACGAACCTGGGCCACAACTCGATCATCTTCATGATCGAATGCCAGGTCAACCACATCATGTCCTGCCTGCCGTACCTCTCGGAGCGAGGGCCGATCGAAGTGCGGCCCGAGGCGATGGCGGCGTGGAGCAGGCAGCTCGACGCGGCGATGGCGCGGATGGTGTGGGGCAACGGCTGCCAGAGCTGGTACAAGACGGCCGAAGGCCGCGTCACCAACAACTGGCCCGGCCCCACGACGCTCTACCGCCGCTTGACGGCCCGATCGCCGCGCACCGCCTATCGCCCGGCTACTGCCGCTTGACGGCCCGGCCGCCGCGCACCGCCTACCGGCCGACCACCCCGGAATGGCTGGTCTGACCGGCGGCGGGTAGGTAACGGCAATGACGAGTGCGGAAGCGGCCGCCGCCCGTGAGGCGGCCGAGAAGACCGGTGTGACGATCCGCGAGCTGCGCGAGATCCACGACTTCCAGGAGGTCTACCGGCTGTACGACGACATCTGGCACCCCGACCCGCGCAACGCGCCCGTGCCGGTGGAGCTGATGATCGGCTTCGCCCACACGGGCGGCTACGTGGCCGGAGCGTACGAGGGCGACCGGCTGGTCGGGGCCTCGGTGGGCTTCCTCGCGGCGGACCGGACGCTGCACTCGCACGTGACCGGGGCGGTGATCGGGCGCGGCATCGGCTACGCGCTCAAGCTGCACCAGCGGGCCTGGTGCCTGGAGCGCGGGCTGGAGAAGGTCACCTGGACCTTCGACCCGCTCGTACGCAGGAACGCCCGGTTCAACCTGACCAAGCTGGGCGCCCGGCCGGAGCGGTACTTGGAGGACTTCTACGGCGTCATGGCCGACGCGATCAACGAGGGGGACGCCTCCGACCGGCTGCTGGCCGTCTGGCGGCTGACGGAGTCTCCGCCGCAGCCGTCCGCCGGGCCGTACACGCGGGGGGTGGAAGTGGCCGGGAATCGGCCGGTGATCGGCCTGGCCGACGGGCCGGTGGTGCTGGTGGCGACACCGTACGACATCGAGACGCTGCGCCGCGAGGACCCGGAGGCGGCCCGCGCGTGGCGGCTGGCGCTGCGGGAAGTGCTCGGCGGGCTCATGGGGTCGGGTGAGCGCGTCACCGGGTTCACCGACGACGGGGAATATGTGGTGGAAATGGGCTGACTGCCTATTCCACTCGGCTTTCGGATCTCTGTAATGTGACGCTTACGCACGTCGAACAAGGAGATCCGCATGGCGGAATTCACCCCGACTGTTCCTGCGCGAGTCCTGCCGCCCGTCGCCGTCCGAGACCTGCCGGACCCTCCCCGATCGAGCTGGCGCATCATCGGTCCCGGCCTGGTCGGCGCGGGGGTCGGGCTGGCGTCCGGCGAGTTCATCCTCTGGCCGTACATCGCCTCCCAGGTCGGCCTGGTCTTCATCTGGGGCGCCGCGATCGGCATCATCACCCAGTGGTTCCTCAACATGGAGATCGAGCGCTACACGCTGGCCACCGGCGAGACCGCGCTGACCGGTTTCAGCAGGATGTGGAAGCACTGGAGCCTCGTCTTCGTCGTGATGACGCTCTGCTCGAACCTGTGGCCCGGCTGGGTGACCACGTCGGCCACGATGATGACCTACCTGACCGGCACGGGCGCCGGCAGCGTGCGCTGGATCGCGATCGGCATGCTGCTGGTGATCGCGATCGGGCTGACGATGGCGCCCGTCATCTACATTCTGCTGGAACGGGTGATCTTCGTGAAGATCGCCCTGGTGCTGATACTCGCGGTGGTCGCGATCCTGTTCGCCATCAACGCCGAAAGCTGGATCGAGCTGGGCAAGGGCCTGAGCGTCGGGGCGCGGTTCCCGGTGCCGCCGCTGGAGTTCGCGGTGCTGATGGGCGCGATCGCCTACGCGGGCGCGGGCGGCGGCCAGAACCTGTGCCAGAGCAACTGGATCCGCGACAAGGGCTTCGGTATGGGCTTGTACGTGCCGCGCCTGGTCAGCCCGGTCACCGGCGAGGAGGAGGCGGCCGCCTCGACGGGCTTCCAGTTCGCGCCGACCAAGGAGAACCTGGCCCGATGGCAGCAGTGGTGGCGCTTCGCCAACATCGAGCAGGCGGCCACGTTCGCGCTGGTGTCGTTCCTGACGATCGCGCTGATGTCGATGCTCGCCTACTCCACGGTGTTCGGTGAGCCGGGGCTGGCCAACAGCATCGGCTTCCTGAAGGTCGAGGGCGAGGCGCTGAAGGCGTCGGTCGGGCCGTGGTTCGGCGTGCTGTTCTGGGTGATCGGGGCGCTGTCGCTGTTCGCCTCGGCCATGGGCATCGTCGACTACACCTCCCGGCTGGCCTCCGACGCGCTGAAGACCATTTACCTGCGGGACAAGGCCATTTCCGAGAACCGCGTGTACTTCATCATCGTGTGGGCGATGGCGCTGATCGGCATCGTGGTCCTGCTGCTCGGGTTCGACCAGCCGCTGATCCTGCTGGTGTTCTCGGCCAGTTTCGCGGCGGTGATGATGTTCGTCTACTCGATCCTGCTGATCGTGCTGAACCGCCGGTCGCTGCCGGAAGCCCTCAAGGTCAGGTCGTACCGGCTGGGCGCGCTCGTCTGGTCGATCGCCTTCTTCGGCACGCTCACCGTGCTGACGGTGATCCAGCAGGCGAACAAACTGTTCGGCTGAATCCCCCATCGCGGAACCAGGCTTTCCGCGATGGCGGGCAGACTGGCAGGCATGCTCGACACCTCGGCCCGCCTGCTCAAGCTGCTGTCCCTGCTCCAGGCGCACAAGGACTGGTCGGGCCCCGAGCTGTCCACGCGGCTCGGGGTCTCCACCAGGACGATCCGCAACGACGTCGAGCGGCTGCGCAGCCTCGGCTACCCCGTGCACGCCACGCCGGGCGTCGCCGGCGGCTACCGGCTCGGCGCCGGGGCCGCGCTGCCGCCGCTGCTGCTCGACGACGAGGAGGCCGTCGCGGTGGCCGTCGGTCTCGGCCGCGCGGCGGGCGGCGGCGTCCAGGGCATCGAGGAGACCTCGGTACGCGCCCTGGCCAAGCTGGAGCAGGTGCTGCCGTCGCGGCTGCGGCGCCGGGTCAACGCCCTGAACACCTACACGGTGCAGGTTCCCGGCGACGCCCCGTCGGTGGCGCCCGAGGTGCTGACCACGATCGCCAACGCCGCCCGCGACCACGAGCGGCTCCGCTTCGACTACACCGGCCACGACGGCTCCTCGGCCATGCGCGACGCCGAGCCGCACCGGCTCGTGCACCGGCGTGGCCGGTGGTACCTGGTCGGCTACGACGTCGAGCGGCGGGACTGGCGGACGTTCCGGGTGGACCGCCTCCTGCTGCGGACACCGGCCACGGGACCCCGGTTCACGCCCCGCGAGCTGCCCGGCGACGGCGACGTGGCCGCGTGGGTGGAGAAGGGCGTGACCACCGCGATGTGGCGCTACCACGCGACGGTGCTGCTGCACCGCCCGGCCGAGGAGATGCGCCGCTCGCCGCTGAAGCTGGACATCGAGCCGGTCGACGAGGCGACCTGCCTGGTCAGGCTGAGCGGCGACGACCTGCCGGGGATGGCCGTGTGGATCGGGTTCATCGGGGTGGACTTCGAGGTGCTCGACCCGCCGGAGCTGGCCGAGCACGTACTGCTCCTGGCGGATCGCTACCGACGCGCCGTACGTCGCTGATGGAGACCGTCAGTCGGCGGTAGGAGAACGGTCAGCGCCCGGCGGCAGCCTGGCGGTCATGAAGAACATGACGCAGATCGCGGGCGGCAGGAACGACTTCCAGCTCGTCCGCCACCTGACCCTCCACGGCAGCCAGGTCGAGATCGGCCGGGCGCTCACCGAGGAGGCCCTCAGGCTCGGCTGGGCCCCGACGCCCGCCGACCCCGCCGTCAACCGGGCCCGCCGGACCTGGTTCGAACGGCACTGGCCCCAGCACCACGCCCGCATGGACGGCGCCGCCGCGGCGCTCGGCCTCGACCCCGACCAGGACGAGCTGGCCCTCGACGGGCTGGGCTACGTACCCGCGGGCTCGGGCTGCTCGGCGCTGTGGTGCCCGCCGTCCGCCGCCACCGACGGCCACGGCAGGGTGGGCCGCAACTACGACTTCTTCACCACGACCACCAGCGAGATCATGGGCCAGGCCGCCCGGCCCGGCGAGCTGCCGATGTCGTCCAGGCCGTACGTCATCACCACGGTGCCCGACACCGGCCTGGCCTCCACCGTCATCACGATGTCCGAACTCGACGGCTGCATGGACGGCGTCAACGAGGCCGGTCTGGTCGTCATGCTGCTCATCGCCGACTTCTCCACCGCCGAGCCGCCCGAGAACGTCTCGCCGCAGGTCGGCGTGGGCAGCACGCAGTTGCCCCGGTTCCTGGTGGACACCTGCGAGAACGTGGAGCAGGCCAAGCAGGCGCTCCTCGGCGCCAAGCAGTACGACCACGGCGTGCCGCTGCACTACCTCGTCGCCGACGCGCAGGGCCGGGCGTTCGTGTGGGAGCGCGGCGCGGACGGCGCGGAGCACATCATCGAGTTCGGCGACGCGCCGCTCTGCGTCACCAACCACCTCCTGCACCGCAATCCCGACCCGATGAACCTGCCCGAGGACACCGCGTCCAGCTTCCAGACGTACGGGCGGCTGCGTTCGCTGTACGAGCGGAGCAAGGGCGCGCTGATGTCGCCCGAGGACCTGCGCGCGAGCCTGCTGGCGGTGCGGCCGGACCCGGCGCTGCCGTTCCGCACGGTCTGGAGCACGGTCTTCGATCCGGCCGACCGCACCCTGTCGACCCGGTTCTACCTGGGCGACGAGAAGGGGTACTCCGACGAGCTGGTCTTCACCGCGAGTCGAGGTACTCCTGCCTGATCTTGGACCGCGACAGCTTCCCCGTCGGCGTGCGGGGCAGCGCGTCCCGGTATTGGATCACCTTCGGGTGCTTGAACCGGGCGATGCGCGGCTCGCAGTGCCGCAGCAGCTCGGCGCTGAGCTCGGGGTCGCCCGTGACGCCCGCCACCGGCTGGACGAGGGCGACCACGCTGTGCCCCCACTCCTCGTCGGGCACCCCGATGACGGCCACGTCCGCCACGAGGGGGTGCTCCAGCAGCGCGGCCTCGATCTCGGCCGGGTAGATGTTGACCCCGCCGGAGACGATCAGGTCGGTGCGCCGGTCGCACAGGAACAGGAAGCCGTCCTTGTCGAGGTAGCCGATGTCGCCGGGGGTGTACCACTCGCCGCGCATGCTGGCGGCCGTCTTCGCCGGGTCCTTGCGGTATTCGAAGGTGCCCAGGCTGGACTTGACGTAGATCATGCCGGGCTCGCCGGCCGGCAGTTCCTGGCCGGCCTCGTCGAGGATCCTGACCTCGAAGGTGGGCGCCGGCTTGCCCACGGTGCCGGGCCGGGCCAGCCAGTCGTGCGGCTTGACCGAGAAGGCGATCGTCGACTCGGTCGAGCCGTAGTACTCGTAGAGCACCGGCCCCCACCAGTCCATGATCCCCTGCTTGACCGCGACCGGGCAGGCCGCGCCGGTGTGGATGACCTGCCGCAGGCTCGACACGTCGTAGCGCGCTTTGACCTCCTCCGGCAGCCGCAGCATCCGGTGGAACATGGTCGGGACCATCATCGCGTTCGTCACCCGGTGGCGCTCGACCAGCTCCAGGATGTTCTCCGGCTCGAAGCGCGGCGTGATCACCACGGTGTGGCCGAGGTGCAGCGCGAACTGCGTGTGCGCGCACGGCGCCGAGTGGTACATCGGCGAGGTGACCAGGTGCACGCCCTCGCCGGGCACCAGGTCCACGATCTCGCCGAGGAACCAGACATAGAGCGGGACGACCGCCTCGGGCTCGGCTCCGGACAGCGGCCGCTGCACGCCCTTGGGGAAGCCGGTGGTGCCGGAGGTGTACCACATGACGGCCCCGCCGGCCCGCCCGGCGGGCGCGTCTCCGGGCTGCCCCTCGGCCAGTCCGGCCGTGCCGATCTCGCTCCCGGGTACGTGGCCGTCGGCGGTGACCACGATCTTCGCGTCGCAGTCCTCCAGGATGTAGGCCACCTCCGCCTCGGTGAGATGCCAGTTGATCGGCACGTAGTAGAGGCCGATCTGCCCGGTCGCCATGATCATGATCACCGCGTCGAGGCCGTTCGGCAGCACGCCGGCCACCACGTCCCGGTCGGTCAGCCCACGGGCGCGCAGGCCGTGCGACACCTGGTTGACCCGGGTGAGCAGCTCGCCGTACGTGGTCCGGGACCCGTCCACGTCGATGACCGCGAGCCGGTCCGGGTCGGCGGCGGCGATCGCGTAGAAGCCGGGCAGTCCGCTGATGTCCATCACAGCTCCAGCAGCTCGGCGAGGCGGGCCCGGTGGATTCGTGGCGGGCCGAGCAGCACTTCGTCGGCCTTGGCCCGTTTGTAGAACAGGTGCGCGTCGTGCTCCCAGGTGTAGCCGATGCCGCCGTACAGCAGGAGGTGGTCACGGGCCACCTCGAAGCAGGCCCGCCCCACGTACGCCTGGGCGAGCGCGGCGGCGGCGGGCAGCTCCTCCGGCGACTCGTCGGCTGCCCAGGCGGCGAAGCGGACGATGGACTCGGCCTGCTCCAGCTTGCAGTGCATGTCGGCGAGCTTGTGCTTGACCCCCTGGTAGGAGCCGATGTAGCGGCCGAAGGCGACCCTGATCTTGGCGTAGGCGACGATGGCGGCCAGCGCGGCGCGCAGCACGCCGAGCTGCTCGGCCGCCAGCGCCACGGCGAGCAGGTCGTCGACGCCGTCCGGCAGCGGGCCGAGCTCACGGCGGGGCACGCCGTCCAGCTCCACGCGGGCCTGGCCGCGGGTCAGGTCGAGCGTCTCCAGGGCGGTCCTGGTGACGCCGGGCGCGGTGAGGTCGACGGCCGTCAGGACCCCGCCGTCGCGCAGCAGGAGGACGTCGGCCTCCATCCCGTTGAGCACCCGGTCGAGCTGGCCGATGGCGAGCGTGGCGGTGATCCGGCCCTCGGCGATGGCGGTCAGCAGCTCCTTGTCCGGCACCCGGGTCAGCGCGATCGTGGCGAACGCCGTGGCCAGGAAGGGTCCGGGCAGCAGCGCGGCGCCCGTCTCCTCCAGCGCCACGGCCAGCTCCGCGAAGCCCGCGCCCGCCCCGCCGTACTCCTCCGGGATGATCAGCCCGGACAGGCCGAGCTCGCCGTTGAGCCGCGCGTACACCTCCCGGTCGTAGCCCTCGCGGACCTTGGTCAGCGGCGAGGCCGCGGCCAGGAACGAGCGGACGGCGACGCGGAGCTCCTGCTGCTCCTGGCTGAGTACGAGCTTCACCCCTGCGTCCCCACCTTCAGGTCCTTGAACGGCACGGTCTTGTCCACCCGGGGCTCGGGCGGCAGGTTCAGCACGCGGTCGCCGATGATGTTGCGCATGATCTCGTTGGTGCCGCCGCCCAGCGACATGCCGGGTGCCATGGAGATCGCCTGCGCCAGCGGGTGGCCGCCGACGACCGCCTCGGGCCCGACGAGCCGGGTCGCGAGGTCGGCTTGGTACAGGTACAGCTCGGCCAGCAGCAGCTTGGCGGCGCTGCCGCGGGCACCGGGGAAGATCCCCGCCTTGGTCTCCTGGGAGAGGCGCTGGTTGAACAGGGCGAGCGCCCGCGAGCGGATGTGCAGCTCGACCAGCTCGTCCCTGACCAGCGGGTCGGCGGTGTCGACCACCTGGCGCAGCGCCGCCAGCGAGGTGGGGTCGTCCTTGCCCTGGCCCATGCCGACGCCCGCCGAGATCGACAGCCGCTCGTGCAGGAGCGTCGTGACGGCCACGCTCCAGCCGTCGTTGACCTCGCCGACGCGGTGCGCGTCGGGGATGGGGACGTCGTCGAAGAAGATCTCGTTGAAGTTGGCCCGGCCGGTCATGTCCTTGAGCGGCCGGATCGTGACGCCCGGATGGTGCATGTCGACCACGAACATGGTCAGGCCCTTGTGCTTGGGCACCTCGACGTCGGTGCGGGCCAGCAGCAGTCCCCAGTCGGCGTGGTGGGCGACCGAGGTCCAGACCTTCTGGCCGTTGACGATCCAGTCGTCGCCGTCGCGTACGGCCCTGGTCTGCAGGCTGGCCACGTCGCTGCCCGCGCCCGGCTCCGAGAAGAGCTGGCACCAGATCTCCTCGCCGCGCAGCAGCGGCCGGACGAAGCGTTCGCGCTGCTCGTCGGTGCCCCGGTCGACCAGCGTCGGGCCCGTCATGCCCAGGCCGATCGAGAAGACGTAGGTGGGCAAGGTGAAGTCCCGGGCCGCGGCGGCGAACGCGCGCTCCTCCGCCTGCGTCAGCCCCTGACCGCCCCAGCGGGCCGGCCAGGTGATGCCGGAGTATCCGGCGTCGTAGAGCCGGGCCATGAAATCCTTGGCCCTGGCGACCGGGTCGGTCTCCGGGGAGTCACCGGCCGGAGCGTTTTCGAGGAGCCAGGCCCTGGCGACATGCCGATACTCATCAAGGTTCACATCGTCTCCCTGACATCAGTGCTCACTTACTCTAACCAGCCGAATGCGGCACGCATAGAGCGCCGTTCGGTTGGCGTTTTATCCGGATTTGTCGCCGAATCTCCGTTAATTAGGATGGGGGCTACTAGGTGTGATCGGCTGATCGCCGGGGGGAAAGGCGTGGTCACACGGTTCGGGCGGTCCGTGCGTGCGCGGTTGACGCTGTTCGCGAGCGTCGCCATGGCGCTGCTGTGCGTCGTGGTCAGCGCGTTCGCGCTGCACGCGGTGCACACCACGGCGGTCGGGCGCCGCACCAACGAGGTGCTCACCGCCGCCCTGCGCGTCGTGCACCTGGTCAAGCGGCATGAGCTGCCTCCGGTCATCAGCGGCGAGGTGGACGGGATCCAGGTCGTCGACTCTGCCGGACGGGTGGTGTCCGCGACGGCGAACCTGACCGGCCGCCCGCGCATGAGCGAGTGGACACCCGACGCCGACAACGCCAACCGCACCCGGGTCGTGTGCGACCTGCCCGGCTTCCCCGGCCGGTGCGAGATCCTGACGGTCCTGCGCGTCTATGAGCGGGGCGGCGACTGGCTCGTCTACGCGGCCGCGGCCATGGTGCCGCGCTACGTCCACCCGGCCGTGCTGGGGTTCCTGGGCGGCGACTCGCTCGCGCTGGTGGCGCTGACCTGGTTCGGCGTGTCCCGGGTGGTGGCCAGGACGCTCCGGCGGGTCGACCGGCTGGAGCACGCGGCCGAGCGGCAGCGCAGGTTCGTCGCCGACGTCTCGCACGACCTGCGCAGCCCGATCACCGCCATGCGCGCGGAGGTCGAAGAGGCCATGCTGTACCCCGGCGACGCCGACTGGCAGCGGACCGGGGTGGCGCTGCTGGGCAGCCTGGACCGCCTCCAGGCCATCGTCGGCGACCTGCTGACGCTGGCCCAGCTCGACGCGGGCGCCCCCGCCGTCCGCGAGCCCGTCGACCTGGCCGAGCTGGTGGGCGCCGAGACGGCCGGGCGGCGGTCCAAGCCGGTGATCACCACGCTGGAGCCGGGCGTGACCGTCATGGGCGACCCGGTCCGGCTGGCCCGCCTGCTCACCAACCTGCTGGACAACGCGGAGCGCCATGCCGAGTCCCAGGTCACGGTGACCGTACGGGAGCACGATGGAGTGGCCGTGATCGAGGTCGTGGACGACGGCGCGGGCATCGCGCCGGACCAGCGGGAGGTGGTGTTCCAGCGCTTCACCCGGCTGAGCGCCGCGCGCGAGCGCGACGCCTGCGGCACCGGGCTGGGGCTGGCCATCGCCCGCGAGATCGCGCTGGCTCACGGCGGCACCCTGACCCTGGAGGACTCCGACCGCGGCGCACGTTTCGTGGTGCGGCTCCCTCGGCTCCCCAGTGTGGAAGGCTGAGCGGTGTTCGCCAGGTGGTCGGTGCGGCGCCGGATGACGGTGGCCGCCCTGCTGTCGACGCTGGTCGGCTACTTCGTCACCGCGGTGCTCATCACACCGCTCGCGCACAGCGTGCTGACCGGGTACCAGATCGAGCACGCGGCCGGCGCGGCTCGCCGGGTCGCGGTCGGCGTCCAGCGGTCCGCGCCGGAGCGAATGAGGCCCGTGGCGAGCACCGAGGACGTCGATCTCCTCCAGGTGATCGACGACCACGGCACGGTACGGCAGGCCAGCCCGAGACTGCTGGGTTATCCGCCGCTCATCAGGGACGCCTCCACGGGCGATGACAACCGCCTGGACGCCACGGTCTGCACCAACCGGGTGCCGGGCGTGAAATGCCTGATCGTCGTGGGGTACCGGGTGCCGGTCGGGTCGGCGTTCTGGACGGTCTGCGCCTACGTCCCGGCAGTCCCCTGGTACATCAGCCCGCTCTATGTGGCGGGCGTGCTGCTCGCCGTGCTGCTGCTCTCCGCGATCTCCGCGTACGTGGCCAGGACGACGGTGGTCAAGGCGCTGCAGCCCGTCACGGACATCAAGACCGAGCTGGCCGAGATCACCGCCACGGACCTGGGCCGCCGGGTGCCGCCCTTGCCGCACCGCGACGAGCTCGACGACCTCGCCCGGACCGTGAACCAGACCCTGGACCGGCTGGAGCACGCGGTCCAGCAGGAGCGCAGGTTCGCCGCCGACGCCTCGCACGACCTGCGTACCCCGCTCACCGCGATGCGCGCCCAGATAGAGGAGGCCATGCTCCATCCGGACGAGGCCGACTGGCCGCGCACCGCCGTGGCCCTGCTGTCGAGCCTCGACCGGCTGCAGGCCATCGTCACCGACCTGCTGACGCTGGCCAAGCTCGACGCGGGCGCGCCCGGCCTGGGCGCCGACGTGAACCTGGCCGAGCTGGTCGAGGAGGAGCTGGCCCGCCGGCCGCCCGGCAAGCGCGTGGAGCTGGAGCTGCGGCCGGAGGTGGTGGTGACCGGTGACCCGCTGCGCCTGACCCGCCTGCTGGCGAACCTGCTCGACAACGCCGAGCGGCACGCCGAGTCCACGATCACCGTGACCGTCGACGAGCGGGACGACTGGGGCGTACTGGAGGTCCTGGACGACGGCGCGGGGATCGCGCCGGACCAGCGCGAGAACGTCTTCCGCCGCTTCACCCGGCTGGACGCCTCACGCAACCGCGACGCGGGGGGCACAGGGCTCGGGCTGCCCATCGCCCGCGAGATCGCCACGGCGCACGGTGGTACTCTCACGGTCGAAGATTCCGACATCGGTGCCCGGTTTGTCCTACAAATCCCCCGGGCTAGTAGTTAAAGTGGCCCGCTGTGACACGGGGTTTCAGCCGATTACGGCGCGAAGATTTACTGAAGACAGCCTGCGAAGTGATCGCCGAGCAGGGGTTCGGGCACACCAGGACGATCGACATAGCCAGAGCCGCCGGCGTGAGCCAGGCGCTGCTGTTCTACCACTTCGAGACCAAGGACGAGCTGTTCGCGCAGGCGTTCGCCTATGCCGCCCGGATGCATCTCGACACTCTGGACGCCATCGAGCGCTCGCCGGGCACGCCGCCCGAGCGGCTGCGGGCGCTGTTGCGCCGCTCCTCCCCCGCGGGCTCCTCCGATGGCTGGCGCCTGTGGATCGACGCCTGGTCGGAGTCCATGCGCAACAAGGAGCTCGAGCAGACCTCGCGACGGCTCGACCTGCGAGGCAGGACGCTGCTGCGCGGGATCATCGAGGCCGGCGTGGCGTCGGGCGACTTCGTCTGCCCCGATCCCGAGGAGTCCACCTGGCGGATCTTCGCGTTGCTCGACGGGCTGGCCATCCAGATCCACGTGCACCCCAAGGTCGTGTCGCGCCGCTGGGCCACCCGGCTGCTCCGTGCGACGGCCGCCGCCGAGGTCGGCCTGAACCCGGACGACCTGTGACTGGCGTCACTCTTCCCCTCTTATTGGATGCTTCGTACAATTACCGGGCGAGGAGAGGAGCAGGCGATGACACGCGCACCGAGCTCTACCACCGCCAGGGAGACCGACGAGCGGGTCGCCGACCGGAGCGCCTACGAGGCGGTCATCCAGCGCCTGTCGAAGGCGTCGGTCGACAAGCACTGGGAACCGTACAAGGACATCCCCTGGGAGGATCCGGAGTTCCTCGTCGACCAGACCGACCCTCGCTGGGAACTACCGCAGGTGGACAAGCTCGGCGCCCACCCGTGGTACCAAAGCCGCTCCCCCGAGACGCGGGCCAGGATCGGGCTGTGGCGGCTGGCCACGGCGATGAAGATCGGACTGCAGTTCGAGAACCTGCTCAAGCGCGGCCTGCTCAACTACGCCTACCGGCTGCCGAACGGGTCACCCGAATTCCGCTACGTCTACCACGAGACCATCGAAGAGGGACATCACGGGATGATGTTCCAGGAGTTCGTCAACCGCACGAAGCTCCCGGTGCGCGGCATGCCGGGGCCGCTCAGCCTCCTCGCCCAGGTCGCTCCCTGGATCCCGCTGATCTCGACCGAGCTGTTCTTCGTGTTCGTGCTCGGCGGCGAGGACCCGATCGACCACGTCCAGCGCAAGGTGCTCAAGGACGACCGGGTCCACCACCCGCTCGAAGAGACGATCATGCGCATCCATATCGCGGAGGAGGCCAGGCACATCTCCTTCGCCCGGCACTACCTGCGCAACCGGGTGCCGAGGATGCCGCGCTACCGGCGCCTCATGCTGGGTATCGCCTCGCCGATCATCCTGGGGATCATGGCCAGGATCATGCTGGCGCCACCGGGGCCGATGATCAGGCGGTTCGCCATCCCGCGTGACGTGGTGACCGAGGTGTACCTGCGCAATCCGGCGGCCAAGCGGGAGATCCGCGACTCGGTGGGCAAGACCCGCGAGCTGTGCACCGAGATCGGCCTGGTGAACGCTCTCACCCGGCCGATCTGGCAGGTCATGGGCATCTGGGCCTGAAGGTTTTTAGGAACGGCGGGCGACCAGCACTTCGGTGATCGCCCGCTCTTCCCACACGCCCGACGGGTTGGCGGCCAGGAGCACCCGCCGGACCGCGTCGGTGAACTCCGTCACCCTGTCGCCGAGCCTGTCGGGAGTGGTGTACGAGTACGACAGCTGCAGCCCGATCACGGCGTCGACGTCCCAGGTCAGCCGCTTTTCGAACAGGCTCGACTCCAGCCGGTCGAACGGCGAGTCCGCGAGCACGTCGTCATGGTGCTCCCCGCTGGCCTGGAAGGAGTTGGCCGCCGTGAACTCGTTCATCGCGAACTCGGCGCGCACCTCCCGCACGACCGGCTCCCACGCGTGCTCGCCGGGGTCGCGGGAGGGTCCGATCAGGGCCACCGCCCCGTCCGGCGGCAGCAGCAGGTCCAACTCGGCCAGTACGGCCCTGCGGTCCATCCAGTGGAACGACCTGCCCATGACGACGTCGTCGAAGGGCGGCAAGGCGGTCAATGTCGTGGAGTCGCCGGACAGCCAGCGGATGTTCGGCGTACCGGCGGCGACGCGTCTGCCCTCGGCCAGCATGCCCGCGTCCGGGTCCACGGCGATCACCTGGCGCACGGCCCCCGCCAGCGGGATCGCCACCGTACCGGGGCCGCAACCGAGGTCCAGCACCCGGCTGCCGGGGCCGAACGCCCGTGCCAGGCAGCCGATCGCCTCCTCCCCGTATCCGGGCCGGTACTTGGCGTAGAAGGGGGCGGCGCCGCCGAACAGGTTCGTCATGGTGAGACGATATTCGGGTTTCTGTTGGCGTCCACTCTTATGACGAGGGTGATGAGGAGGTCGCGTTGAGCGGCACGGTTCACCGGCTCACCCGGCGACAAGACTTTGCGAGTAGAGACTTGACGAGTAGAGACTTGACGAGTTCGGTGCGGCGGCTGGTCGTGATCCTGCTGCTCGCCTTCGCCGGGGTGGGCGTCGCTCTCCCGGCGCGAGCGCACAACGTGCTGGTCGGCAGCGACCCCAAGGACGGCGCGACGCTGAGCGCCGCGCCCGGGCGAATCACGCTCGTGTTCGACCAGGCGGTACGCCAGGGATACGCGCAGGTGGGCGTGACCGGGGCCGACGGCACGGCGTGGGCCGACGGGACGGCCGAGGTCGCCGCTGAGAAGGTGTCGATCAAGGTCAAGCCGCTGCGGACGGCCGGGGCCTACGTGGTGGGCTACCGGATCCTGTCGGCCGACGGGCATCCGGTCACCGGCAAGATCAGTTTTACTCTCGCGGCGGGCGCCACGGCCGTACAGGAGGGCGCCGGGACGCAGGACGCCGTCAAGGGCGGCACCGGGGACGCCGGGGCCGAGGCCGCCGAGGCGGCGGCGAACGGCGGGGCGGGGATGGCCGTGGTCTGGATCGTGGGGGCGCTGCTGGTGCTGGCCGCCGGCACGGCCGTGTCCCTGCGCCGCGCCCGCACCCCGGCCCCAGCCGACAGCGAGAAGGCGGTCAGCTCGACGCCCGAGGGCGAGACGCGTGACGGCGAGAGGGCGGGCGCGTGACGATCACCGCGCCCCCTGGGCAGCGCATCGGCGGGCGGTGGGTGGTCGGGGCGTTCGCGGTGTGCGCGATCGTCGCCGCCGTGGCGGCCAGCACGTTCACCGCCCAGGAGGCGGTGCCGGGCATCCCGATGCCGGGGCCGGTCGTGGCGTACGGGCTGCCGATCGTACGGGTGCTGCTCGATCTGGCGGCCGTGGCCGTGGTGGGGCTGAGCCTGGTGCCCAAGCTGCTCGGCTTCGACGCGCCGGAGCTGACCGAGCCGGTCCTGCGCAGGACGCGGCCGCTCACCGTCACCGCCGCGTGGGCGTGGGCGGTCTGCGCGCTGCTGACGATCGTGTTCCAGACGGCCGAGCTGAACCCGGGCGGCCTGCCCACGGTCGGCATGATCGCCGCCTACGTCGACGGCGTCGGCACCGGGCAGGGCCTGCTGTTCAGCGCCGCGTGCGCGCTGGTGGCGGCGGGCATCGGGCTAATGGCCGTGCGGTTCGGCGAGAAGGTGCCCGCCGAGCTGCGGATCATCGTGGCGCTGTTCGGCCTGCTGCCGATTCCGGTGACCGGTCACGCGGTCAACTCCGTCTGGCACGACCCCATCATGATCGCGATGGAGACGCACGTGATGGGCGCGGCGGCGTGGGCGGGCGGCCTGGTGGCGGTGGCGGTGTTCGTCGCGCCGCGGCCGTCGCTGCTGGCCGCCGCGCTGCCGCGCTTCTCCAGGATGGCGACCGTCTGCCTGCTGCTGGTCGGCCTGTCCGGGCTGATCACCGGGCTCGGCACGATGGCGCTGACGCCCGGCGTGGAGCTGCCGGGCGCCATCGTGACCAGCCACTACGGGGTGCTCGTGGTGGTGAAGCTGACGCTCACCGCGTTGCTGGTGCCGCTGGCCGGGCACATCAGGTTCCGGCTGCTGCCGTTGATCCGCCGGGCCGAGCCCACGGCCGTGG
This sequence comes from Nonomuraea sp. NPDC049129, assembly GCF_040648495.1. NCBI lineage: Bacteria > Bacillati > Actinomycetota > Actinomycetes > Streptosporangiales > Streptosporangiaceae > Nonomuraea > Nonomuraea sp. NPDC049129. Next base: position 188,103 of record NZ_JBEZDU010000002.1, on the reverse strand, counting down.
TCGGCTGGGTGGCCGCCGAGGTCGCCCTGATGGGGATGGCCTACGGCGTGGCGGTCGCGATCACCCGGGCCTCGATCGGCTGACGCCGCGTCGCGAGCCACTCGCAGACCAGCCAGGCGATCATCAGCCCCGCCCCGGCCCAGACGGCCGACGACGGGACCAGGGGAGGCGCGCCGAGCAGGCCGGTCTGCTCCTTCAGCGCGCCGTACACCGCTCCCATGATCGAGCTCTGCGCGGTGAGCGCGCCGTAGACGGCGGCCGTCGCCACGGCCGCCCCGATCACCGCGCGCACCGGCGCCAGACCCCGCATGGGCAGACGTACGGCGAACGCGAGATCCACGCAGATACCGGCGATCACCAGGAAGTACGGCAGCGCGGACGGCGGGAAATTGGTCAACGTCAGCAACGGCCAGGCCACCGTCCTGAAGGCCAGGTAGGAGCCGGCCACCAGCGTCGCCGCCCCGAACCTGCCGATCATCATCCGGGCCACGACCAGCACGGTCACGCCGACGACCACCGCGTACACCGGATAGAGGAAGTCCGGCACGGGAAGGGTGAAGTTGGTCATCATCACCCGGTCGACCGGACGGCCCATCTGGTCGGCGGCGAACCGCAGCAGGATGGGCTCGGCGTAGATGGCGTGGTTGTCCCAGGCGCCGATCGACAGGATGCCGTATTCCTGGTGCTGCTCAGGGAAGTGCACGTTCTCCAGGAAGAACGCGAAGAACGCGCCCAGCATGACCGTGCGCTCCCTGCCGGGCGGCGCACCCATGAACCAGCCGCGGATCACCCCGGCGATCATGAAGAACGAGCCCCCGTACAGCATAAGATGGGACGGGCTCCACGAGGTGATGTCCAGGCCGTTGACCCGGTGGTTGATCAGGTCCAGCGGCACCGCGACGAGAAATATGCCGGTGCCCCACTGGATCAGCCGGAGCGCCGCCTTGTCCACGCCGAAGCCGGTGTAGCCGTGGATCACGGTCAGCGCGAGGGCCAGGGCCGTGCCGACGGAGTTGAGCAGGTGAGGCGGCGCCAGGTCGTCGCGCAGCCACTTGAAGTGCCAGGAGACGTCCCAGGTCGCGCCGAGCACCTTGAACGTGAACGCCACCAGCCAGCCGTAGTAGAGAACCCTGAACAGGTCGGGCGGCGTCTCGCGCCCCGCCTGCCCGCGGGTCCAGTGCGGCAGGGCCCACTCGGCGGCGGTCTTGATGATTGCGGGAGGCTTCACGGCGGAAATCTTACGATGCCTTCTTCCGGAGCAATACGTGCATGTCCCTCGTGCTGTTGTTCTGCCGTCGAAGGCATCGAGACCGGCGCTCATGGTCAGGCGGAGGTCGACGGCTTTCCTCGGTGACTCAGCCGTACGGGCAGGTGTTTGAGTCCGTTCTGGAAGTTGGACGTGAGGCGGACGGGCGCCCCCGCGAGCTCGACGTCCCAGGCGAGCAGCTCGGCGAAGACCGCCCGGAACTGCACGCGCGCCAGGTGGGCGCCGAGGCAGAAGTGCGGGCCGAAGCCGAAGCTGACGTGGTCGTTCGGGGTGCGGGCGATGTCGAACCGGTCGGGGTCGGTGAAGACGGACGGGTCGCGGTTGGCGGAGGCGTGGTAGACGACGACCTTCTCGCCCGCGCGGATGCTCCGGCCGCCGAGTGTGAGGTCGCGGGTGGCCGTACGGCGGAAGTCCATGACCGGCGGCCAGAACCGCAGCATCTCCTCCACCGCCGAGCCGAGCAGGGCGGGGTCGGCGCGCAGCCGGGCCAGCTGGGCGGGGTGGTCGAGGAGGGTGAGCAGGCCGCCGGGGATGCCGTTGCGCAGCGTCTCGTTGCCGGCGACGGCGAACAGGAAGAACATGTTCTCGAACTCCGCCTCGGTCAGGCCGCCGTCCCTCATGGCCGACATGACCGACTCGCCGTGGGTGGTCTTGGCCAGCGCGTGGGCGTACGCGAACATGTCCGCCAATGCCGCCCGGGAGCGGGGGTTCACCCCTGGCCCGAGCCGCGGACGGGAGGCGGTGGCGAGGCGGCCGATCGGGCTGAGCGACTCGGCGTCGGCCGTGGACAGCCCCGCGTAGTCGGCGTCCTGGTAGCCGATCACCCGGGACGCCCAGTCGTACAGCAGCCGCCTGTCCTCGTCCGGCACGCCCATGACGTGCGCGAGCGTCCAGACGGGCAGGTCGGCGGCGACCTCCACGAAGTCGCAGCCGCCCGCGGCGAAGAGCGACGCGGCCCGCTCGGCGATCGTCCGCTCCAGCGCCCGCACCGCGCGCGGCGTGAACGCGGCCGCCACGATCCTGCGCAGCCGGGAGTGGTCCGGCGGGTCCGTGTTCAGCATCATCGCCTGCACGAAGGCCAGGTCGGCGGGGGTGTCGGGGTCACGGATCTGCGTGGCGCCCAGGTGCGAGGAGAAGTCGTCGGCCGCGCGCAGCACGTGCTTGACGTCGGCGTGCCGGAACACGCCCCAGTATCCGGGCCCCTCGCGCCACGGGCCGACCGCCGGTTCGGGAATCCGGCAGACGGGGGCTTCCCGCCGCAACCGGTCGTAGAGGTCGTACGGGACGGCGTGCGCGTACGTGGCGGGCAGGAAGACCTCACTCACTGGCGGCTTTTCCACAGGCGGCGTCCGTGGCAGGAAGTTATCCACAGGCTCTCGCCGCGTCTCCTCGCTCATGCCTGCCAGCCTGCATGATGGGCGGGTGACTCCAGAAGACGGTGAGGCCATTCTGCGCGACTACTTCGCGCCTTGGATCCAGCAGCTCGGGCTGCGCGTGCGGGAGCTGGGTGACCGCCACGCGGTGGTGTGCCTGCCCTGGTCCGACGCGCTGGCCAGAGAGGGCGGCGGGCTGTGTGGCCAGGCCATGATGGCCGCCGCCGACACGGCCACGGTCATCGCGATCTCCTCGGCCAGGGGCGGGTTCGTGCCGATGACGACGGTGCAGCAGTCGACGACGTTCCAGCGGCCGGTGACGGGCAAGGACGTACTCATCGACGTACGCATCTCCAAACTCGGCCGGACGCTGGCCTTCTCCGACGTGACGCTGACGGCCGACGGGGCGGCCGAGCCGGCCGCGCGGGCGTCCACGGTCTACGCGATCTTGGGCTGATCCGCTGTCTCAGGGGTTTCTCAGGTGTGGAAAGTAGGCTCAACCACATGAAACGTGTGGCCGCGCTGGTCGCGGTACTCGCCCTCGCGGGGGTGGTGACGTGGCTGGTGTGGCCGTCCGCCCCCGAGGCGAAGGGCCTCGACCAGCGCATCTCCGTCGTCGACGGGCCGGCCGATGACCAGCGGGTCGAGCTCGACGCGACGTTCTTCCCGGCCGCGGGTGGCGGGAAGGCTCCGGTCGTGCTGCTCGCGCACGGGTTCGGCGGCAGCAAGCAGAGCGTGCGCCAGCAGGCTCAGCGACTGGCGCAGGACGGCTACGCGGTGCTGAGCTGGTCGGCTCGCGGCTTCGGCCGTTCGACCGGCGAGATCGCGCTCAACTCCGCCGACTACGAGGTCAAGGACGTCAAGCAGCTCATCGACTGGCTGGCCAAGCGGCCCGAGGTCCGGCTCGACGCACCCGGCGACCCGCGTGTGGGCATCGCGGGCGGCTCGTACGGCGGAGCCATCGCGCTGATGACGGCCGCCTATGACAGCCGCGTGGACGCGATCGTGCCGCAGATCACCTGGGCCGACCTGGCCGACTCGCTGTTCCCCGACGGCGGCGGCCAGGGTCCGGCCAACGGCGTGTTCAAGCGCATGTGGGCGGGCTACTTCTTCGGCCGCGGCGCCCCGGTCCAGGGCGGCGGCGCGACTCAGGGGCTCGGCGCGGCTCAGGGGCTGGGCGCGCTCAGTCAGCAGAGCGTGCCGCTGACGGCCGAGCAGGCCAGGTGCGGCAGGTTCCTGCCCGCGGTCTGCGAGATGTACCAGCAGGTCGCCAAGACCGGGCGGGCCACGCCGGAGGCCATCGAGCTGCTGCGCAAGTCCAGTCCGGTGACGGTGGCCGGCCGCATCAAGGCGCCGACGCTGCTCATCCAGGGGCAGCGCGACTCGCTGTTCCCGCTCGGCCAGGCCGACGCCAACGCCAAGGCTATCGCCGCCGCGGGCACGCCGGTGAGCCTGGCCTGGTTCGACGGCGGCCACGACGGCGGCAACGGCGAGGCCGACTGGCTCTACGACCAGACGGCCGGCTGGTTCGGCCACTACCTCAAGGGTGACGGCTCACCGGTCCCGGAGCGGTTCACCGTGACCCGTGACGGCGGCCGCGACCCCGGCACCCGCCAGCGCATCAGGCTCCACCCCGAGTCCGCCGCCTACCCCGGCCTCGGCGGCACCGCCACCACCGCGGTCACGCTCAAGGGCCCCGAGCAGAACATCGCCAACCCGCCCGGCGGCTCACCCGCCTCCATCTCCACAGTGCCCGGCACCGGCGGCCTGCTCGGCGGGAGCGGCGGCGCGACCAACCTCAGCGTCGGGCTCGACATGCCCGGCCAGGTGGCCGTCTTCGAGTCGGCGCCGCTCACCGCCCCGCTCCAGCTCACCGGCAGCCCTTCGGTCAAGCTGAAGGTCTACGGCAAGGGCCAGGTGACGCTGTTCGCCAAGGTCTATGACGTGGCCGACACCGTACAGCCGCCCAACCTGCCCGCCGGGCTGGTCTCGCCGCTGCGCGTGACGGTTCCGGAGGGCGCCGACAGCGTGGAGACCACGGTCACGCTGCCCGCCGTCGACTACCGCTTCGCGGTGGGACACCGGCTGCGGCTGGCGGTGACGACGACCGACATGGGTTACGCGACACCCGCCGAACCGGCCTCCTACCGGGTCGGCCTGGCGGCGCCCGCCCTCGCCGTACCGACGGTGTCCGCGCTGGCCGCACCCACGACCGGGGTGGCGTGGTGGGTGTGGGCGATGCCGCTCGCCGCCATCGCGCTGGCCGCGCTCATCATGGCCACCGGCCGGACCCCGTCCCGCCGCCGGATCCTCGCTGCACGCGACCGCCGCCGGACCGCCACCGTCCAGAAGGACGGCAGCCCGTCCGACGTGCACGGCGAGGACGACGGCCATGCCATCGCCGTCCGGGGCAACGGTCGATCCGGTGTCTTCGTGAAGGACGCCGATCCGTCCGGCGCGGGACGTGTACCCGGTGGAGCGGAACCCGTGCCCGATGGAACGGGACCCGTGCCTGGCGAAGAGGTGCCGTTGGAGATCAGGGGGCTCACCAAGGCGTACCGCAATGGTGAGCTGGCCGTGGACGACCTGTCGTTCCGGGTCGAGCGCGGTCAGGTGCTGGGCCTGCTCGGCCCCAACGGCGCGGGCAAAACGACCACGATGCGCATGATGATGGGCCTCATCCAGCCCGACGCCGGTGAGGTCCGCATCTTCGGCGACCGGGTGACACCCGGCGCGCCCGTACTGTCCAGGCTCGGGTCGTTCGTCGAGGGGCCCGGGTTCCTGCCGCACCTGTCCGGCCGCGACAACATCGAGCTCTACTGGGCCGCCACCGGCCGCCCCGCCGCCGACGCCCGGTTCGACGAAGCTCTGGAGATCGCGGATCTGGGCAAGGCGCTGGAGCGGGCCGTACGCACCTACTCGCAGGGCATGCGGCAACGGCTGGCGATCGCCCAGGCCATGCTCGGCCTGCCCGACCTGCTCGTCCTCGACGAACCCACCAACGGCCTCGACCCGCCCCAGATCAGGGAGATGCGCGAGGTGCTCAAGCGCTATGCCCGCGACGGCCGTACGGTGATCGTCTCCAGCCACCTCCTGGCGGAGGTCGAGCAGACGTGCAGCCATGTGGTGGTCATGCACAGAGGCCGTCTGGTGTCGGCGGGTCCGGTGTCAGTGCTGCTCAGCGCCGCCACCTCCACCAACGGACATGGGCCGCGCCTCGAAGACGTGTTCCTCGACCTCATCGGAGAGAAGTCGTGACCCACGGCTCCACAAACGGCTCCACAAACGGGACCGCGACCTTGACCGGCTCAGGGACCGCGACAGGCTCCGCGCCAGGTTCCGCGACCGGGTCCACCGCCCGGTCGGCGACCGGCTACGCGCCCCGCCGGACGTTGCCGTTGCGGGTCGAGATCGTCAGGCAGTTCAAGCGGCGGCGCACGCTCGTCATGTTCGGGCTGCTGCTCGCGCTGCCGTGGATCCTGGTGATCGCCTTCCAGTTCGGCCCGCAGCCCAGCGGGCAGCAACAGTCGGCGCTGCGCATCTCGGACCTGGCGACGGCCGGCGGTCTCAACTTCGCGGCGTTCGCCCTGTCGGTGTCGGCCAACTTCCTGCTGGTCGTGGCCGTCGCCCTGTTCTGTGGCGACACCGTGGCGAGCGAGGCCAGCTGGTCGTCGCTGCGATACCTGCTGGCCGCGCCGGTGCCGCGTGACCGGCTGCTGCGGCAGAAGATCATCGTGGCGCTCGGCTACTCGGCGGCGGCGGTGATCTGCCTGCCCCTGATGGCACTGCTCGCCGGCACACTGGCGTTCGGCTGGCACGACATTCAGGTGCCCGGCACGGGTGAGACGATCCCGGCGCTCGACGTGCTGCCGCGCTTCGGCATCGTGATCGGCTACGCCCTGGTGAGCCAGTTGGTGGTGGCGGCGCTGGCGTTCCTCATCTCCACGATGACCGACTCACCACTCGGCGCGGTGGGCGGGGCGGTGGGCCTGTGGATCATCAGCACCATCCTGCAGGCCGTGGAGGCGCTGGGGTCGCTGCGGGAGTTTCTACCGACCTTCTGGAACACGGCCTGGCTGGACGCCATCGCACCGGAGCTCGACTGGAGCGGCATGGCCAAGGGCGCGTCGGTGTCGGTGACGTACGCGGCCATCCTGATCGCGGTGGCCTTCCGCCGCTTCCGCCGCAAGGACGTGGTCAGCTGAGACGCCCGCCGCTGCAGGAAGATCCGCCACCGCCGCCGGGGCCGCCCGCCTTCGGTGGCGCAGGCCCCTCAGCGGCACGGTGGCGGACGTCTGCGCCGGCCGGTGACGTACTTCTGGCGGAGTAGCAAGGCGGCCTGCCGCGGGACGGTCTCCGTACCTGGCCTGCCTGCCTTACCAGCGCCCAAGGCGCGCCTCACGGACGGTCACCCCCAGTGAGGTGGCTTGTCGTCCAGGTAGAAGGAGTCCGGGTCGGTGTCCTGGGAGTCGCGCCAGTCGCCCCAGCCGAGGTCCGTATCGTCGCCCGTCTGCTCCGGGAGGAATTCACTCACGGTATACATGCTACTCAGAGGGACAAACCCATTCCCGGCCCGCGCGGCTTATCCCGTGCGGCGAAGGGCCCCAAGGGTACGATGCCAAAGCAGGTGTCGCCTATCCCCCGTGAGGTCGCCCATGGCCACCCCGACCGGCTGGCGGCGAGAAGGCAATCTGCCGTCGGAGCTGACCAGCTTCGTGGGGCGGACGCGCTTGCTCGCCAACCTCAAGCGACATCTCGCCGAGTCGCGGCTGGTGACGGTCACGGGCATCGGCGGTGTCGGTAAGTCCCGCACGGTGCTCCGGCTGGCGCACCAGATCCGCTCCCAGTACGAGGACGGCGTCTGGTTCGCCGACCTGGCCCGGTTGCAGGACGCCGGGATGGTCAAGCACACCATCGCGTCGGCGCTGGGCATCGCCGACCAGTCGTCGCGGACCGAGTCCGAGTCGCTGTCGGAGTGGGTCGGCGAGCGCGACATGCTGCTCATCATCGACACCTGTGAACATTTGGTGCAGGGCTGCGCCGAGCTGGTCGAGGAGCTGCTGGAGCGCGCTCCTAACCTGAAGGTGCTGGCCACCAGCCGCCAGTCGCTGCACCTGCCCTACGAGCACGTGGTGCCCGTGCCGCCGCTGCAGGTTCCGGGCGACGACCCGACCGAGAGCCTGTTCACCAATGAGTCGGTGCAGCTGTTCGGGGCTCGGGCCGGCGCGGTCATGCCTGACTTCGTGCTCGACGAGCAGAGCATCGGGGCGGTGGCCGAGCTGTGCCGCCGGCTCGACGGCATTCCGCTGGCGATCGAGCTGGCGGCCGTACGCCTGCGGGCGCTGTCGGTCGATCAGATCCTGGGGTTGCTGGCCGACCGGTTCAGCCTGCTGGCGGGAGCCAGTCGTACGGCACTACCGCGCCATCAGACGCTGCGCGCGGCGATCGGATGGAGCCACGAGTTGTGCGAACCGGCGGAGAGACTGCTGTGGGCGCGGCTGTCGGTGTTCGCGGGCGATTTCGAGCTCGACGCGGCCAGGTTCGTGTGCTCCGACGACCGGCTGCCGTCCGAGGACATCACCGACCTGGTCACCGGGCTGGTGGAGAAGTCGATCCTGCTGATCAGGAGCAATCACGCCGGGGTCCGCTACAAGCTCATCGACACGCTGGCGGAGTACGGCGAGGAGTGGCTGGACAAGCTCGGCCAGACCGAGCAGATGCGGCACCGGCATCTGGAGTACTACCTGAGCCTGGCGCAGCGCAGCGAGGACGCCTGGTCGGGGCCGAGGCAGATCTACTGGTTCGTCCGCATGCGCCAGGAGCACGACAACGTGCGGGTGGCCCTTGAGCACGCGCTGCGGTCGCCCGGGGAATCCATTCTGGCGCTGACCCTGCTGTCGTCGCTGTGGTTCATGTGGGTCTGCTGCGGATTCGTACGCGAAGGCCGGCTCTACCTGGAACGCGCTCTGCAGGCCAACCCGGGAGTGAGCAAGCAGCGGTGCAAGGCTCTCTGGGTGCTGTCCTACGTACGCAGCGGCCAGGGCGACAGCGCCGGCGCGCTGGCGGCGGCCGAGCAGTGCAGCACCGAGGCGGTCAGGGTCGGCGACTCCAAGGCGGTCATCCTCGCCTCCAAGATGCAGGGGACGGCGGCCCTGCTGCAGGGCGACCTGCAGAAGGCCAGCGCGCTGCTGGGTGTGGCGATCGAGTTCAACACCGACAACAAGGAGCTCAACCCGGGCCTGCTACCGGCCATCGTGGAGCTGTCGCTGGTGCTGTCCGCGCAAGGTGAGCTGTATGAGGCCGAGTCCCTGCTGCAGGACTGCCTGCAGGTGTGCCGCGAACGCGGCGAGCTGTGGCTGAGCTCGTACGCGCAGTGGTCGCTGTCCATCACCCGGCTGGCGACGGGCCGGGCCGAGGACGCGCTGCAGAGTGCGCGTGAGGGACTGCGGATCAAGCGCCACTTCCACGACACGCTCGGCACGCTGCTGGTGCTGGAGACCACGGCCCGGATCTTCGCCGTCATGGACCAGGCGCCGCTCGCCGCGCGACTGCTCGGCGCGCTCCATCAGAACTGGAAGACGGCCGGCCTGCCCATGCTCGGTGCGCCGTTCCTCACCAGCGACCACGAGCAGTGCGTCAAGGAGTGCCAGAAGGTGATGGGCGACGACTCCTACAAGAACGCCTTCGATGAGGGCACGCGGCTCGACCTCGATGAGGCGTCCGCGCTCGCGCTCGGCGAGCTGGACGCCCCAGGAGATCTCGACTAGACGGCCTGCGGCCAGCACGTGCCGATCGGCCAGGCGTGGACGTAGCGGGCGCTGCCGAGCGAGAACGCGATGTGCCCGCGCACCCAGTGTTCGAGGCCGCGTACATACTTGTGCACCGGTAACGAGGCCCAGTGGTCGAGCGCCGCGCGCCGGTCGAGGAAGGCGGCGATGGCTTCGTTGTGCATGTTCGCCACTTCTTGCAGCGCCTCTTGCAGCGTGAGGGTCTTGTGCGTGGCCAGCACCGTGACGAGGTTGTGCCGGGCCTTGTCGTTGCCGCGCTCCTTGGCGTACGACAGCAGGTCATTGTCCCAGCCGATGAGGTCGCAGGCGAGGTCGGAGAGCGCGCGCACGTCCGGATGGTGCCATTCCTCCGCTTCCAGCCGGTAACCGCCGCACGCGTCGATGAGCGCGAGGCAGGTGTACGTGGCCCCGGTGATGCGGCGCATGAGCACGTAGTCCTCGGGTGTGGGGATCAGGTCGACCTCGCGGTTGGCCGCCTCCCAGATCTGGGCGAAGAGGTACTCCTTTACCGTGATGCGCCATCTGTCCACTTGAGCGGGCGTGGCGGTGTCCGAGATTCGGTGGAGCAGCTCGCTCAGGGCGAGCCCGAACGGGTCGGTGGCATCCGGCTCCTTGCGGCCGTCGAGGATCTCGAGGAGCGGCGGAAGGGCGCGGGCCAGCGCAGAGGCCCGGTGTCCCATCAGCTCGCCCTCGCAGAACGCGTCGTCGAACGCGAAGAGCCAGTTGTACCAGTCGTTGATCAGCCTGAGACTGTCCCGCGGCACGGTGGGGTTGGTACGTGCGGCGAGCAGGCCGATCTTTGAGCGCCGGAAGTGCTCGATCGTGTCGGCTCCGGCGAGCATGTGCGAGGCGGCCAGCCATGCGTGGCTTTCCGAGTCGATCTCTGTGGCGTGCACGTTGATCTCGTTCGGGAACGGGCATGGCAATGGAGGGATGCGAAGCGGTCGCCTACTGAAGGAGTGCGCAGAAGTAACCACCTTCCCAGCATGACGATGGACTGTTCGAAAGGCCACACTCGATAACTTCCCGGACATTTCGCCATATTTCACGCTATGTGCTGATTTGCCGGAACCATTCAAGGAACTGGTCGTTCGCGAACATCCGCGCCGTGTCCACCGCCGAGGGGGCTCCGGCCGCCGGATCCGCGCCCGCGTCGAGCAACGCTCTGACCACGGCAGACTCCTTCTTGAACACGGCACCCGCCAGAGGTGTCTGGCCACGGTCGTTCGCTCTTCCCGGGTCGGCGCCCAGCTCGGCGAGCATCCGGACGGTCGCGGCGTGACCGTGATAAGCCGCAAGCATCAGCAAAGTGTCACCTTTGCTATTGGTGAGATTTGCCGGAACCCCGGCGTCCACGTAGGCGCGCAACGTCTCCGTGTCGCCCGCCCTGGCCAGGTCGAACATCCGTGTCGCGAACTCTTCGAGCTCCGGATCCTCGTCCATGTCCACCATTCTCCCTCGATAGGGTGCCTTGCACGGAATCGTTGCGGCTCGTCGTAGGTTCTGGAGAGAGTACCTAGGGAAAGGCTGTCCAACCGTGTTCGACCCGACGGATCTCTACAAGCTCGCAGAAGATGCGCCCGAGCTGGCCGATCCCGTGCTCTTGTACCACTTCGACGGCTTCGTCGACGCCGGTGGTGCCGGGCGCCTCGCGCTGGGCCACCTGCTGGCTGAGCTGGAGCACCGGACCGTGGCGACGTTCGATGTGGATCGCCTCCTCGACTATCGCTCGCGGCGGCCCATCATGACCTTCGACACCGACAGATGGGTCGAGTGCGAGAGCCCCGAGCTGGCCGTCTACGCCGCGAAGGACGCCACCGGCACCCCCTTCCTGGTGATGAGCGGACCCGAGCCGGACCGTGAGTGGGAGCTGTTCACCCGGGCGGTCGGCGCCCTGATCGACCAGCTGAAGATCAGCAAGATTGTCACGCTGCACGGCATCCCGATGGCGGTCCCGCACACCCGGCCACTCGGCATCACCATGCACGCCAGCCGTCCCGAGCTGATCAACGCCCAGACCAGCTCCTTCGGCCGGGTACAGGTGCCGGCCAGCGTGGCCGCCCTGATCGAGTTCCGGCTCGGCTCCCAGGGGCACGACGCGCTGGGGTACGCGGTCCACGTGCCGCACTACTTGTCGCAGGCCGAATACCCGCACGCCGCGGTCGCCGCCCTGGAGGCGGTCACCCGGGGCACCGGCCTGCTCTTCCCGCTGGACGCGCTGCGCGAGGCGGCCCAGCGCACCACGACCGAGATCGAGGAGCAGATCCAGGCCTCGACCGAGCTGTCGACGGCCATCAGCGGTCTTGAGCAGCAGTACGACGCGTTCGCGGGCGGCACCGACCGCGAGAACCTGATCGCCGAGGCCACCCCGATGCCCACGGGCGACGAACTCGCCGCCCAGTTCGAACGCTTCCTGGCCGAACGCGACGACGAGTAGTAGCGGCGGCGGCAGCCCACGGGGCGCTCCCGCCGCACGCCAGGCTGAAGACGGGAGCGACCCCCCAACCGCACGCTGGACCGACGACGGCGACCAACCTCCGCCACACGCCGGACCCACCACGTGTGAGACCCCACCGCACGCCGGACCCACCACGCGAGAGAGTCCACCGCACGCCTGTCCGCGCATGGCGAGAGACCCCCGCCGCACGCCTGACCGCGCATGGCGGGAGATCCCCCCGCGCCGGGAGAGGGCGGTGGGGCTCGCGTTACGCTGGGCCGATGAGCGAGATCGAGGTCGGTCTGGTCGGGTACGGCACGGCGGGCGCGTACTTCCACGCGCCCCTGATCCATGCCACGCCCGGCCTGCGGCTGTCCGCCGTCGTCACCGGAAACCCGGCGCGAGCCGACGAGGTGGCCGCCCGTTACGGCGCGGTCCCCGTGCCCGAATTGGCCGGGCTGTGGAACCGCTGCGACCTCGTGGTCGTCGCCTCACCGAACAAGACCCACGTGTCGGTGGCCACCGAAGCGCTCACCCGCGGCAAGCCGGTCGTGGTCGACAAACCTCTCGCCCGTACCGCCGAGGAGGCCCGCGAGCTCGTACGGCTGGCGGCCGAGCGCGACCTGATGCTGACCGTCTTCCAGAACCGGCGCTGGGACGGCGACTTCCGCACCCTGAGTCGGCTCACCGCAGAGGGCCGCTTCGGTGAGGTCCTGCGCCTGGAGTCCCGGTTCGAGCGCTGGCGGCCGGTACCTAAGGGCGGCTGGCGTGAGGCCGGCGGCCCCGAGGAGGTCGGCGGCCTGCTCTACGACCTGGGCAGCCACCTGGTGGACCAGGCGCTGCAACTGCTCGGCCCGGTGCGCGACGTCTACGCGGAGAGTGACATCCGGCGCGAGGGGGTGGCGGCCGACGACGACACGTTCATCGCGCTGTCCCACGTCAGTGGCGCCCGGTCACACCTGTGGGCGGGTGCGCTGGCCGCTCAGGGCGGGCCGCGGTTCCGGGTGCTCGGGTCGCGGGGGGCGTACGTCAAGTACGGGATGGACGTGCAGGAGGAACGGCTGCGCGCCGGGATCTCGCCCGACTCGCCGGGGTTCGGCGAGGAGAGCGAGACGATGTGGGGGCTTGTCGGGACAGAAGACGACAAAACTGCGGTCCGCACTGAGGCTGGGGCGTATCTCGACTTCTACCGCGGCGTCGAGTCCTGCCTGCGCGCGGGCACGCCGCCGCCGGTGAGCCCCGGCAGCGTGATCGACGTGCTGACCGTCATCGAGGCGGCCCGCCGGTCGGCGGCCGAGCGCGTTGTCGTGCGGCTGCAGCAGGGTGCGGCTGAAAGAACCTGATGCGTCGTCACACGACCGTCTCGGTCCCCGGTGACGGTCTGTGGTGGCTGAGGTCCTTTTGGAGGGATACCCCCTCCGGGGGAGCGAAAGAAACCAGCCCGTAGTGGCTGAGGTCCCAGGAAGGGAACCCCCTCCGGAGGGGCGGACGACAACGGTCCGTGGTGGCTGGGGTCCTTGGAGGGACACCCCCTCCGGGGGGAGCGGGAGCAGACGGCTCATCGCGGCAGGCGTTCCCAAGGAAGGACGGCCGGAGGGCCTACTCGCGTAGGCGGGCCCGCATCATCTCCGTGTCGGCCTCCGTCCACCCGTGTGACTCCAGCCACGCCGCCGGCCCGCCGAACCGTTCGTCCAGCACCGACAGGAACTGCTCCATGTACCGCGCCCGCGGCATGTGGTCGTCTGCGGGCCGTGAGTCGAGGTCGTCGCGGTACGTGGCGCTGCCCCGCAGCCGCCGCAGCACCTGCTCCAGCCGCTCCCCGGTGGCCACGTAGTCGGCGATGATCCCCTCCCGGGTGACGCCCGTCACCTCCAGGGCCAACGCCGACAGCACCCCGGTGCGGTCCTTGCCGGCCGCGCAGTGCACCACGGCCGCGCCGTCGTTCAGCGCCATCGCCCGCAGCGCGGCAACCACCGCGTCGGGCCGGTCCCGCAGGTAGCCGTAGTAGAAACCGGTCATCCGCAGGTCCTCGTCCAGCTGACGCTCCTGCCAGGGCAGCACCCGGTCGCCGTCGATGGTGTCGGCCTCGACGTCGGTGTGCCTGCCTCCCTCGGCGAACAGGGTCAGATGGTGATGCGTCACCTCGGGCATCCGGGTCAGCGGGCCGGGGCCCTCCAGCGCGACCTCGGCGTTGGAGCGGAGGTCCACGACGTGGCGCAGTTTGAGCTCGCCGACCAGCCGGGACACGTCCTTGTCGGTGAGCCCTTGGAGATTGTCCGCCCGAAAAATCCGTCCGTAGCGGGTGACGCCGCCGTCATGGGTGGTGAGTCCACCCAGGTCGCGCACGTTGACGGCGCCTTCCAGATCGATCCATCGCGTCATCTCGTTCATTGATTAGACCCTATATGTCGCTTAAAAATGAGCGGATTCGAGGTTCATAACGCAGCATGAACGGTATGGATCCGCGTGCTCTGCCCCCGAGGCTGGTGATCGACCCATCCCTGCCTCCGGACATCTCCATCCAGCTGCGATCCAGCCCGCACCTTCTCCGCATGGCCAGAACCGGCCGGCAGATGGGCTCCTCTTTCAATCCCGTCCTGCTCCTCGTCCTTCCGGCGCTCCTGATGATGATCTGGGCCGTGACCGACACGAGCGGCGCGATCGTGGCCGCGCTCGGGATGAGCCTGATCGCGCTGCTGCGGTGGATGGCTGTGGACTCGACGAACCGGGCGGCCAAGAAACGTCTCCGGCTCGCCTCCGAGTACGCCGCCCACTACGTCCTACCCGAAGATCTCGACTATCCCTGCCAGATGCTGCTTCGCCGCGCCCAGGACGCCGTGGACGCGATCCTGAACTCCCAGGTGAACAGGGCAGGGCTGATCGACACCATCGACAATCGGGTGACGTTGCCGGAGGAGGTGTGGCAGATCGCCCAGCGGCTGGCCAAGCTGTCGTCCATGCACGCCGAGCACGGCCGGCTCATCCCTCGCGACCTGCCCACCGGCATGGAGGACGCCTTCAAGCCGTACACCACCGCGCTGGACGCGGCCTGGACGTCGCTGTCGCGGCGGGTGCGCCACCTGGAGAAGTACGCCAAGCAGGTGGTCAAGGCGGACAAGGTCTTCCACGCGCACCGGCGGCTGGAGGCGCTGGCCGCGCGGACGCCGGACTACCAGCAGCTGATCGCCGAGACCGTCCACGACGAGCAGGCCCGTACGCACATCAGGGAGCTGTCCGACCAGGCCGCGCATGTGCGCAAGCTGTTCGAGGAGAGCATCTTCCAGGCCCGGCAGGCCGCCGGTGAGCTGATCAGAGCTCCGCTCCCCTGATCAGGACTCCACCTTCCTCAGCAGCTCCAGCGTCCTGCGCATGCCGGCCTCGTTGCCGAGGCTGCGGTAGATGTCCCTGGCCTGGGTCAGGGGCTCGACGGCCGCGCGCGGCCCGCCCGAGTCGAGGTGCGCCTCGCCGAGGTAGCGCAGGCTGAGCGCCATCCACCACCGGTCGTCGAGCTCCTCGAAGGCATGTACGGCCCGGCGTAGCTCACGCTCCGACTCCTCGATCCGGCCCAGCCTGGCCAGCGCCCGCCCGGCCGAAAGCGCCGTGCGCGCCACTCCCCAGGAGTCGCCGAGGGCCACCAGGATCTCCTCCGCCCGCCGGACGAAGTCGAGCTCGCGAAGCCCGTTGGACGGGTCGCCGACCTCGCCGGCGGCGCGCAGGCAACGGGCCTCCTCCCACAGCTCGCCCCGCTGGCGGAACATCTCGGCGGCGCGGTCGAGGCTGAAGCCGGCCTTGGTGAAGCCCTCCAGAGCCGCCCGGTGCTCGCCTTCGCGGTGCCGGCCGCGGGCCTGCGCGGCGAGCACCTCGCCGTAGGCACGGAGCGTCTGGGCCTCGGAGTAGCGGTTGCCCGCGTGCTTGAACACCTCAAGGGCGTCTTCGAGCAGTTCCCTGGCCTCCTCGGGCCGTCGTTCGGCCAGCCGCATCTCGGCGAGGTTGCGCTGGGTGCGGGCCATCCACCAGACGTCCTCTTCGCCCTTGAAGGAGGTGATGGCCCCGATCAGGTAGGACTGCGCGCGGTCGAGATGGCCGTCGTTGAACAGGGCCATGCCGATCGCCCGCATCGCCCGGGCCGCCCACCACGTCTCGCCCAGGTCGGTGAAGATCTCCAGCGCCTGCTCGGCGCCCGCCCGGCCCTGCTCGTGCCCGCCGAGACCGCCCTGCACGGCCGCGCGGTCGAGCAGCGCGATGCCCAGGGCGCGCCGGTCGCCGGTGCGCCGCGCGGCCTCGCAGCCCGCCTCGGCCACGGCGTGCCAGTCGGTCCAGTAGGCGCGCAGCGAGTGGCACAGCGAGCAGAACGCCCTGGCCAACCCCGAGGTCAGCTCCCACAGCTCCAAGCTCCTGGCCAGGTTGATCATGGCGAGCAACGAGAGCCGCTCGGCGTTGAGCCAGTCGCCCGCGTGCGTCTGCCCCTCGATGCCGGAGCGGCGCCCGCCGCGGCTCCAGTCCTGCGGCCAGCGTTCCTGGGCCGCCTCCTCCGCGCGGCGGCGGTAGCCGTACAGCACCCGCTCGATCGCGGCCCGGCGCCGGCCCTGATCGTCATCCTCGGCCAGCTCGGTGGCGAACAGCCGGACCAGGTCGTGCAGGCGGTAGCGCATGGCGCCGGTCTGGTCGACGCCCGAGCTCTCGGCGAGCTGCGCGTCGATCAGCGCCTCCAGCTGGTCGGCGCCGTCGAGCCCGGAGATGTCGAGCAGCTCGCCGGCCACCCAGCCGGGCACGTCGGGCGAGGTGAGCGCGGACAGCAGACGCAGCAGGCGGCGCTGCATGCCGGTGCAGTCGTCGTAGCTGAGCTGCACGGAGGCGCGCACGCTCTTGTCGACGGTCTGCGCGAGTTCGAGCTGGTCGAGACGGCGGCGCTCGTCGGCCAGCCGGTCGGCCATCTCGCGCAGCGTCCAGTGCTCGCGGGTGGCCAGCCGGCCGCCGCAGATGTTGATCGCCAGCGGCAGGTAGTCGCAGATCCGGACGATCTCCTTGGCCGAGGCGAGGTCGTCGACCACCCGGTCGCCGCCGGCCAGCCTGGCCAGCAGCTCCACGCCGTGGGCCTCGCTGAAGACGCCCAGCTGGGTGTCGTAGGTGCCGTTGAGGAACAGCGGCTGGCGCGAGCTGACCAGCACGGCGCAGCCCGGCTCGGCCGGGATCAGCGGCTTGACCTGGTCGGCGCCGTGCGCGTTGTCGAGGCCGATGAGGATCCTGCGGTCCTTGGTCCAGGTCAGCCAGAGCTTGCGCAGCTCGTCGAGGCCGCCGGGATCGGTGGTCAGCCGGACGCCCAGCGCGCGCAGGAACCCGATCAGCACCTCCTCCGGGCGTACCGGGGCGTCGACGCCGCCCCGCAGGTCGGCGTAGAGGCGCCCGTCGGGGAACGCGCCGGCGACCTCCTGCCCGAACCTGGCCGTCAGCGCCGACTTGCCGACGCCGCCCCGGCCGTACACGGAGACGACCAGCGGCGGCGAGACATCGCCGGCCTTGGACTTGCGCCGCTCGCCGAAGACCGTCCGCAGCTCGGCGAGCGACTCGACGCGCCCGGTGAAGTGCTCGGGCACGGGCGGCCACTGGTCCGGGGGACGCGAGGACGGCTCGGCCGCTGCCTCGCGCTTGGGCCGCGCCTCGGTCGTGGCCCAAGTGGTCAGGCCGACGAGGAGCGCCGCCGTCATCGTCACGCCCACCTTGGCCATGGGCGGGATGTCCCACTCGACGGAGGCGGCCAGGATGCTGGCCGCCGCGGCCGCGAGGCCCGCCGAGATCGGCGCGGCCAGTGGCATCTTCCTACGCCCCGAACGCCGCTTCTCCGGCAGCTGCCCTGTCAAGGACCACCTCCGGGGGTGATTCAAGCGGATGGGGTACGGCCCGCGCCAGCCGTACCCCGTCCTTAAGCTAGAGGCCGATCACCGGACAGGTGGCCGTCACCGTCTTGGCCGGGTCGCTCTCCGACGTCGCGGTGAGCTTGACCTTGGCGAGCCGGTCACCACCCGAGGCGCGCACGGCGTTGACCGTGACCGCCTCCTGCTTGCCGAAGTCGACGGCGGCCAGGGCGTTGGGCAGCTGGGCGGTCCAGCCCTTGCCCTGCACCTCGGCCTTGAGCCGGTAGACGTCGGAGTTGAGGTAGGCGCTGACGTCCTCGGGGTGCTGCCCCTGCGCCGGGGCCGCCTTACCGGTGTTGAACAGCGGGAACTTGCAGGTCGTCACGCCCTTGCCGGCCGGGATCCCGGCCGCGGGCAGCAGCTTGACGCCGCGCTTCTGCGGGCCCGCGCCGTCGAGGGAGCGGATCGCGACCGTGTACGACAGCGTGCCCTTGCGGTCGCGCTTCAGGTCGGTCACGTAGAAGTGCAGGCGGTTGGCCTGGTCGACGTACTCGTACTGGCTGCCGGAGCCGGTGCCCGCGTGGAAGAGGGCGTCCGACAGCTGGCGGTAGTCGCCGATCGTGATCGGCACCTTGGTCCCGTCGGGCATGACGTAGTCGGTCATCCCGATGTCCTGCGGGTTGGCGTCGATCACCCACTCGAACGGCGAGCGGTCCTGGTTCTTGGTCTTGGCCATGAGCACGCCGGAGTCGGGGGTGAAGGAGTCGGTGCCGACCCGGTCGACGACCTCGACCGTGTAGTTCTCGTAGCCGCCGCCGTCGCAGAGCGGGTTGGTCTGCGTGCTGCAGGCCGGGCTCTTGTCACCGGTGTCGAAGGAGATGTTGACGCCCGACAGCTCGTTCTGGCCCGGCTGCACCTCGCGGGCGATGACCCTGGCCTTGACCAGGCCCGACTCGTCGAGTGCCTCACGGGACAGGCGCAGCACGTTCTGCTCGTCGACCATCGCCAGCTTGATCTTGTTGCGCAGCATGTGCTGGGCGCCCATGGACGCGCCGGAGGTCGGCGGGATCAGCCAGCGGGAGTGCGGGCCGCCGGGGCCGTTGAAGCTGCCCCGGCTGAGCATCTCCCAGATGCCTGTGTAGGCGCGGCGGGGCGGGACGCCGTACGGGTTGTTGTAGTTGTCCAGTACGCCGAGGATGTGGCTGAACTCGTGGGCGTAGACGGCCATGCCGGAGCTCTCGGCCTGGACGGAGTCGACGCCGATGTTGGCGTTGGGCCAGAAGTTGGAGCCGGCCTGCCAGGAGGTCCAGTCGACGTAGCGGGTCTGGGCCCAGTTCGGCAGGGCGGGGTCGGGCGGACCCCACTCGTCGGTCACGTCCTCCTTGGTGGGAAATTTCATCATCCCGAACTCCTGCCAGGTGGACGACTCGTCCTGGCCGGCGCTCACGTAGAAGATGAAGTCGAACTGCTTGGCCGCCTCTTCGCCGATCGCGCCGACGAACGCGGCGTGACCGTCGGTACGCAGGTTCTTGTCGCACGAGTCGCCCGCCGGGCAGGCGGTGCCGCCCTGGAACTCCATGGCGTACTCGTGATCCTTGCCCGGCATGGTGTACGGCCCGAAGCCGGTCAGCTCGACCCCGTAACGCCCACCGGAGTCCTCCATCCAGTACTCGTGGATGGTGTGACCCTTGTTGAGGTCGTTCGGGGTGTTGAGGAAGTCCTGGTAGAACTTCGCCACCTGGTCACGCGGGATGTCGTGGGCCTCGGCGCTCGGGTTGCGGTAGATCGTCGAGTTCTTGGGCTGGGTGACCACGAACGGCTGGTTCGGGTAGTCCAGGAGCACCAGCGCGCCCTTGAAGGTGCGCTTGGAGCCTTTGACGGCCGGGTCGTTCCAGCGGGTGCCCGGCACCTTCTTGTAGTCCGCCCACGTCATGTGGTCGGGGTTCTCCCAGTTCTGCGGGTCGATCGGCTCGATGCCGCCCACCGAGCGGCTGCGCAGCGACTGGGCGTCCGAAGGCGCGTCCTGTTGCCAGGGCTGGGTCTGCGGCCAGTGGTTCTGCCGCCAGGGGTACTCGGGATCGTCTGTGGGGGGTGCTGCGGAAGCCGGGGTCGCCACAAGGCTCATCGGAATCAGCACGAGGGCCGCCAGCAGACCTTTCAGCAGCTTCTTGGGGGCAATCACGGATCGACGTTATAGACGAAGTTGACGGAGATCACCGATCAGTTGTAGGGAAGACTTGTGGCGTGTCCTCCGACAAATGACGAAATATCCAGGTGACGTGGTGGCGGATCTCCAGCGGACCGTGGACGAGCTGGCCGCTCGCCTTGACAGACCGCTGTTGCTGGAGGACCGCGTGCAACGCGTCGTCGCCTACAGCGAGCAGAACGGCGCGATGGACGACGTCCGCCGCGACTCGATCCTGCGCAGGCACTCCACGCCCGAGGTACGCCAGTGGGTACGCTCCGCCGGGATCCACGAAGCCACCGGGCCGTTACGCATCCCGGGCGCGCCGCACCTGGGCCTGCTCCCCCGGGTCTGCGTTCCGGTACGGCACGAGGCCGGGCTGCTGGGCTTCCTCTGGTTCATCGACTCTGGCCCGGCCATGTCCGGCGCGCGGATCGCCGAGGCCGCCGCGGCGGCGCCCGCCCTGGCCCTGACGCTCTACCACGAGAGCCTGGCCACGGGGCTGGCCTCGCACCGGGAGTTGGAGGCGGTCACCGGCCTGCTGCTCGGCGAGCGGGACTCGGCCCGGCAGCTGATCGAGGCCGGCGCCTTCCCGCAGGCCCAGCCGGTGACCGTACTGGTGGCCAGGCCGCTGTCGGACGAGCCGGACGAGGCGCTGCGGCTCGCGCTGGAGCAGGGCCTGCTCGCGCTGCGGCGGCGGCTGAGCGGGCACCACCCGCTGCACCTGGTCCGCTACGACCACGCCGTGCTGCTGACCGCGGGCGGCGCGATGGCGGCCGACGAACTGCACGCGGCGATGTCGATCCCGGTGGTGGTCGGGATCGGGCGGGCCAGGCCGGCACTCGCCGAGGCCGCCGAGTCGTACACGGAGGCGCGGCACGCGGCCGAGGTGGCCGCCCGGGTGCCCGATCTCGGGCGATCGGTGGAGTGGGCCCGGCTCGGCGTCTACCGGATGCTCACTCATCTTCCGCACCACGAGCTGCATCCGGGGCTGGCGGAGCTGCTCGCCGACGATCAGTACCTGCCGCTGCTGGAGACGCTGGAGACGTACCTGGATCTGGCGGGCAGCGCGGTGGCCACGTCGCGGGCGCTGCGCCTGCACCGCACCTCCCTGTACTACCGGCTGCAGCGGCTGGAGGAGCTGGCCCGCACCGACCTGAAGGACGGCGGCGAGCGGCTGGCCCTGCATCTCAGCCTCAAGCTCGCCCGGCTCTCCGGCAGCTACCGGCCCAGGGAAGCTCGGCCCGGCACGTGATTGCATGCCTGGCCCAGCTCACGTTTAATGCCCAGGAAGGAAAGTCCAGCAGGTAAAGACCAGAAGGTCTAAGCCCAGCGGGTAAATCCAGCAGGTCATCCGACGGGAGGTCCTCTTGCCGTCCGCGAAGCGTGCCGCATCTGGCCGAGCGCCGAAACTCGGCAGGCGCACGCCCGCGCCCATCGTCCTCCACTCCGCCCCGCTGGTGCTACCGATCGGCGCCGACCCGCTGCGCGGCGCCGCGATCGCGGTCCGAGGCGAACGCGTCCTTCAGGTGGGGCTCCGGGAGGAACTGCTCGCCTACTTCCCCGTCACCCGGGAGCAACGCTGGCCGGGGATGATCGTGGCGGGGCTGGTGGACGCCTGCGCCACGGCGGCCGTGCCGCCGCCCGGGGTGACCGCGCGGGCCGGCGTCGCCGCCGACCCGGCCGAGCCGGCCCGGCTGCCCGGCGTCTCCTATGTCGAGGTGTCGTACGAGTCCGAGCAGGTCTGGGAGGAGACCGGGCGCGACGCGGTCATCACCGCGATCCGCGAGGTCGATCGGCCGCGTACGGTGGGCATCGCCGCGTACACGCCCGACCCGCAGGTGCTGGAGGACGTGGCGGTGCTGGCCAGGACCTTCGGCCTGCGACTGCTGGCAGACCTGGACCGCCACTCGCCCGCGGCACTCGACGAGGCGGGCATCCTGGGGCCGCACTGCCATGTGGTCTGCGACCGGCCGCTGGATCCCGGCGAGCGCAAGCTGCTGCGGCTGCGCAAGAGCGTGGTCGCCCTCTGCCCGTCGCCGCCCGACGACCTGCCGGCGCTCCTGGACGAGGGCAACCGCGTCGCCTTCGGCACCCGCGCCCCCGCCTCGCCCGGCCCGGTGGCCGATCTGCTCGCGCTGGCCAGGTCCATCAGGCAGTACGCCAAGGGGCGCGGGCAGCGGTCTCCGGGACTTGACCGCAGGCTGGTCGAGGCCGCCACGCTGGGTGGGGCGCGGGCGCTCGGCATGTCGAGCGGGGCGGGCCGGATCGGGGCGCTGGGGCCGGGCAGCCGGGCCGACTTCGCGGTGTTCGACGCCCGCGGCCGTTACCCGTACGCCGCCCTGCTGAGCGGGGCGCCCTGCCTCGCCACGGTCGTCGGCGGCGCGGTCATCGGTGGCGCAGTCGTCGGTGGCACGGTCGAAGGCGGCGCGGTCGTCGAGAGCTGAGTGGTGCCTAGCGTGGTTGGCCGTCGACCACCCCGAGCAGCTCCTTGAGCTGGCCGCGCTGGTCCTCGGACAGGACCGCGAACAGGTCCTGACCCGCCTGCCTGCGCGCCTCCCGCGACCGTTCGTGCGTCTCGCGGCCCGCCGGCGTGATCACAACCAGCGTGGAGCGCCGGTTGGCCGGGTCGACCTCCCTGCGCACCAGGCCCGCCTGCTCCAGGGTGTCGATGACCGGCGTGACCGAGCGCGGCACGATCCTCAGCTCGTCGGCGAGCTGCACCATCCTGAGCGGCCGGTCTGCGTCGGCGAGCGCGCGCAGCGCCCGCGCCTGCCCGGGGTTCACGCCGAGCGGCGCGAGGCGATGCGCGTAACCGTGCCGCAGGCGGCGGCTGACCCGGTGCAGGAGCTCCGAAAGCTCCACGTCCTCCATGCCGGATAGCTTAGCCGGAATAAGTATGAGTTAACCTCTGTTTGAGGGAGCATCTGATTAGGAGGCCTACTTGGCCGAGGAACCACGCGCGCCCTTGCGGCGCATCATCAAACTCTTCCGCGCCTACCGGGGCCGGCTGGCCGTGGTCGGCGCCCTCATCCTGCTGTCGTCACTGGTCTCGCTGGCCTCGCCGTTCCTGCTGCGCGAGGTGCTGGACGTGGCGATCCCCACCCGCGACGCCATGCTGCTCGCGCTGCTGGCCCTGGGCATGATCCTGGTCGCGGTGATAACCAGCGTGTTCGACGTCCTGCAGACGCTGGTGTCCACCACGGTCGGCCAGCGGGTCATGCACGACCTGCGCACCGCCGTCTACGGCCACCTGCAGCGCATGTCGCTGGCCTTCTTCACCCGCACCAAGACCGGTGAGGTCCAGTCGCGCATCGCCAACGACATCGGCGGCATGCAGTCGGTGGTCACCTCCACCGCCACCTCGCTCATCTCGAACCTGACCACCGTGATCGCCACGGTCGTGGCCATGCTGGCGCTCGACTGGCGGCTGACCGTGATCTCGCTCCTGCTGCTGCCGGTGTTCGTGGGGATCAGCCGCAAGGTCGGCGAGGAACGCCGCCGCATCACCACCGAGCGGCAGCGGAAGCTGGCCGTGATCTCGTCGATGGTGCAGGAGTCACTGTCGATCAGCGGCATCCTGCTCGGCCGTACGATGGGCCGCTCTCCCGCGCTGACCGAGCGCTTCGCCGACGCCTCCGACGAATTGGCCGAGCTGGGCGTGCGGTCCAGCATGGCGGGGCGCTGGCGGCAGTCGTCGATCCAGATCGTCATGGCCGCGATGCCCGCGCTGGTCTACTGGGCGGTCGGCTACACCGGCGTGGTCTCCGTCGGCACGCTGGTGGCGTTCACGACGTTGCAGGTCAGCCTGTTCAGGCCGGCGGTGTCGCTGCTGCGGCTCGGGGTCGAGGTGCAGAGCTCGCTCGCGCTGTTCGGCCGCATCTTCGAGTATCTGGACCTGTCCATCGACATCCACCCGGGCACGCGTACGCTGAGCGACGTCCGCGGCGAGGTCCGCTACGAGCGGGTCGACTTCTCCTACGACGAGGAGCCCACGCTCAGCGACGTGGACATCACCGTGCCGCCGGGCACCAGCCTGGCCGTCGTCGGCGAGACCGGCTCCGGCAAGACGACGCTCAGCTACCTGCTGCCCCGGCTCTACGACGTGACCGGCGGCCGGGTGACCATCGACGGGGTGGACGTCCGCGACCTCACCTTCGAGACGCTGGCCGAGACGGTCGGCGTGGTCTCCCAGGAGACGTACCTGTTCCACGCCACGATCGCCGAGAACCTGCGCTTCGCCCGGCCGTCGGCCACGGACGAGGAGCTGGCGGAGGCGGCCAGGGCGGCGCGCATCCACGACCACATCGCCTCGCTGCCCGACGGCTACGAGACGCTGGTGGGCGAGCGCGGCTACCGGTTCTCCGGGGGTGAGAAGCAGCGGCTGGCCATCGCCCGCACCCTGCTGCGCAACCCTCCGGTGCTCGTGCTCGACGAGGCGACCAGCGCCCTCGACACGCAGACGGAGCGGGCCGTACAGGAGGCGCTGGACACGCTCGCCGAGGGCCGTACCACGATCATGATCGCGCATCGCCTCTCCACGGTCCGCGACGCGGACCAGATCGTGGTCCTGGAGGGCGGCCGGGTCGTCGAGCGCGGCACGCACGACACGCTGATGTCGCTGGAGGGCCACTACGCGGCCCTGGTGGACCGGGACCGCCCGCTCGAACCGGTCTGACCTGCCCGTGAGCCGCCTCACATTTCGGTCAGGCCGGAATCCGCTTCTCGGAGCAGCGTGTTAGAAACCTGTCGCCCTTCAAAGAGAAAGACAAGTTTTGCCCACGCGTTCCCCCACGATGTTCCGTGCCCTCCGCCACCACAACTACCGGCTGTGGGCCGGTGCGGACCTGGTCTCCATCACCGGTACCTGGATGCAGGTGCTCGGCGTCAACTGGCTCATCCTCTCCCTCACCGGCTCGGCCACCAGCGTCGGGCTCAGCCTGGTCATGCAGGCGCTGCCCACGCTGCTGCTCGGCATGTGGGGCGGCGCGCTGGCCGACCGGTTGCCCACCCGTCCCGTCGTGATCGCCGCCCAGATCGCCCAGGCCGGGCTGGCCGCCGTGCTCGCGGCGCTGGCGCTGAGCGGCAACGCCTCCGTCTGGCCGCTGTACGCGGTGGCGCTGGCCGGCGGGGTGGTCTCCGCGCTGCACGGGCCCGCCCTCGGCCGCTTCGGCGCCGAGGTGGTCCCGCCGCAGGACCTGCCGAACGCGATGGCGCTCGGCTCGATCGTCAACTCCGCGGGCCGCATCCTGGGCATGAGCCTGGCCGGGGTGCTGCTGCCGTTCACCGGGAACGGCGGCCTGTTCCTGGTCAACACCGCCACCTTCTTCGTGGTGATAGGCGCCGTCCTGGCCATGCGCCGCGAGGAGTTCCACCCGTTGGCCGCCGCCGAGCGGCAGCCCGGCGCCATCGCCGAGGGCCTGCGGTACGTCCTGCGCACCCCCTGGCTGCTGGTCGTCCTCGCGCTCTCCTTCGTGCTGGGCAGTGTCGGGCGCAACTACCAGGTCACGATGGCCGCCATGAGCGCTGGACCGCTGGCCGCCGGTGGCGGCGGCTACGGCCTGCTGTCCACGGTCTTCGCGATCGGCACCGTGATCGGCGGCGTGCTCGCCGCCGCCCGGCCCCGGCTGACGCTGCGGCTGCTGCTGGTCACCGCGTTCCTCACGGGCGTTCTCCAGGCGCTGAGCGGGCTGATGCCGGGGCTGGCGACGTTCGCCGCGGCCATGCTGCCCATCGCGGCCGGGGCCGTGATCATCGACACCACGGTCGCGGCCCGGGTACAGATCGACAGCCCCGACGAGATGCGCGGCCGGGTCATCGCGGCGCTCGGCATGGTCGGGGCCGGCGCGGGCGCGCTGGGCGGTCCGGTGCTGGGCTGGCTGAGCGACTCGCTCGGGCCCCGGGCGGCCCTGGAGATCGGCGGCGTGTCGTGCGTGGCGGTCACGCTGCTCACGGCCGTCGGACTGGCCCGGCTCTCGGGCCGGACGGTCAGGCAGGCGGCCCTCCGGCGTCCGTCCCTGGAGAACGCCTGACGGCACGCCGTAATCTCGGACAGGTGCACACCACCAGATACGCCCCCAACGGCATGGTGTCCAGCGTCGACCATCTCGCCTCCTCCGCCGGGGTAACGGCGCTGGAGCGCGGCGGGTCGGCCGCCGACGCGGCCATCGCCGCCAACGCCGTCCTGGCCGTCACGGCGCCGCACATGTGCGGGCTCGGCGGCGACCTGTTCGCCCTGATCCACGATGGCTCGGGATCGGTCGGCCCTGGGCAGGCAGGCGCGGTGAACGCGCTCTCGGTCAACCCCGGTCAGACGGGCGCCGTCGACCCCGGGAAGGCGGGCGCGCTCGACCCCGGGAAGGCGGGCGCGGTGAGTGCGCTCAACGCGTCCGGGAGGGCCGGCTCGGGCGCCGACCCGGACCGGCTGCGCGCCGAGGGACACCGGCGCATGCCGCACCAGCACGACATCCGCTCCGTACCGGTGCCCGGCTGCGTGGACGGCTGGCTCGCGCTGCACGCCAGGCACGGCCGTCTGCCGCTCGCCGACCTGCTCGAACCGGCGATCCGCCTGGCCCGCGACGGCTTCCCCGCCTCCCCGCTGATGCTCGCGGGCGCGCGCGTGGCGTCCCAGAGCCCCGGCAGTGGCGACTTCGCGACCGTACGCAGGGCGGGCGACCGCGTGTCGCGACCCGGCGTCGCCCGTACGCTCGAGGCCATCGCCGCGTCGGGACGCGAGGGCTTCTACGGCGGCGAGTTCGGCGCGGGCCTGCTCGAAGTCGGCGGCGGCGAGTACGCGGAGTCCGATCTGTCCAGCCCGCTCGCCGACTGGGTCGAGCCGCTGAAGATGCGCGCCTTCGGCCACGACGTCTGGTCGGTGCCGCCGAACTCCCAGGGCTACCTCCTCCTGATGTCGCTCGGCATCGTCGAAGGGCTGAGCCTGCCGGTCTCACCGGGCCATGCCGCCTGGGCCCATCTGCTGGCCGAGGCCGCGCGCATCGCCGGGCACGACCGTCTCGACGTACTCCATGAGAGCGCGAAGGACCTGCTCACCTCCGGCGAGATCGCCCGCCGGCGCTCACTGATCGACCCGGCGGCGCCGCTGAGCGTGCGGGCCCCGAGCGCTGACGGCGACACGACCTATCTGTGCGCCGTGGACGGCGACGGCATGGGCGTGTCCTTGATCCAGTCGAACGCGGCCGGGTTCGGCAGCCTGCTGTTCGAGCCGCGTACCGGGATCAACCTCCACAACCGGGGCATCGGCTTCTCGCTCACGCCCGGTCACCCCGCCGAGTACGCGCCCGGCCGCCGACCGCCCCACACCCTCGCGCCCGCGCTGATCACCCGCCCGGACGGCTCGCTCCGCTCGGTCGTCGGGACGATGGGCGGCGACGCGCAGCCGCAGATCCTGCTCCAGGTGATCACCCGGCTGCTCAGGTACGGGGAGACGCCCGGTCAGGCCGTCTCCGCGCCCAGATGGCGGCTGAGCCCCGGCGACACCGGCTTCGACACCTGGGCCGCCCCGGCCGACCCGGTCATCGACCTGGAGGAGGGCGCCACCTGGGCGGACGGCCTGTCGGCGCTCGGACATGAGGTGTCCGCCCGGCCGTACGGGAGCCTGTTCGGGCACGCGCACGTCATCGACGTACGCCCGGACGGGATGCTGGCCGGGGCGGCCGATCCACGCTCACTCATCGGCGCCGCGCTCGGCCGGTAACGGTGGGGGCAGGGTTCGGGGCGTGGCGCTGGGTAGGAGAACGCGTATGACCGAACAACCTCCGGACAGGTACGGCTTGAGCGACGAGCAGCGGATCGAGGTCGACGAATGGACCGACGACCTCGGCCTCAGCCATGACATAGAAGAGGACGACCCCGCGCACGAGGACACGCTCGACGAGCGACTGCGGCGCGAGGCGCCCGACCGGGAACGCGCCCCCCGCCCCTCGCACCGGCTCACCCAGCCCGACGAGGGGCTGGCGCCCGACACGGAGAGCGAGGAGTGGGGCGAGGATTGGGGGCAGGACGACGGCGACCTCTCCGCCGAGGAACGCGCGGTCCGCATCGACCCCGATGACGAACTGAGGTGAGCCGCTCCATCGCGGGCGGCAGACCGTCGTGACGAACTCAGGCGAGCCGTTCCAGCGCGGGCAGTAGGGCGGGCAGATCGTCGACGATCATGTCGGCGGCCCGCGCCTGCGGCCGCTCGGCGTGCAGATATCCCCAGGGGCCGCGGCGCAACAGCGCCGTGCGCATGCCCGCCCGAGAAGCGGGGAGCACGTCGTTGTCCAGCCGGTCGCCCACATAGAGGATCTCGGCGGGCTCCCGCCCGGCGATGGCCGCCACCTTGGCGAAGAACTCGGGAGCGGGCTTGGACACCCCCCAGCCCTCAGAGGTGTGCACCGAGTCCACGGGTAGGTCCATGGCGACCAGCGCGTCATAGGCCCTGGCCGGCTGGTTGCCCGCGACGATCACCTGGTATCCCGCCTCACGCAGGGCCTTGAAGGCCTCGCGGACGTCGGGGTAGAGGTCGTCGGCGTCGAAGTGGTTGCGCAGGCTGTGGGGTTCGTCCCGCTCCCAGGCCGCCATCTCGGCCTCGATGTCGAGGCCGGGCCGTACGAGCTGGAACGCCTCGCTGTGGGAGCGGTCGAGCGCGGCCATTCCGCCGAGCGCGCCCATCAGCACAAAACTGCTCACACCGAGCCGGTCGGCCCAGCGGGACCAGATGCGGGTCTCGTCGATGAGCGTCTCACCGACATCGAACACCACTGCCTTGATCATCAAGCCTCCTGGATAGTCCCCCCAACTGTACGGATTCCTCATCGATCTCCAGCAAGGGGACATGTCATCCGTTAAACGGGCGGCGCCTAGGACCGGCGTGCCCTAGGAGCACCGCGCGCCGAATGACAACCTGCCAATGAGGGACATCTCGGGACGGGCGGCTTGAGCTTCCTGGGTTTTGGAGTGTGTTCGACTCGGACACGTGGAATACTTAGCGTGCCCGTTCGAATACGAAGGGACAGATTTACATGGTCGCCATGACAATACGTCACGAAGAGACTACCGAGCAGGAGGCCCAAGAGCCTCAGGAGCAGACCTGCACGAGGGAGCTACCACGCACCGCTCGGGAGCTGTTCGATGCCCTCCCCGAACTCCCCGGCTTCCGAGCCGAAGTAATCGAAGGAAACCTGATCGTGAGCCCAGTCGGCACCCCCGAGCACGCCGATCACGCCGTAGCTCTCCTCCTGGCGCTCCTGCCCGTCATTAACGAACATGGCTGGCGGGGACGGCCCGGCAGCGTGGATGTGTGCATCGAGGGGCCACGAGACCCGGTCGCGCCTGACTTCGTCCTGGCCCCAGCCGATTGCCCCCGCTGGGGCGAACGCGAACTGCTGTCCTCAGGCCTGATCATGGTCGCCGAGGTCGTCTCCACCAGCAGCGCCCGAAGAGACCGCGAAGACAAGCCCCCGCTCTACGCAACCGGCGGCGTGCCGATCTACCTCCTGATCGACACCATCGCCAAACCACCGTCCGTCACCGTCTACAGCGACATCAGGGACGGCGCCTACCGCACGACCACCACCGTCGAGGTCGGCACGCCGCTTCTCCTCCCCCACCCCATCGACGTCAAGCTCGACACCACCATCTTCACGACCTAAGCCGCTCCAGACGGAGGGACTAACTCAACGGTGGCCACCTCTCGCAAGCCACACGCGAAATGTCACTGGACCGGTGATCAGCGCATGCCCGCGACCGCGCGGGAGATGTTCGATGCTCTGCCGCCCCTGTCCGGCTTCCGGGCCGAGGTCATCGACGGGAACCTGATCTTGACTCGCGTTGGGACTCCCGAGCACGCCGACTGCGCGATGGCTCTCTTCCGGGCACTCATACCCGTCCTGGACGAGCATGGCTGGGAAGGATTTACCGGCAACGTCGATGTGTGCATCGAAGGGCCACAAGATCCCGTTGAGCCCGACTTCGTCCTGGCTCCCATCGATTGCCCCCGCTGGGACGATCGGGAGCTGCTGTCCTCAGGCCTGATCATGGTCGCTGAGGTCGTCTCCACCAGCAGCGCCCGAAGAGACCGCGAAGACAAGCCCCCGCTCTACGCAACCGGCGGCGTGCCGATCTACCTGCTGATCGACACCATCGCCAAACCACCGTCCGTCACCGTCTACAGCGGCATCGACGACGGCGTCTACCGGACCACGGCCACCGTGCCCGTCGGGACCCCGCTCCGGCTGCCCGCCCCGATCGACTTCGAGCTCGACACCTCCATTTTCAAGGCGTGAGCCGCTCCATCCATCTCAAGGCGTGAGCTTCCTCAAGGCGCGAGCTTCTCCATCGCCTTGGCGATGCGCTTCTCCGACACCGGCGTGGGCGTGCCCAGCGTCTGGGCGAAGAAGCTGACCCTGAGCTCCTCGATCATCCAGCGGATCTCCAGCACGTCCGGATCCGAGCGTCGCGCCGGGTGGAGCCGGGCCAGCAAGTCCTCGTAGGCGTCCTCCACCTTGTGCACCCGGTCCATCCACTCCTCGTCCCGCCACGGCTCCTCGGGGAGCTTGGTCAGGCGGCGTTCGATGGCTCGGATATAGCGGAGTATGTCGGGTAGGCGGCGGTAGCCCGTCGCGGTGATGAAGCCCGCGAAGACGAGCTTGCCCAGTTGGTCGCGGACGTCCGAGGTGGAGGCGCTCTGCCGCAGGGCGTCGAGGCGGGTGCCGATCGCGTGCCACACGGTCAAGATCTGCTCCGTGCGCCCCAGTACCTCGGCCGAGGTCTCGTACACGTGCGCGCGTACGTGCTGATAGAGCCGGTCGAACGAGACCGGGTCCCAGGCGGGGCCGCCCAGGTCGAGCATGAGCTTGTCGATCGCCGCGTTGACCACGTCGTCGAAGAGCGCCACCGCGCCCCCGTGCGGGCTGCGCGACAGGGCCAGCTTGGCCTGGTTGGACAGGCCGCCCAGCAGTGACTTGGCCGGGTTGGTGACGTTGAGCAGGAGCAGGCGGCGGGTGCCGGGCCAATGGGAGCGGCGCTGTTCGGCCTCCGTCTCGAAGATCTTGATCGACACGGAGTCGCCGTCGTCCACCAGTGCCGGGTAGCCCTTCATGCGGCCCTGCTCGAAGACCTTGGGCAGGGTGCCGAAACTCCAGGTGTGCAGGCCCGACTGCTCAAGGTCGTCGGCGGCGGCCGAGAGCGTCTTGCGCAGGCGCGGCGCCAGGCGCCGCTTGAGGGCGTCGAGGTCCTTGTCCTCGGCGATCGTGCGCTTGCGCTCGTCGATCACCCGGTAGGTGATGCGCAGGTGGTCGGGGACCTGGTCGAGCTGCCAGGCGTCGTGCGGCACGCGTACGCCGGTCAGCCGTAGCAGCTCTCGCTCCACGGCCTCCAGCAGGGGTTCGCCGCCCTGGCGTACGCCTTGGAGCACCTGCTTGGCGTAGTTGGGGGCGGGGACGAAGTTGCGGCGCAGGTGTTTGGGCAGCGACCTGATCAGGGCGGTGATCAGCTCGTCGCGCAGGCCGGGGATCTGCCAGTCGAACCCGTCGGAGCTGACCTGGTTGAGCACCTGCAGCGGCACGTGCACCGTGACGCCGTCGGCGTCGGCGCCGGGCTCGAACTGGTAGGTCAGCTTCATCCGCTGGCCGAGCTGCCGCCAGGCGTCGGGGTAGTCGTGGGCGCTGACGTCGGCGCCCTCGTTGACCAGCATCTCGGGCGAGTACGTCAGCAGGTCGGGCTCGGTGGTCCTGACCTTCTTCCACCAGGAGTCGAAGTGGCGCGCGGACACGACGTCGGCGGGGACGCGCTGGTCGTAGAAGTCGAACAGCGCCTCGTCGTCGACCATGATGTCGCGCCGGCGGGCCCGGTTCTCCAGTTCCTCGACCTCTTCGAGCAGCTTCCGGTTGTCCTGGAGGAAGCGGTGGTGGCTGTCCCAGTCGCCTTCGACGAGCGCGTGCCTGATGAACAGCTCGCGTGACAGGTCGGGGTCGATGCGGCCGTAGTTGACCTTCCGCCCGGCCACCAGCGGTACGCCGTAGAGCGTGACCTTCTCCAGCGCGATCACCGCGCCCTGGTTCTTCTCCCAGTGCGGCTCGGAGTAGGTACGTTTGACCAGGTGCTGGGCCAGCGGCTCGACCCAGTCGGGCTCGATCTTGGCGTTGACCCTGGCCCACAGCCGGGAGGTCTCGACGAGCTCGGCCGACATCACCCACTGGGGCTGTTTCTTGGCCAGCGCGGAGCCGGGGAAGATGGCGAAGCGGGCGTTGCGGGCGCCGATGTACTCCTGGATCGGGCGGCGCCCGTCGGGGGCCCGCTTCTCCATGACGTCCTTGACGCCGATGTGCGACAGGAGGCCCACCAGCAGCGCGGCGTGCACCTGCTGCGGGTCGGCCTGCTGGCTCCCCGGCTGGGCGCCGAGGGATTGGCGGATCTGGCTGTAGATGTCCTGCCACTCGCGTACGCGCAGGTAGTTGAGGAACTCCGACTTGCACAGGCGGCGGAAGGCGCTGGAGGACAGCTCCCGCTGTTTGTCCCGCAGGTGGTTCCACAGGTTGAGGTAGGACAGGAAGTCGGACTCCGGGTCGGCGAAGCGGCGGTGCTTCTCGTCGGCCTGCTGCTGCTTGTCGACGGGCCGCTCGCGCGGGTCCTGGATGGACAGCGCGGCGGCGATGACCATGACCTCGCGCAGGCAGCCGTTCTTCTCGGCCTCCAGGACCATCCGGCCCAGGCGCGGGTCGACGGGCAGCCCGGCCAGCTTGCGCCCGATGCCCGTGATGCCGCCCTGACTGTCGAAGGCGCCCAGCTCGTGCAGCAGGCTCACGCCGTCGCGTACCTGGCGGCGGTCCGGCGGCTCGACGAACGGGAACGCCTCGATGTCTCCCAGCCCGATCGAGGTCATCTGCAGGATGACCGAGGCCAGGTTGGTGCGCAGGATCTCGGGGTCGGTGAACTCCGGCCGCTTGAGGAAGTCCTCCTCCTCGTAGAGCCGGATGCAGACGCCGTCGGAGGTACGGCCCGAGCGGCCCTTGCGCTGGTTGGCGCTCGCCTGCGAGATGGCCTCGATCGGCAGGCGCTGCACCTTGGTGCGATGGCTGTAGCGGGAGATGCGCGCATAGCCGGGGTCGACGACGTATTTGATGCCCGGGACGGTCAGCGACGTCTCGGCCACGTTGGTGGCCAGGACGATGCGGCGGCCGGTGTGGCGCTGGAACACGCGGTGCTGCTCGGCGGCGCTGAGCCGGGCGTACAGCGGCAGCACCTCGGTGTTGCGGAAGTCGGCCTTGTCCAGCGCGTCGGCGGCGTCGCGGATCTCCCGCTCGCCCGACAGGAACACCAGGATGTCGCCGGGGCCCTCGGTGACCAGCTCGCGGCAGGCGTCGACGATGCCCTGCGTCTGGTCGTCGTCCTCGTCGAGCGGCCGGTAGCGCACCTCGACGGGGTAGGTGCGGCCCGAGACCTCGACGATCGGGGCGTCGTCGAAGTGGCGGGAGAACCGCTCCGGGTCGATCGTGGCGCTGGTGATGATCAGCTTGAGGTCGGGACGCTTGGGCAGCAGCTGCTTGAGGTAGCCGAGGATGAAGTCGATGTTGAGGCTGCGCTCGTGCGCCTCGTCGATGATCAGCGTGTCGTACTGCTCCAGCAGCCGGTCGTTCTGCAGCTCGGCCAGCAGGATGCCGTCGGTCATCAGCTTGACCAGGGTGCGGTCGCTGGCCTGGTCGGTGAAGCGCACCTTGTAGCCGACCGCCTGGCCCAGCTCGGTGCCCAGCTCTTCGGCGATGCGCTCGGCCACCGTACGGGCGGCGATGCGGCGCGGCTGGGTGTGGCCGACCAGGCCCCTGACACCGCGGCCCAGCTCCAGGCAGATCTTCGGGATCTGGGTGGTCTTGCCGGATCCGGTCTCCCCGGCGATGATCACGACCTGGTGGTCGCGGATGGCCGCGAGGATGTCGTCCTTGCGCTGGGATACGGGGAGATTTTCCGGATAGCTGACTTCTGGTACGGCTTCGCGGCGCCGGGCGAGGCGGCGCTCGGCGCGTTCCACGTCGGCGAGGATCTCCGCGGTGATCTTGTCCCGGGCCTCGCGGGAGCGTACCCGGCGCACGCCGTCGAGCCTGCGCCGCAATCGCCGCTGGTCGCGCGGCATCAACTCGGGCAGGCGGGACTGGAGCTCGGTGAGTGGAGAGGACAACGCAGAGGTTCCCATACTGCTATCAGGATATTTGAGCTCCGCGTCCCCGGAGCCAACCCACCATGCTGCCCCACGGCGCCGGGGTCCGCATCCGAATATCCGTCGACGGGGATCGCCCAGGTAGGGCCCGCGCTCTCCGGTTGACCGTGATCGCCCAAGACGGGCCCACTCTCCCCAGAGTTGTCGCCTTGGACGACCACGGTCACTAATGAGACTCCCGAGAAGCCCATCAGGTTGCGTTCCGGGCCAACCTTTCTTGATCACCCAGGTCGGAGGCTCGCGAAACAGGCGACCCCGCCGCCTTGCCCCCCTCAATCGCGAGAGCCTCCCCCGGACGGACGCCGCCGGTGGGACTCAGCGAGCCGCAAACGTGATCATTTGACGGCTAGGGCGGCGCCGATGATGCCCGCTTCGTTGCGCAGGCGCGCGGGGACGACTGCGGTGTCCACGTGGACGTACGGAAGGAACTTGTCCGCCTTCTTGCTCACCCCGCCGCCGATGACGAACAGCGACGGCGAGAAGAGCATCTCCACGTGCCGCAGGTACTCCTCCACCCGCCCGGCCCACTTCTCCCACCCGAGGTCGTGCTCCTCGCGGGCGTGATCGGAGGCGCGGCGCTCGGCGTCCTTGCCGTGGAGCTCCAGGTGCCCCAGCTCGGTGTTGGGTACCAGGACGCCGTCGACGAACACCGCGCTGCCGATGCCCGTCCCGAACGTCAGCATGATGACGGTCCCCATCCGGTCCCGGCCCTCGCCGAACCTCATCTCCGCGACGCCGGCCGCGTCGGCGTCGTTGAGGACGGTCGCGCCGTCGAAGAGCTTCCTCGCGTCGACGCCGATCCAGGAGTGGTCGACGTTCGCGGCCGTCATGATCACGCCGTCCACGACCACGCCGGGGAACGTGACGCCGACCTGTCCCGTCCAGTCGAAGTGCTTGACGATCTCCACCACGACCTCGGCCACCTCGCGCGGCTTGGCCGGCTGCGGCGTGGGGATGCGCAGGCGCTCCTCTGTCAGCCGCCCCGACGCGGTGTCCACGGGGGCGCCCTTGATCCCGGATCCGCCGATGTCAATGCCCAAAACTTCCATGTACCTCAACTCCCCAGGAAAACGCCCGATTGACGTCCGAGGCCAATATTTCTGACCGTTACTGAACCGCACTTGCGTCCCCCACGTATCTCCGGCCACAAGCGCTAACAAGGAGGCACGGATGCGGCTCCGCATCATCACACTCTGCGCTGGTGCGGTCGTCTTGAGCACGACCCTCACCGCCCCCGCACAGGCAGCGACGAATACCAAGTTTGACGTCGTGAATCTCATTTCCGACATCCAGGGGAAGGCAGCCGTCCACGATCCTAAACTGGTCAACCCGTGGGGACTGGCCATGGGCAAGACCCTGTGGGTCTCCGACACGGGCACCGGCACCGCGACCGTCTACTCAGGAGCGGGCAGGAAGGAGGCGACCGAGGTGGCCATTCCCGGTGGCGCTCCGACCGGCCAGGTGTTCAACTCGGGCGAGGGCTTCACCGTCAAGGGCAAGCCCGCCACGTTCATCTTCGCCAGCCCGAGTGGCGCGATCACCGGCTGGAACGCCGAGGTGGACCCGAAGAACGCGATCATCGCGGCCTTCACCCGGGGCGCCGACTACAAGGGCCTCGCGCTGGTGAACACCGACGATGGCGACTTCCTGCTGGCCGCCGACTTCGCCAACGGGCGCCTCGCCGCGTGGAACTCGGAGTTCGAGAAGATCAACCTGTCCCGCAGGGCGTTCAGGGACCCCTCGGTCCCCTCCAATTACCACCCGTACAACGTGACGTTCAGCGGCGGCAGCGTATGGGTCGCCTATGCCCTGCGTGACTCGCAGACCGGCAAGTCCATCGCGGGCGCCGGCAAGGGTTTCGTCAGCCGCTTCAACGTGAACGGACGCCTGGTCGGACGCATCGCGCGCACCGGGCTCAACGCCCCTTGGGCCGTGACCGCCGCGCCGAAGCAGTTCGGCGCGTTCGCCGGATCGGTCCTGGTCGGCAACTTCGGCGACGGGACGATCCACGCCTACCGCGGCAACCGCCACCTGGGCGCGCTGCGCGATGGCAACGGCAAGACGATCTGGCTGCCGGGCCTGTGGGACCTCGAGCCGGGCACCGCCGCCACCGGCGGCGAGAACGCCCTGTGGTTCTCCGCGGGCATCGACAAGGCCCAGCACGGCCTGGTGGGCGTGCTCCGGCCCGCCGGCACGGGATCGCAGGTGAGCACGCCTTCGTCGAGCCCCACGCCGACTAACCACTCGTCGCACAAGCCGTCGACGACGTCCAGTCAGTCTCCGTACGGGAGTTACTGACCGGACCCGCTGAACGTTTCCGGCACGGCAGGCGCGAGCCGTGCCGGAAACAAGCTCTTGTTTCTGGTACGCGTTATGTACGTCTTTTATGAGGCTTGGACGGGATAACACGCATCCCGTGCAAGTCCGTATGCATTTGTGATCGTTCTTCCCAACGGACCGTCCCCTTCCACTCGCCCGAAGGGAGTATCTCTCCAAGGGACCTCAGCCACGACGGGCCGTTTCTCCCTCCCCCCGGAGAGGGTGTCCCTCCCTGAGGACATCAGCCACAACGGGCCTTCTTGTTCCTCTCCCCAAAGGAAGGACCGGCACAGGGGTCGAGAGGGCCGCATGAACGAACCCGCGGGGAACCTCGGTCGCTAGTCGAAGAGCCCGGTGAGCGCGGGAGTCAGGTCGGCGATGCTCCGGTAGTGCACGCCGGTCATCCCCACGGCCGTGGCGCCCGCCACGTTCTCCAGCCGGTCGTCGACGAACAGGCAGCGCTCGGGCGCGACGCCCGCCAGCTCGGCCGCGAGTTCGTAGATCCGCCGATCGGGCTTGGCCACGCCCACCCGGGCACTGCTGACCACCGCGTCGGCGAAGTAGGCCAGCCCGAGCCGCTCCAGGTGCTCCTCCAGCGTGTCCATGGCATTGGTGACCAGCACCACGGGCACCCGCCCCTGCGCCCGCGCCAGCAGCCCCCTGACCTCCTCGTCCACCCAGAACGGCACCTCCGCGAACTCGGCGGCGGCCTGGCGGGCGCGCTCGTCGCCGCCCAGCGCCACGGCTATGGACTCGACCCACTGGGCCTCGGTGATGTGACCGAGCGTGGCGGGGCCGATCAGGTCCGGGTCGAAGGCGGTCTTGCTCAGGGGCAGGCCGTAGCGGGCCTCGATGTCGGCCTGAACCGCGTGGTCGAAATGGCGGAGCACTCCATCGAGATCACAGAGAACCGCGTCAAAGGGGGTCACAGCCACCCATTGTGCCGTGCCAGCTGGGCGGCCTCGATCCTGTTGCGGGTGTTCGTCTTGCCGATGGCGGACGACAGGTGGTTGCGTACCGTGCTCTCCGAGAGGTGCAGCCGCGCCGCCACGTCCGCGATCGTGGAGCCGTCGAGCGCCGCGGCCAGCACGTCGCGCTCGCGGTCCGTGAGCGGGCTGGGCCCGGCGTTCAGCGCGGCGGCGGCCAGGGCCGGATCGAGGATCCGCTCCCCCGCCACCGCCCGCCGGATGGCCGCGGCCAGCTCCTCCACCGGCCCGTCCTTGACCAGGAAGCCCGCCGCGCCCGCCTCCATCGCCCGCCGCAGGTAGCCCGGCCTGGCGAACGTCGTCAGAATCAGCACCACGCACTCCGGCAGCGCGGCACGCAGTACGGGCAGCACGTCGAGCCCGCTGCGGCCGGGCAGCTCGATGTCGAGCAGCGCCACGTCGGGACGGTGCTCCGTGGCGGCCGGCACGATCGCGTCGCCGGAGGACACCTGGGCGACGATCTCCAGGTCGTCCTCCAGCCCGAGCAGCAGCGCCAGGGCGTCGCGCATCATCCCCTGGTCCTCGGCGATCATGACCCTGATCACGACGCCTCCCCTCGCGCTACGTCTACTTACAGAAGGCTCTACTTGCAGAAGGCTCTACTTCCAGAAGGCCAGCTGGTGCTCGGCAGCGTAGTCGACCGGCCGGACGGCCCCCGGAGCCAGGGACAGGGTGCCGGACGAGACTCGCGGCCAGGCGGGCAGCCCGCGGCCGTTCGGGTCGCCGGTGCGGGCGAAGTTCGTCCAGTAGCTCATCATCTGCCCGGACAGCTGCTCCTGGGCGGGCGACAGCTTGGCCTTGGTCTCCGGGAAGATGTACGGCAGGTCGCCGGCGTGGTAGGCGCCCCAGTCGAAGTCCGCCTCCAGCGGCAGGAACATCGGCGCCTTCCGGTCGGCGAACTCGTAGCCGTAGACCGGCGCCTTCTTGGCCAGCAGGGCGTTCTGCTCATGGGTGGACCGGGCCCACATACGATCGGTCAAGACGGTAGCCCAAGCGATACTCGGCGACTTATAGCGATTTACCGGATATTTCCGGGCAATTCTCTCAGCCTTCGCTCCGAACGCATCTTTTAGCAATTTCCGGTAATCCGGAGATGTGCCCTGGACGTCGTAATTCATCCCGACGAAGATCCGGTGTTCGTCCTTCGTCGTCCCGGCAAGGACCGGCATCGGGCTGGTGTGCCCCTTCCGCATCGCGTCGGCCGGCGACTCGGGCAGGACCTCGTTACCGTACGCGTACGACTGGAAGGCGTTCATGATCTGCGGGACCTCGAGGATCTTCTTGACCGGCAGCGCGCGCAGGCACGCCAGGTCCGAGCAGCCCAGCTGCTTGGCGTACACCTCTCCTATAGCGCTCACTTGTGCGGCGGGCCGCCACGCGAAGGACGGCAGGGCGGGCACGCCCGGCACCATGCTGTTGGCGGGCATGTCCATCAGGGTCTCGCCGCTCTGCATGATCGCCCGCTGGAACAGGCCTTTGGCGCCCGGTGAGGCGAGCTGGCCGCCGATCGACAGCGCGCCGTAGGAGACGCCGAAGGCGGTCACGTTGCCCGGGTCGCCGCCGAAGGCCGCCGCGTTCCGCTTGACCCAGCGCAGCGCCTCCTGCTGGTCCTGCAGGCCGTACGTGCCCGAGTCGCGCAGCCCCGGATAGCCGAACCCGCTGAACACGCCGAGCCGGTAGTTGATCGTCACGACCACCACGCCCTTGGCGGCCAGCTTCCGCGCGTCGGAGAAGTGGCCCGCGCCCACCGCGCCGTCGCCGTGGATCCACACCATGACCGGCCGGCCCTTCCCGGGGACGGCGGGTGTGGTGACGTTCAGGAACAGGCAGTCCTCGTTGTCGCTGCTGGTCGGCGCGTAGACGGTGCCGACCTGCGGGCACATGGCGCCCGGCTTGGTGGCCTCCCGTACTCCCTGCCACGCGGGCGCGGGCTTCGGCGCCTCCCAGCGCGCCGCCGTGGCGTATTTGATGCCCTGGAACAGGCGGTTCGTCGCGGTCACCGTGCCGCGCACGGCTCCCGACGCGGTCTCGACGACCGCCGGATCCGCGACAGGCCCCGGTTTGCCGGCGGACGGTTGGGCGCACCCCGTGAGGAGTACGGCCAGCGCTAGCAGAATCTTCATGCCTCCACGGTCTCGGAGGCGGGGCGTCGGCAGAAGATTCGCCTGTACGGGATCGCCCAGGACAAAAGTCCTGACGCAACGGTCGGCATTACCATCTCCGAGACAGGATTCGGTACTGAAACGGTGGGCATGAACGATCACCAGCTGCCACGTGAGGTGTGCCAGCTGTTCGCCGACGGCGGCAGAGGGCGGCTCCTGCCGGTCGATCTGCCCGAGGGCGACGTCGTGTGGCCCGATCCCGGCTACACGCACCAGGGCCAGGCGTCCAGGCCCGCGTTCTGGATGAGCGACGAGGCCGTGGCGGGCGACGACTGGGCTCGGTTCCGGGCCGCCCACGCGCGCAGCGGTCTGTGGCCTGTTCTGCTGGACGAGTCCGCGCAGCCCTGGTCGATCGGGCAGATCGTGCCGGACGAGGCGCTGATGATAGATCACTTCACGGCCGAGGGGTTCATGGCCGAGGTGTGGCAGGAGTGGGTCTCCCAGATGCCGCCGGACGCCCTGGCGGAGCTGGAGCCGTTCGGCGCGCTTTGTCCGGGTCCTGCCCCGCCGGGGGTGCTGAGAGCCGATCCGGGGGCCGTCGCCGACTGGTATGCCCGTGAGCTGTCATCCAGGGGCCTGCCGCTCGGCCTGGTCGCCGCGCATCGGGGTGCCGACGCGCTGGCCGTGATGGGCTGGCAGGGGGCTTTGCACCATAACGAGTGGATGGTGCCGATGGCGGCGGTGGTACGCAGCTGGGAGGACCGGTTCGG
This sequence comes from Nonomuraea sp. NPDC049129, assembly GCF_040648495.1. Classification (NCBI taxonomy): domain Bacteria; kingdom Bacillati; phylum Actinomycetota; class Actinomycetes; order Streptosporangiales; family Streptosporangiaceae; genus Nonomuraea; species Nonomuraea sp. NPDC049129. The sequence continues at coordinate 147,812 of NZ_JBEZDU010000002.1, read as the reverse complement.
GATCCGGGTGGTGGGGGTCGGCTTCAACACGCTGGAGCTGAGCGTCGCCGCGCCGCCGGTCGAGCCTGAGCACGCGCTGCATGTGGCGGCTGAGCATTGGACGTTCTGCCCGGACAACGTCGTCCAGGGGCCGGGGGATCTCCAGAGTTACGCGGAGCAGATCATCGGGCGGCATTACTGGTCGTTCTGGTGGGATTAAAGGGACCGCTCTGGGGGTTCGTGACACGACCGTCGCGATTTCTGTGACGGTCCGTGGTGGCTGGGGTCTTGGGAGGGACACCCCCTCCGGGGGAGCGAAAGGAAACGGTCCGTCGTGGCCGGCGTCACTAGCGAGGGGCGAGGAAGAAGGCGGTCCGAGGGTCCGGCCGGTTTGGTGGGCCGGACCCTTGGGTGCGGGCGTCTGTGTGACGGCCGCGCGGGCGCCGTGGCCGGTGGGTCAGGGAAGGCGGGCCACGGCGCCGTAATTGCCCGACGAGCTCGGCTGGTCCGTGCACACGGAGTCGCCGTCGGGCCGCCATTGCGGGACCCACACCAGGCCCGGTTCCAGCAGCTCGAGCCCGTCCAGGAAGGTCGCCACCTCCGCATGTGAGCGGATCACGTGTCCCGGCAGCGTCATCGCGAGCAGGTCGTTGATGGCGGGCAGCAGTTCGGCGGGGATTCCGTCGAAGGTGGTCTGCAGGATCGCGAGGTAGCTGCCGTCCACGACGGAGTGGCACAGGCGTTTGATCACGAAGGAGGCAAGCTCGTCGTCGGTGAGGCTGTGGGTCGACAGGAGCAGCACCCCCACGGGCCGCTCCCAGTCGATGAACCGGGCCACGACCTCGTCGGCGAGCATCTCGTCGATCTGCCGTATGTCGCCCTCCACCACCCGTACGAGGTCGTTGAGGGGCTCGATGGTGACGCGGGCACTGGCCAGTATCAAAGGGTCGTTCTCGACATAGACGACGCGCACATCGGACGCGGCGGACGCGCCACGGGCGACGTCGTGTAACTGACGTCCGGGCGGCAGCGCGCTGGGCACGCCACTGCCGATGATCAGGAACTGGTCGATGCCGGAACCGGCCAGGTGGGCGACCACCCGCGCCAGGTAAAGCAGAACTGCTCGCGCGGCGGAGCCGGTGACCGGAACCGCCTCGTCGTAACGGCGCACCGCATCACTGTCAACCTCGAAGTGGTTCTTCCCTCCCGCGGCGGCGTCGAGTATTCGGGTGACACTCGCGCGGGTGGTGTCAAGGTTGGTCAGATTTCGGATGGCACGCTGACGCATTTGAGTGTTGCCCCTTTCCCCTCGCCGTATCTCACGGGAAAGTCGGTCCCACTGACCCCACTCAATTTGGCCCAACAATACCAATGATCCATCAACCTCAGGATCTGACAATACGAAGAACAATATTTGTTGGGAAATATCCATTTCCCGTTTTTCGTGCTAGGGAGTGTCAGATCACCGGTGGCTCAGACGGTCACGGTGCGCATACAGCAGCTCGTGCGTCTCGTCGCCCATGGTGGTGGAGACCGACAACTTGGTAAACGCCTGGTGGTAGGCCTCTACCGCGGCCGCGTCGGTGATCACTTCGTCCGATTCGATGGCGTGGGCGCAGGCCACATCGGGCTCGAAGGCCTCCGGGAAGCGCCACATCGTGAACGGACCGCAACGGGGCAGGAAGATCGGATCGTCGATCGGCACCACGTGCAAGGAGATGTTGGGCCGCTTCGCGTACTCGATCAGCCGGTCGAGCTGAGCGGCCTGCGTCTCGGGGTCGGCGATCGAGCGCAGCAGGACGCTCTCGTCGATCACCGCCCACAGCACGGGTCCGTCGCCGTGGTTCAGCAGGGCCTGGCGGGATCGCATCAGGCGCACCGCCGCGTCGGCCGACGTCTGGCCGAGCCCGGCGCTGCCCGACACCTCGATGGCGGCCCGCGCGTAGGCCTCGGTCTGCAGCAGCGGGGGGACGATCTGGGTCTGGTACGTGCGGATCAGCGACGCCCGCTGCTCCAGGGCGTAGGTGGCGGCCATCCAGACGGGCACGGAGCCGGCGTCGTACCAGGAGGGCGGGCGTTCGCCGCGGGCCAGCGACAGGACGTATTCGCGGGTGGGCAGGGCGGTCACGCCGTAGAGGGTGAGCAGGCGCTCGACCGTGACGGGCGCGGGCGCGACGCGGCCCTCCTCTATCGCGCCGATGGCGGCGGCCCCTCTGCCCAGCGAGGTCTCGACCTCCTCCGGCGACATGCGCGCGATCAGCCGCAGGTTGCGCAGGCGGTCGCCGAGCGCCTCACGTTGCGGCGCGGTCAGCGGCGCCGCCGCCTCGGGGATCTCGGTGGTGGCGGGGGGCTGGTCGGGCAGCCCCTCGGCCGCGCGCGCGAGCTCGATCACGCCGCGCAGTACGGTCAGCGACCCGTCGGACAGCCCGGAGACCGACGCGCCGATGGCGGCGGCCCGCAACTGGAGCTCCTCGGCCGCGCCCGAGTCCGTGGCGTCCTCGCCCAGCAGCCAGCCCACGCTCACCTGTAGGCAGGCGGCCAGGGCGCGCAGCACCTGGAGGGTCGGGTTGGTCTGCTTGCCCGTGCGCAACTGGCTGACGTAGGCGCGGGTGATCGGGATGCCGGCTTCGGTGAGGGCCGCGGCGAGTTGCGCCCCCGTGAACCCGCGCTTGCTCATAGCGAGACCGAGTCGCTCGGCGAAGTTCGCCACTCGTACCTCCCAGCCGCCAGAAGCCTCCAGCGTAAAGGAAGCCTGGCTCGCCGTCCCCTGCCCTGCGGGGCGCGAAACTCCGCAGGGGGAGGTCAACATATACGAAAACTGTCAGTTGACACAACGAGCCGGGTACACCCACTATCGTACTGATCGTGGTAAGTGAGACTTGACAGCCGGAGGGTTCTGGAGAGTCTCCGGCGAGGAGGTGGCCGGACGTGACCGTCGATTCCGTCGATTCCAAGGTCCGTTCCTGGTTCTCGAAGAATCCGGCTCCCCCCGCGCAGGCCAGCGTGATCAGACGCGTCTGCGCTCGGGCGGCCCCTGAAAGGAACGTGATCCATGTAGCAGAGCTGCCACTCGGCGGCGTACAGGTCTGGGTGGAGGACACCCCTGACCGCTGGAGCGTGCAACACCGGATGGCCCGCGAGCTGAGGCTCGCCGGATGGCACACGGAGGCGAGCGCCGATCGCTTGCTGGTGCTCGGTTGGAGCGCCGACTGCCTGCACCACCGCGCCCGCATGCTGGCCTCGGCGCTGCGGGGCCGGTTGGCCGACTTCGACCAGACCGCGGTCATGGCGGTCATGATCGCCAACCCGCTGAAGGACCGGGACCTGTCCATCGACGAGATCGTTCTCGAGGTGGAGGAGCAGCTCAGCAGGTCGCTGCGCTGGCCCGACCGGCTTGCCGATCTCGACGGCCTGGAACGCACCGCGACCGTGGAGTCGCTGCGGCTCCGGCTGGCGCAGATCGCCGGCCTGGAGGCCAAGGTGGCCCGCCGCTGTGCCGAGCACCTGAGCCTGGCCACGCAGGTCGCCCTCACGCTGGCCGGCGGCGAGGTACCGACCAGGATCCGCGAGAACAGCCGGGACATCGGCCTGTCCGAGCGGGTCGTCGCCGCGAGCGTGCCGAACAACAGCCCGGCGCCTGTTCCCGCCGAACCCGCCCCGGCCCCCGTCGAGCCCGAACTCAGCTACGCGGAGTCGACGCGATGACCCTGACGCCCATCCGCGAGGGCGTCGCCGGTCCCACGATGGTGCCCGCGATGCCGACGGCTCGCCGGTTCCGGGGGCGATTCGCCGTACTGCGGCTGGTCGCCTCCGGGGTGGTGGTCGCGATCATGGCGGACAGCACCGCGACGACGCTGGCGATCCCCGTGCTCAGCCGCGACCCGCTGGCGGCCGCCCTGCCGCTGTCCGAGATCACCTGGGTGAGCACGGTCAACTTCGCCGCCGTCGCCGCACTGCTCGCCACCGCCGGACGCTTCGCCGACCTGCTGGGCAGGCGCAGCGTGCTCGCGCTCGGCCTGGCCCTGTACGGGCTGGGCGCGACGACGGTCATCGCCGCCCCCTCCTGGACCCTGCTCCTGGCCGGACGGGTGGCGCAGGGAGTGGGCGCGGCGCTGATGTTCCCCGCCTCGCTGGCGCTGCTGCTCGGCGAGCTGCCCGCCAACCGCCGTGCCGGCGCCATCGCGCTGTGGAGCGCGTCGTCCGGCATCGGGGCCCTGGCCCTGCAGGCGGGCGGTGGCTGGCTGCTGACCGAGTACGGCTGGCGGGGCCTGTACCTGCCCGGCGCGGGACTCGCGGCGGCACTGCTGATGCTCACCCCGGCGCTCCCCCGCAACCGCGGCACCAGACAGGGCGTACCCGACCTGTTCGGCGCGGTCCTGCTGATCGGCGCGGTCGCGGGAGCGGTGCTGGCCATCTCCCAGGGCAGCCTGTGGGGCTGGACCTCCGTACGCACGCTGGCGTGCGCGGGAGGCGGCGGGCTGCTGCTGGCCCTGGCCATCGCGATCTCCTGGCGGCATCGCGCCGGAGCGATCGACATGAGCCTGTGGCGGCGTCCCGGCTTCCTGTGGGCCGGTGCCACCTCCTGCATGTACGGAGCCGCGTCCTTCGTCGTACTGGCCATGGGGCCGCTCTACCTGCGCAACGCCGAGTTCGACGCCAGCACCATCGGCCTCTGGCTCACCCCGATCTCCATCGCCATGATCGTGTCGAGCCCGATGGCCGCGCCCATCAGCCGGCGCATCGGCGTCAATGCCGTCATCTACAGCGGTGCCCTCGTCCTCGGCACCGGCTGCGCGCTGATGCTGGCCCAGCCGTCCCCGAACCTGTGGTGCCTGCTGGGCGCCGTCATGCTGGGCACCGGGTTCGGCTTCCTGTCCACCGGAACGTTCATGGTCGGCTCGATGGCCGCCGACCCCAGCCAGTACGCCTCGGCGGTCGGCGCGATCAACACCGCGCGCATGCTCGGCGGAGCCATCGGCGTGGCCGGCGCCTCGGTGCTGGTCGACCATCCCATGCTGGCCGGACCGATGCCGGGCTTCTCCACGGTGCTGGTGGCCTGCCTGGCGGTGGCGGTGCTGCTCGGCGTCGCGGCGCTGATCCGCGTAGCCCTCGCGGCCACCAGCAGCCGGCCACGCCGTCCCTCGCTGCGCGAAGCGGAGGCGGAGCTGGTCGTGCTGCGCGGCCTGCTCGCCGAGCTCCGCGACAGCTTCGTCCAGGTCCGCAGCGAGGCCGAGCACGAGCTGGCCCGCTTCGGTGTCCGCGACCCGTCCGAGTTCCGGGCCCTTGACCAGCGCTGACAGGAGTGATCATGCTCGCGAACGAGACCCGCAGGCCGTACCCGCACCCCTATGAAGTGCGTTCGCCCAGGCAGGTACTGCCGTCCAGTGCGACGCCCGATACGGACGACACACAGCCCGCGAGGATTCCACGCCAGAGCATCCCAGCACAGGCGATCCCTCGACAGACCATTCCTACCCAGGCCATACCCACCCAGGCGGCCTCCGTGCCGCCGCAGACCCCGCCCGAGTTGACGGCCCGCACCGTCCACCGTCTCCGCCACATACGGCAGGTGTCGGACCAGGCGATCAGCGTGATCGACCAGGTTCTTCACCACGTGCCCTGAACCCCCCAGGCTCCTTCGCAGGAGGAACTCATGCTCACCATCCAGGTCGAATCCCCAGCAGGACTGGCAGTCGACAGACAACGGGAGTTCGCCGATACCGTGATCGGGGCAGCGGTGGATCTCCTAGGCGTGGAGCGCGGCGAGATACAGCTCGTCCTCACCGACTGGGACGAGGCACGGGCGCGTCGAGAGGCGGCTTTCTGGGCCGCGGCTTGGTCGGGTTGCTGATGACGGCCACCCTGACCCGCCGGACGACCGCCAGCGAGGGCGGAAACGTTCTGGGGGTGTCGTTCCGCTGCCCTTACGGTTCCAGAAGGGTCCCCACGGTGCCGGTGCCGCCTACCGTCCCCGTCGTACAAGCACTGAAGCGCAAGGCGAACGCCGTAGCGGACGCCGAACTCGGCCGGCTGGCCTCCCGTGCCCCCAGCCTGGACGCCGCCGCCCGCGCCGAGATCAGGGACGCCGTCCAGCGAGTGGTCGACGCCTTCCTGTACGAGCCGATCAACCGGGTGACCAGCTACGCCGACTCCCCCCTGGGAGAGAGCTACGCGGACGCCTTACGTGAGCTGTTCTCCCTGGAATTACCCGCTTTCGGTCCGGCCGGGAGCGCGGGATGAGCCGGGGCCGGGTCGGCGTGTTCGTACCGCCGGCGAACCCATCGGTGGAGCCCGAACTGGCGCGCCTGTTCGGGTCCCGGGCCGACATGTACGTCAGCCGCTTCCCGGTACGCCCCGGCCTCACCCTGGCGGAGCGGCTGGAGAGCTACAACGAGGTCCTGCCCGCGATGATCTGCTCGTTCGGCGACCTGCCGCTCGATGCGCTGGTCATGGCCTGCAGCGGCTCGCGATATCTGTTCGCACCCGAGGAAGATCGCGCGAGGTGCGACAAGCTGAGCGGTGAGGCGGGCATCCCGTTCGCCTCGGCGACCCTGGCGACGCGGGAGGCGCTGGAGCACATCGGGGCGCAGGAGTTCGTGCTCGTCTCGCCGTATCAGCCCTGGCTCACCGAACTCGCCGAACGCTTCTGGGCCGCGGCCGGTCTGCACGTCTCCCGCGTGATACCGGTCAGGGCGCAGGGCGGCTTCTCACCGTACGACGTCACGCCGAACGAGCTGGTCGAGCAGGTGGAGCAGGCAGGACTGCCGTCCGACGCGGTGGTGCTGTTCAGCGGCACCGGGATGTCCACGCTGCCCGCGCTGGGCCCCCTGGGCGCCGGAAACGACCGGGTCCTGCTCACCTCGAACCTGTGCAGCGCCTGGTGGGCGCTGGCGCACGCGACCGGGCAGCCGGTCACGCTCAGCCGGGTGCCGCACCGCCCGGTGGCACAGGGCCGGCCGTCATGAACGGCGTCACCGTGGTCGGCGCCGGCCCGGTCGGGCTGACCGCGGCGCTCACCCTGGCCCGCGCCGGGGTGCCGGTGATGGTGCTGGAACGGGAGCCGGGCCTCAGCCGCCAGTCGCGCGCCTCGACCTTCCACCCGGCCACGCTCGACCTGCTGCAGGAGCTCGGGATCGCCACCGCGCTGATCTCCCGCGGCCGGGTGGTGGAGCGGGTGCAATGGCGTGACCGGGCGGGCCGGGTGCTGGCCGAGATGCTGATGGGCAGCCTCGACGGCCTGACCGAGCACCCGTTCCGGCTGCACGCCGAGCAGTCCACGCTCACCGCGCTGCTGCTGGAGGCGCTGTCGGCCTACCCGGAGGCGGACGTGCGCTTCGGCACCCCGGTCGACGGAGTGGCCGAGGGCGGCACGGGCGTCCGGCTGCGCATCGGCCGTACGTGGGCGCGGGCCCGCTACGTGGTCGCGGCGGACGGCGCGCACAGCACCGTGCGCAGCTCGCTCGGCCTGCCGTTCCCCCGCTCGGAGTATCCGACGCAGGCGCTGCGGATCTTCACCGACTCACCGCTCGACGCGCTGCTGCCCGGCCTGGCGCCGCTGACCTACATCCGCGACTCCCGGCAGTCGTGCAGCCTGCTGGCGCTGCCCGATCACTGGCGGATCATCATCAGGATCCCGCATGACACCCGCGACCCACTCAATCCCCAGAACGTGGCCAAGCTGCTGTTCCGTGCCCTGCCCACCGAGCAGGCGCCGATCCGGGTGATCGGGGCCGACCGCTACAGCCTGGCCCGCGGCGTGCTGGGCGACTACCGGTGCGGACGCGTGCTGTTCGCCGGGGACGCCGCCCACCTGACCTCCACCGCCGGCGGCCTGAACATGAACGCCGGCATCCACGACGCCGTCGAGATCGGCCAGGTGCTCGCGGCCGTGCTCGGCGGATTCACCGCACCCGCCGCGCTGGACGCGTGGGCCTGGCGGCGGCGCACCGTACTGGTCAACCGGGTGATCCCGCGCAGTGAGGCGCGGGTGGCCGGCGTACAGGACCGGGACAACACCAAGCTGGCGGCGGCCATGGCGGGACTGCGCGCCATCGCCGGCGATCCGGAGTCCACCCGCGCCTACCTGGCGCAAGCCTCGATGCTCGACACCGTTCCATCTGGCCCGACCCCCCATCACGTGAGGCACGGCTGACATGCGCATCTGGTTCCAGAAACACACCGTCGAGGGTCGTTCCGCGCTGCTGGACAAGCTCTACGCCGAGCACTTATCCAAGATCACCGAACCCGGCACCGAGGTGGAGATCCACACGCTGCCGGCCGACACGTACGGCACCGACCTGCCCGAGCACCTGGTCGGCTACGGGCAGCTGGGACTGCTGTTCGGCAACTACTTCGCGCAGACGGCCGTAGCGGCAGAACGCGACGGGTGCGCGGCCTGGATCAGCGGCGCGGGGCAGGACCCCGGGCTGGCCGCCGCCCGCTCGCGCGTGTCGATCCCCGTGGTCGGCTACGGCGACGCGGTCTGGCAGGCGGCGCGCATGGAACGCCACCGGCTGGGCCTGATCGGCTTCATCCCGCATCTGGCCGAGCCCATCACCGACAACATCCGGGCGGCGGGCGCCGACCTGGCCTCCTATCAGGTGGTAGAGGACGGCACCACCCTCGTCCAGCGGGCCCTGGCCGAGGACTTCGGGCCGCTGCTGGCGGCCTACACGAAGGCCGCCAAACGGGCGGCGGACGCGGGGGCGCAGTGGCTGGTCCCCGCCGAAGGCATCCCGAACGAGATCCTCGTCCACCTCGGCGTGCACGAACTGCACGGCCTGCCGGTGATCGACCCGGACGGGCTGGCGGTCAAGACGGCCGAACACCTGTGCCACCTGCGCCGGCTCAACATCACCGCGCGCAGCACCTCCGGCTACTGGTTCCGGCTCCCGCCCGCGGACGCCGTCAGGCACGCGGAACGTGTTTTTCTCGGCAAGGTAATCGGAGGCTAGAACCCATGAGCTTCCCCGCGGACCGTCCCCGCCGCCTGCGGCGCACGTCAGCCCTGCGTGGCCTGGTCGCCGAAACGCGGCTGCACCCGGCCGACCTGATCCAGCCGTTGTTCGTCCGCGAAGGACTGGAGGAACCCCGAGAGATCACCAGCATGCCGGGCCAGGTCCAGCACAGCCGCGACAGCCTGCGCAAGGCCGCCTCGGCCGCGGCCACCGCCGGCGTCGGCGGCCTGCTGATCTTCGGCATCCCGGCCGCCAAGGACCCCGAGGGGTACGGCGCCTGGGACCCGTACGGCATCGCGCAGCTGGCCCTCGCCGACGTCGCCGCCGAGGTCGGCGACGCCACCGTGGTGATCAGCGACATCAACCTGGACGAATACACCGAACACGGCCAGGTCGGCATCCTCGACGCGACCGGCGACGTCGACAACGACGCCACCCTGCGCGCATACGCCCAGGTCGCCATTGCCCAGGCCAACGCCGGCGCCCAGGTGGTGGCCCCGAGCGGCATGATGGACGGCCAGGTCGCCGCCGTCCGCCAGGCGCTCGACCAGGCCGGTCACCATCAGGTGGCGATCCTGGCCTACGCCGCCAAATACGACTCCGCCTTCTACGGCCCGTTCCGCGACGCCGTCGAATCGCGGCTGACCGGCACCCGCTCGACCGCCCAGCAGGACCCCGCCAACAGCCGAGAGGCGCTGCGCGAGGTGCTCCTGGACATCGAGGAGGGGGCCGACATGGTGATGGTCAAGCCGGCGGGCCACTACCTGGACATCGTACGCATGGTGGCCGACACGGTCCGCGTGCCGGTCGCCGCCTACCAGACCTCCGGCGAGTACGCGGCGATCGAGGCCGCCGCCGCCCAGGGCTGGCTCATGCGCGACCGGGCCATCCGGGAGAGCCTCATGGCGATCCGCCGGGCCGGCGCCGGGAGCGTGATCACCTACTGGGCTACGGAGATCGCGGAGCAGTTACCCGGCTGAGGCTTCTGGAGGCTTTCTGGACGCTTTTCGGTGACGGTACGCAGGAGGTGGCACGGGTGATGTGGCGGACGCTGACCGACGACGTACGCGAGGAAATCCGCGAGCTGTGCGACGAGTACGGGTCCCACCTCTATGACTACTGCCGCACGGAACTCGCCCAGAGCGAGGCCGAGCTGGCGGTCGCCGGGGCGCTGCTGTCGGCGTACGGCCACACGCACCGGGTCGTCGACTCCTCCCTGGTGCGGCCGTGGCTCTATGGGCTGGCCCGGGCGCATCGCGCGGCCGTGGCCGGCCCGGCGAGCATCGGCTCGTGGTCGCGTTCCGGCCGGATGCCGGACCTGCTGCCCGAGGCCCTGCGCGCGCTGGACGGCCCGCAGCGGGAGCTGCTGGACCTGTCCGTACGGCACGGCCTCGCGCATCAGGAGATCGCCGTGATCTTCGATGTGACGCCTCCGGACGTGGATGTCATCGTGAGCGAGGCGGCCCGCGGGGTCGAGCGCTGGTTCTCCGCCGTCATCGCCGCCCGGTCCGCCAACGGATGTAGCCAGCTCGCGGCCAAGGTGTCGGCCTGGGCGACGACGCCCACGCGGCGCAACCGGGCGCGCATCAGCCGGCACATCCCCACCTGCCCCACGTGCCGGGCGGCGCCCCGGGCCGTGGTGGCGGCCACACTGCTGCGCGAGCTGCCCATCGCCACCGCTCCCCCCACGCTGCGCGACCGCCTGACGTGGGCTCAGCCGCTTCCGGACGCGGGCGAGCTGTGGCGGGTGGACGGGTTCCCCGTGCAGGTTCGGGGGCTGGTCGAGGCCGCCCCGATGTTGATCTCCCCGATCGCCGACCCCACGGCGGCGATCAGGGGTAGCGCCTGGCCGGCGGCGGGCGCGGCTGCCGCCGGCCAGGAACGCAAACCCCACAGGAGCCACCGCGCCCCTGCCCCACCCCGCGCCGGCACCCCGACATCCGCCCCACCCCGCTCGGACTCCCTCGCCCCTGCCCCACCCGGCTTCGGCACCCCGGCGTCTGCCCCGCCCCGTTCCGGCTCCCCCGCCGCTGCCCCATCCCGCGGCGACGCCCCGGCCGCCATCCCGCACCAGCGGTCCGATCCGGATGCGATCGCGGCGGCTCTCGACCACGAGACCACCATTCCGCTCGCCCGGAAGCCCGCCGCCGGGGTCCTCCCGCGACGCACTCCGGCCACCGGCCCGTCCGCGCCCGGCCTCCTGGCCGCCCCCGTCTGCGAGGCGCCTGCCGCTCCCCCGCGAGACGTCCCGGCCAGCCGTCCGCCGGCCGGGGATGCGCGTCTGGGTGGGTCCGCGCTGGCTGAGCGGGTCTCACCACCGCCCGACAGGGTCTCGCCATCGGCCGACCGCGTCTCGCCATCGGCTGGGCCGGTCTCGTCTCCGCCGGAGCCGGTCCTGCGGCTGCCCGGGCTGGTCATCGGCGGGCCGCCCGTGCTGAGCGCCCCCGTCAGCGACCCGCCCGTGCGCGACGCGTCGAACGGCCAAGCGCCGCACGGCACGTCGAACGGGCAGGCACCGCCCGACGCGGCCGATCGTGGCCCGGCCGGTGCCGGTCCGCGTGGTCGTCACCCCTTCGGGGATCGCCAGCGGGACGTCCTGGTGGCCACCGCCCGCGACCGGCAGGGCGTCTTCGTCGCGGCCAGCGGCACCCGCCGGGACACCCCCGCCACCAGGAGCCGCCCGGCCCCGTCAGCCCCGGGCAGCCGCCGGGACGCCACGACCACGAGCCCGCACCGGGACGCGGCCGCCCCCGCCAACCGCCGGGGTGCCCCCGACACCCACCGGGACGCCCAGACCACCACCGGTGAAGCCCACCGAAACGGACAGCTCGCCACCGCAGACACCAGCCGAAACGGACAGTTCGCCACGACGGGCACCCGGCCCGGCGCCCAGAGCGCGACCCCGACCACGGACGCCCTGATCGCGGGCGCCCAACGGGACGCCCTGATCACCGCTCCCGGCACTCGCTGGGACGCGCCGTTCCCCACGACGGACACTCACGCGGGCACCTACGCGGGCACCCAGGCCGACGCCCGCGCGGAGGCCCTGTTCACGACCGCGGCCACGCTCCGAGACGCCCTGATCATGGCCACCGGCGAGCACCGAGACCTGCTGGTCGCGACCCAGAGCACCGACGGCCCGGACGGCCCGGGGTCGGAGTTCTGGCGTAACCGTCCGGACGACCAGCAGACCGAGTTCTGGCGCAACCGCCCGGGCGAGTACGAGTCCGACGGCCGGCTCTCCATCCGGTCCATAGCCACGGTGGGGCTGCTCGTCGGCGCCGGGATGCTGGTGGCGAGCCTCGCCTGGTCCGGCATCCAGAGCCGCCACCAGCCCGAGGTGCCCGAGCCGCAGACCAAGCTGTCGGGCCCCGGCAGCGCCCCGGCCGTACCGCCGGGGAGCGGGAGCACCCCCAACCTCATGCTCAACCCCACAGTGGTCCCACCGCCCACGGACGTGCCGGCGCCCCCGACGGCCAACCCGGACTCCAAGATCAGCGACACCGCCACCGGCGAGATCCGGCCGCAGAAGGTGAGTCTGCCCGGCCCCAGGCCACCGGTCGCGAGGCTGTCGCCGTCGTCGATCAACCTGGGCACCCGCCGTACCGGATCATTCGGGCTGATTTGTCCGGGAAGCTGCAAGATCACCACGGTGTCCGGGACGAAGGGGATCGCGGTCTCCGCGCACGCGTTCCGCGTCCAGGCGCCCGCGTCGCGGCCCGGCTGCCCGGGGCCGCCCGCCACCGAGTTCGGCAAGGTCACCGTACGGTGGACCGGCACGTCCAGCGGTAACGGCCAGAGCACCACGGGCCTCGTTCGCGGCAGCGGGACACTCACCCTGCGCCTGTCCTGGACCGTGGCCAACGCCAAGGGATCGTACGTGTCCGACGGCAAGGGCAGCGGCTACTGGACGAACTGTGGCTGGCCCGCCACCGGCGGCGAGGGAGCCCAGCACCAGCCGCTGCCCGGCTCCGGATGAACCTCCATGTGGTGGCGGGAGGGCCCGCCACCACAGCGAGGACTTAGAAGAAGGAGTTCTCCGGCTCCGGCAGGTCGATCCGCGCCGGTCCGCGGAACTGTGTCGTGTCCTTGGGCACGTCGACCAGCGGCGCCCCCTGCGTGAACGGCACGATCACACTGCTCCTGGCCAGGTCGAGCGTGACGTTCGCGCCCGTGCCGGCCTCAGAGGTGTACGTCGTGTCGGTGCCCGCGACCACCAGGGCGATCCGGTGTCCCTTCCGGAAGGTGTAGTCGTGCGGCAGCGTCTGCCACTTGACCCTGCCCCACGTCCCGACCGGCAGCGGCGACGACGCGCTGAGCGAGTCGCGGTTCTGCACGTCGATCCAGCCGCGGGCGACGATCTCGGCGGGCCGCGTCACGGTGTTCGTGGTCACCTTGCGGTAGCAGGCGTCGTCGGCGGCGGTGCTGTCGCCGTGGCAGTCCTCCTCGGCGAGCGTGGTGATGCCCTGGCCGCGCCCCCAGTCGACGCGGTTCGCCTCGCCGAAGTCGACGAGCAGGGCGGTCAGGTTGGCGGCCGGCTTGTCGAGCTTGACCCGCAGGTCGGCCGTGGGCGTGCCGGACAGGCGCAGGTCGAGCGGGAGCGCGCCGCTGGTGAACGCCACCCGGCCCGGCTTGGCCGTACCGACGTCGGCGATCATCTCCTCCTCGTCCAGCGGCACGTCCGTGAAGGACGCGCTGGCGTCGCGCCTGGCGGCGGCGAGGCCGAGCGAGCCGTCGGCGGCCGGGCGGAGCGGGACGTTCGTCGCGAACGGTGCCGGCCAGTCGCGCTGGGTGATCCACTGCGTCGGGCCGGTCTGCACGTCGGCGCGCGGGGCGTTCATGATCCCATTGCGTACGCCCTGCAGCCAGTAGTCGAACCAGCCGTGCAGCGTGTCCACCCACACGTCCCTGCGACCCTCGAAGTCGAACGGGTCCACGTGCTGGTACTGGCCCACCCAGATCTTGCGCGGTACGTTCCGCTTCGCCAGGGCCTGCCACCAGGTGGAGAAATTGTCCGGCTTGACGTTCAGGTCGTTGGCGGTGTGGACCACGAAGACGCTGGCCCTGACCTTGGAGGCGTCACCGAGGAGGCCGTTGACGTAGTCGCGCTCGGCCCAGAAGGCGTTGTAGTCGCCCGTGGCGTCGCCGTCCTCGGCGTCCATGCGATCCCGTACGGCCTGGCACTTGGCCTCGGGGTCGGTGTCGACGTAGTTGGCCAGCCAGGAGGCGTAGTCGTAGTTGTAGACCACGCCGTTCGAGCGCTGGTACCTGTACCAGGAGCTGATCGCCGAGATCGGCACGATCGTCTCCAGGCCGCGCACACCGGTGGCGGCGACGGCGTTGGCCAGCGTGCCGTCGTAGGACTTGCCGATCATCCCGGCCTTGCCGGTGGTCCAGTCGGCCACGGCCTGGGTGCCGTCCGCGCGGTAGGCCTTGGCCCGGCCGTTCAGCCAGTCCACGACGGCCTTGCCGCCCAGGACGTCCGCCTTGCCGCCGATGTCCGGGCAGCCTTCGGACTTGGTGGTGCCGAGCATGTCGACGTTCAGGACGGCGTAGCCGCGCGGCACGAAGTAGTTGTCATAGAAGAGCGGAAATTTCGTGACATTCCCGGCGGCGTCGTACACCTTCCGCTCGGCCTCGTTGCCGCGTCCGGAATTGTCGTAGTACGGACTCTCGTCGATGATCACCGGCACCTTGAGCCGGGGACCGGACTCCTTCGGCCTGATGATGTCGACACGTACCCTGTCCAGCCGGCCGTCGGAATCGCTGTCGACGCTCGACTCGACGTAGACGTATTCGCGGACGGCGTCCGCGTAGGAGAAGACCGGCTGCGTACGGCCGTTCTCAACGGTGATCCTGGGTCCGGCGGCCGCTTGCGCGGGACTCGCGATCGCCATGGTCAGGGCGACGGCGATGAGGGCCGGGCGTAATTGAGGCACGCGTGTCCTCCGAGACGATGGGCGCCAAAGTACCCGCAATCTCTCACCCGGCAGGGGGCCTGACAAGATCCGGTGCACCTACGTGCAGGGGCGTGTCGGGCGGATTTGGCCGCATCCGGCCAGTGACGTGAGTGCACCTGCGTGAGCGATGAGGCGTCCTCTCCTTCCCGACCACATGGAGGGCCCATGCGCATCATCAGCCTCACCGCTGTCGTCCTGCTCGCTGTTCCCGCTCCCGCGTACGCCGCCGGACCTCCCGCCGGAGTGCCGAAGGGCGCGATGAGCGTACGCGTGGCCAAGATCGTGAACGGCGACACGATTGACGTCACGACCAGCGATGGCAAGAAGACGCGCGTCATGTTCCTGGAGTCGGACGCTCCCGAGCGCGGCCAGTGCTGGGGCAAGGCCGCGACCCAGCGGACGGCGGGGCTGCTGCCGGTCGGCCGGCTCGCGTACGTCCTCGCCGACAAGAAGCCCGTGGACGGCTTCGGCCGCCGACTGTTCTACGTGTGGAACGCCAAGGGCGTGCACGTCAACCGCAACCTCGTCCGGTACGGCTACGCGAAGGCGGTCCTGGTCACACCGAACGACCGCTTCATCAAGGTGATGCGGAGCGAGGAGGCCGTGGCCAAGCGGCAGAAGCTGCGCATCTGGTCCGGCAAGTGCGACACCGGCACCACGACCCCCACCCCGACTCCCACTCCGACCTCTGGCGCCAACGACCCGCGCTACCGGACCTGCGGTGACGCCAACGCCGCCGGGTACGGCCCGTACCGGAAGGGTGTGGACCCCGAGTACGCCTGGTACCAGGACCGCGACGGCGACGGCCTCGTCTGCGAGCGCTGACCCCGGCCGATGACCGATCACCTGGCGGCCGCTTAGGATACGGTTTCCTTTAGGCAATCACTGAGAAGCGGCGAACGGCTCATGCGAAACGTGGCGCGGACCTCCCTCGTGGACGCCGCGATCGAGGAGCTCCGGGGGGAGATCACCAGCGGCGCGTGGCCGGTGGGGACGAAGATCCCGTCCGAGCTCCGGCTCGCGGAGACCCTCGGCATGAGCCGGCTCTCGGTGCGGGAGGCCGTACGCGTGCTGGCCCACTCCGGGCTGCTGACCACCCGGCAGGGCGACGGCACCTACGTCACGGCGGTCGACGAGTCGCAGGTCGCGCTGGGCAGGCGGCTGGCCAAGGCGGCCGCGATGGACATCATCGACGTGCGGCGCGGCCTCGACATGGTGGCCGCCCGGCTGGCCGCCGGGAAGCGGACCGAAGAGGACCTCACCGGCCTGCGGGAGGCGCTCGTGCGGCGGGACGCGGCCGGGCGGGCGGGCGACGTGGACGCGTTCGCCGACGCGGACGTCGACTTCCACCTGCGGGTGGCGGACGCGGCGCACAACCCGCTGCTCGGCGACCTCTACCGGAGCATGAGCGAGGCGTTGCGCGACAGCGTCCGCCATAT
The DNA here is from genome assembly GCF_040648495.1 of Nonomuraea sp. NPDC049129. NCBI lineage: Bacteria > Bacillati > Actinomycetota > Actinomycetes > Streptosporangiales > Streptosporangiaceae > Nonomuraea > Nonomuraea sp. NPDC049129. Next base: position 131,477 of record NZ_JBEZDU010000002.1, on the reverse strand, counting down.
GGAGCAGGCGGCGCTGGTGCTCGACGGGTCGCACGAGGAGCTGCTGCGGGCGATCGAGGACGGCGATCCCGGCGCCGCTGTGGCGATCTCCGTCGCCATCCTCGACCAGCAGGAACGCGACCTCTGACAGCCTGGCGAACACTGACGGCCCGGCGGCCGCTGACGGCCCGGCGAAGATCGGCCCGATCCACATCACCGGCGGGCGGTGGCTAAGGTCTGCGGGCCAGTCCGAGAATGTGGGTCAGGGCAGGCGCCCCCGGCGTAGCCCGGTGGACGAACCGGTCGGAGTCCTCGATCACGAACCCCGCCTCCCTGATCGCCGCCCCGGTGTCCCGGTTGGGGCGGCAGTCTCCGGCCATCAGCCGCCACAGCGGAGTGATGAGATCCTGCAGCACGGCCCGGACCGGGTTCGCCGAGCGTACATGCTCGAAGAAGCGCAACTCGCCACCCGGCCTGAGCACCCTGCGCAGCTCGGCCAGCAGCACGCCCGAGTCGGGGACGGAGCACAGCACCAGCGACACCACGGCCGCGTCGAACGACCCGGCCTCGTACGGCAACGAACCGCCATGCCCGCGCACCACCGTGACGGCCACCGCGCATGGCCATGGCCGCCACTGTGGCGGCCATGGTCTCGCTGGGGGCTGGTTCCGTCAGGGGCTTACGAGCGCTGACCCGGCCCGCTCACTCCGACACGGTGTTGTTGATGTAGCGCTCGATCTTCCACTCACCGCCGGACTTCTTGAGAAGGAAGAACTCCCGGTACTTCTCGCTGCCCTCGGTGCTGGTGGTCCGGACGAAGGCCACATCGCCCATCATGCGGGTCTCGTCGATGGTGTGCGTGGCGATCATCTTCGCCTTGAACAGCTCCTTGAACAGTGTGGTCAGCGCGTCGGTGCCCTGGGCGGTCGGCTTGCCCTCCACGGCCGCCATTCCGTCGGTGGCGAACGCCTCGACGGCCTTGTCCGGCTCTCCGGCCTTGGCGGCGTCGAAGAACGCCATCACGGCCGCGCGCGGCGTGGTCATCGGCGCCATGGACGCGCTCTCGGATGGTTCGGGGCTCATGTTGCCCGACTCGGACGGCATCGGGCTCATGTTGCCCGACTCCGATTCGTACGGTGTCGGGCCTGATTCGGAGGGCATCGGCGATGCCACCGCGCCCATGAGTCGCATATCGTTACCGCCTGCGGCACAGCCCGTGACGAGCAACGCCGGGACGACTGCCGCCAGCAGGAGTGCTCTGGCCTGGGATTTTGTGCTCATAGCGGGGTGATTCCCCGCAAAAGCCGTCACGAATGCGCCATTTGTCCACTTCGGACGACCCCTTTACCAGCTGCCGCCTCAGCCCCTGGGATTGCTCACAGTAACCTTCACAGGAGTTGATGAGATCGTTCAGAGGTTGGATCGTTGCCGGGCCGCGACCAAACGGCCGCCGCCTCGCCGATAGCGTCCAACGAGTGCCGCACCTGGAGACCTTCCTGAGCACTACCCCCGAACCCGAGCCCCTGCCGCAACGCGACGACGCGGAGCGCTGCGACAGCGTCGACTCCGATCGGCGCTGTGTCCTGCCGGTGGGACATCAGGCCGCCCACGTGTACCCACCGGCGGACGTATTGGCCGAACCATAGAAGCGACCCGGGCGTTCGCTAGGCGCCCGTACCCACCTGCACCAGCCCGGCCTCCACCCGTATCGGATAAACCGGGACAGAGAACTCCGGCTCATCCAGACACACCCCGCTCACCAGCGAGAACACCTGCTTGTGCAGGGGCGACGCCACAGTCGGCTCCCCCTGCCGGGTGCCGACGATACCCCGCGACAGCACCTGCGCCCCGCTGAACGGGTCCAGGTTGCCGATCGCGTGGACGGTACCGTCGAAGGTACGGAAGACGGCCACCTGCCGACCGTCCACCAGAGCGCACACCCCGCGCTCCGGCAGCAGTCCCTGATAGCCACAGACTGGGATCCAACCACTCATCGCGCAGCCACCTCCACGGGCTTGATCTGGTCGCGTTCGGTCTCGAAGACGATGGACGGGTCAGGGACCCCGGGCGCGTTGACGAAGCTCACGAACCTGCCGAGCTTGTCCGGGTCATCGATGGTCGTCTGCCATTCGTCCACGTACGTGGCGACGTGGTGCTCCATCTGGGCATCCAGCTCGGCGCAGATCCCCAGGGAGTCGTCGATGATCACCTGCCGCAGGTAGTCGAGCCCGCCGTCGAGCGACTCCAGCCAGGCGGCGGTGCGCTGCAGCCGGTCGGCCGTCCGTATGTAGAACATGACGAACCGGTCGATCGTCCTGATCAGCTCCTCGGTGGTCAGATCCGCCGCCAGCAGGTCGGCGTGGCGCGGCTTGAAGCCGCCGTTGCCGCCGACGTACAGGTTCCAGCCCTGCTCGGTGGCGATGACCCCGAAGTCCTTCGAGCGGGCCTCCGCGCACTCACGGGCGCAGCCGGACACGGCCGACTTGAGCTTGTGCGGCGCGCGCAGGCCGCGGTAACGCAGCTCCAGGTCGATGGCCAGGCCGACGGAGTCCTGGACGCCGTAGCGGCACCAGGCCGAGCCGACGCACGACTTCACCGTACGCAGCGCCTTGCCGTACGCGTGGCCCGATTCGAACCCGGCGTCCACCAACCGCCGCCAGATCTGCGGCAGCTGCTCGACGCGGGCCCCGAACAGGTCGATCCGCTGCCCTCCGGTGATCTTGGTGTAGAGGCCGAAGTCGCGGGCCACCTCGCCGATCACGATGAGCTTGTCGGGGGTGATCTCGCCGCCTGGGATGCGCGGGACGACCGAGTAGGTGCCGTTCTTCTGGATGTTGGCCAGGAAGGCGTCGTTGGTGTCCTGCAGGGCCGCCCGCTCGCCGTCCAGAACGTGCCCATTGTGCAGCGAGGCGAGGATCGAGGCCACGGCCGGCTTGCAGATGTCGCAGCCCCTGCCCTGCCCGTGCGCGGAGACCAGCTCCGAGAAGGTGGTGATGCCGCGCACCCTGACGATGTCGTACAGCTCGGCCCTGGAGTAGGCGAAGTGCTCGCACAGCGCCTTGCTCAGCTCGACCCCGGACTTCTCCAGGAGCTGCTTGAGCATCGGCACGCAGCTCCCGCAGGTGGTGCCCGCCCGCGTGCACGCCTTGACCCCGGGCACGTCGGTGAGCGCCTTGTCGGCGATGGCGGTGCGGACCGTCCCCGCGCTGACGTTGTTGCACGAGCACACCTGCGCGTCGTCGGGCAGCTCCAGCTCCGCCCCCGACCCGGTGAACAGCAGGTCGGACGGCGCCGCGGGCAGCGGCTTGCCGACGAAGGGCCGCAGCGACCCGTACGGCGAGGCGTCGCCGACGCAGATGCCGCCGAGCAGCGTCTTGGCGTCGTCGCTGATGAACAGCCTCTTGTAGACGCCGGCCACCGGGTCCATGTAGGTGACGTCGAGCGCCCCGTCCATCGCGCCGAACTGCGCCACCTCGACGCCGAGCAGCTTCAGCTTGGTGGACATGTCGGCCCCGTCGAAGGTGGCGGCCCCGCCCAGGATGCGGTCCGCGGCCACCTCCGCCATGGTGAAGCACGGCCCGACCAGCCCGTACACCATGCCGCCCGCCAGCGCGCACTCGCCGATCGCGTAGATCGCCGGGTCCGAGGTGCGCATCCCGGCGTCCACCGCGATGCCGCCGCGCTCGCCGACCTCCAGCCCACTGGCGCGGGCGAGCTCGTCGCGCGGCCTGATCCCGGCGGAGAAGACGACGATCTGGGCGTCGAGCAGCGTTCCGTCGGGCTTGCGCAGCCCGGTGACGCCGCGCTCGCCCGCGACGATCTCCTGGACGCCCGCGCCCGCGTGCACGCTGAGCCCGAGCCCCTCGATGTGGCTCTTGAGCACCGAGCCGCCGCCCTCGTCGACCTGCCGGGGCATCAGCCAGGGGCTCATCTCCACGATGTGCGTCTTGAGCCCGAGCCCGCGCAGCGCGTCGGCGGCCTCCAGACCGAGCAGCCCGCCGCCGACCACCACGCCGTCGGTCGCGTCCTTGGCGGCCATCCTGATCGCGTCGAGGTCGTCGATCGTCCGGTAGACGTAGGCGTGCTCCGCGCCCGGCACCGGCGGCACGAACGGCGCCGACCCGGTCGCCAGCACGAGCACGTCATACGACTCGGCCGACCCGTCGGCCAGCGTGACCGTGCGGGCCGCGCGGTCGATCCCGGTGACGCGCCCGCCGAGCCTGGTCACCGTGCCCGGCGGCACCGGGTAGGTGAGGTCCTCGACGCTGGTCCCCGACAGGTAGGAGGTCAGCGCCACCCGGTCGTACGCGGGGCGGGGCTCCTCGCCGATCACCGTGACCTGGCCGCCGAAGCCCCGCTCGTGCAGCGTTTCGACGAGCCGGTGGGCGGTGGGTCCGTAACCGACGACAACGATCTTGCTCATGCCGAGATCCCTTCCTGCTCACACAGCCAGCCGACGATGCCCTCCACGGCATCCCGGCATGTCCCACACCCGGTCGTGGCCCTGGTCGCGGCCGCCACTCCGGCCACGTCCCGCGCGCCGGCCTCCCAGCACGCTCTGATCTGACCCTTGGTCACGTTGTTGCACTGGCAGACCTTGGCCGCGTCGGGCATCAGCACCGGGCTGTCGGCCACGGTGACCGCCCCCAGGCCGGGGAACAGCAGCCCGGCCCGATCGCCCGGCAGCGGCCCGCCGCGGTCGAACAGCTGGGTAAGCGTGCCGACGGCGTCGGTGTCACCCAGCAGGATCGCGCCGACCAGCCGGCCGTCGCGGATGACGAGTTTGCGGTACGTACCGCGGGCCCGGTGGGTGAAGCGGACCACCTCGGCGTGCTCCTCGGTGAGGTGGGTCTCGCCCATCGCGGCCAGCTCCACGCTCCTGGCCTTGAGCCTGGTCACCAGCCGCGAGCCCCGGTAGAGCGCCTTGCCGCCGGTGATGACCTCCGCGGCGACCGCCGCCTGCTCCCAGGCGGGGGCGACCAGGCCGTAGACGGTGCCGTCGTGCTCGGCGCACTCGCCGATCGCGAACACCGCCGGGTCCTCGGTACGCATCTCGTCGTCCACGACGATGCCCCGCCGTACGTTCAGGCCCGACTCCTTGGCCAGGGCCGTCATGGGCCGCACGCCGCAGGCCAGCACGACGAGGTCGCCCTCGACCAGCTCGCCGTCGGCCAGCCGTACGCCCTCCTCCAGGATGGCCTCGGCCGTCACGCCGGTGCGGATGTCCACGCCCAGCCCGGTGAGCGTCTCGCCGAGCACCAGCCCGGCCTCGGCGTCCAGCTGCCGCTCCATCAGATGGCCGGCCAGGTGCAGCAGCGTCACGGGCAGGCCGCGCCCGGCGAGCCCGCGCGCCGCCTCGATGCCGAGCAGGCCGCCGCCGACCACCACCGCCCTGCGTCCGTGTTCGGCCGCCGCCAGGATGCGGTGGCAGTCGTCGAGCGTGCGGAACGGGATCGCCAGCTCGGCTCCCGGCACCGGCGGGACGACCGCCTCGCTGCCGGTGGCCAGGACCAGCACGTCGTACGGCGTGCTCCGACCGTCGGCGGTGATCACCGTCTGGGCGTTCCTGTCGACGCGCACCACCTCGGTGCCGAAGACGGCCTCGACGCCGTGCGTGGCGTACCAGCTCGGGTCGAGCAGCCGCACCTGGTCGGGCCCCGAGCTCCCGGCCAGGACGTTGGACAGCAGCACCCGGTTGTAGGGCTGCCAGGTCTCGGCGCCGAACACGGTGACCGGCATGTGCGGATCACGTGCCCGCACCTCACCGACCAGCCGCGACCCGGCCATTCCGTTCCCCACTACGACGAGCCTCATGCGACCTTCTCCACCCTGACGGCGCAGACCTTGAACTCCGGCATCCGCGATGACGGATCGAGCGCGGGATTGGTCAGACGGTTGGCTCCCTCCCAGTGGAACGGCATGAAGACGGTGTCGCGCCTGATCGAGTCGCTGACCCTGGCGACCCCTGTGCTCTCGCCCCGCCGACTGAGCACCCGGACGACGTCTCCGGCGGTGATGGCCAGTTGTTCGGCGAGGTCGGGATGGAGCTCGACGAACGGCTCCGGCGCGGCCTTGGACAGGGCGGCGATCCTGCGGGTCTGCGCGCCGCTCTGGTACTGGGCGAGCACGCGGCCCGTGGTCAGGTAGACCGGGTAGTCGTCGTCGGGCTCCTCGGCCGCGGGCCGGTGCTCGACGGGCACGAACCTGGCGCGCCCGTCAGGGGTGGCGAAGGAGTCGAGGAACGGGCGCGGCCGTCCGGGGTCATCCGGCGACGGACACGGCCAGAACACGCCGGTCTCCTCGGTGATCCGCTCGTAGGTGATGCCCGCGTAGTCGGCCACCCCGCCCGCGCTGGCGCGGCCCAGCTCCTCGAACACCTCTCGCGGCTCGGCCGAGAACCGGTGGCCGAGCCGGGCGGCCAGCTCCCGGACGATCTCCAGGTCGCTTCTGACCCCTTCGGGAGCGGGTACGGCCTGGCGGCGCAGCAGGACCCGGCCCTCGAGGTTCGTCATCGTGCCGGTCTCCTCGGCCCATTGCGTCACGGGGAAGACCACGTCGGCCCGCGCGGCCGTCTCCGACAGCACGATGTCGCAGACCACCAGCAGGTCCAGCGCGTCGAGCCGTTCGGTCACGTGCGCGGAGCGCGGCGCGGAGACCACCGGGTTGGAGCCGAAGACCAGCAGGGCGCGCGGCCCCTGGGGCGTCCCGAGCGCGTCGAGCAGCTCGTAGGCCGAGCGTCCCGGGCCGGGCAGCTCCTCGGGTCGTACGCCCCAGATCGCGGCGACGTGCTCGCGGGCGGCCGGGTCGTCGATCTTGCGGTAGCCGGGCAGCTGGTCGGCCTTCTGACCGTGCTCCCTGCCGCCCTGGCCGTTGCCCTGGCCGGTCAGGCAGCCGTACCCGGAGCCGGGGCGGCCGGGCAGTCCCAGCGCCAGGGCCAGGTTGATGAACGCGGTGACGGTGTCGGTGCCCTTGGCGTGCTGCTCGGCCCCCCGTCCGGTCAGCACGGCGGCCCGTCCGGCCGAGGCGAGCGCGCGTACGGCCTCGCGCATCCTGGCCACCGGCACGCCGGTGACGCGCTCGACCCGCTCGGGCCACCAGGACGCGAGCGACGTACGGACCTGCTCGAAGCCCGAGGTCCTGGCGGCGACGTAGTCCTCGTCGACGAGCCCTTCGGCGATGACCAGGTGCAGCAGCCCGAGGGCGAGCGCCAGGTCGGTGCCCGGCGTGGGCTGCAGGTGCAGCCAGGCCAGCTTGGCCGTCGCGGTGCGGCGGGGGTCGATGACGATGAGGCGCGGCCCGGTCAGGTGGCGGACGAAGGGCGGCATGGTCTCGGCGACGTTCCCGCCGGCCAGCAGGACGACGTCGGTCTCGGCCAGGTCGGTGATGGGGAACGGCAGGCCGCGGTCCAGCCCGAACGCCCTGAGCGAGGCGGCCGCGGCCGACGACATGCAGAAGCGGCCGTTGTAGTCGATCTGGCTGGTGCCGAGCGCGACCCTGGCGAACTTGCCGAGCTGGTACGCCTTCTCGTTGGTCAGCCCGCCGCCGCCGAACACGGCCACTCCGTCGGGGCCGTGCACGGCGCGTATGGCGGTCAGCCGGTCGGCGACGTAGTCGAGGGCGGTTTCCCAGGCCACGGGCCGGCCGTGGAGCAGCGGCGTGGTCAGGCGCTCGCCGTTGGTCAGCAGGTCGGCCGCGGTCCAGCCCTTCTGGCACAGGGCGCCCCCGGAGTTGGCCGGTACGTCGGTGCGCGGGGTGATCGTGATGTCGGTCCCCGTGGCAGTGATCGTCATGCCGCACTGGAGGGCGCAGTACGGGCAGTGGGTCTCTGTCGTGCGGTCCTCAGACACGAGCGTGGGCCAGACTGCCGACCAGCGAGACGCCGACCTTGCGCGTGTAGCACCACCAGGTGAGCGCGAAGCAGGCCACGTAGAAGGCGCCGAACCCGACGAACGCGGTGGCCGGGCTGCCCGTCTCGGCGAACGACATCCCGAACGCGCGGTTGATGAGGAAGCCGCCGAGCGCCCCGACCGCGGAGATGATCCCGATGGCGGCGGACGCCTGCCGCTTGCCGTGCATCAGGGCCTCCTCGCCGGTGCCGCGCTCGGCCACCGCCTTGGCCTGGAAGATCGCGGGGATCATCCGGTAGGTGGAGCCGTTGCCGACGCCCGCCGTGAGGAACAGCATCTGGAAGGCCAGGAAGAACAGCCAGAAGTCGCCCGAGGTGCTGCCGAGCCAGACCAGGACCACACCGACGCCCATGGCGGCGAAGTTCCACAGGGTCACCGGCGCGCCGCCCTTCTTGTCGGCCAGCCAGCCGCCCACCGGCCTGATCAGCGAGCCGAGCAGCGGGCCGACGAACGCCACCGCCGCCCACGGCGAGCTGGGGAACAGGCTCTTGGCCAGCAGCGGGAAGGCCGTGGAGTAGCCGATGAACGAGCCGAACGTGCCGATGTACAGGAACGACATGATCCACGTCTGCGCCCGCCCGGCCACCGCCAGCTGCTCGCGCGGCTTGGCCCTGGCGCTCGACAGGTTGTCCATGAAGAACCACGCGCAGGCGGCGGCCACGACGGCCAGCGGCACCCAGAACCACCCGGCGGCGGCCAGCCCGAACCCGCCGATCACCAGCGGCATGACCAGCTGCACGGAGCTGACGCCGATGTTGCCGCCGGCCGCGTTCAGCCCGAGGGCCACGCCTTGCCGCGAGCGCGGGTAGAAGTAGGTGATGTTCGCCATGCTTGAGGCGAAGTTGCCGCCGCCGACCCCGGCCAGCGCCGCGATCACCAGGAACATCCAGTACGGCGTGCCCGGATCGCTGACCGCCAGCCCGAGCAGCACCGCGGGGATGACCAGCAGCAACGCGCTGACCGTGGTGAACGTGGCCCCGCCGAACCTGGCCGGCCCGAAGGTGTAGGGGACGCGCAGCACGGAGCCGATGAGGTTGGGCAGCGCCACCAGCCAGAAGAGCTGGTCGGTGGAGAAGTCGTAGGCGCCCATCTTGGCGGCCACGATGCTCCACAGCGTCCACACCGTGAACCCGAGGTGCTCGGCCAGGATCGAGAAGGCGAGATTGCGCCGGGCGATCCGCTTGCCGGTGCTCTCCCAGAAAGCCTTGTCGTCGGGGTGCCACTCGGCGATCCAGCGCGCCATCGTTCCTCCTACACTCGGCTCACTCGGCCGCTCGGCTCACTTGGCCACTCGGCGGCTCGAACTCGAATGTAGGAATCGCGCGTTACGCACTTTGACGATCCGTGGCTGTGCGTTCGTTACATGTAACTCACTGGCGTAACGGGCAATACACATGTGTCACTGAGGAAACCTGCTGTTAATCCAGGCTTTCACTGGTGTAGGCGGCGACCAGCTCGGCGAACTCCTCAGGGGTGACGATCCGCACCCCGAGCTGCTTGGCTTTGGCCCGCTTCGACCCCGCCTTCTCCCCGGCTACCAGGAGTGACGTCCGGGCTGAGACGCTTGACGACGACTTGCCCCCGGCACGCTCGACCAGCTCGTTGACCTCATTGCGGGTCAGCTCCGCCAGCGTCCCGCTCATGGCACCGGTCACCACCACCGACATCCCGTCCAGCGGCCGTGCCTCCTTCGGCTCGCCATTCGGCTCCTCGCCCGCCGGCAGACGCGTGGCGGCCCCGGGCTCGGTCATGTTGACCCCCGCGGCCACCAGCTTGTCGATCAGGTCGGTGAGCTCGGCCAGCTCGGCGACCAGCAGCGCGGCCTTCTCCGGCCCGATGCCCTCCACCTCCTGCACCCCGTCGGCCCCGGCGGCGCGGATGGCGTCCATCGTGCCGAAGTGACGGGCGATGCGGCGGGACATGGACCGCCCGGTGCCACGCACCCCCAGCGCGCAGAAGACCCTGCTCAGCGGTTGGCCCTTGGCCCGCTCGATGGCGGCCAGCAGGTTGTCGGTGCTGGTCTCGCCCATCCGCTCCAGGCCCAGCAACTGCTCGCGGGTCAGGAAGAACAGGTCGGCGAAGTCGACGATCAGCCCGGCGTCGAGCATCTGCTGGATCCGGTTTTCCGCGAGGCCCTCGATGTCGAGGGTGTCACGGCCGACGGCGTACGCGATGGAGGCGATCGCCCGGCACTGGCGCCCGCGCACGCATCGCCAGCGCTCCTGCGAGGAGTCGATGGCGTCACCGCACGACGGGCAGACCTGCGGGATCTCGATCGGCCGCTCGTCACCCCTGCGCAGGTGCACCACCGGGGCCTCCACGCGCGGGATGACGTCGCCCGCCTTGTAGACGGTCACGCTGTCGCCGAGCATCAGGCCGCGGCGGGTGATGTCGGCGACGTTGTGCAGGGTGGCGTAGGTGACGGTGCTGCCGTCGAGCTCGACCGGCTCCAGCACGGCCCGGGGGGCGATGATGCCGGTGCGGCCGGTGTTCCACTCCACGCCGATCAGCTTGGTGATCTTCTCGGTGGCGGGCAGCTTGTAGGCGATCGCCCAGCGCGGCGCCCGTGAGCTGAACCCGGCCGCCACCTGGTCGACCGCCAGATCACACTTGATCACGATGCCGTCGATGCCGAACGGCAGCTCCGGCCGGGCCGCGGCGATCTCCCCGACGCGCTCCTGCACCCGCTCCAGCGACTCGGTCGTGATGCCCGCGACCGGCGTGGCCGCCGTGGTCTGCACTCCCTGCCCGGCCACCCACTCCATGATCTCGCTGTGCGGCAGCTCGCGCAGGCGCAGGGCCAGCTCGGAGCTGTCGTCGGGGTGGGGCAGCGCGCCGTAGCCGAAGAACGTCAGCTCGCACGCGTATGGCCGGTCCTGTGCCCGCAGCGTGCCCGCCGCCGCGCTGCGCGGATTGGCGAACGTGGTGCCGTCGTGCGCCTGCCGCTTGGCGCAGGCGTCCTCGAACTGCGAGGCGGTCATCATCACCTCACCGCGCAGCTCCACCGTGACCGCCTCGGCCAGCCGGTCGGGCAGGCCGACGATGGTGCCGATGGCGTGGGAGACATCCTCGCCGGCGACGCCGTCTCCCCGGGTCACCAGCTGCGTCAGGCGACCGTGCCGGTAACGCGCCGAGATCGCCAGGCCGTCGAGCTTGGGCTCCACGCTCCAGGCGGCCACCGCCCGCCCCAGCCTCCGCTCCAGCCCGGCGGCCCATTCAGCCAGCTGCTCGGCACCGAACACGTTGTCCAGACTCAGCATGGGCACGGTATGCGGCACATCCCCGACCACCGCCCCGCCGGCCACCTTCCCGGTCGGCGAGTTGGGCAGCACTTGGTCGGGATGCTCGGCCTCATATGCCTCGATGCCACGGACCAGCCGGTCGTAGGTGTCGTCGTCGCGGGTGGAGGTGCCGTCGGTGTAGTAGGCGGCGGCGGAGTCGACAGCAAGCTGGACGGCTTCGGCGTAGGCCGTTTCGTCGGCCAGGTGTGTGATCGGGGGTTCGTCGTTCATGGTCCAATCATGCCCGCCGACACCGACAGTTCTGGGCCGGAGATCTGGGGCCTGAGCTGCGCTTGAACTGGCCTGACCGCATCCGCCTCACCGGCGCCGTGCCGCGCCCGGCCAGGCCGGTGGCCCTCGCGGACGCCGCGACGCCGATCAGCGCGGGACACCCAGTTCGCGGCAGCCGAGCCCGCCGCTCAGTCCGAGACAGCCGAGCCGACCGCCGAGCCGGTCCGCGCGTGCATCCGGCCGGAGGGCGCGTGCATCCGGCCGGCGGGCAGATCGCGCAGGCGGCGCAGCGGGCTCGCCAGCAGGATGAGGCCGCTCAGCGCGAAGACACCCAGCATCACCCAGAGGGCCGCGCGCACGGATAACGCCTCGGCCAGCGTGCCCGCCAGCAGGGCGCCGAGCGGGATGGCGCCGAAGTTGACCACCTGGATGCTGGTGCTCACCCTGCCCATCAGCTCGCCGGGCACGTACGACTGCGTGAACCCGCTGAAGATCACATTCCCGGCGACGATCCCCCCGATGATCGTGATGCTGGCCGCCACGAACAGCACCAACCCGACGCCGCGATCCGCGCACGCGATCAGCAGGCCCAGCGGCGCCAGGCCGGCCTTGCCGAGCAGGACGGCCCGCGCGCTGCCCAGCCGGGCCGCCAGCGGCCGGGCGGCGAAGGCGCCGGCGACGCCGCCCGCGCTGGTGGCCGCGAGCAGCGCACCGGTCGTGCCCGCGGACAGGCCGATGTCGCCGACCAGGAAGACCACGAGCAGCGACTGGTAGCCGGTCAGCGCCAGGTTGGCCACGCAGCCGTAGAACATGTTGCCGCGCAGCAACGGGTCGCCCATCACCGTGCGCAGCCCGTCCCTGATCTCGCTGCGCAGCCGCCGCCGGGGCCGCGGCTGCACGATCTCGACGTGCCTGACGCGCATCAGGCAGAGCGCCGAGACGGCGAAGCTCACCGCGTCCACCACCAGACCGCCGAGCGCGGAGGCGAACTGGGCGAGGAGCCCGGCCACACCAGGCCCGGCCAGATTGGCCACCTGCTCGCTGCCCTGCAGCTTCGCGTTGGCCTCCAGCAGCTCGCGGTCCTCGACCAGCGACGGCAGGTACGCCCGATAGGCGGTCGCGAAGAACACCTTCGCCGTCCCGGCGGCCAACGCGACCGCGACGAGCTGGCCGGTGGTCAGAACGCCGAGCAGGGCCGCGGCCGGAACGCTGAGGAAGGCCGCCATCGACACCCAGTCGGCGGCGAGCATCACCCTGCGCCGGGAGAGCCGATCGACCCAGGCCCCCGCGGGCAGGCCGACCAGCAGCCACGGCAGCCAGACGGCCGCCGCCAGCACGCTGACGGCGAACGCGGAGGCGTGCAGCACGGTCACCGCGACCAGGGGCAGCGCGACTCCAGTGACCGCGCTGCCCAGGCTGCTGGCGCTCTCGCCGATCCACAGCAGCCGGAAGTCGCGCTGCCGGAGCAGGCCGAACCTGGGCTTGGCAAGCGTCTCGGCCGTCATGGCCGCCCCGGGACGCCACGGGCGAAGGTGAAGACGGTGGCGCGTTCCTGGCCGTCGTCGGGGATATCGCGCTCGGCCCATTTGTCCATGACGGCGATGATCTCGGCGGCGAACTGCGCCAACTCGTCGTCGGTCGCCTGGATCCAGGTCTCGGTGGAGAACGGGCCACGCTGCCAGCGTTCCTGCTCGGACTGGGGCTGGTCGGCCCAGCGCCGTACGTGGCCGACCTGTCGTTCCAGATTGAGCGACTCCAGGGCGCGGGCGATGGCCTCGCCCGCCGCGTCCTCGGCGAAGTCCGTGGAGGACCAGCACAGCTTCTCCGAGGTGCGCCGCCACCAGCGCTCGCGCCGGTCGCGGGCCAGCTCGGGCGCCTCCTCGATCAGCCCGGCGCCGGCCAGGGCGCGCAGGTGGTGGCTGACATTGCCCACCGCCTCGCCCGTGCGCTGGGCCAGTGCGCTCGCGGTGCCGGGGCCGTGGATCTTCAACAGGTCCAGCAGGCGCCGGCGCACCGGGTGCGCCATGGCTGCGAGCACCCTGGAGTCGGTGATCTGGGACATGACCCCACCCTAATACACAAGAGTCATTGTGCAATATCTCTTGTTCTTTAGGCGCAAGTAGATGGTAGGTGTAGGGCGCCCGCACAGCATCGGCTGGACCTTCCCCGAAGAGGTCGACGCGCCCTGCTCGACTTCATCTGAGAAATTTGCGCTCACCTGTCGATCCGGGCCATCGCGATTCGTGTGAAGGGTGAGACGCCGGCCCGAGAACAGCGCCAAAATCCGACAGGAGAAGTTCGCCATGAAGATTGTCGTGACCACCAACGTGACGCTCGACGGGGTGGCGCAGGCGCCGGGCCGGCCGGACGAGGACCCGCGCGGCGGCTTCAGCCATGGCGGTTGGGCCCTGCCCTACAGCGACCACATCATGGGCGCGGTCATGGGGCGGCGGATGGCCGAGGAGGGCAGCCTGCTGCTGGGCCGCCGCACGTACGAGGACTTGTTCGGCTACTGGCCCGAACAGAACGACGGCAACCCGTTCACCGAGGTGCTCAACCGGACACACAAGTACGTGGCATCGCGGACGTCGTCCCAGCCGCTGCCGTGGGTCAACTCGACCCTGCTGGACGGCGACGCGGTCGAGGCCGTGGCCGGGCTGCGGGCGCAGCCAGGCCCGACCCTGGGCGTCATCGGCAGCCTGGACCTGGTCAGACAGCTGGCGCGCCGTGATCTGATCGACGAGTACGTCCTGCTGACGCATCCGCTGGTGCTGGGCACCGGCAGCCGGCTCTTCGCCGACGACAGCGCCTCCCGTCCACTGCGACTGACGGACAGCGTAACGACCACCACCGGCGTAGTGATCGCCACCTACCAGAGGGAGACCCGATGACCGAGTACCTGCTCAGTGTGTACCAGCCGGACGGGCCACCACCGGCCCCGCCGATCCTCAACAAGATCATGGACGACCTCGAAGCACTGAACCAGGAGCTGCGGGCCGCCGGTGCGTGGGTCTTCAGCGTGGGCCTGTACCCACCGACCACGGCCACGGTGCTCCGCGCCCAGAACGGCGACGTACTGATGACCGATGGCCCCTTCACCGAAGGCAAGGAACACGTCGGCGGCTTCACCGTTGTCGAGGCCCCGGACCTGGACGCGGCCCTCATCTGGGCCGGCAAAATGGCCCAGGCCACCACCCTGCCCGTAGAGGTCCGCCCAATCCGATGAGACCGGACCCGACCACACCCGACCGGACCCTGCCCCGCCCAACGCCGCCGGACCCGATCATGCAGAACCCGGCACCGCCTGATCCGACCACGCCAGGTCCGGCACCACCCGACCGGACACTGCCCGACCCGATGACGCCGAACCCGACCATGCGGAACCCGACGCCACCCGAACTGACCGCGCGGGGCCCGGCACCACCCGACCGGACACTGCCCGACCCGATGACGCCGAACCCGACCATGCGGAACCCGACGCCACCCGAACTGACCGCGCGGGGCCCGGC
>NZ_JBEZDU010000002.1:0-116471 GCF_040648495.1 Nonomuraea sp. NPDC049129 | reverse complement strand
CACCGCCCGACCAGACCACGCCCGACCCGACGCCGACGGACCCGACCACGCGGGACCCGATGACGCCGGATATCGAGAGTGTGTTCCGGGAGGAGTATGGGCGGGCCGTGGCGGTCCTGGTGCGGGTCTTCGGTGACATCGATCTCGCCGAGGAAGCGGTCCAAGAGGCCTTCGCCGAGGCGGTCAAGCGGTGGCCGTCCACCGGCCTGCCGCCCAGCCCCGATGGCTGGATCATCACCACGGCCCGGAACCGGGCCATCGACCGGGTGCGCCGCGAGGCGAGCCGCAACCGGCGGTACGCCGAGGCCGCCCGGCTGCACAGCCCCGATGAACCGGCCGAGGAGGGTCCCGTGCGCGACGACCGGCTGCGTCTGATCTTCACCTGCTGCCACCCCGCGCTGGCCACCGCCGCCCAGGTCGCCCTCACCCTGCGGCTGCTGGGCGGCCTGTCCACCGCGGAGATCGCCCGTGCCTTCCTGGTCCCCGAGCCGACCATGGCCCAGCGCCTGGTCCGGGCCAAAGGCAAGATCCGCGACGCCCGCATCCCCTATCGCGTACCCGCCGACGCCGACCTTCCGGCCCGGCTGCGATCCGTGCTGGCCGTGGTGTATCTGATCTTCAACGAAGGCTACACCGCGAGCTCCGGCGAGCGGCTGACCCGCGAGGACCTCGCCGCCGAGGCGATCCGGCTGGGCCGCCTGCTGGCCGCGCTGATGCCCGACGAGCCCGAGGTCCTCGGATTGCTCGCGCTGATGCTGCTGATCGAGTCGCGACGGGCCGCCCGCACCACTCCAGACGGCGACCTGGTGCTCCTGGCCGACCAGGACCGGGCTCACTGGGAGCCCTCCCTGATCGCGGAAGGCCAGGCCATCGTCCGAGCCTGCCTGCGACGTGGCCGGCCCGGGCCGTACCAGATCCAGGCCGCGATCAACGCGGTGCACAGTGACGCGCCGACGGCTGAGGCCACCGATTGGGGGCAGATCCTCCAGTTGTACGACCAGCTCGCCGCCGTGGCCCCGAGCCCGGTGGTCGCGTTGAACCGGGCGGTGGCGGTGGCCGAGGTCAACGGGCCGTCAGCGGCACTCGCCCTGGTCGACGACCTCGACCTGGACGGCTTCTACCTCTATCACGCGATCCGCGCTGACCTGCTCCACCGCCTGGGCCGTGGGGCGGAGGCGGCACAGGCGTATGAGGCGGCGATCGCCCGCAGCGGCAACGCGGCCGAACGCGCCTTCCTGCACCGTGCGGCTCTGGCGGTGAATCCGGCCTCAGACTGAACCGAGCGCCTTCTACCACTGATCGCGCCTGGTACGGGGATTCCTCATCTCCAGCGGCGCGGCGCTGGGCGCCAACCGCTCCTACTCCACAAAGTACGAGTCGTGCTTGTCGAAGAACGTGGCACGCTCCTCCTCCGAAGCGTGTGCCAGGTGCGACACCTGCTCGAAGTACTCCTCGCGCGGGGCTCCCGGGGTGAACAGCAGCAGCATGTCGGCCGGAGCGTCGGAGTCGTTCCGGAAGGCATGCAACCCGCCCTGGGGCACGTGCAGGAAGTCTCCCTTGCGGGCGTCGACCCACCGCACACCGTCGAACACGCGCACCGTGCCGTCCAGGATGTAGAACGATTCCGAGATCCGCTTGTGGAAATGCTTCTTGGGGCCGCCCGCCCGGGGCCGCATCTCCACCCGGTATAGCCCGAACTCACCCCGCGTGGTGCCGGTGGTCGCCAGATAGTGGAGGGCGTCCTTCCCGCTACCGCTCTCACCGATGTCCGGCGGTGCGGTGGCCGGACGGAAGATGGCGCTGACCTCACCGTCCTCACCCCAGTACTTCTTCTCCGGGTACGGGTTCGACATGTCTTGATCCTTTCCTGTACGGCAGGACCGGTGGGCATCCACCGGTGTGACGGCCGGGAGTCCCCCGCCGGGTCTCAGTCGATGGTTTGGTGATGGGCGAAGCGGGACACCAGCGGCGGGTCCATCAGCCAGCTGTGGGTCCACCCGTGCAGCCGGTGCGAGGCCGCGGCGGTCTGCTGCAGCATGCCGAAGGCGATCGACGCACCGATGGCCATCAGGCCCGCGCACAGCGGCATGGCCCGGCTGAACGACGTATCGAAGGCTGCGTCCGAACGGTAGGCGTCCGGTCCCATCCCGACCAGTAGCGGCAGTGCCGCCACAGCCACTAGCCCGGCCGCCCGGGCCGCAGCGTTGTTGATGCCGCTGGCCAGCCCGGCGTTCGAGGCGCTCACCGAGGACAGCAGGGTCACGGTCAGCGGAGCGACCATGACCACCATCCCGGCTCCCATCACCAGCAGGGCGGGGAGAACGTCGGTCAGGTAGGACGCGCCCGGCCCGACCCGCAGCATCATCAGCATGCCCGCCCCGCACACCAGCGGGCCGATGGTGAGCGGGATCCGCGGCCCCAGGCGCTGGGCGAGCACCCCGGAGCCGGAGGAGAACAGCAGCATCAGCAAGGTGCTGGGCAGCATCGCCGCACCGGCTGCCAGCGCCGAGTAGCCGACGACGATCTGCAGTTGCAGAGCGGTCAGGAAAAAGAACCCGCCCGTGCCCGCGTAGACGCACAGGGTGATCAGGTTGACGGCGGTGAACTGCCGGGACGAGAAGATGGCCGGCGGAATCATCGGGTCGGCGCTGCGCCGTTCCACGGCGAGGAAGGTGGCTCCCGCCACCACGCCGCCGACGGCCGCGATGACGGCCACCAGACCGCCGTGGCGCGCCTCGGTCAGCGCGTAGGTGGCCAGAGCGAGCGCCAGGGCGCCCAGGACGGCGCCGGGTACGTCGAAACCGAGCCGCCGTCGGACCTCCGCGCCAGCCGCGAAGATGGCGTCCGGGGGCGTGCCCACGGACTCGGGGACATGGCGCAGCGCGACGGGCACACACAGCAGCGCCGGGACGATGCTCAGCAGGAAGGTCCAACGCCAGCCGGGGCCGTCCACCAACCACCCGCCCAAGAACGGCCCGAGGGCCGCGCCGATACCGCCGAAGCCCGACCACAGGCCGATCGCGCGCGGCCGGTCGTCCGGGTGAAAGGATGCCTCGATGATCGCCAGTGAGCCGGGGGTGAGCAGTGCGCCGCCGACGCCCTGCAGGGCCCGGGCAGCGATCAGCGTGGTGGCGTCCGGAGCCAGGCCACACAGCAGGGAGGCCGCCGCGAACCACACGATGCCCACGACGAAGATGCGCCGCCGCCCGAAACGGTCGCCCAGGGACCCGCCCAGCAGGATGAGGCCCGCCAGGGTCAGCATGTAGGCGTTCACCGTCCACTGGAGGACGGCGAGGTCAGCTCCGAAGTCGTCGCCGATATGCGGCAGCGCGACGTTGGTGACGGTCGATCCGAGCAGTACGACACTGGACCCCAGCACGGTGGCCAGCAGGGTCCACCGGCCACGGGCACTGCTGACGCGGAGGGAGGCGGCGCCGTCTGTGGCGGGGGAGTGAGTCATGGTGTGTCCTGGCGTCGTCCGACGAAGCGCTCGCGGCCGGTGTTCTCCCGCCGCAGTTCGCGCACGTCACGAACGGCCGTCGCGAATGCCGCGGGACGCTCCTGCGGAAGGTTGTGGCCGGCCCCCGCCACTGTGCGGTGGAGCCGGAGGCCGGTGAAGTGATGGGTGGTCGGAGAACCGTCCGTGGCCGGAAAGTTGCCGTCGGCCACGCCCAGGGCGGCCTGCTGACCCGAGCGCGGAGTCGAATCGGAAAGAAACCTCGTGGGCCCGTGGCCCCGCAGATAGGGGACGACGACCCGGAACCCGCTCTCCGCGAGCAGCGGGGCCACGGCCACGTAGCTGTGGATGTCGTAGGGAAAACCGTGCAGGAGCAGCACGGTGTCGTTCGCCGCAGAGCCCGTCTCGTAGTAGGCAACTTCGAGTACGTCGGTGCGGATCCGGCGGAGCGGCGCAAGTGTGTGGTGTTCGGACATGCGAGCCTCTGGATTCTGTTGCCCGTGGGACGGACGGTATGTGTCCGGGCGGGTCGGAGCGGCCGACTCAGCCGAACATGCCCGGTGTGTAGTCGCCGGCGGGCTGCCGGTTGATGACGTTGATGCGGTTGTAGGCGTTGATGACGGCGATCAGCGAGATGAGAGCGGCGAGCTGGTCATCGTCGTAGTGCTTCGCGGCGTTCGCCCATGCCTTGTCCGACACGCCGCCCGCGCCGTCCGCGATGCGCGTGCCCTGCTCGGTCAGCTCCAGCGCCGCGCGCTCCGCGTCAGTGAAGATCGTGGCCTCGCGCCACACGGCCACCAGGTTCAGACGCTGCTGTTCCTCACCCGCGGCGAGGGCGTCCTTGGTGTGCATGTCGGTGCAGAAACCGCAGCCGTTGATCTGGCTGGCACGGATCTTCACCAGCTCCTGAGTAGCGACCGGGAGGGCCGTCCGCACCGCCGCGCCGGTCGAGCTGAGGTGCTTCATGACCTTGCCGGCGAGGGCGTTGCCGAAGTAGTCGATACGCGCTTCCATGACGGATCTCCCTGGGTACGGAATAGTTACCACCTAATGACCGGGAGCCTCCCGAATCTGTGACAACCCGCGCGTACGCCGGCACGGAACACGTGTGAAGACAACCTGTGTTTGCGGCCCCGACCTCGAGAACCACCGACGTGTGCAGCTGCTGGCATCGAACGCGTGGGCGAAGGCCCTCGGCCCGGCGACCGCGGCCGTCCAGGTCGATAAGCAGCCGCCCTCAGCAGCGCCGATGCTTCATCGTGCTGGTCTTGCCCCACCGCGGCCAGCGCGGTTCTTCCCGTGTCGTGGGGCACGCGCGCTGGATCGTTCTGGACTTCCACTTACGATTGGTGATCATTTCAACACTTGGAGTGATGCTCTGGCCTCCTCGGCGGAGTGGCTGGCGTCACTCCGTCAGGGCTGGTGCGGGGTGGTTTCCTACTGGAAGTCGCACCCCGGGTTCGGCGCGTCCACCGAGAGCGGCGCGCCGTGCGGGATCACGTACAGCACTTCCATGACGACGGGCTTGTCGCCCCGGTTCTGGCCGATGTGGACGTGGTCGGAGCCGCTGGGCTCGACGATGGTCTGCCCGGCCTGGTACACGCCGTCGGACTCGCAGGTGGAGTCGAAGTGGCTGAGCGTTCCCTTGCGGATGACGCCGTAGAGGGTGCCGTCGTGGTAGTGCCAGCCGGTGCTGCCGCCCGGCTCGACCGTGATCTCGCGCAGGATGTAGTCCTGCTCACCCCCTGTCTTCTGGAAGAGGACCGTGGCGCTGACGCCGCTGCTCGGGGTGGCGTTCGCCGTACCGGGAAGCAGGGCGAGGCTCGTGGCGGCGGCGGTCGCCGCGAGTCCCATGCGATGGAGCTTGTTCATCTCGTCCCTTCTGGGGCGTGGCCGCCGTGCGCTTGGGGGGCGACCGCCGGTTCGTCCCTGTAGACAGGGCAGCTCCCGATCTTGTGACACGGCTCCGCGACGTTACCCGGGGGCGACCACGCGCGGGGAGGGACGGGTGCCGGTCAGCGCGGGATGGTGTCGCGGTGGGCGGCCAGCCACGTGTCGATCGACTGCAGCCTCGGGTTGAGCTTGCGCAGCAGCTCGAAGTCGATGAGCTCGGCGATGTCCGGGGCGGCCGCGATCAGGTACTGGAGCATGTTGCCGACCTCGCCCGCGCCCGGGAACCCCGCGGCCCGGATCATGTCGGGGCTGACCGCCTGGTAGGTGACGGGCTCGCCGAGCGCCAGGCTCAGCGCGGCGGCGTACTGCTCGCCGGTGAGCACGGACCCGGCGACGCTCACCCGCCTGCCGGCCATCCCGATCCCGTGGCGGAAGATCCCCAGCGCGGTCCTGCCGACGTCCTCCGCAGCTTGCGCGGCCACCCGCGCCTCGCCGAACCCGAGCGGCAGCACCAGCGCGCCCGTCTCGTCACGCCGGGGCGCGAACATGTCCCGGAACGCCTCGTAGTAGACGTTCGCCTGCAGGAAGGTGGTGGGCACGCCCGACTCCAGGAAGAACCGGTCGGCCTCGGCCTTGCCGTCGGCGTGTGGCACCTTGTACGAGCCCTCGAAGCTCGGCGTCCCGTCGCCCGGCCGGAAGTAGCCGCGGGTGTCGGACAGCGTGGACCAGACGAAATGCCGTACGCCGGTCTCCTGCCCCGCCCGCGCCGCGTTGCCGGCTTGCTCCCGCTCCTTGATGGTCGCGGGCCGCGCCCGCTCCTCCTCGGGCGTGCGAGGCTCCCAGAAGTTGGTCACCACGAAGGCGCCGTGGGCGCCGTCGAACGCCTTGCGCAGGCTGCCCGCGTCGTCGAGATCGGCCCCGACGACCTCGGCCCCGAGCGCGGCCAGCTCCCTGGCCCGCGCCGAACCCGGGTCCCGGGTCAGGGCTCGCGCGGCGAACCGCCCACTGCGGTCGTCGAGGATCGCGCGGACCAGCCCGCCCCCTTGCGCTCCGGTCGCGCCCACCACGGCGATGATCTGCTGCTCGCTCATAGAGACAAACCCTCACGTGTTCAGGTTGATGTATCAACCCGGCCACCATACAGCGCCAGGTTGATACGTCAAGCAACGGGTAGAGTGGGCGTCATGGGATGGGAGCAGGAACTCGGCGAGACCGACCGGATGTGGCGCACGTACATCGAAATGGCCAAGCACCTCGGCTCGCACCTGCAGCAGCACCTGCAGCGCGAGTGCGACCTGTCCGCGGCCGACTTCGAGGTCCTGGTCCGGCTCACGGAGTCGGAGCGGCGGGAGATGCCCGTCGCGGAGGTGGCCGCCGCGACCCAGTGGGAGAAGAGCCGTCTGTCCCACCAGCTCACCCGGATGGCGCAACGCGGGCTGGTCGAGCGAGTGGACTCCAACGACCGCCGCTACCCCGACGTGCGGCTCACCGACAAGGGCTACACAGCGATCAACAAGGCAGTCCCCGAGCACACCGAGATGGTTCACGCCCTGGTCGTCGACGTGCTGGGGCCCGAACGGCTGGCCGGCTTCGCGCAGGCCTGCGCCGACGTGCTCCGCGCACTCGACGAGCACCGGGAGCGGGACTGCTCGTTGTGATCACGAAGTAGCCGTCGGCGTTGGGCACGGGCCCGCCCGACGCGGAAGGGACCGGCGCGTAGTCCGGAAGGCCGGGCGAGTCGGTCGCGGCAGCGGTGCCCGAGAACCGCCGAGCAGCGAGGCGGCGGTGGGAACTGCGGCGGCGACCGACGTGCGCCTCAAGAACGTGCGGCGGTTGGTTGTGCTCGTCTCTTCAGGAGGGGTGAAGTTCGACAACGACGCGATAGCTGGCAGGTTCTGAGGTGATGTGAAGGCCCGGATCGTCGAACATGCGCTGCAGCGAGGCATGCCACTCGGGATTGCCGGTGGCTTTGTCGAGCGCGGTGCCCGAGGTCCACTCGGCGATGTGGACGAACCGCGCCTCAGGGGCGTCGGCGAGTGGCCTGTGCAGGCGGGAGCGGAGGAAGCCGGGCTGGGTCGACATGATTCGGGCGTTCTCCTGGTACACCTCAACGAAATAGTCGGCTTCGTCCGCCGGCACGGTGTAGCTCTTGATCACAGTTACTGGCCCGTCAACGCCGGTCTTCGATTCCAGGGATTGACTCATACCCATGGAGACCGGCGACGCCTCGAATTTGTGACACCAGCCGGCTGTTGACCTCGATGCCTCAGCCATCAAGCCGACTCGGGTGAGGGCCTCCGCTTGGCGGTGGTTTTCGCCTGACCATCCGTTTTGTGTTTCCGTACGGCGTGTCGTGGACGCCCGAGGCGCTTGGGTGGGCGTCGGCTTCCATGGGCCCAGGGCGGTGTGGTCACTCCTTCCGTGCTCGGCGGGGTGTCTTTGCGCTGGTCAGCCGGGTGCTGGGAGCGCACAAAGGCTTTTCGGGCAGGTGAGGAACGCGCTCTTCCAGGGCCAGATGGCGCTGATCTTCAAGATCCTGGGGCGGGCGTGGGTACGCGGCCAAGTCTCCACGGCTTGGTGGCATCCCGGTTGCGCCGCATGGCCTCTCCTTCTAATAGGGGGAGCGCGCACGTACGCCCTCACGTGCGTGATCGCTGGAGTGACCGCGTCACACCCGCCGCCTCGCGGGGGACGACGGGAGCGGCCATGGACCGTCCCTGCGTGCGCGGGGGGCACGGGCACGTAATGCGTGCCAATGAGCCGGTCGAGGGACCATCCCCGCGGCTGAGGTTGAAGCCATCCGCGCCTCCGCCGCCCAGCAGCGCATGCGTACAGCCCTGGCCGAGTGGGAGGAGGCGGACGCCGTCGCCTGGGAAGCACTCGCTCGCGCGGACGACGGCGACCGCCCGCGCTGAGCAATCCGAGCAGACCGCCGAGGGCCGGTGTCACTCCCCTATTGGATCTGGTCGGTCGGGCGGATGAGGATCTCGTTGACCGCGACGTGCTCCGGCTGGGTGACCGCGTACACGACGGCGTTGGCGATGTCCTCGGGCTGCAGGGTGCGCATGGAGGCGGCCATGTTCTGTGCGGCGGCCCGCATCGTGGGGTCCGTGTTGTGGCCGGTCAGCTCGGTGGCGACGAAGCCGGGCTCGATGGCCACGACACGCACACCCCGGGTGGTGACCTCCTGCCGCAGCGACTCGGAGAAGGCGGTGATGCCGAACTTCGTCGCGGCATACACACCGGCGTAGGCCGACGCGATCCGGCCCGAGGTCGAGGAGACCTGCACGATCGTGCCCCTGCGCTCCAACAGGTGGGGCAGACGCGCATGGACCATCTACATCGAGCCGAGCAGGTTGGTCTCGACCATGCGGGTCCATTGCGTGATGTCCGCACCCACGATCGGGCCGTTGAGCATCACCCCGGCGTTGTTCACCAGGACGTCCAGGGCGCCGAAGCGCTCGACGGTCGCCGCGACCGCGGCCCGCACCGACTCTTGGTCGGTCACGTCCAGTTCGAGGGCCAGCACCTCACCGGGCGCCTTGCGCGCCAGCGACTCCAACCGGTCGGCACGCCGGGCCCCGACCGCGACACGTGCCCCTTCCGCTGAGAGGGCCAGCGCAGTGGCCTCGCCGATGCCCGACGACGCTCCAGTGACGAGGACGACCAGTCCATTCAACGTGTTGCTCATGGCTTCCTTTCCGGAGGGGTTCACAGGTTTCGTCATGCCGCAATAGCTCGGCCGTGCTCAGGACGGGCGAGGAGCGCGGCGGTACTTGCATTGAGCGAGCTCTTCGTCGTCCACCAGGACGAGCACCGGCTTGCCGGGGCCACACAGCATGGTGGCCGTGAAACGGACCGGGAGTCCTCGCGGTTGTCGCCGTCTTGATAACGGCTCACGTCACTACCAGGAGTGCGGGTGCGGCGGCGCCGATCTTCATCGGGATCCCTTTCATCCGCCGGGCCACCTGATTGCGCCCGGTCGCCAGCTAAGACCGGACAGCCTCCAGGCCTGTGACAGCTGCCCTTCCGGCACCGCAGCGCGACGCCCTCGAGACGGTCTTTGGGATACGAGGGGGAACGCCGCCCGAACGCTTCCTGGTCGCGCTGGCCGTACTGAGCCTGCTGTCTGACGCCTCGGAGAAGGGTCCCCTGCTCTGCGTGGTCGACGACGCGCAGTGGATGGACCGGGCCTCGAGGCAGGTCCTCGGCTTCGTCGCCCGGCGGCTCCTCGCGGAGTCTGTCGCCCTCGTCTTCGGCTCTCGCGAGCGGTCCCAGGACCTGCTCGGACTGCCGGAGCTCGAGGTCACAGGCCTGACAGCGGAAGACGCGCACGCCCTGCTGACCTCGGTGACGCACGTCCAGATCGATCAGTACGTCCGCGACCGGTTCGTGGCCGAGACCAGGGGAACCCCGCTGGCCCTGCTGGAGCTGCCGCGTGATCTGGCGGGCGGGTTCGGCCTCCTGGATGCCGAGACGCTGCCTGGCCGGATCGAGCAGAGCTTCCTGGACAGGATCGACGGCCTGCCCGCGCAGACCCGGCTGCTCCTGCTGGTCGCGGCGGCCGAGCCGGTCGGCGACCCCTCGCCGGGAGAGCATCCCGCCGATTCCCGCCGAGATCGCGGCGCTCATGCGCGAGGTCTCGACCGTGGGAAAGCTCGTCCAGTAGCCGGATCTTGTCACAAATGCCGGGGCTGTCCTGTCTTAGCTGGCGATCGGGCCACATCACTGAACGGGGGAAGTTGTTGTGACCGCGTTGGCGATGGTCGCCGAGTTCGACGATGTCGCGGGCTGGACCGCCGACGCCGTCGAGCTGCTCGGGAAGCGGCATGCCGTACCGGCTGCCTGCCGTGGCAGCGCGAGCCCCGCGGCGCTGGCATGGCTGGCCGAGGCGTGCGAGCTGGCGCCCGGGATGCGGCTGCTCGATGTGGGCGCGGGAGTCGGCGGGCCGGCGGCCTGGGCGGCCGAGCGGTTCGGGGTCCGGCCAATCCTGATCGAGCCGATGCCGACCGCCCCGCAGGTTCTCCAGGCCCCCGACGGCAACCACTTTCCCACCTGCCGGGAGCTCGACGCGCTGCTCGAAGGCGCCGGGTTCGAGGTTCTCGAGCAACTCGACCAGCCCGGCCGGGCGCCTCTGTCGTGGTCGCGGCGCGCCGACCAGGTCGCCGCGGTAGTCGCCCGCCGCCACCAGGCTGATCCCGCCTACGCGCTCGCTGCCCGCCAGGGCGAGCGCTTCGCCCGCCTGTTCGCCACCGGCCAGATCGCCGTCCGGCTGATCCACGCGGTCAGCAGGCCGGCCGTACAACCCATGGAGGAGACATGTGCACCCCGAACGGTGAGAACGAGGTCCTGTACGAGCTCCACGTCGAGATCGAGGAGGAGCTGATCATCGCCGAGGCCAGCCACCCGGAGGAGGAGATGGAGCGGCCGGTCACCGAGTGGCTGTACGACCCGGCGGACGTCGAGCGCGAGGAGATCGCTCTGCGGGTGCTGCGCGACGCGGTCGTGGTGCTGGAGGACGGCTCGCGGCCGGGTGGCGACGTTGCCTGAGCCACGGATCGACACGCTCGACAGCCTCCGCGAGCACCTGCAGTGGGCGATCGAGCTGGAGCACGCGACGCTGCCGCCGTACCTGACGGCGCTGTACTCCCTCGACCCGGAGCGCAACCCGGCGGCCGTCGAGGTGCTGAGCAGCGTCTTCGTGGAGGAGATGCTGCACCTGGCGCTGGCGGCGAACCTGCTCAACGCCGTCGGCGGCGCCCCGCGGCTCGACACGCCCGAGATGCTGCCGCCTCACCCCCGCAAGCTGCCCCACGGCGACCTCGAGCTGTCGCTGGTGCCGTTCGGCCCGGAAGCGCTGGAGATGTTCCTGCGCCTGGAACAGCCCGCACCGCCCGGAGCCCCGCCGGAAGACGATAACTACGAGTCCATCGGGCAGTTCTACGCGGCGATCGAGCAGGGGTTGCGCTACTTGTGCGACACGCTCGGCGAGAAGGAGGTCTTCTCCGGCGACCCGGACCGGCAGGTGAGCGGCGGCCACTTCCGCCACACCGGCGGCAGGCTGGTCGCCGTCACCGACCTCGCCTCCGCGCTGGACGCGCTTGAGGAGATCGTCGAGCAGGGAGAGGGCACCGCCCGCAGCGAGGTCTGGGACGGTGACCAGGACGAGGTCGCCCACTACTACCGCTTCATGGAGCTGAAGCTCGGCCGCCGCTACCGGCGCGGGGACACCCCTGAGTCCGGGCCCACCGGTGAGATGCTCTCGGTGGATCTCACCGGGGTGTTCCCCATGACGCCCAACCCTGCGGACCGCGCCGCGCAGGAGGAGTTCAACCACACCTACTGCGCGATCCTCCATCTGCTGGAGCTCGCCTTCAACGGAAGCCCGAGGATGCTCGCCGTCGCCACCGGTGAGATGTACGCGCTCAAGGCCCAGGCGCAGGAGCTGATGCGGCGGGGCGGCCCGACCTTCGAGTACGTCCCGCCCGAGCTGCGCCGCTGGAGCGCGGGCGACCACCAGCGGATCGTCGTGCTCCGCAACGGGCCGTACGTCGTGTACGGCCGCATCCCCCTGCGGCGCAAGCGGAAGATCGTCTCCGCCGAGCAGAAGAACGCGCTCACCTGGAAGACCAGCGAGCCGCTGGAGACCGAGGAGACCTATGCGCTGTGCCGCTGCGGCCATTCGGGCGCCAAGCCGTTCTGCGACGGCACCCACGCCGCGATCGGCTTCGACGGCACCGAGGCCGCGCCGATGCGGCCCTACCAGGAGCTGCAGCACGTACACGACGGCGTCGGCATCTCCGCGCAGCGGGTCGGCGAGCTGTGCGTCCACGCCGCCTTCTGCATCGGCCGCGCCAGGCCCATCGCCAAGATGCTCGACGACACCGCCGACAGCGACGTGCGCTCCGACGTCATGGGCCGCATCGATCACTGTCCCTCCGGCTCCTACAGCTACGCACTCGAACGCGGCGGAGAAACGATCGAAGCCGACCTCCCGCGCGCCATCTCGGTGCTGAAGGAGGAGGACGGCCTGGCCAGCGCGCTGTGGGTGACCGGCGGCATACCCATTACCCGGTCAGACGGCCGGCCCGTGGAGACCAGGAACCGGATGACGCTGTGCCGTTGCGGCCACTCCGGCAACAAACCGCTGTGCGACGGCACCCACCGCGAGATCGGCTTCCACGAGTGAACAACCAGAAAGGCAATCCTATGAACCAACCCGTCGTCCTCCTCGTCCACGGCGCCTTCGCCGAGTCGGCCAGCTGGAACCGCGTCATCCAGCGCGTGCGCAGCAACCAGCTCACCACGGTCGCCGTGGCCAACCCGCTGCGCAGCGTGGAGGGCGACGCCGCCTACCTGCGCGACGTGATCAACGGCATCGGCGGCCCTGTCGTCCTGGCCGGTCATTCCTACGGCGGCATGGTGATCAGCCAGGCGGCGGCGGGCAACCCAGCCGTGCGCGCCCTGGTCTACGTCGCCGCCTTCGCTCCCGAGCCCGGCGAGAGCGCGCTGCTGCTGTCGAGCAAGTTCGAGGGCAGCACGCTCGGCCAGGCGCTGCAGGCCTACCCGGTGGCCTCCGGCGGCAACGAGCTCCGCATCGACCCCGCGAAGTTCCACCGCCAGTTCTGCGCCGACCTCGACACCGAGGAGGCCGCGCTGATGGCCGCGACCCAGCGGCCGGTGACCGAGCGCGCCCTGTCCGACGGGCTCGCCGTCGACGAGGCGCCCTGGCGCACCATCCCGTCCTGGTTCGTCCACGGCGACGAGGACCTCAACATCCCGGCCGCCGCACTGCGCTTCATGGCCGAGCGTGCGGACTCTCGCGGCACCCGCGAGGTCGCCGGCGCCTCCCACGCGCTCGCGGCCTCCCAGCCCGACGCCGTGACAGCGACCATCCTCGACGCTGCCGCCCACGCGCGAGGCTGACGAACCCCTGCCCAGGCCAACGGGCGAATCGATGTGGGGCACATGAACGCGGAATCCCCGGAACAGGCGAACGCTCTCGATCGAGCGGCGTCCGCCTTCGTCGAGCTGCGCCCGCGGCTGTTCGGCATCGCCTACCGGATGCTGGGCAGCGCGGCCGAGGCCGAGGACATCGTCCAGGAGGTGTGGCTGCGCTGGCAGGGCACCGACCGCGAGACAGTCGAGAACCCGCCGGCCTTCCTCGCGCTGGTCACCACCCGGCTGGCCATCAACCTGGCCCGGTCCGCGCGCGTGCGGCGCGAGTCCTACATCGGCCCCTGGCTGCCGGAACCCGTGGACACCAGTCTGGACCCCACCGTCGGCGCCGAACGCGGCGAAGCGCTGGAGCTGGCCTTCCTGCTGCTGATGGAGAGGCTCAATCCCACCGAGCGCGCCGCTTACGTCCTGCGCGAGGCCTTCGACTACCCCTATCCGCAGATAGCGGAGATCCTGCGGCTCACCCCGGTCAATGTCAGGCAGATCGTGAGCCGTGCCCGCAGGCGCATGACCGCCGTACGCCACAAGCCCATCGACAGGCTCCAGCACCGGCGCATTCTGGAGACGTTCCTCGACGCCGCCCAGACGGGAAATGTCGGCGCCTTGGAGGAGCTCTTCGCCGCCGACGTCGTCAGCTCCTCCGACGGCGACGGCATCAGGGGATCGGCCAAGTTCCCCGTGCTGGGCAATGAGCGGGTGGCCAGGTTCGTGGCCGCGTTCTCACCGCGGTTCTGGCCGGGCACCGCCATCACGTGGGTTGAGATGAACGGGCTGCCAGGCGTGCTCGTCACCCGGGGCGGCAGCGGCGTCGCCCTGCTCGCCATCGAGGCCTCCAGGGAGGGGATCCACCACCTGTTGTGGATCCTCAACCCGGCCAAGATCGAGGCCTTCGAGCGGTCTCGTAGCCGCTTTGTCACAACGTAAGGGGGCCATCCGGTCTTATCTGCCAACAACGAAGGAGGCGGCAGACCATGACCGAGGCGGGCCCGAGTCGCTGGCGGAGATGCTTGACGAACGGCAGCACCTGCTCGAGATCGCCCTGTGGATGTTCGGCTCGGACACCACGGCCGACCACGTCGTCCAGGAGACCTATCGCCGCTGGTACGCCCTTGACCAGGAGGAGCGCGCCGCCATCGCGGTGCCACGCGCCTGGCTGACGCGGACAGCGGGCAGCATCTGCCTGGAGCTCCTCGCCGACCCCGACCACGTGCCCGGCGGCCCGGTGACTCCGGCCCAGCCCGTGCCCGGTCCGACCTCGCACCAGGCCGGATACGGCCAGGCGATGCTCGCCAGGCACGAGCGGGTGGCCCGCAGGTTCGCCGCGGCCTGCCAGGCAGGCGATACCGAGGCGCTGCGGGAAGTCCTGGCCGCCGACGCGATCGTCGTCAGCGATGGCGGCGGCAAGGTGTGCGTCGCCGTACGGCCGACTTACGGCGCGGAGGCGGTCACGCGGGTCGTCACGGCGTTGCTGATCGACCAGCCAGAAACCGAGCCGGCCATCGGGTCGGTGAACGGCAGGACGGGGCTCGTCCTGCGGCGGGCGGGCAGGGCCGTGGCGGTGGTCAGCGTGAGCGTGGCCGGAGCCGAGGTCACGGCGGTATGGATCATCCTCAACCCCGACAAACTCCAGCGTTGGCGCTGAAGGGCATACCAGATCCTCTCCACTGACCACGACTACAACGGGGCGGAATTCAAGCCGCTCTACTCCACGCCCGTCGCCGTGACCGGCGGCGGTTCCTTACACGGATGGGCGAGCGGCCAGGCCAGATCCGCTGACGGCGGCTGGGCGAGCGCCGCTCGCGCGCGGTGTCCGGCAGGCCGACCACGGGCTGGGACAGCCTGACCGCCTCCGAGCTGCACATCGTCAGGCTCGTCGCGGGCTGCGCCACCAACAAGCAGGTCGCCGATCGGCTCTACCTGTCGCCGCACACGGTCAACACCCACCTGCGGCACGCCTTAACCAAGCTCGAGATCAGCTCGCGCGTCGCGCTCACCAGGCTCGTCCTCGAACAGGAGGCAGCCTGTCACAACTGAGAGGGGCTGCCTTGTCTTAGCTGACGACGGGGGGCGCACCACAGCGCCCCGAAAGCCAGAAGGGTGCCCACAATGAAAATCGTGGTGATCGGCGGGACCGGGCTCATCGGGTCGAAGCTGGTGAAGAAGCTGGGCGAGCACGGCCACGAGGCCGTGGCCGCGTCGCCGAACACCGGCGTCAACACGCTGACCGGCGAGGGCCTGGCCGAGGTGCTGAAGGGCGCCCAGGTCGTGATCGACGTGTCGAACTCGCCCTCGTTCGAGCGCGAGGCCGTCATGAAATTCTTCCAGACCTCCACCGGCAACCTGCTGGCGGCCGAGGCGGCCGCGGGCGTGGGCCACCACGTGGCGGTGTCGATCGTGGGGACCGAGCGGATGCCGGAAAACGGCTACTTCGCGGCGAAGATCGCCCAGGAGAAGCTGATCGAGAAGTCGGGCATCCCGTTCTCGCTGGTGCACTCCACCCAGTTCTTCGAGTTCGCCCGCGGCATCGCCGACGAGAGCACGGTCGACGGCAAGGTGCACATCGCGCCGGTGCTGTTCCAGCCGATCGCGGGCGACGACGTGGCCCAGGCGGTCGGCAGGACCGCGGTGGGGACGCCGCTGAACGGCCGGATCGAGATCGCCGGACCGACCCAGTACAAGATGGACGAGTTCTTCCGCAAGGCGCTGGCCGCCTGGGGCGACACCCGCGAGGTTCTCGCCGACCCGCAGGCGCGCTACTTCGGCAGTGTGCTCGGCGAGCGGTCGCTGGTGCCCGGTGAGGGCGCGCAGCTCGGCACCATCACCTACAAAGACTGGCTCGACCAGTCCACCGCGAAGTAGGGCCGGGCG
This sequence comes from Nonomuraea sp. NPDC049129, assembly GCF_040648495.1. Taxonomy (NCBI): domain Bacteria; kingdom Bacillati; phylum Actinomycetota; class Actinomycetes; order Streptosporangiales; family Streptosporangiaceae; genus Nonomuraea; species Nonomuraea sp. NPDC049129. The sequence goes on along the minus strand of NZ_JBEZDU010000002.1, from coordinate 100,294 downwards.
ATGGACAAGCCGCGATCGACCGCGTGGCAGACGGCGCTGACCGTGCTGCAGGAGGCACAGCCTCCGTTCATCCCCGAGGGCGCGCACGCGATGACCGTGGTCATCGAGTACCCGCCCGGAGACCCGGGCGCACCGCCGCATCGCCACCCGGGTCCCGCCTTCGGCGTCGTCCTCGAGGGCGAGAACACGGTCACCATGCTGTGCGAGCCGGGCAAGCCGATGTTCACGCTGGTGGAAGAGGCCGAGCCGGCCCAGCGCAAGGACCGCCGCGCGCCACGCCCGTCCTGAACCCCGGCGAAGTACCCGCAGCGTGACGGCACCGGCTGCCGTCATCGCTGCCTGATCCCTGGATCGAACCAGGCAGCCGGCCTATCGGCCGGCGGTCCGATCCGCCATGCCAACAACCCGAGGTATGACACGAATGAACCACGAACGACCGGTTCGGATCGACACGCTCGGCAGCCTCCGCGAGCACCTGCAGTGGGCGATCGAGCTGGAGCACGCGACGCTGCCGCCGTACCTGACGGCGCTGTACTCGCTGGATCCGGAGCGTAACCCGGCGGCCGTCGAGGTGGTGAGCGGCGTCTTCGTGGAGGAGATGCTGCACCTGGCGCTGGCGGCGAACCTGCTCAACGCCGTCGGCGGCACGCCGCGCCTGGACATGCCGGGGATGCTGCCGCCGCACCCGCGCAAGCTGCCGCACAGCGATCTGGAGGTGTCGCTGGTGCCGTTCGGCGCGGAGGCGCTGGAGATGTTCCTGCGCCTGGAGCAGCCGGCGGCACCTAGCGCGCCGCCGGAGGACGAGGGCTACGAGACGATCGGGCAGTTCTACGCGGCGATCGAGCAGGGGGTGCGCTACTTGTGCGACACGCTTGGCGAGAGGGTGGTCTTCTGCGGCGACCCGGCCCGGCAGGTGAGCGGCGCCCGCTTCCGTCACACTGCCGGATCGCTGTTCGCCGTCGAGGATCTGGAGTCCGCGCTCGGCGCGCTCAAGGAGATCGTCGAGCAGGGGGAAGGCAACGCCCGCAGCGAGGTCTGGGACGGTGACCAGGACGTCCTCCGCCCCGAGCGGGACGAGGTCGCCCACTACTACCGCTTCCAGGAGCTCAAGCTCGGCCGCCGTTACCAGCGGGGCGACACCCCGAACACCGGCCCGACCGGCGAGGAGGTCGGCGTCGATCCGGACGGCGTGCTCCCGATGACACCCAACCCGCGGCCCGCCGCGCAGGGCAGTGCCGTACGGGCGGCGCAGGATCTGTTCGACACCACCTACAGCACCCTGTTGTCCCTGCTGGAGCAGGCATTCAACGGCGACCCGAAGCGGCTCACGGACGCCACCCGCACCATGTTCACGCTCAAGGCCCAGGCGCAGGCGCTGATGGCGCTGCCCGGCGGCGCCGGTCCCACCTTCGCCTACGTGCCGCGCGAAGCACGTAGCTGATCCATACCGAAAGAAGGCACATCATGAACAAGCACATCCTCGAGCCCGCCGCCTGGGAGGTGGCGCAGGCCACCTCGAAGCCGCCGTTCCTGTACGAGCTCGGCCCCGAGGGCGCCCGCAAGATCCTCGACGACCTGCAGGCCGCCCCGATCGCCAAGCCGGACGTGGACGAAAAGTGGATCGTCGTCCCCGCCGGGGTCGGCAACGTGCGGGTGCGGATCGTCAAGCCGGCCGGCTCGACGGGCACGCTCCCCGTCGTCCTGTACGTGCACGGCGGCGGCTGGGTCATCGGCAACGCGAGCACCCACGACCGGCTCGTGCGCGAGCTCGCCGTCGGCGCGAGCGCGGCCGTCGTCTTCGTCGAGTACGACCGCTCGCCCGAGGCCCGCTACCCGGTGGCCATCGAGCAGGCTTACGCCACCGCCCAGTGGATCGTGAAGTTCGGCGCCGAGGAGGGGCTGGACCCCTCCCGGCTGGCCGTCGCGGGCGACTCGGTCGGAGGCAACATGACCGCGGCGCTGACCATCCTGGCCAAGCAGCGCGGTGACGTGCACTTCGTGCACCAGTCGTTGTACTACCCGGTCACCGACGCCGGCCAGGACACCAACAGCTACCGCGAGTTCGCCGACGGGCCGTACCTGACGGCCAAGGCGATGGCCTGGTTCTGGGACGCCTACACCAGCGACCCCGCCCAGCGCGCCGAGATCACCGCCTCGCCGCTGCGCGCCTCCCTAGCCGACCTCGAGGGCCTGCCGCCCGCGTTCGTCATCGTCGACGAGAACGACGTGCTGCGTGACGAGGGCGAGGCCTACGCCCGCAAGCTGATCGCGGCCGGGGTGCCCACCTCCAGCGTCCGCTACAACGGCACGCTGCACGACTTCATGATGCTCAACCCCCTCCGCGCCACCGAGGCCACCAGCGCCGCCATGGCCCAGGCCATCGACGTCCTCAAGACCGCCTTGAAAGCCGGAGAATCTCGGCGAGAATCGGCGCCGGTGTTGTCGACCACGCGCTGATCTTGGTCTACTTCGCGATGGTCCTGCTGGTCGGGGTGGCCGCGCGAAGGAGAGTCTCCAGCAGCCTCGACTTCCTGCTCTCCGGGAGGTCGTTGCCCCCCTGGATCACCGGGCTCGCCTTCATCTCGGCCAACGGCGCGCGCTCGCCCATGTGCTCCCGGGTGGTGGCCGCGAGCCTCATCGGGTCGGTGTTGTCTCTGCTGCCCGGCCCTGTCGGCCAGCCCTCCAGTGACGCGACCGCGGCCACCTACAGGCTGGCCACCGATCACAGCAATGACGGTGTCCGCGCGATGGTGGCTCACCTGGAAGGACTGGATCGTGCGGTGCTGGCCGATGTGCTGGAAGACGTGCTCGATTTCGTGCCAGTCCTCATCGACACCCTGCGAGAAATGCGCGCAGGCTCCGAGACCGAATCCGGTGATGCGCCGGCAGGAGAGCCGGGCCCAGAAACCGCCTCAACCGTGAGCGCGGAACTGGCGATCCACCATGTGGCCGCCGGCATAGACGTGCTGCTAAGCCAGGAGAACGTCAGCGAGTTGCTCGCACAGGCCGAAGGCATCGCGAGCGGCGAGTGGCCGCTGCGTTGTGCGCTGTGTGACAAGCCGATCGGCGTCGCCGTGACGGCCGAGGTCAACCTGGGACTGGTGATCTCGACAACCGGCGGGCCGCAGTCTCCCGATCTGGTGATCCCGGCTTGGACGCATCCGTCCTGTGGGCGGGCGCGCGTCTGGGCGCAGGCCGCGTTGAACGCGGCTCCCCGCGATGCCGGGCTGCCCATCTGGGGGGACGATCCGGCGCCGCAGGGACTGGACGCCGGGCGGGAGCCGGACTGGTTCACCTCCAGCCGTGTCCGCCACCACAACGTGATCTATCCGCTGCTGGTCGTCCAGCCCGGCCAGCCTCACCCCTACGGCGCCCCCGGGCACGTGGCCGACATGCTGACGATGGGCCTGCGCCCGGTCGAACTGACACGCGAGCGGATCGACGAGGTCGCGGGCTGGCAAGTGCGGGTGGCCGCCGGCCAGCTGCTGGGCGCGGTCTACGACCGTTACCTGCACGGCACCGCCTTCCATGACGAGCTCAGCCCCGGCCACCCCGCATGAGCGAGCCATTCGAGATCGTCCCGCACGCGGTCCTGCCAGCGGATAGCGCACCGCTCTTGTCCTCCTACAGGGGCGGCCGGAGGGAGGCGGAGGGGAGTGACCTCCCCCGCGAAGGCGGTCGTGACTGTTTGTGTTCTCAGAAATGACTCATTTCTGAGAACGCCAGGCGGCTCAGCCGCGCGGCGCGTACATGATCACCAGGACGCCGGCCAGGCAGACCAGCGCGCCCATGACATCCCAGCGATCGGGCCGGAAGCCGTCGACGACCATGCCCCAGGCCAGCGATCCGGCGACGAAGACGCCGCCGTAGGCGGCCAGGATGCGGCCGAAGTTCGCATCCGGCTGCAGCGTGGCGACGAACCCGTACAACCCCAGGGTGATGACGCCGGCGCCGACCCAAGCCAGGCCGCGCTGCTCGCGGACGCCTTGCCAGATCAGCCAGGCCCCGCCGATTTCGGCGAGTGCGGCCAGGGCGAACAACACCAGGGAACGGACGATCGTCATGACAGGCAGTACAACGCATCCCAGCGGCCAGCCCCTCACCGGTCTGCCGGGGCTGGTGCAGCGTGGCGGGTGTTCAGCATCCGCAGCCGTTCCCGCTGCATCCGCAGCTTCCGACCGCGGCGGACCCGCCGACCGGGTCTCGGCCAGGTGGATCCGGCTACGGGCTGAGGTGTGCGGTCAACGCCGGTTGCCGCTGTCCGTACCGTCACAGCGAGCGTTTCAGGAAGGCCACGGCCGGCGATGCGCCGTAACGGCGCCGAGCCCCGTACGGGTCAGAGGCCGTCTCCCTGGAGGCCACCGGCCCGGTACGGCGGGTGGCGCCGGCCCGGCGGTGCCGTAAAAGAAGGGACAAAAGCATCGGGACGGAGGTCACGTGGCCACGTGGACGAAGTGGCCGCGGCGGGTGGGGAGGACGGCGGGACACGCGTCGGGCTCGTCGAGCCCGGCCAGCAGGATTTCGGCGAGTTGGCGGCGCTGAGAGCTGGTCAAGGTCATGGGCAGCACGATGGGCATCAGCTCGATGGCGTCGCCGGGTAGCTCGCGGACATGGCAGGGCAGGAGGAGAGAGGAGTGAAGCACGACCCCACTATCGCAGCCGCCACCGACAGATCGCGGCGACTTGGTCTCACCGAGACCTGAGTGACGCCTGGCCGACGCCGAAGGCGCGTGATTACCCCTCCTGACCTTGGGTAACAGGACCAGAACAAAGGGGGAATCATGATCAAAATGCTCCACAAAATGGGCATCCGGTCCAGTTACATGTACGCGGCCGGGGTCGCGTCGATCGGTGCGTCCATCGCGTCCTGGATGATGTCGAGGAACCTGGAGAAGGCCAGCCTCGCCCGGGCGGATCGCTGGGGGATCTTCGTCGGCCAGTGGGCGCCCACGTTCCTCGCCCTGGGTGTCGCGCTCCGCATCGAGGAGACGCACATGGAGATCGACGAGGAAGCGAAGGTGGAGATGTTCGACCGCTCGTCCGGCGGTGTGCGCCCACGGACGCACGCGGGCACGTAACGCGGGCTGGACACACGGAGCGAACCGACCGCAGGCCGCCTCTCACCGAAGCGGCCTGCGGTCCGATGTCGAGAGAAAGGCCGGCGCACGTGAGAAGGCCGGCCCCCGAGAGAAGCGCAGCGACAGAGAGATCTAGCGCGGTTCGTCTGCGTACGCGGCCAGCTGCTTGAGCGGTTCGTCGGTCAGTCTGAACATCGTCCACTCGTCGAGCGGTACGGCGCCCAGCTTCCTGTAGAACCCGATGGCCGGTTCGTTCCAGTCGAGTACCGACCATTCGAGCCGGTGGTAGCCGCGTTCGGCGCAGATCCGGGCCAGCTCGGCCAGCAGTGCCTTGCCGTAGCCGGACCCGCGCATCCCGGGACGGACGTACAGATCCTCCAGATAGATCCCGTGCGTCCCCCGCCAGGTCGAGAAGCTGAGGAACCACACCGCGAACCCGGCCACCTCACCGTCGTGTTCGACGACATGCGCGAACACGGCGGGCTCAGCGCCGAAGAGCACCTCGCGCAGCTGCTCCTCTGTCGCCCGCACCTCATGCGCGGCCTTCTCGTACGTGGCCAGTTCGTGCACGAGCTGGAGCATCGCGGGGACGTCGTCAACAGTGGCGCGGCGAATCATGGGCCTCAGAGTAGTAGGGGGAGGCAAACGCCAGAACACCGGAACCGGTTGCAGTGATTTCGGCGCTTATAGACCCGATGTTTTATGTCCGATAACCCCTCGATCTGGATGTTTCCAAATCCTATCCCTTGTCACATCCGACCTTTGAGCCTAGCTTGAGCGTCAGGTCTGCAACCGACTGTCAGGCAGGAGCACACACCCCCATGAGCGAATCCGCCTTACCAAGAGCAGCCGCATGGGTTGCCGCCGTCGTTCTGGCGATGTTCCCGATCGTCATCCCCGCTCAGCCCGCGGGGGCGCTGGCGGTGTTCAACGTCAAGGACTACGGAGCCACCGGCAACGGCTCCACGAACGACACCTCCGCCATCAACTCGGCCATCACGGCGGCCAACAGCGCCGGCGGCGGGACCGTACAGTTCCCGTCGGGCACGTACAAGTCCGCCAACACCATCCACATGAAGAGCAACGTCACCCTCCAGCTCGACGCCGGCTCCACCATCATGGGCGCCTCCAACGACGACTATGACGCACCGGAGTCGAACCCGAACGACAACTACCAGGACTACGGGCACAGCCACTTCCACAACGCGATGATCTATGGCGACCGCCTCACCAACATCGGGTTCGTCGGGACGGGCACCATCGACGGCGGCGGCAACCTCATCACCGGCAACCCCAACTCCGGCGAGGCGGACAAGATCATCTCGCTCACCCGGTGCGACGGGCTGACGGTCAGCGGCATCCGCCTGCGGCGCGGCGGCCACTTCGCGATGCTCACCAACGCCTGCAACAACATCACCTCGGACGACCTGCGGATCGACACCGCCAGCGACCGTGACGGCTGGAACGTCATCAGCGCGCAGAACGTCACGATCCGCCGCCCGAACATCGCGGCCAACGACGACGCCCTCGTCTTCAAGAGCGACTGGGCACTCGGCCAGACCTACGCCAACGGGAACGTCACCGTCACCGACGCCCAGCTCTCGGCCGTGTGCTGCAACGCGCTGATGTTCGGCTCGGAGACCTGCGGCAACTTCACCGGCTACCACTTCGAGCGCATCTCCATCAACGGCTCGAACAAGTCAGGGCTCGGCATGGTGTCGATGGACGGCACGGTCATCTCCGACGTCCACTACAAGGACATCACGATGACCAACGTACGGGCGGCGATCACCGAGAAGATCGGCACCCGCAGACGATGCGGCGGCAGCCCCGGCGTCGGCCGCATCGAGAACATCACCTACGAGAACGTCACCTCCTCCGGCCAGAGTGGCAACAACTTCACCGCCACCCTGTGGGGCGAGTCGAACACCAGCAACCGGATCCGCAACGTCACGTTCACCAACGTCGACCTGACCGTCCCCGGCGGCAACGGCTGCATGGGCACCGGCGTGCCGAGCAACGACGCGACCAACTACAACCCGAACAGCATCGGCACCCGGCCGGCGTACGGGTGGTACATCCACAACGCGCACGACATCAAGTTCGTCGACAGCTCGGTCCAGTTCAACTCCAACGACTGCCGGCCCGCGGTGATCGCCAACACGGGCAGCACGGTGACCTTCGACCGGTTCACGGCCGAGCGGGGCAGCAACAGCCCGAATGACATGGTCTTCCAGACGATCACCGGCTATTGCGTCCAGAACAGCCAGAACACCGCCGGCGGGGCCCTGCGGGTCAGCGCCACCGGCTCTTCCGACAACTGTACGCCGGGCAACCCCGGCACCGAGTTCCTGGAGGCGGAGGACGCCACGATCTCCCAGGGCGTCGTGGAGTCCAACCACGCGGGCTTCAGCGGCACCGGCTTCGTCAACGGTGACAACCTGGTCGGCAGCTACGTGGAGTGGAGCGCGCCGGCGACGCAGGCGGGCAACACCACGCTGACGTTCCGCTACGCCAACGGCACCACGACCAACCGGCCGATGGACATCACGGTCAACGGTGTGCTGGTCGCCGACGAGTTCCCGTTCCCGCCGACCGGGGACTGGACCACCTGGCAGTCCGTGACGGTGACCGCGCCGTTCAACGCGGGGGCGAACGCCGTACGCGCCACCTCCACCACGGCCGGCGGCGGCCCGAACCTCGACTACCTCGACACCGAGGTGGCCGGGCCCGCGCCCACGGAGTACCAGGCGGAGAACGCGACGATCTCCCAGGGCGTGGTCGAGTCCAACCACGCGGGCTTCACCGGCACCGGGTTCGTGAACTATGACAACCTGGTCGGCAGCTACGTCGAGTTCGCGGTGACGGCCGCCCAGGCGGGCAACGCCACGGTGGTGCTGCGCTTCGCGAACGGCACCACGTCCAACCGGCCGATGGACATCACGGTCAACGGTGTCCTGACCTCCGACGAGCTGGCCTTCCCCGCCACCGGCGCCTGGACGACCTGGAGCACCGCCACGGTGACCGTCCCGCTCAACGCGGGTGCCAACGTGATCCGGGCGACCTCGACCACGGCCGGCGGCGGCCCGAACCTGGACAAGATCTCGGTCGCCTGAGCGAACCTTCCCCCTTCCGCCTTCCTGCGGGCGGAACGGACCGCCGCCCCGCCTCCACCGGCGGGGCGGCGGCTTCGTGAAGAGGTACCGGGAGCCCGGCGGCTCGGCGGCAACGGCGCGCGATATAAAGATCACCAAGCAAGGCGCGCCGCTTGGGAGCGCTCCCAAAAGACCAAAAGGACCTCTCTTTTGTTCCACAACCGCATCGCCGCGGTGTTCACCGGTATGGCACTCGTGCTCTGCACCGCCGCCACACCCAGCTCGGCGACCCCGCCCACCACGACCAACCCCGCAGAACCCACCAAGCCCAGCACCGTCACCCTGATCACCGGCGACGTCGTCGACTTCACGCCGGGCGAGAACGGCGAGCCGCCGAAATTAGCCACCCGGGCCGCGCCCCGGCCCGACGGCTCGACGGTGACGTTCGCCACGCTGCCCCACCGCGACGGAGGCACCCTGGTCATGCCGTCCGACGCCGCCGACCTGGTGGCCGCGGGCACGCTCGACGAGGAGCTGTTCGACGTCGAGACACTCGTACGGGAGAACCGCGCCAAGGCGATCCCCCTGATCATCACGTACAGCGGCAACCCCGGCGCGAAGGCCGCCGAAGCCCTGCCCGGCACCGAGCGCACCCGGACGCTCGACATCATCCACGGCGCGGCCGTGACGGTGCGGACCACCGAGTCCGGCAAGCTGTGGTCAGCGCTCCAACCAGGAGCCACGCTCAAGAGCGGCATCTCCAAGATCTGGCTGGACCGCCGCGTCAAGGCGTCCCTCGACCAGAGCGTCCCGCTCATCGGCGCCCCCACCGCGTGGCAGAAGGGCTTCGACGGCGCCGGCACCAAGGTGGCGGTCCTCGACACCGGCATCGACGCCGGGCACCCCGACTTCGCCGGCCGCATCCTCGCCACCGAGAACTTCTCCACCACCCCGGACACCACCGACGTGGTCGGCCACGGCACCCACGTCGCCTCCACCATCGCCGGCTCCGGCGCGGCCTCCAACGGCAAGTACCGGGGAGTCGCGCCCGCCGCGTCGCTGCTCGTCGGCAAGGTGCTCGACGACGACGGCTACGGCGAGCTGTCCTGGCTGATCGCGGGCATGGAATGGGCCTCGGCCCAGGGCGCCGACGTGGTGAACATGAGTCTCGGCGTGTGCTGCGGAGACGGCACGGACCCGACGAGCCAGGCGGTCAACGAGCTGACGAAGAAGTACGGCACGCTGTTCGTCGCCGCCGCGGGCAACGAGGGCGAGCCCCAGACGGTGAGCGTCCCCGCCGCCGCCGACAAGGCGCTCGCGGTCGGCGCGGTGGACAAGGTCACCGGTACGACCCTGGCCCCCTTCTCCAGCATCGGGCCCCGCCTCGATGACGCCGCGGTCAAGCCGAACATCGTGGCTCCCGGCGTCAACATCGTCGCCGCCCGCTCCGGCACCTCCGGCCAGCCGTCCATTCCGGGCAACGACCGCTACACCTCCTTCAGCGGCACCTCGATGGCCACCCCGCACGTCGCGGGCGCCGCGGCGGTGCTGGCCCAGCAGCATCCCGACTGGGACGCCGACGAGCTGAGCGCCGCCCTCGTCTCCACCTCGGCGCGCAACGCGGAGCACAACTGGTTCGAGGAGGGCGGCGGACGGCTGGACCTCGGGCGCGCGGTCACCCAGAGCGTCTTCGCCGACCCGGTCGTCGACTTCCTCCGCCTCGAACGGGACAAGGGCAGCGTCACCAAGAAGGTCACGTACCGCAACACCGGCGCCGCGCCCGTCACGCTCGCGCTGAAGGCCGACACCCGCGCCTGGAGCGGCGGCCCCACCCCGGCGGGCGCGATCCGCCTGGGCGCGGAGACCGTCACCGTCCCCACGAACGGCACCGCCACCGTCGACCTCACCGTGAACCCGGCCCTCGGCCCCGAGGGCGCCTACGGCGGCTGGGTCACCGCGACCGCGGGCGACGCCCGGCTGGCCACGCCCTTCAGCTACTACACCGGCCCGGACACGCACCTGCTGAAGATCTCCCTGACCAACTCGTACGGCGCCAAGGAGTTCTCCTCCCGTCCCGGCCAGGGCGGGCGGCTCGGGCCGCTGGTCTACATCGTCCCGCTGCGGCGGAGCAACAGCCCGGATGACCCCTTCCATCCGTACGCGTACTACTACGGCCGCCTCGACCTGACCGGGAACGGCGAGCAGTACCTCCCGGACGGCGACTACGAGGTGATCGCCGTCGCGAACGAGACCTACATGAGGACCCGCACCTCCCTGGTCATCCGCGACGTGACTCTGAAGGACGACCAGACCCTCGAGCTGGACGCCCGCGACACCGTCCCGCTCAAGCCGACCTCGCGCACCCCCATGGACGCCGAGGGTAAGGTCCAGTACGTCCGGACCTTCACCGACCGCCCCTCCCCCGTCACGATCACGGCGAGCACGGAGAACGGCAGGCACGTGGACCTGTACGCCACGCCGGTGTCGTCGGTCAAGGCGGGCACGATGAGCCTGTCGCACATGTGGCAGATGGAGCCCGGCGTGCTGGCCGGCGCCACGGCGGGCCGGCTCACCCTCGACCCGTCCTACGAGGTCGACACGGTCCGCTCGCTCATCACCAAGCCCACCGCCTATCCCCTGGTCTACGCCGGTCAGGGCAGGCCGGCGGACTTCGAGGGCCTGGACCTCACCGGCAAGCTGGCCCTGGTGGGGGTGCCACTGGGCACCGGCCCGACGCCGTACAGCGACGCGACCCCGCGGATGGACGAGGCGTCCGCGCTGGCCAAACAGGGCGGCGCCGCCGGTTTCATCGGCTTCTACGACGCCGACGGGGCCGGGACGCGGCTGCCGGGCTTCGCCGACACCAGGTTCCTGCGGTTCGGGCTGGACGCGGCGCAGGGTCGCGCGCTGCGGGCCGTCGTCCAGCGTGGGGCGACCTCGCTGCGGCTCACGCCGTACTCCGGGGAGCCCTCTTTCTACCGGCTGCGGTACGACTCGAAGGGGAAGATCCCCCGCAAGCCGGAGAAGCTGGACCGGGACCGCCTGGCCCGCGTCGAGACCCGCTACCACGCCGACCAGCCGAACGCCCAGGGACACCTGCTGGTGACGACGTCCGCCGGTGCCGCCGAGCTGTCGTTCGGCCAGTGGGTGACGATGCCCTTCGAACGTACCGAGTACTACGGCCCGGTCCGCGACGACGTGCGCTGGTCACGCGCGATCGGCAACCAGGGCCTGGAGCTCAGGTCGCAGGACACGTTCGGGAGGGCGGGCCGTACGGACGAGGACTGGTTCAAGGCCCCGCTGGTGCCCGGCGCCGCCGTCGGGCCGGCGCCCTGCGCGCTGTGCCGGGACGGAGACCGGTTCGTACCCGCCGAGCAGTGGCTGGACTCGGACCCGCGCCACTACAGCGACCTGAGCACGGTCTCCTCCGCTCCCCGTCTGGTGGCGGGCGGCACCGAGATCCCGGTGCAAGGCTGGGGCCCCCGCTCGTTCACCGTGCCCGCTGGACCGTCGGCGTACCGGCTGGACACGGTGGACACCACCTACCGGACCTTGTCCCCCAAGGTGACCTCCGGCTGGCGGTTCACCTCGACGGGAGCGCCGTCCGGCAAGCCGCGCGACCATACGTGCAGCTTCGGTCCCGCCTGCGCGTTCCAGCCTGCTCTGGTACTCAGGTACGACCTGCCGGTGGACCTGCTCAACCGGGCCTCTTCCGGGCGGCCTTTCACCTTCGAGCTGACCGCCCGCCCGGCGGCGCGTTCGGCTTCGGAGGCACGCTCGGCCCGGGTGGAGTACTCCGTCGACGACGGCACCACCTGGCGCCAGGCCGAGAACGTGCGCAAGCTCGGCGACGGCCGTTTCCGAGTGCGCATCCTCCACCCAGCACTGGCCGCCACCAGCGGCTTCGTATCACTGCGGGTGAACGCTGAAGACAAGACTGGCGGCACGGTCACCCAGACCGTCGACCGCGCGTACGGCCTGAAGTAACCTCTTCGGCTTCGGCGGCCACGGGATGCTCGCGTTCCGTGGCCGCCTACCCGCATGTCCAGTGCCAGCCGTTCCGGCACAATGGCAGCGAATTTGAGCCCGAGAACGGCGCGACGGTCGACGTTCGCGAGCATGACGACCTTGTCATGTCCCGCGCTGCACGTCGCGACACGCATGCTGGACTTCAGCAGCCCAAGGACACCCTGGCCTCGCCGGCTCCGGGACGTCAGCTCTTTCTTCACCCTGGAGGAGCTCCACTGGCCGGCACCTGGGTCGACCGCCGGGTGCTCTCCCAGTCGGCGGTCGACTGGCAACGGCATGCGGTCGAGCGTCTGTTCGGCGATGATCGAGCGCTCGGTTCAAAGGCTTTCCGTCGAGAGCTCCAGGACTGCCTACGCGCTACCCTGACCATCGCCAGTGACAGTCGCCGGAAGCTGCGCCACCTCATCGACCTGGGCCGGCCCGGATACCCCGAAAATTCCGCCGGGGGACCCGCCATACATACGCCGAAGTCGTGGTGTCACTGGTAGAGCCACGACTGAAGTACCCGCACTACATGCTCAAGAAGAAGGACCGTCGATCACGGTGAGCTTCGGGAGTACTCGACGGCGCTCAGCAGCCGCGATGACGGCCACGTCGAGCAGACGGAGCGAAAGGCCCTCAAGGGGTGCTTTCTATGGCCTATCACGCCGATGTGAAGCGGGGGTGGCGTCCTTGATCTACAGTGACAGTTCGGCAGAACGCCCAATTGGGTGGAACTACTCCGCCCTCGCAACCAGTTCTTCAGGAAGGCCCCGGCGGATGACCTGGAATGCATGGATGGGCGTACTTCACTGGGCAGCGTTCGTCATGGCCTGCGCGGTCGGGGCGTTCGGTTTGCTGGCGCTGAACACTAAGCTGCTGCATGCACGATGGCAGCGTCACCGGGGTGGAATCAGAGCGGGCCAACTGATTGCCAAGGCCGCCTGCTTGCTAGCGGTGTTTCTGATGGCCATGGCTAGCATTGCCTTCTTCGACTTTCCTCGCTGGCTGGTGCTGGCTCTGATCCCGCTTCAACTGGTATGCCTCGGCGGCTATATATGGTTGTGGTTGGTGGCACAGAGGATTAGATCGGAGAATGCGCCTCAATGAGGCACACCCCATCATGCTGGCGGAAACGGCCTGCACATTGGCCGCCGCCTCCGCCTCGGTCACCCAGACCACCGTCGCCTCGTCCTCATGAGCCACGGACAGACTCTAGAACCCCAAACCCATCCCGATCAGGTGATTTCGGGAAGTTTCCGCCGCACCGAGGCCAGGATCTCGCGAACCCCTGGTGACTAGCTGCTGATCCAGTGAAAGGGTCTCGTTCATGGACGAGCTTAGAGAATTGATCGAATCCTTCTTCAAGGCGGTCTCGTTCGACAAGGGTGGCCGGCCGTCCTACGCCGCGATCCACGATCTCTTCATCATGGACGGCAGGCTGATCAGGAGCGGTCCCGGCGACCCGGAAATCCTCACCGTCGCCCAATTCGCGACTTCTCGCGGCAAGCTGTTCGAGGCGGGCGAGCTCACGGCCTTCCGCGAAACCGAGTCGGCGGCGACAACGGAGACATTCGGCAACGTGGCTCATCGTTTCAGCACCTACCGGAAAGAGGGCGTCTTGAACGGGGCGCGGTTCACCGTAGAAGGCCTCATCTCAACTCAGTTCGTCCGGTTGGCGGGCGAGTGGAAGATGAGTTCCATGGCCTGGGACGATGAACGCCCCGGCCTGGTCATCCCCCAGCGATACAGATGACCAGGCAATACCGGCGACTGATCCGCAGCCGCCGGATCAACCCACCACGCCGGGCACGGCGTACTTACCTTCCGCGTGGAGCGGGAAGAGCTCACGGGCCTTCCCCGTCCGCACATTCACCGCGTAGGCCACCTCTGACGCACCGCTCGTGGACGACTGCTCGACGGCGATCAGCGTGATCTCGTCGGCCGTCAACCAACCGCCCAGCTTGTCCGGCAGCATGTTCTCCGGAAGGCCGGACACCGCCACCCGCTTCTGGGTGGCCCCGGTGAGGGCGTCGAAGATGACGATCGTTCCGTCTCTCCGCACCATGGGCGCCGTACGGCGCAGGACCTGCCCCACTCGAACGAGCGTGCGGCCATCGAGGTTCAAGGCGCTGAAAGCGTAGGTGAAGTCGGGGATGGTGACCGGCTTATGGCCACGCACCCAGACCTGGGTGGTGTTGTCGTACGGCTTGGCCAGCACCACCGGGCCGTCACCATCTGCCACGCTCACCGGCCACCAGCCCTTGTCCAGTTCCTCCACTGTCCCCTGCTCGACGTCCACGAGCATTTTCGGCTGACGCCGGCCACCCCAACCGGAGACGATGAAACGCAACCCGTTGGGTGACATCCGAAGGGCGTACTCGTCGGCGAAGTCCTCCTTCGGCTGCTTCAGCGGTGACTTCCAGATCCGGCCACTGGCCAGGTCGCGCACCACGATGCCGCGGCTCTGCACGCTGTAGTAGGCGATCCGGCGACCGTCAGCCGTGGCCGTCACCGGCCCCGGTCCGGCGGGTAGCTGGTAGATTTCGCCGCTTTGGGTGACGATGCGCCACCCGTCCTGCTTACACCCTTCTGCGCAGGACGGCCGATAAGCCTGCTGTACCGGCGCGACCCCCTTCTCGGGCAGCGGGAGCGCCTTGGTCTCCGGTGGTGTGAGTACGACCGGCGGCACCCGCCGTACCTCTTGCTGGAGCAGTATGACGGAGCCGCCGGCGATCCCGACGACCACCGCGGCTGCGGCGGCCAGCGACAGGCGGACCACACGGCTGCGGCGGCGCGCTCCCCTGATCGCCAGGTCGGCCAGGTCGACGTCGGGAACGTGGGCGGCCAGCTCGTGCAGATCATCACGGAGCGTGTTCATCTGTCCACCTCCTGCGGGGTGAGCGCGCGCAGCTTCGACAGCGCGTAATGCGTCTGACTCTTGACCGTGCCCAGCGAGACGCCCATGAGCTGGGCGGTCTCGTGTTCGGTGCGATCTTCGTAGTAACGCAGCACGATCACCGTCCGCTGTTTCGGGGTGAGCTGGGCGAGCGCCTGAAGCAAGGCGAGCCGCCGCACGGTCGCCTCGTCGTGCGACTGGCCGACCTCCGGCAACTCGCTTCCCGGCAGCTCGACCCGCTTGCGTCTGCGCCAGGAGATGTTCTGGTTGACCAGGGCCTTACGGGCGTACGCCTCGGGATTACCGCCCTTGGTGAGCTTGGGCCAGTGTGAGGCGACACGGGTGAGGACCGTCTGCAACAGATCCTCGGCGAGATGGGTGTCTCCAGTGAGCAGGTACGCCGTCCGCATCAGCGATTGCTGACGGGCACGCACGAACTCCTGGAACCCCTCAAAACGGTCCATGCTCTTAAGAACTCCGGGGAAGACTCCGAAGTTGGAATGCTCGCTTACATAGGGCCACCAGCACTACTGGGCGTGCCCCTGAAGGAGCCGTTCCCACAGCCGCTTCGCGTCGGCGACCCGAAGCCAAGGACTCTCACTGAGACGGATGCCCTCCGACGACCTCTCCGTACGGCGGATGTGGCCGAGTCCGCCCGCCACGCAGAACTCGTACACCGTGATCAAGCATTCGCACGTGTGGCTTCGGACCCTGACGGAGTTGCTTCTGGCCACCGAGTCGGACCAGTCAATCGCGGTGTACCCCTTTCGTAGGGGCTTCAGGTGCGGGCCATGGAATTCCTCCATGATCATGCTGATCTCCAAGGAGGATCGCGTCATCAAGTTCCGGACACGGGATGGACTTACTCAGGCGCTCCCGTACTGGCCGAGGCCTTCGAGCCATGCAGAGCTCCGGCGTCCTCTATGTCAGGAATCGAGACGATCACAACACAACTCTCGCCCTCCTCCTCGCCCTGATCGCCACCGCGCATCCCGCCGAACGACACCTCCCCGAGATAACCGCCATACAGCTCCATCGCCTGAACTCCTTTCGCCTGCCTCCGTTGTGGCACAACCTTAGGCTCACCTATACCCACCTGTCTAGGACTAGCCTGGACGCGACCTGTACTGCTTGGTCTATGTATGTAAGTAGGTGACGGTCTAGGGTCCGCCTGTGATGTTGCCTGACACGCCCTGGACTTCCGACGACTGGAACCCCGAGTTCTACCGATACGAGCAGATAGCCGACTGGGTTGGAGAGCGCATCCAAGCCGGCGACTACCCGCCGCGTACTGTGCTGTCCGAGGTACAACTCCAGGGCTACTTCGCCGTCGGCCGTGACACCATCCGCAAAGCGTTCGCCATCCTTCGCGAACGTCAGCTGATCATCACCAAGCCCGGCAGGGGATCCGTCGTCGTACGCCGCGATGACAACGAATCCTGAGACAGCCAGCTTCTTGGAGTTCGAATAGACCACCACTTAGTTTTGTGGTCGAAAGCCCTTAGCGGCTAGGCGCCTTATGGCCTGCACGTAGCGGGCCGATTGCCGAAACCATCTCTCACGCTTGATCGTCTAACGGTGCGTTCCGTTTCTTCGCGATCTGAGGACACACCGATGCGGCAACTTCGCCCAGCACTCCCCGCCCTCTTCGTCATCATTTGCCTCACCGCGTGTGGGCCCATCAACTTGCCCGCACCGGGCAAGACGGTCGCCGGGTCAGATCAAGCACCCACCGCCACCGCAACCAAGGCCACCAAAGCGAAAAAGCCCAGCCCGACCACAGAGGCGAAGGCGTCGAAGAAGAAGCTGCCGAATGTCGTCGGCATGAACCTCCAAGCAGGCCAAGACAGGTTGCAAGCAGCGGGCTTCTACATCCTCAACGACAAGGACGCCACCGGCCAGAACCGTTTCCAGGTGTACGACCGCAACTGGGTCGTCACCCGGCAATCCCCTGCCGGCGGCAGCCGGGTCAGCACCTCCACGCTGATAACCCTCTATGCGAAGAAGTACGGCGAATAACGCACCATAGTTGCATCAGCCCAGGCGCCAGAAAAAGCGCCGCCACCCATGAAAGGGCGGCGGCGCGCATGGCTCAAACGTCAGGTGCGGTGCACGTCAGGTGCAGTGTTCGAAGGGGCTGTTGTAGGTGGACGCACCGGCCTTGCCGCCCCACTTGACGCACTTGTCCGCCGCGCTGGCGACTACCGGGCCCGCGTAGTAGGTGAAATTGCCCGTGTCGGTGGCCCGCGTCTTGCCCTTCACCTCCAGGTAGGCGCTGGTGGCGGTGGCCTTGCCGAGGGAGGTCGACTTGATGGTGGCCACGCAGTTCTTGCCGTTGGCCGAGTTGAACAGCAGGTAGACCTTGCCCGCCGTGCCCAGGGCAGCCGAGTCGATCACCTTGTAACCGCTGCCGCACACCGACTCGGCAGTGTTGGGGTTGCCGCCGCCTCCGCAGTTCTTGGAGGTGAGGGTCTGGTTCGGGTAGCCGAACGTGGCCCCGTTGAAGACGGCCTTCTGGATGTTCGAGGGGTAGCTGCTGCCCTTGCGCACCTCGAAGTGCAGGTGCGGCGAGATGCCGTTGCCCGGCTTGCTGGTGTTGCCGACCGCGCCGATCTTCTGGCCCTGGGTGACCTTGGCGCCCGCGGCGACGGCGCGCGAGTTCAGGTGCGCGTAGAAGGCCGTGTAGCCGCCGCCGTGGTCGATCTTGACCAGGTTCCCGTAGCCGTTGGTCGAGCCCTGGTGGGCCGAGATGACCACGGTGCCCGCCGCGGCGGCGACCACGGTGTCGCCGAGGTCGGCGTTCGCCGTGCTGCCCCGGTTGAAGTCGATCTCATACGACCGGTGCGCGCTGCTGCCGCTGGAGTTGCCGGTCCACTTCTGGCCACAGGGGAAGGGGAGCTGGAAGCGCGGGGCGGCCAGGGTCGACACCTGCGGCCCCTCCACCTGGTTCGGCGGGTCGTTGTTGTCCGGCCCAGAGGTCGGCGTGGGGGTGGGGGTGGCGGTCGGCGTAGCGGACGGCGTCGGAGTGGCCTCGGCCCCCATCGTGCTCGCTAACGCGCCCTGGCCGGACGCGAGACAGATGAACAGGGCGAACCCCGCCGTGAGCACAGCTTTGGGTCTCATACCAATCCTTTCAACGCGTGCCGGAGCCGCGCATGGGTCTATGGGGTCGTTCCAAGCGCTCTTGCTGGAGATCAAGAGTGCGGATGAGCCATACAGAGAACATCCAGAAGCCGCATAGAGCGCCATCCGCGCCGAGCACACGCCGGCCGGGAAGCGTAGTTCGACCTGCGACAGTGCAGCATTTCAGCCCGCGGGTTCCTCTCCTTCGATCAGGACCCCCTTCGGCCGTGCGGGCAGGAGCGAGACCGTGCCCAGCAGCCAGTCCGCCAGGCGATCGCGTTCGACCAGGATCAGCGGCTCCCGGGCGCCGAGCGCCTCCAGCCGGGCCTGACGGGTCAGCTGCCCCGAGGTGACCAGGACGCCGATGTGCCCGGCGAAGGTGTTGGCGAGCGCGCCCAGGAAGTTGCGGACGTCGGGCGCGCCGACGGTCTTGCTGTAGCGCTTGCACTGGATGGCGTACTTCCCGTGTCCGGGAGCGACGGCGGTGATGTCCACCCCACCGTCGCCGCTACGGCCGCGTTCGTGGACCTGCCGGAAGCCATCGGCGATCATCCGCTGCGCGACCAGGTGCTCGAACTGCGATCCGGACATCCGGTCGATCTTCTCCAACTCGACGTTGGCCGCCAGGAACTGCCGTCTGCGTGCCTCGATGGCCTGGTAGCGCAGGAGCAGCCCGTCGCCGAGCACCGCCAGGACCAGGCAGACGATCGCCGCCGCCCAGACCGGATGGTCGCGGACGAACGAGACCACGACCGCCCCGGCGATGGCCACACCCGCGATCCCCAGGACCCATATGTCCTGTCTGCTCCGTGACTTTCTTCTACCCTGTCTGGATCCCCTCGCCATGGGTGCCCCTCCTCGATGGGTGGTGTCCCTGGCGAGTGTGAGCCACCGGTCCGACAAAAAACATCGTGCTGAGAGGATCAGTAGCCCGCCGGTGCCGGCCAGTGGCGCTCGACCCCGGTCCTGTCCAGCTCCCCGGTGAACTCCTCCAGCAAGGTCTCCTTCTCCCTGACCTCCTGCGGCTCCACCCCCCGGCGCAGGCAGTACGCGGCCAGCCGGCCCGCCGCCTCGCCCACGTTCCACTCCACCGGATGCAGGCGGAAACACCCGTTGGAGATGTGCGTGGTGCCGATGTTCTTGCCCGCAGGCAGCAGGTTGCGCATCCTGACCGGCAGCAACGCGCCGAGCGGGATCTCGAAGGGCACGCTGGCGATGTCGATGTAGTTGTCCCCGCCGGTCGACGGGTGCAGGTCGATGCGGTACGCGCCGACTCCGACGGAGTCATGGTGCCGCAGCGTGCCCCGGCCGCCGAGGATGGCCCTGGAGACGTGGTGCTCGGTGACGGTGGTGACCGCGCGGATCCGCCTCGATTCCCTGACATAGGCGGACTTCGCCAGCCCGTCGGCGGTGCCGACCACGTCGTGGCGGAGCCGGAGCCCGGGAAAACCGGTGCCGCCGTCAGGGCGGGGCGCTTCGGTCTGGAGCCAGTACAGCACCGACAACGACAGCTGCTTGGCCTCCTTGTGCGCCAGCGCCGCCGTGCCGGCGTCCACCTCGATGATCGGGCGCAGCCAGTAGTCGTTCAGCGGCCAGTTGACCAACGTGATGTCGGAAGCGGCGAAGCCGGGCTCGAACAGGTCCCGGGCGAGGATCCTGCGGAACATCCACAGGTCCTTGTCCCCTGATTGGGCGCTCTGGTCGGCCAGCACCGCGCGGGGGTCACCGGTCGGGTTGGGGTCGAACCAGCGGGCCTCGGGCTCCAGGGTGCGGGGGTCCGGCGCGCTGAAGCCGAGCAGTGGGCCAGGCCAGAAGTCGGGCCGGTAATCGCGCCAGAATCCATAGTCCGCGGGCCGGTCGATGACGTGGTTCTCGCCCTCGTGGTGGGAGACGGCGAAGCAGTAGGTGATGCCCTGCATGTTCAGCGGCTGGTATTCGTCCGGCGCGTGCGGCTCGTCGTGCTCGCCGCGGGCCTCCGCGCCTGTGACGTACTCCGTTTTCGCCAGCGGCAGCAACTCACCGGTCTCCGTCGCGTCGAGGACGTAGGCGGCGGCGATGGTGCGCGAGTCGCCGGAGCGGAGGTCCAGCAGCGTGACCGCGCTGACGCGGTCACGGTCCACCTCGACCTCGACGGGGCGGTGTTCGAGGAGGACGCGCAGGCGCCCGGCGGCCACGTGGGGAGCCAGCATGGCCTGCAGAACCGCCAGGGAGACGCGTGGTTCGTGGCACAACTTGCTGACATATCCGGCACCAGGGTTCAGCTCGCGCCAGCGCTGCGCGCCGCCGGTCATGGGATACCAGCGGCGGTAGTAGTCGCGGATGGAGCCGCGCACCTCACGATAGGTGGCGGTGGCGCCGTAGCTCTCGATCCACGGGTGCTCGTCAGGAGGTACGGCCTGCGCGGTGAGCTGGCCGCCGATCCAGTCCGTCTCCTCGGTGAGGACGACGTCGTGGCCCGCGCGGCAGGCGGCCAGGGCCGCGGCGACGCCGCCGAGCCCACCGCCGACGATGAGGATGTCGGTCATGGGTGCTGCCTTTCGAGAGGGCTAATGGGGAGGTGCCGCGGTCTCGCCCGGCTCCAGCTCGCAGGTCATGAGCTGGTGCCTGGGGACCGTACGGTCTCCCGCGATGAGTTTCGTGAGCAGCCGGACGGCCGCGGCCCCCATCTCGCGACGGGGCACGGCGAAGCCGGTCAGACCCGCCGGGCGGTCGGCGGGGTCGCCGAGCGTGGCCAGGGAGAGGTCGTCGGGGAAGCGAAGCCCCGCGCCCTCGGCGGCCGCCAGGAGGGCGCGGTGGGCGGCGTCGGTGTCGGTGGCCTCGGTGACCAGCGCGGTGACGCCCTGATCGCGCCAGGCGCGCAGCCGGTCGGGGGTCAGGTCGGCGCCGTCGGTGCGCACCACCTCGGCGGCCAGCCCGCATTCGTCCATGCCGCGTCGGAAGCCCGCCTCCCTGTCAACAGAGGTGATCGCCTCGTCGGCTTCGCGTACGTACAGGATGCGCCCATGCCCCAGCCCGGCCAGGTGCCGCACCACGGCGGCGCCGGCGGAGACGTAGTCGGCGCCGATGTAGGGCAGGCGGTCGCCGAACTCGTCGTGCCGCCCTATATAGACGACGGGCAGATCGGTGGCCAGCAGGCGGTCCATCTCCGGCACGGGCAGGTGCCTGCCCAGGAACAGGCAGCCGTCGGCCAGGCGTACCCGGTTGAGCACCTGAGCGTGCGGGCGCTCCCCCGTGACGCTGGAGGCGATGAACATCAGCAGGTCGTAGCCCTGCGCCGCCGACTCCTCCTCGATGCCCACCAGGAACGGGTAGTAGGCGTGCGACATCTCCGTGGGGAAGGTCGAGGTGAAGGTGTAGAGGCCGAGCAGGTTGTTCTGACCGGCCGCCAGGCGGGTGGCGATCGGGTCGGGCACGTAGCCGAGCTGCTCGGCGGCCGCCATGACCTTGCGCTGGGTCTCCTCGGCGATGCCCATGGCGGCGGCGCCGCCACCGAGGATCAGCGACACGGTCGGCTGTGAGACGCCGGCCAGGCGAGCGATGTCCGCCTGACGAGGACGACCGCTGGGTCTCATGGCATATCCCCCAAGAAGTAGTAGATCACGGAGCTTCGAGCCCGCCGTCGGGCCTGCGCACCCGCGCGGCCCACCGCTCGTGCAGGTGCGTCTCCGGCGGGTACCGCCTGGCGGCGCTCTCATCGAGGTCGATGCCCCAGCCGGGCCGGTCGGAGGGGGCGATGTAGCCGTTCACCGTACGCAACGTGCCCGGGAACACCTCGTGCACGGTCTCCGGGTAGACGTGCGCCTCCTGGATCCCGAACGCGGGGCTGGTGACGTCGAGCGTGACGTTGGCCGCCGCGCCCACCGGCGACACGTCCGGCGGCCCGTGCCAGGCCGTCCGCACGCCGGTCAGCTCGCACAGCGCGGCGAGCTTGCGCACGGGCGTCAGCCCGCCGACGGCCGAGACGTGCAGGCGCAGGTAGTCGACGCCACCGGAGGTGATGAGCCGCGCCGCGTCGGTCACCGAGGAGACCAGCTCGCCGGAGGCGATCGGCATCGGCGCCGCGGCCCGCACCTCGGGCAGCCGGTCGAAGTGCTCGGGCGCGAGCGGGTCCTCCAGGAAGAACAGCCGGTACGGCTCCAGCGACCGCGCGAGCACGACGGCCTCCTTCGGCGTGAGCCGGTTGTGCGCGTCGTGCAGCAGGCCGAGTTCGTCACCGAGGACCTCGCGGGCGCGCTCGAACAACTTCGGCGTGCTCCGCAGGTAGTGGCCGACGTCCCAGCCGTCGGGGTGGGGGCTGTCCGGATATCCGCCGGGCGTGCCGACGCCGCCGTACGTGCCGAGCCCCGGCCCGCCCGCCTGCAGCCGTACGTAGCGGTAGCCCTGCTCGGCGAGCGCGGCGGCCCGCTCGATCGACTCCTCGACCTCGCCACCGCGGGCCCCGGTGTAGACGGCGGCGGCCGCCCTGACCCGCCCGCCCAGCAGCTCGTACACCGGCACGCCGAAACGTTTGCCGGCGATGTCCCACAATGCCTGGTCGATGCCGGACAGCGCGTTGTTGTGCACCGGCCCGCCTCGCCAGTACGAGGAGTAGTGCAGCATCCGGCCGATGTCCTCGATGTCGGCGGGATGCCGGCCGATGACCATGGGCGCGATGTGGTGCTCAATCGCGGCGACCACGGCGTGGAAGCGCTGGGTGAAGGTGGCGCAGCCCAGGCCGTACAGGCCGGGTTCTGAGGTGTCGATCCGCACGACGACGAGCGGGACGCCGCCCGGCGCGGTGACGATCGTGCGTACACCGGTGATGCGCAGCCCGTCCCTGGCCTGCCACGGCGCCTGCGTCTCCGGCATGATCATTATTGTCGCTCCTCTGGAAACGGATGCACAGCGGTGAACCCGAGCAGCCGCCTGGCCGGTTCGAGATCGATGGCCACCGCCCTGCCGGGCAACGCCGTACGGCACGGCACGCCGGGGTGGTGCGCCGCGAGCAGTTCCTCGGTGGGCGTCGTCATGAGCGTGTCGGACGCGGCGACGAAGATGACCGGCGCGCCGGACAGCGGGGCCGTCAGCCCGAGCAGGCAGGCCCGCGCGGCGTCGCGCAGGTCGAGGTAGCTCCACATCTCCGTGGCCCCGGCCGCGGGATCGCCGGCCAGCCGCTCCGCGCGCGCGGCGAGCCTGGCCTGGTCGCCGAGGAAGGGGAAGCGCAACGCGGCGACGGTCATGCCGTGCCGCCGGTGCATCATCGCCGCCGTGGCCTCGTCCACCTGCTTGGACAGCGCGTACGGGTCCTCGATCAGCAACGGCACGTGCTCGTCCAGCGGCAGATACGGCGGGCTGGGGCGCGACCTGGCGAAGGGCAGGCCGGTGATCGACAGGCTGCTGGCGATCACCGCCCGCCGTACCCCTTGCTCTCCCGCCTCGTTCAGCACCACGAACGTCGCCTGCGTGTTGGCCGCGAACACCACCTCGGGCGCCGCCACCTCGGGCGAGGCCAGCGCCGCCGTGTGCACGACGGCGTCGGCCCCGTCGAGGGCCGCGTGGACGGCGGCCGGGTCGCGGGCGTCGCCCACGACGACCCGCTCCGCCGCCGGCGGGCCGGGATCTCGCTCGACGAGCGCGGTCACGGCGATATCGCGTGAGGCGAGTTCTGCCAGTACGGCGGAGCCGAGGCGGCCGGCCGCGCCGGTGACCAGGACCCTCATCCCTTCAGCCCCGTGAAGGCGATGCCCCGGATGATCTGCCGCTGGAACAGCAGGAACACCAGGACCGGCGGGATGATCGCGATCAGCATCCCGGCGATGAGCAGGGCCTGGTCCGAGGTGTCGGCCAGCCGGGGCAGGGCCACCGCCAGGGGCTGGCTCTCGGTGTCGGTGATGGCGATCATGGGCCAGAGGAAGTCCTTCCACGCATTCATGACAGCCAGCAGTGATACCACGGCCAAGATCGGCCGCGACATGGGCAGCACCACCCGGGTGAAGATCCGCCACGGCCCGGCGCCGTCGAGGCGCGCCGCCTCGAACAGCTCCTTGGGTATGCCGTCGAAGAACTGCTTGACCAGCAGGACGTTGAAGGCGTGCGCCCCTGCGGGCAGCCACACCGCCAGCGAGGTGTTGGCGATGGACAGGTCCAGGACGGTCAGGTACAGCGAGACCATCGAGACCGTGCCGGGCAGGAACAGCGTCGCCAGGACCGCGCCGTAGACATACTTGCCGTAGGAGGGCCGCAGGACCGACAGCGCGTAGGCGCCGGTCGTCGCGACGAACAGCTGGGTGAACCAGGAACCGGCGACGAGGACGACGGTGTTCGTCAGGTAGTGGCCGACCTCCAGGGTCGTCCACGCCTCCGCCAGGTTCGACCAGCGAACGTCCGCCGGCCACAGGGCCAGCGGGCTGCGCAGCGACTCCTGGGTGGAGGAGATCGCGCCCTTGAAGATCCAGTAGATCGGCCCGGCGCCCTCCAGGAGCAGGGCCACGATGAGCAGCACCTGGGTGGTGCCCAGTCCGAGGCGCATCCCGCGCCGTTCGGTCTCGGAGATCACTCCCCTCACTTCGTCCCCCAAGTTCTGGTGAGCCGCAGGTACACGGCCGACAGCGCCGCCAGCACCACGGCCAGGCTCACGCTCAACGCCGCCGCCGTGCCGTAGTCGCCGTTGACGAACGCGTACCTGTAGATCAGCAGCAGCACCGTGACCGTCGAGTCCTCCGGCCCGCCGTCGGTCAGCACGAACGGCTCGGTGAACACCTGGAAGGTGTTGATCACCTGGAGCAGCAGCATGATCAACAGGATGGGCCGCAGCTGCGGCAGTGTCACGTGCCACAGCCTGCGCGAGATGGACGCGCCGTCCAGCTCGGCCGCCTCGTACAACTCGGTGGGCACGCTGGACAGCGCGGCCAGGTAGATGAGCACGGCGCCACCGGCGCCCGCCCAGGTCGCCTCCAGGACCAGGCTCGGCATCGCCATGCCCGTGGACTGCAACCAGGGGTACGGTCCCAGCCCGACCAATCCGAGCAGCTGGTTGAACAGGCCGGAGTCGGGGTCGTAGAACCACTTCCACATCAGCACGGCCACCACCGGCGGCACCACCACCGGCAGGTAGACCAGCACCCGCATCAGCCCGGAGCCGCGCCGCAGCTCCGACATGAGCACCGCCAGGAAGATCGGCAGCGGAAAGCCGATCACCAGGGCCAGGCCGGTGAACAGCAACGTGTTGCGCGCCGCCAGGCCCAGCAGGGGGTCGGCGAGCAGGGTGCGGAAGTTGTCCAGGCCCGCGAACGTCGCCGCCTCGACCAGGTTGGTCCGCTGGAAGCCGAGCACCACGCTGCGGATGATCGGCCACCACGAGAACAGGCCGAAGACCAGCACCGTCGGGATGAGGAACAGCGCGGCCGCGACGCCTTTGCCCCGGGTCACTGTGCTTTCTCAAGCAGCGGGGCGACTCGGGCCGCCGCCTTGGTCAGCTCGTCGCGCGGGTCGGCGTCCTTGCGGGTCAGCACGGCCTGTACGGCGGTGTCGAGGGCGCCGTACAGGTCCTGGGCGGCGACCGGGGGCTCGACGACGTACTCCAGCTTGTCGGTGTCCTTCACGTAGGGCGCGAAGTTCGCCACCGGGATGTTGGCGTGCTTGGCGATCGCGGTGTTCACCGGACCCGCCACCGATGTGCCGTAGAACGGCAGCGTGGGCAGGCCGACGGCCAGCTTGTCCGCCGCGTTGGCCACGGCCAGCTGCTCGGCGGCGGCCGGGTCGTAGTTGGGCTTGAGGTAGTAGAAGTCGATCCACTTCACCGCGGCGGCCCGCTGCGCGGCCGTGGCCTTGGCGTTGACGGCCGCCACCAGCCCGCCCAGCAGCGTCGCCTTGCCCGCGCCCTGCTGCGGCAGCGCCGCGATGCCGAAGTCGTCCGGCTTGCCGGAGTAGAGGGTGATGTAGCGGTTGTAGCTGTTGACGGTGCCGATCAGCATGCCGATCTTGCCGGCCGCGAAGTCGCGCTCCGCGTCCTGCTGGGTACGCAGCTGGTTGGCGCCCATGGAGTCGTCCTGCCAGCGCATCGCGGACAGGTGCCGCAGCGCCTGCTCCGCCGGGCCATCCAGGAGCGCGGACACGTACTTGTCGCCCTCTTGCTTGACGCCCTCCTGCTTCTCCATCCGCCCGCCGAAGGAGTAGGTCATCGCGGTCAGGATCCAGCCGCCGGTGTTCTTGACCGTCATCTGCGTGTAGCCGGCCACGCCCGTGCCGGCGATCTTCTTGGCGGCCGCCCTGACCTCGTCCCACGTGGCCGGCGGCTGGTCGGGGTCGAGCCCTGCCTTGGTGAACAGGGCGCGGTTGTAGACCAGGCCCAGCGCGTACTCGGTGACGGGCAGGCCGTAGACCTTGCCGTCCGCGCCGGTCGCGGGGGCCAGCGCGCGGGGGTCGAAGTCTCCGGCGTGCGGCAGGCTCTTGATCTCGGCGCTGAGGTCGGCGACCTGGCGCCGGGCGATGAGCCCCGGCGGCTCGGTGAGCGGCACGGTCAGCACCGTCTCCGCGTTTCCGCCGGCCAGCCTGGTCGCGAACGTCCTGGCGTCCCACTGCGTGTCGGTCGGTTTGATCTTGATGGCAGGGTTGGCCTTCTCGAACGCGGCGACCGCGTCGAGGAACTGCTTGCGGGTCTTGGCGGCGGTGGTGGGAGGCATGCCCGCCACGGTGATGGTGGTCGTGCCCGAGTCCTCACCCGACGAGCCGGACGCGCAGCCCGCCGTCGCGGCGGCGAGCACGAGCGCCCCCGCCATCCACTTCCTGGAGGCTGATACATCCATGGCCACTCCTCTACCTAATGCGGATTAGGTGGCATCTAATCCGCATTAGGAGGGGGTGTCAAGGCGTTACCGCCAGATTACGTGATGCGCACAGATCACCCTTGACACTCTCGTTCGGGCCGTACTACACATCTCCCTAATCCGCATTAGGTCGACAGGGAAGAGATCTTCATGTCCGACATCCCCCGACGCCGCTTCCTCGGCGGAGCCGTGGCCGCCGGGCTCGCGGGAGCGTTGCTCCCCACGGCACAAGCCCGGGCCGACACCCCTTCGATCTCCGCCGACGGCATCACACTGACCGCCGGCACCGACGGCGGCATCACCGTCCGCGACGGCGGCGGCGTCGAGCGTATCAGGCTCACCGGGTTCATGACCAAGGACTCCGTCACCGGCATCCAGCGCACCACCGGCGGAACGCCGTCGCTCGTCACGCTCCCGGACGGCACGCAGGCCATCCAGGTCGACTACACACTCCCCGCCGCGGCCGGAGGAATCACCGTCCGCGGCGTCTTCCGCGTCGCGGCGCACCGGGCGAAGCTCCGCTGGGAGGTCGGCGGCTCGACCACGCTGATCCCGGCCGGTTTCATGCTCGGCCGCGCCGTCGTCTCCCCCTCGGCCCCCGAGTCCTTCGCCGCGCTGACGACGTGGAACCGCGACGCCGGGGGCGGAGTGCCGTACGAAACCAATGCCGGGGTCATCTACCAGGAGACCTGGGCCGACACCCGCGCCTACTTCCGGCTGGCCACCACCACCCCGTCCTGGACCAACGCCACCTGGATCCACGCCCCCGGCACCGGAACCACGAGCGCGGCCGTGACGGAGGCCGACCTCGTGCTCGGCTCGATGCGGCCGGCCGCGGGCGGCACCATGGGCGCGGGCCTGCCCCTCGGCGTGGAGGTCTGGACCGACCAGCCCTTCTCCCTCTGGGACGCCGGCGGCCAGGCCATGGCCCTGCACGCGGAGGTGGCCAACGGCGGAAGCGCCGCCCGCAGCGTGAAGCTGACGTGGTGGGCGCGCGACTTCGACGGCAAGACGCTGGCCGGCGGCAGCGTGACCGGCACGGTCGCGGCGGGAGCCGCCTGGAGACAGACCTTCACCGTCACCTCGCCACCCCGCGGGATCGTGTTCACCGAGGTACGCGCCACCGCGGGCACCGACAGCGCGTTCGCCCGCACCAACCTCGCCGTCCTGCCGCCGCACACCTATCAGGCCGGCGCCGACAGCATGTTCGGCATCGCCAACTACCCCTGGCTGCTCAAGCCCGACACCGCCGCCGTCGTGGGACTGATGCGGCGCATAGGCATCCAGCGCGTCCGCATCTCCTACGACGGCGGGCCGGGCCTGCCGCCCGCCGCCCTCGACGCGGCGGGGATCAGCCACAACATCGAACTCGCCGGAATCCCCCTGGGCGGAACGGCCGCCGAGGTCGCCGCCTGGGCCGACACGAACACGCAAAAGGCGATCGGGTCGGGTGCCTACTACTTCGAGGTCGCCAACGAGGTGAACAAGCCATGGATGAGCGGCGAGACCGCCGCCGCGTACGTACGGGACGGCTTACGCCCGGTACGCGACCGGCTGACCGCCGCGGGAGCGCCCACCAAGGTGCTCAACGCCGGCCTGGCCGGCATGGATCACGTGTGGACCAAGAACTTCCACGACGCCGGCGGCTGGGACCTCATCGACGGGTTCGCCTTCCACCCGGGCCGGGGCAACTTCACCCCGGACTACGCGCCGCCTCCGGAGGAGTGGACGCAGGGCACCAACGGCTCCTACTGGAACTTCCTCGGCGGCCTGCGCAAGGCCCGCGAGACGATCGCGGAGTACGGGCACAAAGAGTTGTGGCTGACCGAGGCCTACGCCTGCACGAAGCCGAACAGCTGGTGGCACGACACCTACCGGCAGGCCGCGGAGAACGTCCTGCTCACCCTGGCGCTGGCCATGGCCGAGGGGGTGAACTGCGTGAACTGGTACCAGCTGCACGACAGTGTCCTGGGCAAGCCGCAGATGGCCGACCCGGCCAACCCCGAGTACCACTACGGGCTCATGAACCGCGACCTCAGCGCCAAGCCGTCCATGCTCGCCTACGCCACGGCCGCGCAGGTGCTGGACCGGGCGACGTTCGTCCGCTGGCTGAAGCCGGCCGACCCCGACCTGAAGGGACTGCTGTTCGACACGCCGGAAGGACCCGTCTCGATCCTGTGGAGCAGGAAGGACGGGTACCTGCTCAACACCGATCACGCGCCGGGCGCCACGTGGTTCGCCGCGCCGGAACCGTGGGTGGACGACTGGCCGACCAAGACGGAGCTGAAGGTGGCCGCCGCCGGGCGCTCGGTGCGGGAGCTCGACTGCCTCGGCAGGGAACGGCTGCTCACCGCCCGCGACGGCAAGGTCAAGGTCTGGCTGGACGGCGCCCCACGCATCTACTACGGCCTCACGGCAGCCCCTGACCAACTGCCCTGAGGCCTTCAGCGGCGGTCCCGGCTCCCGCCAAGGAACCGGGACCGCCTCTGACCACCTAGGCGAGATGCGGGAAGATCAGCTTCAGGTCGTGCTCGAGCTTGCTCATCAGGGTGGCGTCGTTGATCTGATCGCCGGCGTAGTGGGCCTTGGCGCTCTTCTGCTTGCCGTCACCGTCGAGCACCGTCTGGGTCGCGGTGCGCGATCCGAGCAGGGAAATGCACCAGAAATCGGCGTAACGGCCGCCATGGCGGCCGGCCCGCTAGATCCCGAGGACCATACGGATGACGTCGCGATCCTTCTCCTTTTCGGCTTCGGAGAGCAGTTCGTAGGGGCGGCGCTGCTCTTCGGGGGCCCAGTCCCGGTTGCGGACGAGCCACTTGTCGTGCACCACCGAGCTCGCCTCCTCCATGAACCGCTCGCTTCTGACGTCCACGCCGCTCGTCCGCGCCTCATCGACGAGCTGTACCCCGATGCGCGCGGACTCCTGGTTCTCGCGCTTCCAGTCGGCTGGCAGGTCGCGATAGCGCGTGTTAGCTATGTCGACCTGGTCGGTGTCGTGCTTCTTGATCCAGGCCGGGTCGCTGGTGGTCTTCACCCTCGGCTCATACGTGCCGTCGGGCAGCTTGCGCGGAGCGCGCCACGCGTCGTGGAAGCGGCCGGCGACTTTGTCGACCCTGCGGTTGGTCAGGGTCGTGGACATGCCGCGCATCAACGCCCCGAGGCGGGCGGTGATCTCGCGCAGCCTGCCAGAGACTCTGGCGGCGATGGCTCTCAGCCGGGGCAGCAGGTGGGGCGCGTACGCGACGGCCGCCACAGCGAGGGCGGCCAGCCCGGCCAGCAGACCGCCCACCCAGACCAGCGTTTCCCTGGTGACTCGCAACATGCCGGCCACGTTGGAGAGGCGGTCGGCGAGGTCGCCCGCAGTGAGGGCAATGCCGTCACGGCCGTTCACATGGTCATCCACCGCGTCGGCGGCCGGCCCGCTGTTCGCCCCGGCCAGCCGGTGGGCGCGTCCGCTCTCCGCGGCGAGTTCCCGGTGATGGGCGGCCGCCGCGTCCAGATCGGCGATGTGCCTGTCGACGCCGTCCAGGTCGGGCAGTGGCGGGACGCCGAGCAGCGCCAGCCCGGCCGCCAATGCCTGTTCCGTCACACGTCCCGCCCACGCGAGTTGGCGAGTTCTGTGCTCGTATTGATGGCGGCCATGGCGACCTGTCCCGTTCCGGCCTGGTCGAGCAAGCCGGACAGCCCTTCACAAGCGGCGCGGAGGCCGACCGTGAGCTCGTGGTAGCCGACCGAGAACTCCTCGTACGGCAGCGGCGTCTCGCCTCGGCCCCACCCTCCGGCGAGCCTGGAGTACTCGTCGGCCAGCGCGCCGAACGCCCGGCCCGAGGAGGCCCGCCCGCTGGCGTCGATCGTGATCCCGGTCGAGATCTCGGTCATTCCGTGATCCTCCTGAGAGTGTCGTCAAGCCTGCTGTTCACGTAATCGAAGTCCCTGTCCGCCTGAGCCTCCAACTCGTCCAGCCGCTGGAGGAGTGCGTCGAGGCCGGAGGAGTCCCGGGGCGGCTGCTCGTGCCCACGCTGCGCGGCGCGCACGACCTCCACAACCCGTCTGGCCAGCTCCGTCGAGCCGAGCCGCATGGCCCGCGGGTCGATGTGGAGGGCGGCCAGCAGCCCGTCCTCGCCCACCTCCGCCGTCACCGGCTCGTCCACCTGCACCTCCGCAAATTATGATCTTCGAGAGTCTATCCACCCGCACCACCGCCGAAGCCGACCCCGTCCAGCGTCGCCGTACCCGCTGATCCCCACGCCACCAGGGAGACCACCGGGTCACGAGCTATTCCACACCAGCAGCACCTGATCATCGTTGGGTCGGGCTCGACTCGTTATTTGGCCTTCACCAGATCGACCCGATACCGCGTGAGCTCCGGCGCGAAACCTTCGGCCTCCTCGGTGCAGGCGATCAGGAACGGCGCCGCATCGTCCCCGCCCTCGACGACGAACCCGTCATGGCGTTCGCTGAACTCCCGCCGTCCCGCTTTGCGCAGCACCGTCCGGATAACCTCAGCGCCCCGATCTCGCACGTCCACAGGGGCCGACGGCCCGCACGCCGTACCTGACCTCCGGTTTGTCGTCGCTCACGGACCGGACGTCAGCGAACCGAGACCTCGATCACAGAGTCTCTCTTTCACCACAGGCCGGCGCTATATCAGTGGGGAATTTCTTCATTGCTACCGGGACCCCTTGGCTGGGGAGAGGCACGTTGGTGGAGGTCTGCACACTCTGGGTGTCCATCACGTACGCGGTTGGTTCGGCTTTGTTTGACACGGGCCAGGCCGGTCAGCTCGTAGTTGAGCTGGGCGAAGATTTGCTCGTCCAGCCAGGCTGCGTAGTAGGCGTAGACGGTGCTGTACGACGGACAGGTATTTCCAGGCGATTCCCGTTTGGTTGATATACAGGATCGCGTTGAAGACGTCCCACAATTCACCCGAGGCGGGCCGGCCAGTCGATGCTTGGCGCCAGGCGGTTAAGTTCGATCAACGCCCAGCGGGCGTCGGACAGGTCGCTCGGGTACGGCTTCGCTCGCTCATGGCGGAGCTGCTACCCGAGTGGTCTTCGCCTGGTTGGGAGCCTCATGCGCCAATCGAAGGCGAGCATGACGATGACGATCGTCAGGGGGATTACACAGGCGGAGATGGACGGTGCCAGCAGATGCGCCGCCACGCTCATCACCTGCAGGAGACCGCGGCCGGCCATGAAGAACACCTCGCCGACCCGGTCGGCGCTGTACCGGCCAAGGGGCAAATGGGCCAGATGATCGCCGAGCCGGAGCGGGGTCGATCAGGCCGGGCGACAGCAACGTACGGCCCAGTTCGACGACAGCCGGCAGCGGCGCCAGGCCCGCGAGGGCGCCGATGAGCTGCAGGATGACAGCAGCGGCGAAGCGCTACGCCTCCTGGGCTTCCCCGCCGACCTGCCGGTCCGCGTCGCCGCCGTACACGCGCGGCTTCCGCTCGACCAGGTCGGCGGCCTGATCTGCCCGGACCGCCTCGTCAAGGCGGCACCGCTCGCCGACGTGGGCGTCATCCTGGCCACCACCCTGGACCCGGCCCGCTTTCCCGCGGGCGTACGCGCGGGCATCGGCGCCGCCGATAGCCCCAGCCGATCCTGGCGCCAAGCCCGCACCGCCCTCCGCTTCACCACCCTGCGCCAGCCGGTCGTCCACTACGACGACCTGGGCGCGCTGGCGCTCCTGGCCGAGATACCTCAGAACGCCTCGCGCGACAACACCGTCGTGACCACGATCGCCGCGCTGGCCTCCGGCCATCCGGAAGATCTGGAGACGCTGGACGCCTACTGCGCCACCGGCTCCCTGCGCCGGTCCGCCGACCTTCTCCACCTGCACCACAGCAGCGTCGCCCGCCGACTCGAACAGCTCGGCAAGACCCTGGACATCGAACTCACCGAGCCCACCGGCCTGATCCGGGCCAGACTCGCCCTCACCGCATGGCGGCTGCTCGACGACTGATGCCGTGGAAACATTCAGGACGTCAGGCGACCTGCGTACTGGCCGCAACCCTCGCCTTCCAGACCTCGCCTTTCAGGCTGACGTCGCGATCACCGCTGCCCGCCACCCAGAAACCAGCCGTCACCGGAGGGTTGACCGTCACCCGGGCGATTGACCATCGTCCGGCGGTTGACCATCACCGAAAAACTAGCCGCTACCCAGAAATTGCCGGGCGCCGCGCAGCTTGGTGTGCAGCCGCTGCTGAGTCATGGCACAGTCCAAGCGCACGTCTAGAGGACCGGGCAACTTGGTGTCCGCCCGCCGACCCGAAGGCAACTGGTCCGCGTCCAGGCCATCGCGGCGAGCGATGAGCACCCCAAGCTCGTACCGGCTCACCGCATCGGCTCCAGCGACATGATGGACACCGCGATACTCAGACGCGGCAAGTTCCAAGAGCGCCGCCGCAAGGTCAGCCACATGCACGGGACATCGCACATCATCGGTGAACAGCACTCCCCTCGACCTGCCGGTGGCCAGCGCATGCACCAGGACCTCGTGCGGGGAGTCACCGTCGCCAATGATCAAGGATGTCCGGGCTATCATCGCGGCCGCCACGATCGCGCTCACCGCCGTCTCCGCGGCGGCTTTGGCCGCGCCGTACGGACTGATCGGGTCTGGGAGGCACGTCTCGTCATAACGAATCGCCGCGCCGGAGAAGACCGCGTCGCTGGACACATGGACGAGGCGCCCACCCACCGTGGAGACGGCCAGAGCCACATTCACGGCACCGATCGCCGTGGTGGTCCAATCCGCCTGCCGGTACGCGGCGTTGATGACCACCTCAGGCCGGAAGGCGCCGATCAGCACCTCGACGTCCTCTCGTCGGCGCACATCGAGCGGCACCCACTCAACGCCGAGGATCTCCCCGGACCGGGTCAGATACGTCGCGGCAACCTCGTGCCCCGCCAGCGAACACTGCCGAGCCAGCTCACGCCCGAGAAGCCCACTACCACCGACGATGAGGATCCTCACGGCCGGTCACCCTAGCCGATCAGCCACTCCCAGACGCCCACCGGACGCACAAGAGCCCGTACCCCCAAAGGGAAAATTGTCTAGCGTTGCTTGAGGCGGAGTGCTTCTTTGCGAGCCTCGGCCTGGACGGACCGCTCGCGCTCCAGCCACGCGGGGTTCTCCGCCTTCAGCGCATCGATCTCAGCGGTGGTGAGCGGCTCGGTGATCCCGCCTCTGGTCAGGCCGGAAATGGAGACCCCGAGCTTCGCGGCGACGACCTGCTTGGGGTGCGGGCCGTTGCGGCGCAGGTCAGCGAGCCAGGCGGGTGGCGTCGACTGCAACTCGTTCAGCTCGTCCCTGGAGACGACACCCGCCTGGAACTCGGCGGGAGTGGCCGAAAGGAGGACACCCAGCTTCTTGGCCGCGGTCTCGGGCTTCATCGTCTGGATGCTCTTCGATTTGGACGAGGTCATGGCGCCAAGCGTAGTCAGTCGGAACGGGTTCCCCTGACATCGGTAGTCTGTGGAAGTGACTGATGGGGAGACCGGCAGGGTGTTCCGGCTGGCGTACGTGCCCGGGGTGACACCCGCGAAGTGGGTCAACGTCTGGACCGAGAGGATGCCCGACGTCCCGATCACCCTCGTCGCGGTTCCCGCCGCCGAGGTGGTGGCACTCCTGCGGGATGGCGGCGCCGACGCCGGATTCGTCAGGCTGCCGGTCGACCGTGACGGGCTCAGCGTGATCCCTCTCTACGTGGAGACCACAGTGGTCGTGGTACCCAAGGACCACGCGGTGACCGCCGCCGACGAGGTGGCCCTCGCCGACCTGACCGACGACGAGGTGTTGCACCCTCTGGACGACGCCATCGAGTGGGCGGTCCGGCCCGGGCAACCCGCGTTCACCCGCCCACCCACAACGGCGAACGCGGTTGAGCTGGTAGCGGCAGGCACCGGACTGCTCCTGGTTCCGCAGTCACTGGCACGCCTCCACCACCGCAGGGACGTCACGTACCGGCCGGTGCCGGACGCGCCGCAGTCCCAGGTCGCACTGGCCTGGCCCAAGGACGCGACCACTGACCTGGTGGAAGATTTCATCGGCATCGTCCGCGGCCGCACAGTGAACAGCTCACGAGGCCGTACGCCCGCCTCCCCCGCGGAGAAACCGGCACAGCGGCAGGGGCAGAAATCCGCCAAGAATGGCTCCGGCCGCCGGGCCGTACCGGCCGGCCGCAAAAGGAAAGGCAACCGACCTCGGTGACCTGCGTCCCCGTGACCTGGTGAGAGGCCCGGCCGCCCGGCGCTCTCCTCCAGGCTCATGCCGACACGCTGCCCCTCGCCGTCATCGATCTCGTGGACGCGTACTCGTTCTGCCACTAGGACAGTCTGGTACACCTGCGATACGGCGAGTCTGCGTTCACCAGCGGTGCCTGCGGCCTAGGCTCCATGCGCAGCCCGGCTCGGGCGGCAGATCACTCCGGCCTTGGCTGCACGGGTCGCCTCGCCGCTCCACACGACACTCACCGCGGGAGAGATGAATGGGGTGGTTGGTCTCGCTGCTCGGGGCCACGCTCATCATGGCCGCCCTACGAGATCTTTTCCACACGCTCTGGCACCCCACCCGCCATGGAGGTCTGAGCCGGCTCGTCATGGCCGCGTTGTGGAAGCTGGCCCGGC
Source organism: Nonomuraea sp. NPDC049129 (assembly GCF_040648495.1). Taxonomy (NCBI): domain Bacteria; kingdom Bacillati; phylum Actinomycetota; class Actinomycetes; order Streptosporangiales; family Streptosporangiaceae; genus Nonomuraea; species Nonomuraea sp. NPDC049129. The sequence goes on along the minus strand of NZ_JBEZDU010000002.1, from coordinate 64,657 downwards.
ATCTCCGAGCGCGCAAGCGTGTGGTGGGTCTCGTCGGGCCGCTCGCCATGGTCACGGTGGTCGGCATGTGGGCCGTCACCATCATCCTGGGCTGGGCCATCGTCTACTGGCCCCACATGCCGGAGGCGTTCGCCTTCGCGCCCGGTTCCGCACTGTCGCAGGAGCCGGAACTGCTCAACTCCGTCTATCTGTCGCTCGTCATGGTGGCCACCCTCGGGCTCGGAGACATCGTGCCCGCCGAAGGCTGGCTCCGCGTGGCCTCGCCCCTGGAAGCCGTCATCGGCTTCGTCCTCCTGACGGCCACCGTCTCCTGGGTGCTGGAGATCTATCCGACGCTGACCCGCCGACGGGTGCTCGCGATCCGGTTGGCGCTGCTGTACCGCTCGGACCCATCCATGCAGCAGCTCGACTGCGCTGCAGGTGCGTCATTGCTGGCAAGCCTGGCCACCGAGGTGGTACGCGTCCGCATCGACTTCACCCAGTACGCCGAGGCGTACTACTTCCATGACGGTGAGGACCACTCGTCTCTGGCGGCCACGATCGGCTATGCCACTCACCTCGCCCAGCGCGGGCAGGCAGCCCGACGGGCAGATGTGCGTCTGATGGCCACCCTGCTCGCTGGTGCGCTGGAAGACCTTGCCACCATCCTTGACCAGCGTTTCCTCCACACGGATGGAACACCCGCTGAGGTATTCGCCGCGTACGCGGCCGACCACGGTCGCGCCCTCACCGGGGCCTGAGCGCCCTGCCCGGTGAGCTCGCGACCGTCGGTGCTTACGCACGACATCGCTCTTTGTCAGAGCTGTCGGCAAGTTCCAGCACGGGGCGCGACAGCGCATCCCGCGAGAAGTCCGCTTCCCATCGGGCGACCCCTGTCGAGCAGTTTCTGTTTTTCGGCCACGAGTCGGCGGACGACAATGTCGGCACAGCGGGCGAGATGTCTCTTGCGATCAACTGACCGAAGATCTCTCCTGCCACGGAGGTCTTGCCGACCCCAACAGGTTCACCGTCCTCGCACAGGCGGAACAGAGCGGCGACCGCATGCGGGCTGGCAGCAAGACGACTTCGCGGTCTACGTCTGGCGATCCATCCGGCGAAAGGGCGGCACCAAGACAGTCAAGCCTCGTAGGTCACTCACGTTCCCCCGGCGTTGCGTGGACGCGCCGCGCCTGCCACTTGCCCAAAATCAGATCAGCGACGCGGCCCGACGATCAGCGGCCGCCACCGAAGTTCTGCGGAACGCAGGACATGCTCGCGTCTACGGGGGAAGTACTTTGCTCAACACGACAGCGCGTCTACAGGTCAGGCGACCTGCCAAACGTCCGCTACGGGTGAGTCTGGTGATGGGGCTCACCAGCGTGGCGATGGCGGGCACCGGGTCACCGGTCTGGGCCGGACCGCCAGTTGCCGCCGGATTCTCGACCCGGCAAGCCGCACAGCCATCCACACCATGCGGCCCATCTCCGGAGGTGGAGTTCTACCAGGATGAGGTCCCGCAGCCGAAGGTGGCGACGCCTGACAACACTCGGTATGGCCATGACCATTACACCCTCACCGCCCACGTGGGTAGGCATTCGTTCTCTCCAGCGAACGACTGGCCTGAAGTAACCACACTGGGTTACAGCGCTTCCGGTGGCAGCGGCAGTGGCAGAGGCGGCAGTAGCAGCAGCGCCAGTAGTAGTAGCAGCAGCAGCAGCGCCAGTAGTAGTGTCAGCAGCAGCGCCGACGGCGGCAGCGGTGACGGTGGCGGTGGCGGTGACGTCGAGATGGACTTCCTCGGCCCGACGATCGTCACGCGAGAGAACCGGCCGGTCGACGTGAAGGTGATCAACGCCTTGCCAGCGGCGGGAACCCAGATATTCCCGTTCGACCAGCCGAACAACGACAACAGGCTCACTTTGCACCGTCACGGCGGCCTGCAGCGGGCAGAAAGCGACGGAGCACCCGCCCCCATCGGAGTGGAAGTCCCACCCGGCGGCTCGCAGACCCAGCACTATCCGAACAACCAGGCCGCAGCACCCCTGTGGTACCACGATCACATTGACGCGCAGACCTCGTACCACGCGTACGAGGGGCTGGCAGGGTTCATCCCCAACACCGACCGGCGGGAGCGCCAATTCGGCCTGCCCACCGGCGCCTTCGCCAAGGCTTACGTGCTGCAGGACAAGTCCTTCAACGCCGACAAGACGCTGTGCTACAGCCACGCCGATCCCGAATTCTTCGGCGACCTCCCCGTGGTCAACGGTATCGTCGCGCCGAAGCAGACGGTGGAACCGCGGCGGTACACCTTTACCTTCATCAATGGGTCAGATTCCCGCTTCTACCGCCTGAGCCTGAGGCAAACCAGCGGCTCGACGGCCTCTGCTCCCAAGATGACCGTGGTGGCCGGTGACTCGGGCTACCTACTTCACCCCGCTGTGGTCACCGAGCTGCTTGTCGCCCCAGGCGAACGGTACAAGGTGGTCATCGACTTCACGGGCCACCGTTCACAGAACTGGGTGCTGGCCAACAACGCTCCGGCGCCCTTCGGCGCGCTGGATGGCGTGGATCCCACCGGGGCTGGGATTCCACAGCTCATGCGGTTCGACGTCGGCCCTTCGACCCGCTGGCCAGACCGCTCCCGAGTTCCGCGTACGCTGCCGGAGACCAACAACCAGCTCCCACCCGCCGCCCTCCTCGCCAAAGCCAGACTGCGGACCGTGCAGGCCGGCGAGGTCATCCCCGGCGCCCCGCAGCTCGGGGACAAGGTCCAGTTGCTGAACTACGGTCCGGCCGACACGGCCACCGAGACACCGCAGCTGAACTCAACGGAGGCATGGGCCATGCGCAACCACAGCCCAGACGCTCATCCGATCCATCTGCATCTCGTCGAAATGCGGCTGATCGGCCGTTGGCCCGTCACCAAGTGGAGCGACCCCGACCCTGACACCGGCAACCAGATACCGTTGGAGATCGGACAGTTCGTGCCACCGGCTCCTTACGAAAGCGGCCCGAAGGAAACGTTCGTGTCCCCGCCCGACTTCATCACCGTCTGGGCGAGCAAGTTCACTGTCGGTGGGCCATCCGTCTGGCATTGCCACATCATGTCCCACGAGGACGGAGCGAGCACGGGCGGCGCAATCGAGATGATGCGGCCGCTGGTGATCGGCAACAAGCCGCAAACCCAACTGCCGCTGGTCCACGACCAGGTCCAACTCGACGAGTTGATACGCCGGCCATAGAAAGAAACCCGGTGGCCCTCCAGCCTGGAGGCCACCGGGTTCTCCCAGTCTCACGACGCGCTACAAGGTGAGGTGCCCAGAAAATTCCGGACATTCGGCTACATAAGATGAGAGAAGTCTGGAAGAGGTAGGTGCGTGACGAGGCGTCGTAGACAGTTCTCGCCGGAGTTCGAGGAAGAAGCCGCCCCCATGGTGCTGGAGGGTGAGCGGACGGTCGCGTCGGTTGCGCACGAGCTCGGGATCAACGCGAGCACTCTGGGCAGCTGGGTCAGTCGGCATCGGATCGCGACTGATCACTGACTATGAGATTCCCGACGATCTGATCGCTGCCCAGCGCGCCTGTTGATCAGGGGATGTACACCTCGTAGTAGAAGCCCGCCGGATAAGGGCCACCTCCGCGGAACCAGTGGCAGTAGGCGAGCCCGGTGTATTGACCGTTCTGCGCAGCGTCCTGGAAGGCGAGGTCGCAGTCAGCCATGGTCTGGTACGGGCCCTGCAGGTACCAGTCCGGGGTCGGCCAGCCCGCGGCGGCCACGGCCGCGCTGGTCTGGGTGGCGGCGAGGGCGGGTGCGGTACTGGCCAGGAAACTGGCGCCCAGCGCCACGGCGAGTACAGCGGAATGTAATCGGCGGATCTTCATTGTTGGTGACTCCTCACATTCGGGAAGGAGAACACCTTCAGGTGATCACCGGCTACGAGCAATCGTCAAGAGCAATAGTCAATACCTGTGGATCGGTTTGGGTGCTGCTGAGTCAGTGAAGTTGTCCGGTCCGGAGCAACTTCCGGCGTGCGGCCAGGTGGGACAGCTCCACCAGGAAGGTCGGCTTTCCTGGTCTGCACTTCCATGATCTACGGAATACCGGAAACACCATCGCTGCCAGCTCCGGCGCGAGCCCCAAAGATCTCATGCAGCACATGGGACATGACTCGGTCCGGGCCGCGCTGGTCTACCCGCACAGCACGGCGGAGGCCGACCGGAAGATTGCCGACGCGATAAATTCCAAGATCGCCCGGGACGCCGATGGACCCTCCGGCGCCGACTAATGACACGAAGCCCCGTTTTCATGATCGAAAACAGGGTGTTCACACAGGTGGGCGGTAGTGGGTTCGAACCAGTGACCACTCGCGTGTAGGGAGCCATGATCTCTTGGCTGTACGTCTGGACCTGCACCCCCATACCTGGGGGGCGCTTGATACGCCATGATCGGTTCAGTCGAATGGCACGCAAATGGCACAGCGATCATGCCTCTGATGTGGGGCTCGCTTGCGAGATCTGGCACGGCATGGCACGGCCTTGCGGCATGCAGATGGCACGAAAGCGAACCTGGCACCCCTACGGGCGATCCACCCGCATGGGGCGAACTGCCGACGGTTTTACAGGGCGTCACCAGATCCGGCTATGCACAGCTTCTGAACCTGCGGTGCAGTCGAATGGCGAATCACTAGCCTCGAAGATCGTTCCGTGCATGTTCCGGATCATGATTCAACGGCGGACTCTACCGGTAGTCCTCATGTGTGCCGGCCGCAGCTGGCCCGATGTCGGTTGGCAGGTGGCTGACGGCCAGCGATACTGCATCCTGTGCTGTCGTGGTTTCCCCCAGCACTGCTCCTCGCCACAACGCTTTTACGACGTAACCTCCGCCCCTGTGGGCTTCCAGGCACAACACGTCGGCCGAGAACCGGAAGCCAGCGATCGTTGAGAGCCGCAACGACCAGTGGCTCGTATAGGGAAAGAGCTGCCGTAGCTGGGGCTCGGCATAGGCGGCTTCGATCAGTGCGCGGTATTCGGGCCATGGCGCTTCTTCCGCGTCCTGCCGCATCCACTGCCACTGCGCCGACGCTGTTTGAGCCGGGCCCTGCTCGGCCGCCTCGGCCAACCGGCACAGTTCGACGAAGGGCACAGAACGTTGGATTACGCGTAGCGGTGTCTTATCCCGCCACTCCTTTGCCGCCTTGGCGATCTCGGACAGTTCTTGCGCGGTGCCTGAGACCAGCTCAATGCCTTGTCCCCAGCCGTTGATCGACCAATACCGCTCAACGTGTCCGGCACGGACTTCAAGGGCGTCGCGAAGCGGTGTCGTGCTAGGGACACTGGCGTAGAGCAGGGGCTGCCGCTCGTGGGCTGTCACGGTGCCGAGTTCGAACCCTTGCTCTGTGGCCGCTTTCAGCAGGGCCGCAGCCAGACTCCCCAGAGCCGCCACATTGGGATAGAGATCAGCCGGGTCTGGGAACGTCGTCACGGTCCGAGTCTGCCAGCGACCGTCCGCCTTTGGGTGGCACAGAGAGATCCCACGCAATCCGGTGGGCCAGGGCTGAGGAACGAAGCCCTGGACCGTCAATCGCCCCCAACCACGACGGCGGCCAGCCACGCGTGGCGATCGTAAGGGCCCCATCTGTGCGGCGGCGCGGCAACCCCGGCCGAAGCGTTCGGCCAGTACGGCCCGATCCTGGAGCCGGAGATAGCCTAGAAGGCCTGCACTAGAACAACTGACCGATACTCCTGAGCTACGATTAATCGAGCAGTTCCGGACGTCGACTGGTGAGAGCTCCACGAGCTGTGACAAACCGTTCGTGAAACTCCTCTGCGAGCGCTGCGCGGCGGTAGCGCTGCCGTAGAACGCGGTCCAGGTCTCCTGCGCGGTTGACCAAGTCCGTAAGGGAGCGTCGGTCGATGTCGAACGCGGCCAGACCCTCAGCAACCGCCATGTCGAGATCGCCACGCCGGGCGTGAACTATGCCGAGGTCTATATGGGCGTCTGCCACACGCATGGGAGCGTTGGAGGTACCGTCCGGTCGAGTGTGCATCTGAATGGTTTCGCGGGCGTGTTCTTCAGCCCGATCGTTGTCAGCGAGCCAGGTGTAGCAGGTAGCGGCGTAGAAGACCCACTTGGCGTGGTCGAAGACAAAGTGGTGGTCTGACCGGTCGGGTATGGACAGATTGCCGAGCACCTCAGCTCCCCGAGTCAGGGCACGGTCGGCTTCGCGGCGGTCACCGACGCGGGCCAGGCCGCGAGCCTCTTGCAGGGTGAGTTGGACCATGGCGCTGCTCGTGCCGGCCACGGCTTGGCCCATGCGGGCGGCGGTGACGGCGTCTTCGTAGCGGCCTTCGACGAGGGCGAACCACGCTGACATCTCATATGCCCAGCCCATGAGTTCGCCGTGTCCGACCTGGCGGCCCATCTCGAAGGCGGCGCGTCGGGCCGTTTCGGCCTCTTCCCTCTCCCCCAGGTCGTAGTGGACACAGCCCAACAGGGCAGTAAGCCAGCCGGTAGTCACGAGCAGTTCGCGGTGCTGGTCCAGGGTGAGGCGTCCGGCAAGCAGGTGGTTAATCTGCGCCAGCCGCTTTTGGGTGCGATCTCGTAGGGTGCCTGCGGGTACGACAGGGTAGGCGCGACACAGCAGATCGACGGCTTCGGCGAGTGCCTCCAAGGTGCCCGTTCCGACGTCTGATGCCTGGAGTTGCTGAGCAAGCTGCATCGTCCCGTACAGGTCGGCTTCGGCGCGTAGTGCGTCAACGGGCATGACCTGGGCTTCGATGAGACGGCTCTCGTTCTGCCTCCCCCCTGCGAGAACCCGAGCTCTTCCGGTGCCTTCCCGGTCAGTTGGGTCAGCGCGATCCGGTATTCGGTGCGCGGCCACCGGACTTCGCCTGCTTCCCAGCGCCGGATCCGCTCCTCGTCGCAGGCCAACCCCTGTGCGACACCAATGGGCGTGGCATTGAGCTTTTCGGCCATCTGCGCGCGGCTGAGCTGCTCCTGGTTGCGCCAGGCGCGAAGGCGAACGTTCGGGATGTAGTCGGGCATCTGCGGGCCTTCCTCCCGGCTGGAGGCTCGAAAGGGGAGAACAAGGGGGCCGTTCAGGGGTCCTGCTCAGACGCGGTTGCCGGTGGACCTGTCATCAATCAACCACGGTACGTCACGCGCCTCCCGCCACAGGGAACGCCGGATGAACGAGGAGATGGCGACGGTGATCCGGCCAGACGAGACAAGCAAGACGTCGCCCCACCCTGCTTGCCGGGGGCGCGGGATCAAGCTGCGCGACTCGCGCCGTGCGCTCCTCATCGGCGACACCGACAGAGATCAGATCTCGAGTGAGGAGCGGGAGTGTCTCGACTGCCTCGGAGACGGCCGGGCCGAAGGGAGCGAAAGATGAACTCGATCATTCAAGCAGCGGTGACCGGCTTCTTGCAGGGCCAGGAAGAGGGCGACATGCTCGTCCGGCTGCGTGACCAGCTCACGAACCTCGACGTCAACGCCGAGCTGCGGGACAACAACAGTGCACAAACGTGAGCCGGGGATGCCGGTGTGGGTGTTCGTCGGGTACGGCGGGGCCTACTACTCGTGGCAGAACGCCGAAAGGCGGCACCCAACCAGTGATGTGGAGGGTGCGGCGAACGTCCTGGCTGAGTACATCGCCAGGTGATGACGGGCGCGGCGCGGCGAGCTTGGTCCCTTCCGGAGGGGGTGGGGGCCGTGGCCTGGTCTCGTCGCGCCTCCCCCGGCAGGCAGATGCAGTGGCGCCCCCGTGGCAACCTTCCCGCCCCGGTCACTGCACTGCCTGCCGGACTTCTCGCGTTCGGCTCCCGCTGTCGGCAACTACGTGGACAGTCGGCGACGAGCCGGATACGCTCAAACTTAGTAAAACAACCTGTCGGCTGTTGGACGGTCAAGATGTCGCTAGAGTCCGTGCCGCCTAAGTATGCGCAGCTTGTGCACACTCTTCAGAGGCGCATTGAGGCGGGAGACTACCCACCGGGCACGATGCTCCCCAGCGAGAACCAGCTCATCCAAGAGTTCAGCGTCTCCCGTCCCACCGTGGTCGCCGCCCTTCGCGTTCTGCGTGAGCAGGGCTGGATCGAGTCTCAGCAGGGCAAGGGCCGCTTCGTGCGCGGTCGTCCGGCGATGGCTTCTGTTGAGCAGAAGCGTCCAGGACAGGCGTACCTGACCAAGCCGGAGACCGAATCCGCGGGCGAGGTCGTCGAAGTCGGCGCGGTCGCCGTACCGAATCGGGTCGGCGTGCTGCTCGATGTGCGGCCCAAGAGTAAGGCGTTCGTTCGGCGACGATTGATCACGCGAGAAGGCGAGCCGACTGAGCTGGTGTCGCTCTGGCTGCCGTTGGAACTGTCCGAGGGGACGGATCTAACCAGCGGCGAGCCGTTGCGGCAGGGCTTCCGCGAGCATCTCCAGGCGCGCAAGGGCGTGCGTTTCGATCACATCGTGGAGCAGATCACCGCTCGCATGCCCTCTGCTGACGAGGTCAAGCAGCTTGCCATGCCGAAGAACCAGCCACTTTTGGCCGTCTTCGGTGCGGTTCGCGATGCCTCCGGCCGGCCTCTGGCAGTCGTAGAGGTTCTATTGCCCGCCGACCGGCACGAGTTGGAAGACGCCTACCCGATCGCCTGAGGCCACGCTCATCCGCCGGGACAGTCACTGTCTCCGCCGCTGTACTCGGCGCAGTAGCCGGATGGCGGAGGCGGCGGAGGGCGTCGCAGCTCCACCTGGCGTGCGTTCATGTACACGCTCCCCTGGACGAAAACTACGCACGCTACTGCGATGAGACCGAAGATCCAAGCGCCCGTCACTCTGCGGGTGAAGACACAGATGCCGGTGGACAGGACGGGCGCGGCGATGAAGATCACCGCTGCTGCGGTCGTCCACGCGTTCACTTTCTCACTGTCGACTTCGGGGAACTCCAGGCTTGCTTCAAGCGAGCGCCAGAAACACAGCGGTACTCCGATGAACCAGATGAGTGCCAGGAGGCAGAGAACTACACCGCTGACCTTCACTGGCTCCGTATCTGCCTCCACGATTAAGACTATTTCGTCCAGTTCTGCGGTGAATGAAGCACGAGAGATTCACGATTCCGCACCAAAAATTCTCTTAGACACTTGACCTAGCAAGTTTGAGCTGCCTAACCTCAGGATAACTTGATAGGTTAAGTGCCTGTCAGTCAACAGAGGAAAAGCCTTATGCTCTGCAAGGCCCCATCCCCGTCACCTTCGCCATGGTCTTCCCGCACGGCTGCTACATCGTCGGCGAGGTCGAGCCCGTCAAGGACTTCGACGCCTCCGTCAACGGCCGGTTCGTGCAGGCCCGCGACAAGCAGACCGCAGAGCTGGTCTGGCAGGTCGCGGTCATGGACGGTGACCCGACCCTAAATCCGCCCAGAAGACGGTGGCGGTCAAGATCCTCGCGTCGGTTCAGCCGGTGCCGCCGTCCCCGATGCCGGGGCTGCCGTTCACGCCCGTCGAGTTCGACGCCATCTCGGTCACGCCGTACGTCAACGGCAACGGCCGCCTCGCCTGCTCCATCAAGGTCCGCGACATGCACGGTCCCCGCCAGACCGCCCAGCCCACCCAGACCAAGGCCGGAAAGGACGCCGCCTGATGACCTGCCGCCGTACCCCACGCAACAGCGTGATCCGGCTGACCACGGAAACGCCGCCCGCACGCTCAACCACCCGTTCACCCGCCGTGAGCCCGTCCTGGCGCTCGACTTCGGCGCCACCTCCGTCCTGGTCACCACAAACGGTCCCGTGACGGCGGAGGACCTGGAGTTCGCCCGCGAGGCCCACCGCTTCGCCCGCTCCATGGAACGCAGCTTCTACGGCCTGCCCGGCGGTCAGGGGGTGGCGGCGTGAGCGAGCACCGGCCCTACACCTACGTCACCTTGTCCATGCGACCCGACTCCGACCCGCACGTCGGTGCCTCCTTCCACACGCCGCGCCTGCAGATCCGCGCGGGACTGCTGGTCAGCAATCCGCGCCCGTACCTGGAGTTCGCCTCTCACGAGGCCAACGTCCACATCTCCACCACCGGGTCCGGGCCGGTCACCGACGCCGACCTGAGCATCGCCCGCGAGATCTTCAACGCCGCCGCTCGCTACCTGGCCGACTGCGAGTTGCTGCACGCCGAAGAGCCGGCCGAGGACGCCACCGACACGGCGGCCTGACACACGAAGCGGGACCGCTGGAAGCGGCAACTTCCGGCGGCCCCTCGGTTCTCCCCTGACTGCACATCACTAGAGACTCGGTCCGGGCCGCGCTGATCTACCAGCACAGCACGGCCGAGGCTGACCGGAAGATCGCCGACGCGATGAATGACAAGATCACCAAAGACGCCAACGGATCTTCGAAAGAGAGCCACGGCGCTGGCTAATGGCACGAAGCCCCGTTTCCATGATCGGAGACGGGGCTTTCCACAGGTGGGCGGTACTGGGTTCGAACCAGTGACCCCTCGCTTGTAAGGCGAGTGCTCTACCGCTGAGCTAACCGCCCCTGATCGGCACTACACCTTACGACACCAACGGCTCCGATCGCACATCCACCACCCACCCGGCCCCCAGCTCTTCTCTGCCGGCCGCGCGCCAGCCCAGCAAGGCCGCTCCCAGCATGCCGGCGTCCACGCCCAAAGCGGCGGGCAGCAGGGGTGGGGCGTCTCGGAAGGCGAGGCGTTTGACGAGGCGGGTGCGGACGGGGTCGAAGAGGGCCGGGCCCGCCTCGGCCAGGCCGCCGCCCAGGACGATCATCGAGGGGTCCAGGAGCAGCGTGTACGTGGCCAGGGCCAGCGAGAGGGCCTCTACCGCCTCGTCCCACACCTCTACGGCCAAGGGGTCGTCCGAGGAGACCACCTGTTCGGCGCGGATGTCCTCCAGGCCGGAGCGGAGGCTGTAGCGCCGGCCGACCGAGGCCGCCGACGCGTACGTCTCCAGGCAGCCGAACTGGCCGCACGCGCACTGCTCGCCGTCCGGGAAGACCGGGATGTGGCCGATCTCGCCGCCCCAGCCGGAGGAGCCGCCGTACGGCTCGCCGTGGACGATCATGGCGCCGGCGATGCCCGTGCCGATGGGCAGGAAGAGGAAGTCGGATACGCCGCGCCCCGCGCCGAGGACGCTTTCCGCCAGGCCCCCGGTTCGTACGTCGTGACCGAGCATGACCGGCACGTCGAGTGCGGTGAAGTCGGAGGCCTGGACGTCACGCCAGCCGAGGTTCGCCGCGTAGACGGCCACGTCCTCGGACACCAGCCCAGGCACGGCCAGGCCGACGCCTGCCGGAATGCCGTCACCGGAGGCGGCCAGGTGGCCGATGAACTCGCGGATGGCGGCCACGACGGCCTCCGGGCCCTCCGAGCGGGGGGTCGGGCAACGCTCGCTCAGCAGCACCGCGCCGGACTCGCTGACCAGGCCGCCCTTCATGGACGTGCCACCGACGTCGAGCGCCACCACGAACGAACTCATTGCAGACACGCAGGAGACGATAGCGCAGCTCAGCAAATGTCTGGATAAAGGCGGCCTGCGTCCCGGCCCACCCAGCACTGCACCCCCGACCCACCCAGCACGGCGCCCCCGCCGCCCCAGGTCAGGCCCGGCCGAGTACCCGGTTCAGCGCCGCCTCGACCTCGGCCGACAGGCCCGGCGGGGCGCCCGAGCCCGCCATCGCGTCCGACCCCACGAACGCGTCCGCCCGCGCCTGTCGCACGGCCCCGCAGCCCCTGCACTCCACCTCGCCCAGCCGGCAGATCAGCGCCGTGGACCCGCATGTGCCGCACGCGTCGAGATCGAGGTCGTGCAGCAGTTGACAGTCCGGGCAGATGAGCACCTGCGTCTCACGGCGTACCCCCCGCTTCCACGGGCTGGCGCCACGGACGGGGTCCGTCTGCCGGGCCCCGCAGCGATAGCAGGGCATCGTTTCCTCCGTTAAGAAATGTCGGCGAGTGCCTTGACGTAATCGGCGACGTCACGTGCCTGGCTGGTCGGATTGACCACCGACCACCGGATCACGCCCTCGCCGTCGATGATGAAGGTCCCCCGCAGAGAAACCCCCTTCTCGTCGTCGAACACACCGTACGCCCGCGCGACCTGTCCATGTGGCCAGAAATCGGAGAGCAACGGGAACGCGTAACCCTCCACGTCCGCCCAGGCGCGATGGGTGAACATGGAGTCGACCGAGACGGTGAGGAGCTCCGCGTCAGCCAGGGAATCCTGGGCATCGCGCAGCGCCGACAGCTCCCGATGGCACACGCCGCTGAAGGCAAGCGGATAGAAGACCAGCACGACCTTCCTCCCCCGGAAGCCCGACAGCTTCACCGGAGTGCCGTGCTGGTCCCGCAGTTCGAAGTCTGGAGCAAGCGCGCCGACCTCGGCAGGACGTTCGTTCACACACGCCATCCTGCCGTATGGCAGGCGCTCAGACTCCCTAGCGTCGGCCCTTCGGTGAGGCCAGTCTGGTCCCTGACCAGTCAGGCGCGGCGGAGATGCTGCTGGTCTGCGAGAGACCCGCCGTAGTGGCATCCTCCCCGATGTCGCTCGGCTCCACGTGGCCGTCGCGCCCGGCCTTGGGAGTCAGCAGCCAGATCTGGCCGGCGTCGGCGAGTGATCGCATGGCGTTGGTGAGGACGTCGAAGAGATCGCCGTCGCCGTCGCGCCACCACAGCAGCACCACGTCGACTACGTCGTCGGTCTCCTCGTCCAGCAACTCGTTACCGGTCAGGTCCTCGATGGAGTCGCGAAGCTCGTCGTCGACGTCCTCGTCCCAACCGATCTCCTGCACCACCTGACCCGGCTTGAGGCCGAGCCGTTCGGCCAGGCCGCGCTCACTTTGCGCCTGACCCGCGGTCGCGCTCACGTTTATCCCTCCTGCTTGAGTGGCCCCGCATATGCGGTTTATCGCTTCGGGACAGTCCACACGCTGTGACCCTTAGTCGTCAACGGTCGCCACGGGTACGGCCGCAGACGGGCCGCATCAATCCGACAAAAACGACAGGCGTACCTGGCGTTGCGGGTTGTCGACGTTGAGGTCGACGATTGCGATGGACTGCCAGGTGCCCAGCGCCAGACGCCCGCCAAGTACGGGGATGGTCGCGTACGGCGGAATGAGCGCGGGCATGACGTGTGACCTGCCATGGCCGTGCGACCCGTGGGCGTGACGCCACCTGTCGTCGGCCGGAAGCAGATCGCGCAAGGCGGCGACGAGATCGTCATCACTGCCCGACCCCAGCTCGATCAGTGCCACCCCGGCCGTGGCGTGCGGTACGAAGACGTGCAGCAGCCCGTCCTCCCCCAGCGTCCGCACGAAGTCCGCGCAGTCCGAGGTGATGTCGTGCACCGTCTCCCGTGAACCCGTGGCCACGGAGATGATCTGAGATCTCACACACGAATTCTACTTAGGTACGACGACCGCATCAGGGCCGGGAAACACCAGCCCGGTGTGCCCGTCGTCGAACTGCACGATGTACGGGGGCCCACCGTCGGTGCCGTGGATCTCGATGATGATGCCACCGTGATCCCGCTCGCCGACCGTGTTGCCGTGCACCAGCAGCCGGTCGCCTATCGTCGCGTTCATATCTCCAGACTCGTACGGTGAGCTCCGTTCGGAAAGAGGGACACACTCCCCCCTCCGCAGGGAGAGGGAGAATCCTGACCGAAACGTTACGCTGCCCGGATGTGACACATCGCGCCAATCGGGCGGCCGACTCTGTCACACCGACACCGCATCCACGCTGGTCAAGGCCATGATCGGCGGCCTTTGCCCACCGCCGACCAGAGTGGTCAGAGGCTTGCGGCTAGACTCGCGCGGCGCATCGCGCCCTTGGTGACCCCTTTGGGAGACCCCTACGCCACGCCCGGCGAAATTTCGTAGCTTTTCCGGTCTTGTTAAATTGACGGGCCAAGGTAACCTTGGCCGGGATTCGTCCTACCATCGGTGGTCTAGGCCACCGATCGTGACCCTGCCAGCAGGGACACACTGGTTACCGGCCAGTAGAGATGCACTTTCTACGGTAAGCGACCAGGATGGAAGGCGACCCAGACCAGACATCAGTCATCCTCGGAAGGCGAGACCCAGTGGCTTCCGGACGCCAGCGATTCTCGATCATCAGCGACGGCCTACCCAGCCAACTGCCTGATGTCGACCCCAGTGAGACCAACGAGTGGCTCGAGTCCCTCGACAACGTCGTCAAGACGGAGGGCCGCAGCAGAGCTCGCTACTTGATGCTCCGCATGCTGGAGCGCGCCCGCGAGCACCAGGTCGGCGTGCCGGGCCTGCGCAGCACCGACTACATCAACACGATCCCGCCGGAGCGCGAGCCCTGGTTCCCCGGCGACGAGCACGTCGAGCGGCGGATCCGCGCCTACATCCGCTGGAACGCCGCGATCATGGTGTCCCGCGCCAACGCGCGCACCAACGTGGGCGGCCACATCGCCACCTACGCCTCGGCCGCCTCGCTCTATGAGGTGGGCTTCAACCACTTCTTCCGCGGCAAGGACCACGGCGAGTCGGGCGACCAGGTCTTCTTCCAGGGCCACGCCGCGCCGGGCATCTACGCCCGCGCCTACCTGGAGGGCCGCCTCAACGAGGCGCAGCTGGACGCGTTCCGGCAGGAGCTCTCGCACGGCTTCCACGGCCTGCCCTCTTATCCGCACCCGCGGCTCATGCCCGACTTCTGGGAGTTCCCCACCGTCTCCATGGGCCTGGGACCGATCGGGGCGATCTACCAGGCGCGGTTCAACCGCTACCTGCTCAACCGCCAGATCAAGGACACCAGCCGCAGTCACGTATGGGCCTTCCTGGGCGACGGCGAGATGGACGAGCCCGAGTCGCTCGGCGCGATCGGCCTGGCGGCCCGTGAGGAGCTCGACAACCTCACCTTCGTCATCAACTGCAACCTGCAGCGGCTCGACGGCCCAGTACGCGGCAACGGCAAGATCATCCAGGAGCTGGAGTCCTACTTCCGCGGCGCCGGCTGGAACGTCATCAAGGTCGTCTGGGGCCGCGACTGGGACCCGCTGCTCGCGGCCGACGTCGACGGCGTGCTGGTCAACCAGATGAACACCACGCCCGACGGCCAGTTCCAGACCTACTCCGTAGAGTCCGGCGGCTACATCCGCGACAACTTCTTCGGCGGCGACCCGCGCCTGCGCAAGATGGTCGAGCACATGTCCGACGACGACATCCGCAAGCTGTCGCGCGGCGGCCACGACTACCGCAAGGTCTACGCGGCGTTCAAGGCGGCCCGTGAGCACGTCGGCCAGCCGACGGTCATCCTGGCCCAGACCATCAAGGGCTGGACGCTCGGCAAGGACTTCGAGGCGCGCAACGCCACGCACCAGATGAAGAAGCTCACCAAGGCCGAGCTCAAGGAGTTCCGCGACCGGCTCTACCTGCCGATCCCCGACTCCGCGCTCGAGGGCGAGCTGCCCCCCTACTTCCATCCGGGCGAGAACGACCCCGAGATCGAGTACATGCGCGAGCGCCGCGCGGCCATGGGCGGCGTGCTGCCCAAGCGCGTCATGCGCGCCAAACCGGTCAAGCTGCCCGCCGACAACGTCTACGAGCAGTTCGGCAAGGGTTCGGGCAA
Source organism: Nonomuraea sp. NPDC049129 (assembly GCF_040648495.1). Classification (NCBI taxonomy): domain Bacteria; kingdom Bacillati; phylum Actinomycetota; class Actinomycetes; order Streptosporangiales; family Streptosporangiaceae; genus Nonomuraea; species Nonomuraea sp. NPDC049129. Next base: position 49,084 of record NZ_JBEZDU010000002.1, on the reverse strand, counting down.
GCAGCAGGTGGCCACCACGATGGCCTTCGTGCGGCTGCTGAAGGATCTGATGCGCGACAAGGAGATCGGCCACCGGTTCGTGCCGATCATCCCCGACGAGGCTCGCACGTTCGGCCTCGACGCGATGTTCCCGACGGCGAAGATCTACTCCCCGCACGGCCAGACGTACGAGGCCGTCGACAGGGAGCTGCTGCTGTCGTACAAGGAGGCCGTCCAGGGCCAGATCCTGCACGAGGGCATCAGCGAGTCGGGTTCGATGGCGTCGGCGATCGCGGCGGGCACGGCCTACGCCACGCACGGCGAGCACATGATCCCGATCTACATCTTCTATTCGATGTTCGGCTGGCAGCGCACCGGCGACCAGATGTGGCAGATGGCCGACCAGATGGGCCGCGGCTTCCTGCTCGGCGCCACGGCCGGCCGCACCACGCTCAACGGCGAGGGCCTGCAGCACGAGGACGGCCACACGCCGCTGATCGCCTCGACGAACCCGGGCGCCCTCTCCTACGACCCCTCGTGGGCGTTCGAGGTCGCGCACATCGTCAAGGACGGCCTGCGCCGGATGTACGGCGAGCAGCCCGAGAACGTCTTCTACTACCTGACCGTCTACAACGAGCCCTACACGCAGCCTCCGCAGCCCGCGGACCTCGACGTGCAGGGCCTGCTCAAGGGCCTCTACCGGTTCGCCGCGGGGCCACAGACGCAGGGACCGAAGGCCAACATCCTGTCGTCGGGCGTAGCGGGGCCGTGGGCCGTCGAGGCCCAGCGGCTGCTGGCCGAGGATTGGGGCGTGTCGGCCGATCTGTGGTCGGCGACCTCCTGGACCGAGCTGCGCCGCGACGCGCTGGCCTGCGAGGAGCACAACCTGCTCAACCCCGAGGCCGAGCCGCGCGTGCCGTACGTCACCCAGGCCCTCTCCCAGGCCACGGGCCCGTTCGTGGGCGTCAGCGACTACATGAAGGCCGTGCAGGACCAGATCGCGCAGTGGGTGCCGGGTGACTGGTCCTCGCTGGGCACCGACGGGTTCGGCCTGTCCGACACCCGCTCGGCGCTGCGCCGCCACTTCCACGTCGACGCCGCCTCGATCACGCTGGCCGTGCTGACCAGCCTGGTCAAGCGTGGCGAGCTCGACGGCGAGGTGCTGCGCGAGGCGATCGCCCGCTATCACCTCAAGAACGGCGTCACCGAGGCCGGTGGCGCGGAGAGCAACGACACCCAGTCGATGGGCGTCTGAGCGCACAATCTGATGGCGCCCCCGCGGAAGGTCTTCCGCGGGGGCGCCATCGACTTTCAGGAGTGGTACGTGCCGCCTCGCTCCCTTGATACGCACTCGCGTATTGTGGGGAAAACTTCCCCCTGAGATATCGAGGGGGAGATGGACATGCGACGCGTCCTTGCCGTTGTCACACTGGCCGTATCGGCCGCATCCTGCATGAGTGCGCCGACGAAACCGGCCGTGGATGGGGGCACCGGCGCCGCCCAGCAGATCGCCTGGGGTCCGTGCACGGACCTCAAGCGGCCCGACGGGCAGCGGCCGGCCAGGCAGGACACCTCGGTGCGGTGCGCCAAGCTGGCGGTGCCCCTCGACTACGCCGATCCCAGCGGCGACAAGATCGACATAGCGCTCATCAAGGTCCCCGCCACCGACCAGAGCAAGCGGCTGGGCTCACTGGTGTTCAACTTCGGCGGCCCGGGAGGCTCCGGCGTCGACACTCTTGACCAGGCCGCCAAGTCGCTCACCGGCCTGCGCTCCCGCTACGACCTGGTCAGCTTCGACCCGCGCGGCGTGGAGCGGAGCTCGGGGGTGCGCTGCGGCGACAGCGCCGCGCTGGACAAGTACATGGCCCTCGACACGCTGCCCGACAACGAGCAGACCCGCGCGGAGGGCGACGCGGCCAACAAGCAGCTGGCCCAGCACTGCGAGAAGGACTCCGGCAAGATCCTGCCGTACGTCGGCACGGTCAACGCCGCCCGCGACATGGACCGGCTGCGCGCCGCGCTGGGCGACGAGAAGCTCAACTTCGTCGGCATGTCGTACGGCACGCAGCTCGGCGCCGTCTATGCCACCAAGTTCCCCCAGAACGTGGGCCGGATGGTGCTCGACGCCCCGCTCGACCCCACGGTCACCTTCGAGCAGCGCACCGTGGCCCAGACCCGCGGCTTCCAGCACGCGTACCAGAGCTTCCTGAAGTCCTGTGTCAAGGACCGCTGCGAGGTCGGCAAGGACGTGCCGACCGCCGCCGCGAACGTCGACCGGCTGATGAACCAGCTCGCCGCCAAGCCGCTCAAGGTCGGCCGGCGCGACCTGACCCAGGGGCTGGCCTCCACCGGCGTCGCCGCCGCGCTCTACTCCGAGTTCGCCTGGCCGTTCCTGGGCAACGCGCTCGGCGCGGCGCTCAAGGGACAGGGGCAGGCGCTGATGTACCTGGCCGACTCCTACACCGGCAGGGCGCAGGACGGCACGTACTCCACGCAGATGACCAGCTTCCCGGCCATCACCTGCGCCGACACCTCCGAACGGCCCGACCTGGCCACGCTGCGGCACACCGAGGACGCGGCCGTGAAGATCTCGCCGCTGTTCGGCAGTGAGGGCGCCGGCGGGCTGTGCTCCGTCTGGCCGGTCAAGGGCAACGACGAGGCCAAGCACGTCAACGCGACCGGCTCGGCGCCGATCGTGGTGGTGGGCGGCACGGGCGACCCCGCCACGCCGTACGAGTGGGCGCCCAAGCTGACCGCGCAGCTCAAGACGGCCACGCTGGTCACGTTCGAGGGCGAGGGGCACGGCGCGTACCTGTCGGGCAACAAGTGCGTCAAGCGGTTCGTCGACTCCTACCTGCTGGCCGGGAAGATGCCCGAGCGGGGTGCCACCTGCAAGTCGGTCTGATCTAGTCTCGGTCATGTGACGGACTATCCCCGGCTGGTGGAGAGCGAGAGCGCGCGGCTGGCCGAGCTGGCCATCGGCGCCGATCCCGGCATCCCGGTGCCACATTGTCCCGGCTGGACCCTGGCGGACCTGATCACGCACGTCGGCACGCTGCACCGGTGGGTGGTGCACATCGTGGAGACGGGCCGGCAGGAGCCGATCTGGTCGCGCCAGGTGCCCAACGGCCTGGCCGAGGGGCAGCGCGGCGATGCGGCCTGGCTGGGCGCGGGCGCTCGGGAGCTGGTCGCCACGCTGCGCGCGACCGACCCGGACACGCCCGTCTGGACCTGGGGCGGCGACCAGCGTGTGAGCTGGTGGGCCCGCCGGATGCTGTTCGAGCTGGTCGTCCACCGCTGCGACGCCGAGCTCGCGGTGGGCGTGGCGCCCGTCGTGGAGGCACCCGTCGCGATCGACGGGATCGAGGAGTTCCTGGAGGCCCTGCCGCACGCGTTCTGGGTGGCCAAGCGCCTGGCGGCGCTCGACGCGGAGGGGGCCACGATCCACCTCCACGCGAGCGACGCCGACGGCGAATGGACCCTCACCCAGGGCCCGGCGGGCCGGATCAGCTGGGCGCGCGGCCACGCCAAGGGCGACGCCGCCGTCCAGGGCTCGGTGAGCGACCTGCTGCTGATGTTGTACGGCAGGCGCTCCCCCGACGCGCTGACCGTCCACGGCGACCGCGCCTTCCTGGACCGCTGGCTCGCGACCGCCGCGCTGTGATCAACCCGCCGCATCAAGCCGCGGTGATCAGTCCACTGTTTCAAGCCGCGTTCGCGGTGATCAACGGTGAGGCCCTGGACGCGCCGCCACTCGGCGGTCGGCGGCGTGTCCAGGGCGGGTGACCGCTCGCCGGAGCGGCTCGCGCGCGTGCCCCGATCGGCGGGGAAGGTGCCTTCCCGGGTGCACGCCCGCCCAGGTCACCTGCGGTGGAAGACCCCGAAGAGGTTGCCCGAACCATCCTGGAGATAGGCGAAGTCGGTGCCCACGCCGTCGTCGATGACCTTCGTGACGACCTTGCCGCCGAGCGACTCGGTCTCGCGGCACTTCTGCTCCACGTCGGCCACCTCTACATGGAAGATCGCGTGGGCGGGGAACTCGCCCTTGGTGTTGTAGAGGCCACCTCCGGGCTGCTCACGACCCGGATAGCCGATCGTCCGGTAGTCGATCGGGCCGCCGTCGGAAGCCCCGAACGTCCAGCCGAACAGCCCGCCATAGAACCGCTGGGCACCTTCGGGGTCGTCGGTCGCGACCTCGAACCAGGTAACCGTGTTGTCCATCGTTGTCTCCCTAATTTCTCGAACAAGTCAACGATCTAACGGGTGGGCGACAACCTTATGTCGGTGTTTTCGAATGATTAATCGAGCACCGTGCCGTGTACGAACATGTCCGGGATATCAGTGGAGAACCTCTCCAGCGGCCGGTCGGGGCAGCGCTCGGCGATCACCGAGGCCGAGGCGATCCGGTCGAGGCGGAAGACCCGTACGTCATCGCGCAGGCGGCACCACGCCACGAGATACCAGAAACCACCACGACCGCCCAGGAACACACCGGGCTCGACGTCGCGCGAGGTCAGCGCCCCCTTGGCGTCGGCGTAGTCGATCCTGAGCACGCGCCGGCGCTGCAGGGCCTCCTCGATCGCCCGGGAGATGCCCTCGCCGCCCAGCGGCTGGATCTCGGCGCCCGGCTCGGAGGCCGGGGTGACCATCCGCACCCGGCGCGCCAGCTCCCTGGCCAGCTCGCCCTCCCGTCCCGGCATGGCCGCGACCACCTTGCGCAGCGCGCTGCGCGCCTGCCTGCCGAACGGCTGGTCGCCCGCCCGGCTCAGCGCCACGGCGATGGCGACCGCCTCGGCGGGGGTGAAGTTGAGCGGGGGTAACGACATCTTCTTGTCGATCGCGTAGCCGCCCTTGCGCCCCGGATGGGCGTAGATCGGCACCCCTGACTCCTGCAGCGCGATGATGTCGCGCTCGATCGTGCGGGCACTGACCTCGAACCGCTTGGCCAGCTCGCGGGCGGAACGACAGCGTGGCGAGATCGCGCGCAGGTCCTCGACGAGCGCGTAGAGCCGGTCGGTACGGTTCACACTCGTGACGTTACGCCGCGCCACCGACAATCGCGGGTCGCAAATCCCTTACCAGGCAGGCGATCCCGGTTCAAGCGTGACACGCCAGCACATGACACGCCGGCAGAGGTCCAAGCGTGACGCGCCGGCCTGGGTTCAAGCGTGACGCGCCAGCAGATCGGCGAGCGGCCAGGTGTTGACGATCCGCGCCGCCCCGATGCCGCACTGGGCCGCGCGCTCGCAGCCATGGCGCTGCCAGTCGAGCTGGCCGGGCGCATGCGCGTCGGAGTCGATCGCGAAGTCGCAGCCCATCTCATAGGCCAGCCGCAGCAGCCGTTTCGGCGGATCGAGCCGGTCGGGCCGCGAGTTGATCTCGACCGCGACCCCGAACCGGCGGCACGCCTCGAAGACCAGCTCGGCGTCGAAGTCCGACTCCGGCCGCACCCGGCCCCGCCGGCCGCCCGCCTGCACGACCCGCCCGGTGCAGTGGCCGAGCACGTCCACGTGCGGGTTCGAGATCGCCGTCACCATCCTGCGCGTCATCTCGTGGCCGCTCATCCGCAGCTTGGAGTGCACGCTGGCCACCACCACGTCGAGCCGTTCCAGCAGCTCGGGGTCCTGGTCCAGGGTGCCGTCCAGGTTGATGTCGACCTCGACACCGGTCAGGATCCTGAACGGCGCCAACCGCTCGTTGAGCCGTTCGACCTGGTCGAGCTGCCTCTTGAGCCGGTCGGCCGACAGTCCGTTGGCCACGGTCAGGCGGGGCGAGTGGTCGGTCAGCGCCCAGTACGCGTGGCCGAGCGCCTCGGCCGCCTCGGCCATCTCCTCGATCGGCGAGCCGCCGTCGGACCAGTCCGAGTGGCTGTGCAGGTCGCCCTTGAGCGCCGCCCTGAGCGCCGCGGTCTCGTCGTCGAGGTCGGCGCCCTCGGTGGCGCGCATCCTGCGCAGGTACGTGGGCACGTCGCCGTCCAGCGCCTCGGTGATCGCCAACGCGGTGACCTTGCCGATGCCCGGCAGATCGGTCAGGCCGCCGACCCGTGCCAGCCGTACCAGCTCGTCGGGGGGCAGGTCGGCGACCACGGCGGCGGCGTTGCGGAAGGCCCGCACGCGGTAGGTGGGCTCGCCGGCCCGTTCGAGCAGGTAGGCGATCTCGCGCAGCGCCTCGACGGGTGTCATGTGCTGATACGTACCCAAGCCGATGCCAAGGGGCCATTGAAGCCTTACGACGTGCGCCGATAGGCTGTTCGGCCAACGAAAGCAGGAGCTTGATGGGTTACTCGCCGCCCGCGCCGCCTCCGATGCCGGAGGCCCCCAAGCGGTCGAAGGCGTCGAAGGTGGTCACGCTGTCCGTCCTCGGCATCGTGTCCGTTCTCTTGGTGGGCTACTGCTCGGCCCAGAACGACGACGACGTGACGGCCGACTGCGTCGACATGAACAACCAGCTGAGCGACGGCTCGTACGAGGTCGTCGACGAGTCCCTCTGCGACGATGACGACGACGGCACCTCCCACTTCTACGGCGGCTCACGCGGCGCCTACCACTGGTACTACGGCGGCACCAGGATCGGCACGCGCGTCCGCGCCGGCACCAGCTACCGCCCCTCCGACGTGAACATCTCCAGCCGCAAAGGCCGCGACATCCAGCGCGGCGGCTTCGGCAGCCACTGGAGCGGCGGCGGCTGACGGTGCGGCGCGAACACGGCACTCCCCGGGACGGCTGGGAGAAGACGATCGAGAGCCATGGGCTGGCCTACCACCGGGCCGCCCATCCGGAAGGGCTCACCCGGCCCTACTGGGACGAGTCCATCCACTATGTCTTCTCCATGGAGGAAGTGGAGGGGCTGGAGGAGCAGGTCGAGGAGCTCCACGAGATGTGCCTGCACGCCGTCGAGCATGTCGTCTCGACCGCCCGCTACGCCGACTTCGCCATCCCCGACTGGGCGCACGAGGACGTGGCGCGCTCCTGGGAGCGGCGTGACCCGCACCTGTACGCCCGCTTCGACCTGCGCTACGACGGCACGGGCCCGGCCAAGCTGCTGGAGTACAACGCCGACACGCCCACCTCGCTGGTCGAGTCGTCGGTGGCGCAGTGGTTCTGGCTCAAGGACGTCCACCCCGCGGACGACCAGTGGAACTCCATCCACGAGCGGCTCGTGGACCGCTGGCGGGAGCTGACCCTGCCCGCTGGGCCCGTCCACTTCGCCTGGACGAACATGGACGAGACCGGCGAGGAGGCGATGACCCTGGCCTACCTCCAGGAGACCGCCGAGCAGGCCGGGCTGGGCACGGTCGCCGTCGCCATGGAGGACATCGGCTGGGACGCGCTCAACCGCCGCTTCGTCGACGTCGAGGAGCGGATGATCCGCTCGGCGTTCAAGCTCTACCCGTGGGAGTGGATGCTGGCCGACCCGTTCGGGCGGCACGCCGTCCGGCACGCGACCTGGATCGAGCCGCTGTGGAAGACGCTGCTGTCGAACAAGGCGCTGCTGGCCGTCCTCTGGGAGCTCTATCCGGACCATCCCAACCTGCTGCCCGCCTACCTCGACGGCCCCCGTGACCTGGACTCCTACATCGCCAAGCCGCTCCTGGGCAGGGAGGGCGCGTCGATGCGCGTCGTCACGCCGGACGGCACCCAGGAGACGCCCGGCTCCTACGGCCAGGAGGGCTACGTCTACCAGGGGTTCGACGCCCTGCCCGACTTCGAAGGCGAGCGGCCGGTGCTCGGCGCCTGGGTGATCGCCGACGAGGCCGCCGGAATGGGTATCAGGGAGACTACTGGCCTGATCACCGACGACACCTCTTCCTTCGTCCCTCACCGAATCGAGCACCCATGACCCTGCTGGAAACCCTCGCCCGCGGCGCGGGCGCCATCGCCGCCTACGCCGCCGTGGGCGTCGTGCTGCTCATCGTCGGCTTCTACGTGATCGACCTCGCCACGCCGGGCAAGCTGAGCTCGGTCATCCGTACCGAGCGCAACCCCAACGCCACGCTGCTGGCCACCTCGGCGCTGGCCGCGGTGGGCCTGATCGTCGCGGCCTCCATCTGGTCCTCGGGCGGCCGGCTCACCGAGGGCCTGGCGGGCACGGTGGTCTTCGGGCTGGTCGGCATCGTGGTGCAGACCGTCGCCATGCTTGTCTTCGACAAGCTGGTCGGCATCTCGGTACGCGATCTGGTCAAGGAGCCCGAGCTGCAGCCCGGCGCGCGCCTGCTCGCCGTCACCCACGTCGCCATCGGGCTCATCACCGCCGTCGCGGTCATCTGACCCAGACCCTGCCATGACCTCGGCCGTGCTCGCGTCGCGGTCATCTGACTCCACCTGGCACTCTAGGAGGCGTGACAGATCGGACCCGGGAGGACACCACGCGCAGGCTGGAGCGGGCCATGGGCTCGCTCGGCACTGCGGCCATGGCGCGCATGGACGATCAGCTGCCGTGGTTCCGCGCCCTCAGCGCAGAGGACCGCTCCTGGGTGGGACTCGTGGCGCAGGCCGGCATCGCCGCGTTCGTGGAGTGGTTCCAGCACGCGGGCGAGAACCGGCCCACGCCCAGCATCGAGTTCTTCGGCACCGCGCCACGTGAGCTGAAGCGGTCGATCTCCCTGCAGCAGACCGTCGACATCGTCAGGGTCGTCGTGGAGGTGGTCGAGGCGCAGACCGACGAGCTGGCCGCGCCGGGCGGCGAGGACCAGCTGGAGCAGGCCATGCTCCGCTACACCCGCGACGTGGCCTTCGCCGCCGCCCACGTCTACGCCCGCGAAGCGGAGGCCAGGGGCTCGTGGGACGCCCGGCTGGAGGCGCTGATCGTCGACGCGCTGGTGCGCGGCGAGGTGGACGACGGGCTGCACTCCTGGGCCGCCGCGCTGGGCTGGACCTCCTCCCCCGTCGTCGTGATCGCGGGCCGCGCCCCTGAGGGCGACCCGCGCGCGGTGATCGACGGGCTGCGCGAGAAGGGCCGCCGCATCGGCATGGACCTGCTCGCCGGTGTGCAGGCCGACCGGCTGATCGTGATCGTGGGCGGCGCCGACAGCGTGGACGCCGCCGCCAAGCAGGTCGTGGCCCGTTTCGGGGAGGGGTCGATCGTCATCGGGCCTGAGGTGCCCGACCTGCACGCCGCCGCCAGATCGGCCAAGGCGGCGCTGGCCGGGCTGAAGGCGTCCTCCGGCTGGCCCGACGCGCCCCGCCCGGTGCACGCCGACGACCTGCTCGCCGAGCGGGCGCTCGACGGCGACGACGACGCCAGGGAGCAGCTCATCGAGAGCGTCTACCTCCCGCTGGCCGGCACCCCGCTGCTCGATACGCTGGCCACGTACCTGGAGCAGGGCACCTCGCTGGAGGCCACCGCCCGGCTGCTGTTCGTCCACCCCAACACCGTGCGCTACCGGCTCAAGAAGATCACCGAGCTGACCGGCTACCAGCCGACCGAAGGCAGGTCGGCCTTCACCTTGCAGGTGGGGCTGATTCTCGGCAGGCTTTCGGAGAGCGCTGTCACCTGGCGCGCCCTAACGTAATAACCCCGAAACCCCCACTGTAGGGTTCCTACAAAACCCCTGGGACGAAGTTCGTACGGATCCTTATCCGCGTGTCGAACCTCTACAGGGCAGTGTGGATTTCGTGCTTGTACTCGTCGCCCCGGGCCAAGGTGCCCAGACTCCAGGCTTCCTGACACCCTGGCTCGAACTCCCCGGCTTCGCGGATCGGCTGTCCGCGTGGTCCGAGGTCGTGGGCCTCGATCTGATCACCTATGGGACCAAGGCCGACGCCGACGAGATCCGCGACACCGCGGTCGCCCAGCCGCTGCTCGTAGCCGCCGCGATGGCCTCCGCCGAGGCGCTCGGCGTGGCGCCCGACCTGCTGGCCGGCCACAGCGTCGGCGAGTTCGCCACGGCGGCGCTGGCCGGCGTGCTGACCCCCGAGCAGGCGCTGTCGCTGGTGCGCGAGCGCGCCCAGGCCATGGCCAAGGCCGCCGCCGTCACCGAGACCGGCATGACCGCGGTGCTCGGCGGCGTGGAGGAAGAGGTGCTGGCCGCCATCGACAAGCACGGCCTGACCCCCGCCAACGTCAACGGCGCCGGCCAGATCGTCGCGGGCGGCACGCTGGAGCAGCTGGCCGCCTTCAAGGAGGACGGCCCGGCCCGTGCCAGGCAGATCGCGCTCTCCGTCGCGGGCGCCTTCCACACCGTGCACATGGCCCCGGCCGTCGACCACCTGCGCGTCGCCGCCGAGGGCATCGCCCCCGCCGACCCGCGGGTCAAGCTGCTGTCCAACGCCGACGGCGCGGTCGTCACCGACGGCACCGTGCTGATGCGGCGCCTGATCGACCAGGTCAGCAGCCCCGTCCGCTGGGACCGCTGCATGGCCACGATGGCCGACCTGGGCGTCACCGGGATGATCGAGCTGCTGCCGGGCGGCACGCTGACCGGCCTGGCCAAGCGCGCGCTGCGGGGCGTACGAACCGTGGCGCTGAAGACCCCCGACGATCTCGACGCGGCCAGGGAGCTGACCAAGTGAGGATTCCCGACATCGCCCCGGGCGCCAAGGTGCTGGCCCTCGGCCACTACCAGCCGTCCAACGTCGTCACCAACGACGACCTGGCCAAGACCATGGACACCAACGACGAGTGGATCCAGTCCCGCGTCGGCATCAAGGAACGCCGGGTGGCCGGCGCCGAAGAGTCCGTCGAGGACATGGCCGTGCAGGCCGGCGGCAAGGCACTGGCCGCCAGCGGCCTGTCGGCCGGTGACATCGACCTGGTCATCGTCGCCACCTGCACGCTGGAGAGCCAGATCCCCAACGCCGCGGCCGTCGTGGCCCACCGCCTGGGCATCAAGTCGCCCGGCGCGTTCGACGTGAACGCCGCCTGCGCCGGCTTCTGCTTCGCGCTCGGCGTGGCCAGCTCCGCGATCCGCGCCGGCTCGGCCCGGCACGTGCTGGTCATCGGGGCCGAGAAGCTGTCCCAGTGGATCGACTGGACCGACAGGTCCACTGCCGTGATCTTCGCCGACGGCGCGGGCGCCGCGGTGGTGGGGCCCTCCGACGCGCCCGGCATCGGGCCGGTCGTCTGGGGCAGCTCGGGCGACAAGTCCGACGCGATCATCATCAACGACCGTCATGACTCCCTCCACCAGGAGGGTCAGACCGTGTTCCGCTGGGCCACCACCGCGCTGCACCCGGTGGCCAAGGAGGCCTGCGAGCGCGCCGGGGTCGACCCCTCGGAGCTGGCGGCCTTCGTACCTCACCAAGCCAACCTGCGCATCATCGAGGCCATCGCCCGTAAGATCGGCGCCGACCAGGCCGTCATCGGGCGCGACATCGTGACCGCCGGCAACACCTCCGCCGCGTCCATCCCGCTCGCGCTCTCGCGCATGCTGGAACGCGGCGAGGTGCGCTCGGGTCAGCTCGCGCTCATCCTCGGCTTCGGCGCCGGCCTGACCTATGCGGGTCAGGTCATCGAGATTCCGTAGGATCCGGTACGGCTCATGCCGTACCCATCAGTGCTTGTACGGCCTGAGCCGTACAGAACCAGAAAACACCAAAGGAGAAATAGCGACATGGCTGCCACCGAGCAGGAGATCCTCGAGGGCCTCGGCAAGATCATCAACGAGATCACCGGCATTCCGGTGAGCGACGTCACCCCCGAGAAGAACTTCGTGGACGACCTCGACATCGACTCCCTGTCCATGGTCGAGATCGCCGTGGCCGCCCAGGACGAGTTCGGCGTCGAGATTCCCGACGACCAGCTCAAGAACCTGAAGACGGTCAAGGACGTCCTTACCTTCATCCAGAACTGATCTCACACCCAACCTGATCGACAAGGAGCGCGAAACGTGAGTGCAAACCGGGTACGTGTCGTGGTCACCGGGCTCGGCGCGACGACGCCCGTCGGTGGAGACGTCACCTCGACCTGGTCGGCGCTCCTCGCCGGTCAGTCGGGCGTCGAGACCATCAACGCGGACTGGATCGACACCGTCCCCGTGAAGTTCGCGGGGACGGCCGCCGTCGATCCGACCGAGGTGCTGCCCAGGCCCGAGGCCCGTCGCCTCGACCGCAGCGAGCAGCTGGCCATGGTCGCCGCTCGCGAGGCCTGGCAGGACGCGGGCGCCCCCGAGGTGGCGCCCGAGCGGCTCGGCGTCGTGGTGTCCTCCGGCATCGGCGGCATCACCACCACGCTGTCCGCCTACGACACCTACAAGGAGCGGGGCTGGAACCGGCTCTCGCCCTTCACCGTGCCGATGCTGATGCCCAATGGCCCGGCCGCCTGGATCGGTCTCGATCGCGGCGCCCAGGCCGGCGTGCACGCGACCGTGTCGGCGTGCGCGTCCGGCGCGGAGGCCATCGGCTACGCGATGGACATGATCAGGTCCGGCCGCGCCGACGTGGTGATCGCGGGCGGCACCGAGGCGGCGATCCACGGTCTCAACGTGGCCGCCTTCGCCGCCGCGCGCGCCATGTCCACCCGCAACGACGACCCCGCGGGCGCCTCGCGGCCGTGGGACCGCGATCGTGACGGGTTCGTGCTCGGCGAGGGCGCGGGCATCATCGTGCTCGAGTCCGAGGAGTACGCCCGTGCGCGCGGCGCGCGGATCTACGCCTACGCCTCGGGCGTCGGCTACTCCGCCGACTCCCACCACATCACCCAGCCCGAGCCGGAGGGCCGGGGCATCAGCATGGCGATGACCCAGGCGCTCACCGACGCGGGCATCACCGGCCAGGACGTCAAGCACGTCAACGCGCACGCCACCTCCACCCCGGCGGGCGACGTCATCGAGGTGCAGGCGGTGGCCAAGGCCATCGGCACGCACCCGCTGGTCACCTCGACCAAGTCCATGACCGGCCATCTGCTGGGCGGCGCGGGCGGCATCGAGTCGGTCTTCACGATCAAGGCGCTCCAGGAGCGCATCGTGCCGGCCACCATCAACCTGGACAACCTCGACGACGGCATCGAGGTGGACCTCGTCTACGGCGAGAACCGCCCGCTGCCGCAAGGCGACATCGCCGCGGTCAACAACTCGTTCGGATTCGGTGGTCACAACGTGGCAGTCGTGTTCAAGGGGGCTTAGATGACTGTGCTCGACAATCGAGTGGCGCCGCAGGAGTCCGATCAGGAGCCCGCCGATCCCCGCGATCCGGTCGTCAGGCTGACCGCGCTGCTCGACGAGGGCACGCTGCGGTTAATCACTCCTGAAGACAAGAGCGGCGTACTCGCCGCCATGGGCCGCGTCGAAGGTGTGCCCGTCGTCGCTTTCTGCAGTGACGCCCGCTTCCAGGGCGGCGCGATGGGCGGCGAGGGCTGCGAGCACATCGTGCACGCCTACGACGTGGCCGTCCGCGAACGGGTGCCGGTCATCGGGATCTGGCACTCCGGCGGTGCGCGACTCGCCGAAGGCGTCGAGTCGCTGCACGCCGTCGGCCGGGTCTTCGCCGCGATGACCAAGGCCTCGGGCGTGGTGCCGCAGATCTCCGTGGTCGTCGGGCCCGCCGCCGGTGGCGCCGCCTACGGCCCGGCGCTGACCGACCTGGTGATCCTGGCCGACTCCGGCCGCATCTTCGTCACCGGCCCCGACGTGGTCCGCAGCGTCACCGGTGAGGACGTCACCAGCGCCGCGCTGGGCGGCCCCGAGCCGCACAGCAAGCGCAGCGGCGTCGTGCACGTCGTCACCAAGTCCGAGACCGACGCGCTGCTGCGCGCCCGGCAGTTGGCCGTGCTCCTCGGCCACCAGGGCCGGGTGCGCACGACGGGCATCGACGAGGTCGACTTCTCCACGCTGCTGCCGGAGTCGGCGCGGCGGGCATACGACGTCAAGCCGCTGGTCAACGGCCTGCTCGACGAGCCGGGCATCGAGCTGCACCCCAAGTGGGCACCGAACATCGTCACGTCGCTGGGCCGCCTCGGTGGCCGGACGGTCGGCGTGATCGCCAACAACCCGATGCGGCTGGGTGGCTGCCTCGACGCCACGTCCGCCGAGAAAGCTGCCCGCTTCGTTCGTATGTGTGACGCTTTCGGCGTCCCATTGGTTGTCCTCGTCGACGTGCCCGGTTATCTCCCTGGTGTCGGGCAGGAGCACGACGGCGTGGTCCGCCGCGGCGCCAAGCTGCTGCACGCCTTCGCCGAGGCGTCGGTGCCGCGCGTCACGCTGGTCACGCGCAAGGCGTACGGCGGCGCGTACATCGCCATGAACTCCCGCGCGCTGGGCGCCACCAAGGTGTTCGCCTGGCCGACGACCGAGGTCGCGGTCATGGGCGCGGTCGCGGCGGTGCGCATCCTGAAGCGGCGCGAGCTGGCCGCGGCTCCCGAAGAAGAGCGGGCCGAGCTGGAGCAGCGGCTGGCCGAGGAGCACGAGAAGCTGGCCGGCGGGCTCGAGCGGGCGCGACAGCTGGGCGTGATCGACGAGGTCATCAAGCCGGAGGAGACCCGGGGGGCGATCGCCAAGGTCCTCGCCCAGGCCACCCCGGCCAGGGGCGCCCACGGGAACATCCCGCTGTAGCTGCCCCCGCGGTCACCTGAGTAGGGCCCCGCACCTCCTGGGTGCGGGGCCCTTTCACGTTCAGGCGGATGTGCCTCGGACGTTCTGGCGGGTGTCCCTCAGACGGGCGCTGGCGTGTGTGTGCCTCAGACGGGCGCTGGCGTGTGTGTGCCACAGGCGTTGTGGCGGTTGTGTGTGCTTCAGGCGGCCTCGTGCGGGTCTCAGACGGCGGCGTGCAGCCAGCGGACGGGCGCGCCGTCGCCGGCGTACCTGAACGGCTCCAGCTCCTCGTCCCACGGCCGGCCGAGCAGCTTGTCCAGCTCGTCCTCCAGCACCGCGCGCCCCTGGGCGGCCATCATCATCGCGGTGCGGAGCCGGTCCTCGGGGATCATGATGTCGCCCGCGGCCCCGACGACCGCGCTGAAGGCGCCGAGCGTCGGCGTATAGGCATGCCGGGACCCGTCGACACCCGGTGAGGCGTCCTCGGTGATCTCGAAGCGGATCCGCTGCCAGCCCATGAGGGAGGAGGTGATGGCCGCCGCGATGCCCGGACGACCCTCCCACTCCGCCTGCGCCCGCACGACATTGGGCGCAGCGGGTTGCGGCGTCCACGTCAGGTCCACGGGTACGCCAAGAACACCCGCGACCGCCCATTCGATATGAGGGCACAGCGCGGGCTGAGCTGAGTGGACGTAGAGCACGCCACAAGCAGACACCGGACCTCCCGATTCGGTACGAGGTGCGCCTTCCCCAACGGCCTCGCCCCGGGATGATCACAAGTGACTAGGGAGAGACTACCGTCGGTCGCTACTGCGCACCAGAGGGGGGCCATACCAACTTGGTGCCGCAGTGGCGTGTGACACGCGGGTGAGCGCGGAAAGATACCCGCTCATGGACATCCAATCTGTCGGCGAGTCGCTCATCCGGCCAGGTCAGATACTGACCGACCGGGGCGCGCTGTCCGCCGCGGCTCGCTGGACTCAGGCCGTCGCCGACGCCGACGGCGTCTGCGTGATCCACCTGTCACCCGGCGTCGACCCCATCGAGATCACCATGGATCTGCGGGAGCGCGGCTTCAGAGCCTCCCCCAACCATCTGCTCACGGGGCAGCCGCTGTTCTGGGGCGGGCCGGCGTCCCGGCCGTTCCCCACCTCGGCCGTGCCGTACAGACCGGGCAGAGCGCGCTCGGACGTCGTCGTGGGCCTGCTCGACACCGGGATCGCCCCGCACCCGTGGTGGGCCGACAGCGATTGGTACAAGGAGCAGCCCGGAGACGACGCCGAGATGCTCGAAGGCCCCCAGGCGGGCCACGGGACCTTCCTCGCCGGGCTGCTGCTGCGGCAGGCGCCGGGCGTGTCGCTGCGGGCGTGGCGGGTGCTCGACGGGCAGGGCGTCGGCGACGAGGCGGGCGTGGTCCGCGCCCTCAACCGGCTGCGCGAGCGCCCGCCGCAGGTCCTGAACCTGTCCTTCGGCTGCCACACCTTCGACGACCGGCCGCCGCCCCTCCTGGCCGACGCGCTGCGGAGCCTGACCGACACCGTCGCGGTGGCCTGCGCGGGCAACACCGCGAGCGAACGGCCGTTCTGGCCGGCCGCGCTGTCGGAGGTCGTCGGCGTGGGCGCGGTCGACGCGGCACAGGAGCACCGGGCGCCGTTCTCGGCCTACGGCTCCTGGGTCGACGCGTGCGCCCGTGGCGAGTGGCTGGCCAGCAGTTTCCTGGAGCGCGACGACTTCTCCGGCTACGCCGTCTGGAGCGGCACCTCCTTCGCCACGGCCCTGGTCGCGGGCGCCATCGCGAGCGCCGCCAAGGATCTGCCCGTCAAGGAGGCGGCCGGGCGAGTCCTTGACCCTGAGACGACCCGGCAAATTCCCGATCTGGGAGTTCTCATCAGGTCGAGTCTGTAGAGTTTACGCTCAGTCCTCGGCCAATCACGAGGAGGCAGGGTGGCCTCCTCGTCCGTCACGGCGAAGGAGGCCGCATGCACGAGCCACGCGATCCTGCGGAGCTGCTCAAGGCTGCGGCCGAAGACGACCACACGGCCTGGGATCAGCTTGAGTCCAGGTTCGGCTCGCGCATGTGGGCTGTCGCCCGCGCGTGCGGGCTGAACGAAGCCGACGCGGCGGACGCGGTCCAGGGTGCCTGGCTGCGGCTGCTCGAAAACCTCCACACCATCAGGGAACCATCAGGCGTCGGCGCGTGGCTGGCGACGACCACGCGTCGCGAGGCGCTTCTGATCATCAGGAAGGAACCACCCGGATTTCCCTCCTTCGACGTCGTACACGACCCTGATCCGGCGTCTGCCGTCCTGGAGGCCGACGGCAGGCACCTGCTTTGGAAGTCGGTCTCCGCCATGCACGAGCCTTGCCGTACCCTCCTCCAGCTGGTGGCGACGGATATGGGGAGCCAGCAGGTGGCGATGCGGCTCGGCATGCCCGTGGGCACCGTGGGTCCAACCAGGATCCGGTGCCTGGAAAAACTGCGCACCCTGCTCTCACTACAGGAGACGGTGCAATGATCAACGATGAGTATTTCCTGGCGGCTCTCCGGCTCGCCGCCGGGAGCGATCCGATCCCTGGGCATGTTTCCGCCGCCGCACGCGATGCCTTCGGACTCCGGGTCTCTCAAGCCGTTACCGCTCCGCCCGCCGACTGCGCCGCGCCCCGTGGCGTACGAGGCGGCGACGGTCCCGGCATGATCCGTTTCGTCGCGGCCGGCCTCACCTTCGATCTGGAGGTGACGGTGGGCGACGGACTCATCGACGTCGCGGGACAAGTGTTCCCGCATCCCGGCGAGGGCAGCCACGTCGATGTGAGGACCCCGCATCTGACGCTCACCAGGCGTCTTGCGCGTTCGGGCCAGTTCGCGGTCACCGGCCTGCCTCCGGGCTGGCTCAGCGTGGTCTGCCACCGGCCCGGCTTCGCACCCGTCCAGACCAGGTGGGTGCGGATCCGCCCATGACCAGCCGGGAGCCAGGCACCGCGTCCCACCCCCTGGCTCCCAACCCCTCCTCTACGAAGCTCAAGGCGCCATGATCGCAACGTCGGACGACCGTTCCGCCCCCGACACCATCGGGCCGCTGGTGGTGGCGGCCGAGACGGCGGTGCTGCGTTCGGTGGTCGATCCCCAGCAGGCGCTGCACGCCGGGCGCACCGTCCTGGCCGCCGCCCGGGCGGCGGACTGCGCCGAAGCCGCGGTGGTCGCCCACAGAGCGATGGCCCTGGCCGCCCGCGAGCTCGGCGATCTCGAGGCCGCGGAAGACCACCTCCGGCTGGCCATCGGCACTCCCGGCGCCACGCGACAGCGTCTGGCCCAGGCCCGGCTGTCCTTGGTGACGGTACGCACCGAACGCGGCCATCCCCTGCAGGCGCTCCGGGTCGCCGCCCTGGCCTGGGCCTACCTCTCCCCGCTCGACCGGGCCAAGCTCGACACCCAGCGCGCCGTCGCGCTCGCCCACCTGGGCCGCTACCAGGAGGCCATCGCCTCGTGCGACCGCGCGCTCCAGGCGCTCGTGGCCGCGCCGGGCACCATCGACGACCGCCGCTTCCTGGCCGGCGGTTTGCTCAACCGCGGCCTCGTCCACGCTTACCGGAGCGACTGGGACGCCGCGACCCGCGACATCACCGCCTGCCTGGAGATCTCCCGTCACGCCAGGCTCGACCACCTGGCCCGCCTGGCCGCCGCCAACCTGCCCTTCCTCGCGGTCCGTCAGGGCGACATCACCGGAGCCTTCGCCCACTACCGGGCGGCCGAGAACACCCTGTTCGGCTTCCCCGAGCGGCTGGCCACGATGCGGGCCGACTTCGCCGGGGCCCTGCTCGCCGCGCACCTCCCCGGCGAGGCCAGAGCGCTGCTCAGCCTGGCCGTACCCGATCTGGAATCGTCGGCCGCACTGGTGGCGCTGGCCGAGGCGCGGCTGAAGCTGGCCCAGGTGGAGCTGCTCACCGGCGACGCGCGCCGCGCGCTGGCCGTGGCCGAGCAGGCGGCGGTCGAGCTGGCCGAGCAGGACCGCCTCTCCTGGCTGCCGCTGGCCACGGAGGTGGTGCTGCGGGCCCGCCTCACGCTGGAGGGGTCCTCCCCAGACCTGCTCGACCAGCTGATCGCGTGCGCCGACGACCTCGAGAACGGTCCCGCCTTCCTGGCCGGCGCCGCCGCGCTGCGCCTGGTGGCCGCGGAGGCGGCGCTGGCGCTCGACGACCACCCGACGGCGTCGGCGCAGCTGGCCCGCCTCACGGTGCACGCCCAGCGCGTCGAACGCTGGGTTCCCGCCGGGACCCGCCTCACGTCACTGGCCTCGGAGTTGCAGGCCAAGCACCTCGAGCAGGTGTCACAGATCCCGGTGCTGGTGCGTCAGCACGCCCTCGCGCTGGAGGCGGCGCTGCGGGAGGACGTCGCCCAGGCGTTCCGCGCGGTCCACGACGGGCTGGCCGACATGGGCGGCAGCATGGACTCCTTCGAGGATCCTTCGCTGCGGGCCCACGCGGCGCGGGCGGGTGAGCGGCTGGCGGCGTTCGGGCTGACGATGGCGGTGCGTGACGGGTGCCCCCGGGAGGTGTTCGACTGGGCCGAACGCTGGCGGGCGGTGGCCGCTCCCGCGCACGCCTGCGGGCTGGCCGATCCCGACGCCGTGCGGGCCGGGCTGGGCGGCGCGGCGCTGGTCGAGTTCGTCGTCGAAGGCTCCTCGCTGCTGGCCGTGCTGATCACCGGCGAACGGCTCACGCTGCGGCGGCTGGGCGATGTGCGGTCGATTCGCGAGGCGCTCGTCCGCCTGCGCTACGCACTGCGCCGGGCCGCGCTCGGCGACGGCGGCGCCGCCGCCGCGGCCCGGGTCGAGCCGGCCGCGGCGGAGCTCGAACGCCTGCTGCTCCGGCCCCTGCACACCGAGCTCGCCGACCGGCCACTGGTCCTGGTGCCCGCCGGCCCGCTGCACACGGTGCCGTGGGGGGCGCTGCCGAGCCTGCGTGATCGGCCGGTGTCCGTGGCCGCGAGCGCGTCCGCCTGGCTGGCGGCCGGGCGGCGCGCCACCGTACCCGCCGAACGGCCCGTGATGATCGCCGCGGCCGGGCCGGGGCTGGCGCACGCGCGCGCTGAGGTCGCACAGGTGCTCGCCTGTCATCCCGGGGGACGCGAGGTGCCCGCCCGATCCGGGGCCGTGCTGGCGGCGCTGACCAGCGCCGACGTGCTGCATCTGGCGGCGCACGGGGTGTTCCACGCGCGTAGCCCGCTGCTGTCGGGCATCACGCTCTCCGACGGGCAGCTCATGGCGTACGACCTGCTCGGGCTGTCCCGGACGGCCGGGCTCGTGGTGCTGTCGGCGTGCGACTCGGGGATGGCGCACACGCCCACGGACGGAGCACCGCTCGGGCTGGCCGGAACGTTCCTGGCCAGGGGTACGTCCTGCGTCGTCGCGGGAATGGTGCCGGTGCGCGACGAGGAGGCGTTGGCGGTGATGTCCGCCTTCCACAGGCTCCTCGCCGAGGGCCAGGCTCCCGCCTCGGCCCTGGCATCGGCCTCGGCCAAGACGGGAGTGCTCGGCTTCGTGTGCTTCGGCGCGGGAAACCGGCGGTTCACCAGGGGCCGGGCAGGGGCTCAGCGCGCCGGGGACCGGGCGGGAGCTCAGCCGGTGACGACCGACGCCGGCGCTCAGCCGATGGCGATCGGCGCTCAGCCGGTGGCGGCGGAGGCTCAGCCGGTGGCGGAGGCTCAGCCGGTGGCGATCGGCCGGGTGGGGTCGGCGACCCACTCCGACCATGAGCCCACGTAGAGCGCCGCGGGCAGGCCCGCCACCTCCATGGCCAGCAGCTCGTGCGCGGCCGTGACGCCGGAGCCGCAGTAGGCTCCGGCCGGCACCCCCGCACCCACCCCGAGGGCGGCGAACCGCTCGCGCAGGTCGGCCGCGGGACGGAACCGGCCGTCGGGGCCGATGTTCTCCGTGGTCGGCGCGCTGACGGCACCGGGCACGTGCCCGGCAACGGGGTCGATCGGCTCCACCTCACCTCGATAACGCTCACCCGCCCGCGCGTCCAGCAGCACTCCCGATGTCGCGAGCGCCCCGGCCTCGGCGGCGCTCAGCAGTGGCATCCCGCCCGGCCTGGCGACGAAGTCACCGGGCGCCACCTCGGGCGTCTCCTTGACGACCGGCAAACCCGCGTCGGCCCAGGCGGACAGGCCGCCGTCCAGCACCCGGACGTCCGGGTGACCGAAGTAACGCAGCGTCCACCAGGCCCGCGCGGCGGCCATCGAACCCGTGTCGTCGTAGACGACCACCGGCCGTTCGCCGGACACCCCCAGCCGCCGCATCGCGCTCTCGAAGTCGTCCGGCTCCGGCAGCGGATGCCGCCCGGCCGTTCCGGCCGGCGCGGCGAGGTCGGCGTCGAGGGCGCAGAAGACGGCGCCCGGCAGGTGCCCCTCGGCATACATCTCGATCCCCGGCGGGCCGCCGAGCCGCCACCGCACGTCGAGCAGGGTCACGCCGTCCCGCGCGGCGAGCTCCTCGGGCGTGATCAACGGGCTCATCGGGTGCTCACCTCAGTTGCCATGAATGACCTCATCGGCTGCTTACCTCCAAGAGTGGTACGTGCTGTTCGGCCGTCGTCATCGAACCGTGGTAGCCGGTGAACAGCGCCTCGATCGGATGCGCGGTCGGCGCGGTGAGCGCCAGGTCAGCGTACGGGACGGCCACGACGTCGCCGATGCGCTCCAGCCATTCGGACCGCACGCGCGGCCCGAACCAGCCGGACTCGACCGCCTCCTGCCTCGACACCACCCATGCCCTGCCCGCCAGGGTCTCACGCCACGCGTCGAGCACCTCGGAGGCGGCGCCCGGCTCGGCGTACACGTGCCTGGCCCGCGCCTCCCCGCCGAGCATCGCCACGCCCCGGCTCAGCGCCGGGTCGGCCTCGGCGTCGACCTTGTCGGTCACGTTGACCATGCCGTGGTCGGCGGTGATGTAGAGGGCGGAGCCGGCAGGCAGGTCCGCGGCCATGCGCTCGGCCATCCGGTCGACGATTTCCAGCTGGTCGAGCCACTCCTCGCTGCCCCAGCCGGTCATGTGGCCCATCGCGTCGAGGTCGCCGTAGTAGACGGTGACGTGGGCTCTCGGCTCGGCCATCGCCGCGCGTACCCTGGCCACGCGCTCGTCGACGCTGTCGGCGGCCAGGTAGCGCACACCGCGGTAGACGGCCTCGGTCAGGCCGCTCCCCTCGAACTGGGCCGGAGCCACATAACTCGGCACGATCCCCGCGGCGGCGGCGCGCTGGAAGACGGTCTCGGCGGGCTGCCATCGGCTCGGCTCCATGAAGGCGCCGCCGGGCAGCGTCCAGCGCAGGCAGTTGAACAGGTGCCCGGCGCCCGGCACGGCCAGCATCAGACCCAGCATGCCGTGCTCACCGGGCGACACACCGGTGCCCAGCGAGCACAGGCTGGTGACGGTGGTGGCGGGGAACCCGGCGGTGAGCGTGGTCCGGGTGGCGGCGGCGAGGAAGGGCGCCCGGTCGGCGTGCGCTTGGAGCAGCTCGTCACCGAGCCCGTCCACGAGGAACAGGCAGACGCGGTCGGCGGGGGCGAGCTGGAGGGTGTTCGGCTCGGCCATGCCCAGCGCCGCGAGCAGCGCCCCGGGCAGCTCGGCCAGCGACGCGGTGCCGTAGCTGGGAATCAGTGGCGCGTATCCGCCCATGACGCTCCATTCCGTTCGTCCGACAACTCGATCACATGATCGCCGCCAAACCCGCTTGGTCGCCGCAAACCCAAAAGCGGATCTTGTTGTACGGCACCGCCAAGTAGGCGCAACCCGCCACACGTGGCTGAGGGCCTCCAGGAAAACGGCCGCTGAGCCCGGCGGGCGGTCTCTCCAACAGACCCCCTCCATCCGTTACGGCAAGCCGCACCCACCGCCACCCACCACACATGGCTAGGGGCCTCCAGGGAAACGGCCGCTGAGCCCGCACATGGCTGGGCGACGTTACGTGCGTATTCTTGGCCGTCTTCTTCGCTTGATCGGCTGGGCGCCGTACATATGGTGCGGGACTGTTCGTGAGGAATGTCCGGCTGGAGCGGCGCGCTCAAGCGCGGCCGCATGGGCACCGCGGATCCGGTAGATCCGGTGGTCGCGGCAGATTTGGTGAACGCGGCAGATCCGGTGGATCCGGTGGATCCGGTGGACGCGGTGGACGCGGTGGATCCCGTAGATGGTGTGGGCCAGTTGGGGCAGCCACCATCGCAGGCGCACGGCCGCCGTGGGCCGGACGCCGCCGCCGGGACGCTAGTAGCTGGGCGTGGCTCATCGACCCCGCCCGAGAGCGCCGTGCGCTGTCGCCGAGGTTCCCTCCTGGGCGTGGTCCCATGGACCGGAGTGCGCGTTGTCTGCATGCCTCTTGCCCTGGTGGCGCCGAGAGGGTGGGCGCCTGGGAGTGGTTTGTCAGGTCGTGGCGCGGGCGGTGGCCTCGGAGAGGGACTTGGAGAAGGCGAGGACGTGGTTGACCGCGTCGGGGCCGTCGGCCGCCTCGCTCACCCGGAGCGAGAGGTCGTCCGCGGTGATGGCGCCCGTGTAGCCGTGGTCGGCCTCGCAGTTCTCGTCGCCGCAGGTGGCCGGCTCAAGATCGACGTGGGAGATGGCGCCCCAGCCGATCGTGAGCGTGACCTCCGTGGGAGGGACGCCGGGCACGTAGGAGGCGGGGTCGGGGACGACACGGGTGACCGCCACCGACTGGACGCGGCTCAGGCGCACCGCCTCCGTCGTCGTGGAGGCGTGTGAGGTCGAGACGCCTTCCACCGCCGGGTGTTCGTCGGTGTGGCAGACCAGCAGCCTCGTCGTCGACAGCACCAGGACGGTGACGTGCCTGCGCACTTCCATCGCGGGATCGAAGGTGGCCTCATGATGGACCACGAAAGCGGTCACAGCCTCCTTGCCCAGCGCGGATTCGACCGCATCGGTGACGAGGTCGGGGTAGTAGCCGCTGCGCTCGATCGCTTCACGCAGGCCCGCGGCTGAGACTCGGGTTTCCCTCATGGGTCCATCCTGCCAGGACCGCGCAGTGCACTCACCCACCAGACATAACGCTCTATAACGTCTTTTATCCGTTATCTACGCGTACGGCCATGCGCAATTACCGGACGTGCCATTGCGCCTCATCACTGTCGCCGTGCCGACCACTCGAGTGACAAATGGTGAAATTTCATAGAAATGAGGTTTGGCGGCCCTCCGAGAACCACCGTCCAGCCGAACGCCTGGGGGTCCCAAGTTCGCGAACAGTGAAACGATCACAAGCTCTCAGAAGCGGCCAGTTACGGTCAAGACCCAAATTTTCCCGCAACGAGTCATCTCCATAGCAGAGCACGCTGGGTCCTATTGACGAGGCCTGCGCCAAAAGTTACGGTCAGGGCCGAAACCGAGCATAATCGAACACGCTCGCTGGAGGTACGGACATGACGCGATCCCCTCTGGTAACCCTGGCCGGGTTCATCCCACGCTTGTCATCACCGCCACTGCCTGAGGTCGACGGCCGGAACCCGGCCGGACTCAGGCCCGATGAGCGCCGTCTCGCCGCGAAGGGGACGTTATGAGGCGCCTGCTGGCAGGGGCGCTGTCGGCGGCTCTGCTGGCGGCGCTGCTCACCGTCCCGCTCGCGCCGGCGCAGGCCGCCGATCTGCGGATCGTCAACGGCGGTTTCGACGACGGACTGACCGGGTGGAGTGGATCGCACAGCCCGGGCGGTGTCACGGCCGTGACCTGGGACGGCCGCAGCACGGCGCGCGTCGCCGACGCCGAGCCGGGCAACGCGTACGGCAGGGAGAGCCTGCCGGGCCTGCCCGCCACCGCAGGTACGCGCTACACCGCCTACGCCCAGGTCTGGGCCGACAGCGGTAGCGCCGAGCTGTACCTGCGCTTCAGGGGAACCTCGGGCCAGCTCCTCGGCAGCGCGAACGCCTCGGTCACGGGCAAGCGGTGGAACGACGTCACGGCCTCCGGCGTCGCGCCCGCCGGCACGGCCTCGGTCTCGGCGCTCATCTACTCGGGCGTCGCCAATGTGGGCACCGCCTACTGGGACGAGGTGCTGATCACCAAGGACACGACCGATCTCGGCGTGCAGCTCGAGAGCAGCGTGCCCAACGCCACCACGTTCGCGGGCGGCGACGCGTACGCGATCTACACCGGCACCGCGGACGCCAACCCGCAGCTCGCGGAGATCGACCTGGCCACCGAGAAGGTGACCAAGAAGATCACGATCCCGGACAGCGCCGCCACGCCCACGGTCGGCGGCTGGGCGGCGACCACGGCCACCGACGGCAGCGTCTACCTCGGCACCTACCCCAACTCCAAGCTCTACCGGCACATCCCCGGCCAGACGACGGTGACCGACCTCGGCAGGGCGGAGGGCGGCTACTCCTTCATCTGGGACCTGGAGGCGGGAGCGGGCGGGAAGGTCTACGGCGGCACCTACAACGACGGCCGCTACTTCAAGTACGACAACGGCGCCTTCACCACGATCGGCAGCGTGCCCATCGTGGCCGGTGCGCAGTACGTGCGCAGCCTCGCCCACGACCCGGTCGCCAACGCCACCTACCTGGGCACGGGGACGAACGCCGCGCTGGTCAGGTTCGACAACGTCACAGGGCGGACCGACAGCCTCCTGCCCGCCGCCTACGCGGACAACTCCATGGTGGGCGGCCTCACCTGGACAGGGGGCAGGCTGTTCGCCTGGATCGACCGTACGCTGCTCGTCCTGCAGATCATCAAGAACGCCGACGGCTCCTACCGGGCCGTCACCGACGCCACGATCACCGATGTGGACCTGCACCACTCACCGGCCGCCGACGGCAAGGTCTGGCTGGTCAAGGACGGCCTGCTGCAGTCCTACGATCTGGCTGCCAAAACCGTGCGGGCGACGACCGTACAGCCCGGCTTGGACGTCACCGGCTACACCTGGGCGGACGGCACGCTCATCGGTCTCGGCGCGGCCGGCGACGGCACCAGGATCTTCAAGTACGCGCCCGCGACCGGTCAGTGGAGCAGCCGGGTCGTCGGCGGCACCCCGGTCCTGCCCGCCGCGATCAACGCGCTCGGCGCCGGACCCGACGGGAAGATCTACACCGGCGGCTACCTGACGGGTGGCACCGGCGTGTACGACCCGCTGCGCGGCGACGCCGACGACGGCAGCCCGGACACGCCCACCCGTACCGGACTCAGCCAGACCGACAGCCTGCTGGCCCACGACGGGCGGCTCTACATCGGCGCCTATCCCTCGGCCAAGCTCTACAGCTACGACCCGGCGGGGCCGTGGCCGCCCACGCTCAGGTACACCGGCGGCGCGGTGGGCGACAAGGCCGACGACTGCGAGCCCGGTAACGGGCCGCCGCCGCAGGACCGCCCGTACGCGCTGGCCGGCGGCCCCGACGGCACGGTGTACATGGGCACGGTGCCCAAGTACGGCAAACGCAGCGGCGCGCTCACCATCTGGAAGGACGGCACGGCGGGCCGGACCGTGTGCGTGGTGCGGGACCAGGCCGTCGTCTCGCTGGCCTACGCGGGCGGCAAGGTGTTCGGCGGCACCTCCACGCGCGGGGCGCTGGGCATCGACCCCGTCTACGCCCCGGGAGCCTCGGCCACCCTGTTCTCCTACGATCCCGCGACCGGCGCCGTACGCACCCACCCGCTGCCGCTGACCGCGCCCAAGGCCGTGACAGCCCTCACCGAGGTGGACGGCGGGCTCTGGGGCCTGGCCGGTGGATCGCTGTTCACGCTCGACCCGGCCAGCCCCGACGCGATCACCGTGAAAAGGCTGTTCGCCGACCCCGACTACACCGCCAAACCCAGCCTGGCCTGGCGCGATGGGGTTTTGCTGACCGTGGACAAGGATCCGGGCGGTGTGTACGGCACCTCAGGCGACCAGCTCTTCCGGATCGACAAGTCGACCAAGGCCATGACGGTGCTGCTGACCGACCCGGGGATGGAGGGACTGACGGCTGACAGGTTCGGCAACCTCTATTACAAGATCAACGAACGGCTGCACAGGCTCACGGTGACGGCGCCATAACCGATCTCCCCCAGCACCACGTCCCAGAGAAGGACTTGAGCCCGTGAAAAGACTGCTTTCGGCGTTACTCTCGCTGCTGGCAGGCGTGGCACTCGCGGTGGTCGCCGTGCCCGCCCTCCCCGCCCAGGCCGGAATCTGGCATGAGTATCCGTCCGCGGCCAACAGAACCTGCAATGACACCCAGACGTACAACGGGACCGCCTACCAGGTGTGCCTGGAGTTCAACGCCCCCCGTACGCAGGTACGCGCGGTGGCCTTCATCAACCCCGGCGCGTACACCAACTTCCAGGTCAACCTGACCCTGAAGTTCGGCGGGGGCGGCCCGACCATCGCCGATTCGTGCCCGACGATGACCACGAACGCCAGCCGGGCCTGCTACACGGCGTTCACCGATCTCAGACGTCCCTACGCCGTCGCCGATGCCACCTTCGGCATCGCCGGAACCTGGCGGCCGACCGTCCGGGCCCTGGATATGAGGCTTTCGCTCAAGCAACAGGAGAAGTCGAACTGGTGCGGGCCCGCCGCCGTGCAGATGACGCTCGCCACGATGGGCTACTCGGCTCCGCCGCAGTCCGAACTGGCCGACAAGCTGGGCACCGACGAGGCGATCTACGGCATCACCTGGCCGGGACGGATCCCGGGCGTCATCAACCAATACCTGTCGGCCTCTGACTGGCAGTACTCGTTCGAAGGGCTGGACGTCAGCATCGACCAGACCCGCAAGATCGTCTTCGACCGGATCATCACCTCCCTGTCCCGCGGCAATCCAGTGATGATCATCGTGAAACCCGGCGCGTTGCCGTGGAACAACCAGGCCTCTCTGTTGCGGCACTACCTCGTCATTCACGGATACGGCGGCTTTTACACCGACGGGTCCTTCTATCCCACGACGTTCAAGGTCGCCGACCCGGCGGACGCGAGCGAACACTCCATCGACGCGCTGAACCTCGTCCTGGACAACGCGGGCACGGCGTGGAACTGGATCGACAACGTCGCGATCGTGCACGGCTGACCGAGCCCTTGGCCGCCCTCGGGCTCTCCGAGGGCGGCGGACGGTTTCGGGGAGGTGGACGGCCCGTCCGCCTCCCCGAAGGCCGAGCAGGGACGATCAGGCCAGCCTGCGGGGGCCGCCGTCCGGGCGGGGGCCCGGTGGGGTGCGGATCGTGGCGCGGGCGCCCAGGATGATGACGCCCTCCCGGCCCACCAGCACCTGGTCGAGCTCGAGACGGGCCACCTCCGGCAGGTCGTTGGCCAGGCGGCCCACCCTGACCAGGAGGTCCTCCAGGGCGTCGACCGCGACAGGCGGGTAGCCGTACTCGCCGAACAGGAGCGGGGCCCCGCGGACCGAACGCACCAGCCCGGCGGCGTCCTCGCCCGTCAGTGGTGCGAGCCGGAAGCCCTGGTCGAGGAGGAGTCGCGCCGTCACCTCGCCCAGCCCGAACGACACGACGGGGCCGAACGCCGGGTTCTCGGTGACACTCACCACGGTCGGTACGGCGGGCTGCGGCGCCATCCGCTGGACCGCCAGCTCCACGTCCTCGCCGAACTGGGCGACGAACTCGGCGTGGGCATGCCGCACGCTGTCAGGCCCCGCGAGCCCGAGGCGTACGGTCCCGGCCCGGCGGGCGGCCTCGGCGCCGGCCACCTTGAGCACCACCGGCCAGCCCAGCCGTTCGGCGGCCACCACCGCCTCGTCCGGGGATCGCACCACCTCGGCCGGCCAGACGCTCAGCCCGTAGCAGGCGAGCAGCTCGGCGACGTCGGCGGCGTCGGCCTCGACCGGCGGGCCGGGCTCGGCGAAGAAGCTCCGCGCGGCCGCGGAAGACGCGGAAGCAGAAGCAACGGAGGCGGAAGACGCGGAGGCGGACGCCGCAGAAGCGGGTGCCGTGGATACGGAAGCCGCGTCATCGGCCGGGGCAGTGGTGGTGGTGGCCTGGTGGAGGGCGTGGTGGATCAAAGTGCGGGCGCGCTGAGAGTCGATGTCCGGGAGTTCGGGGGGTGGTAGTGACGGCTGGGCGCGCCATCTCGCGTAGCGGACCACGTACTCCAGTGCCCTGACCGCCTCCTCCGGCGCCGCGTACGACGGGATGGACCCCCGCGAGGGCACCGAGCCCACCAGCAGGTCGGGGTGCATGCCGAGATGCCCCTGGAAGGTGGCGAGCACCGGCTTGGCCGAGTCCCGCGACACCCGCAGCAGCTCGGCCGCGACCGCCGAGTCCTCGCCGGGGATCGGCGGCATGTAGATCACCACCACCGCGTCCACCGACGGCGAGTCGAGCCGGTCCGCGAGGGCCGTACCGAAGGCGACGGCCCCGGCGCCCGCCCCCAGGTTGACCGGCGGCAGGGGCTCCAGGCCCGCGGCGACGCAGGCGTCGGCGGCGAGCAGGCCCAGGGCGTCGGAGTTGGTGACCAGCCCGACCCGAGGACCGGCGGGCAGCGGCTGATAGGCCAGGAGCTGGCCCACGTCGAACAGCTGGATGAGGTCGTCCACCCGGATCAGCCCCGCCTGCGAGAACAGCGAGCTGACCGCCGAGTCGGGCAGCCCGAGCGCCTCGGCGGAGTGACCGGCGGGCGTGCCGCCGCTCTTGACGACCACGATCGGCTTGCTGCGGGCCAGGCGCCTGGCAAGGCGGGTGAACTTGCGTGGATTGCCCAGTGACTCCAGGTAGAGCAGGATCACCTCGGTCGAGGCGTCCTCCTCCCAGTATTGGAGCAGGTCGTTGCCCGACACGTCGGCCCGGTTACCCGCCGAGACGAACGACGAGATGCCCATCCCCCGCTGCGCCACCCGCTGGAGCAGGGCGGTGCCGAGCGCGCCCGACTGGCTGAAGAAGCCGACCCGGCCCCGGCCCGGCACGGTCGCGGCGAGCGTGGCGTTGAGCTTGACGGCCGGGTCGGTGTTGGCGATGCCGAGGCAGTTGGGCCCGACCACGCGCAGGCCGTACGCGCGCGCGATGCGGGCCAGCTCGTCCTGCCGCTCACGGCCCTCGGCGCCCGTCTCGCCGAACCCGGAGGAGACCACGACCAGCCCGTGCACGCCCTTCTCCGCGCATTCCTTGACCACCTCGATGACGCCGGAGGCGGGCACTGCCACCACGGCCAGGTCCACCTGGTCGTCGATGGCGCCCACGCTCGGATAGGCGCGTACGCCCGCCATGGCGCGTACCTCACGGTGAACCGGATAGACGGGACCGCTGAAGTCGGCGGCGAGCAGGTTGCGCAGCACGGTGTGACCGACTCCCCCCGGCTCGCGCGAGGCGCCGATGACCGCCACCGAGCCGGGCGCGAGCAGGCGAGCGATGGACCTGGCCTCGGCGCGGTGTTCGCGGGCGGTCGTCACCTCGGTCGAGGTCTGCGTGGGGGTGAGGTCGAGCGTCATGCGGACGACACCGTCGGCGAAGGAGCTCTCGGCCGTGTATCCGGCCTGGCGCAGGACGCCCATCATCTTCATGTTGGCCGGGAGCACGTCGGCGACGAAGCGCTCGATGCCGCGTTCGCGGGCCGTGGCGGCCAGGTGCTCCAGCAGCACCGAGGCCACTCCCCTGCCCTGGTGGGCGTCCTCGACGAGGAAGGCCACCTCGCCCTCACCGGGCCCCGTCTTGTCGTAGCGGATCACGGCCACCATCTCGGTGCCGATGGTGGCGATCAGCGCGACCCTGTCGACGTAGTCGACGGTGGTGAACCACGAGACCTCCTTGTCGGAGAGCCGTGGCCTGGGGCCGAAGAAGCGGAAATAGATGGATTCGTCGGAGAGGCGGGAGTAGAAGGCGCGCAGTCTGTCGGCGTCGGCGGGCTTGATGGGACGCACATGGGCGGTGCCGCCGTCCGCCAGGACGACGTCGGCCTCCCAGTGAGCCGGGTACGGAGCCTCCACAGTCCCGAGCGTAGACCCGTGTCCCGAATGCCACGCCCGGCAGGGCCTATTGGGCAACGCTTGTGCATCGACTGCCCCCCTGTGTCCGGGGTCCGCCCCACGGGTAGGCCGGAAGCTGTTAGTTTTGCCGTGGCCAGGCTCGTTCTGAAGGCAGCAAGGTGGTGGCATCATGACGCGGGTCGTCGTGGTGGGCGATCTCATGACCGACGCGGTCGCTCGCGCCCGTTATGCGCTCGCCAGGGCGAGCGACACTCCGGCGATCGTGACGATGCACGGCGGTGGATCAGGGGCGAACATCGCTTCCTGGCTGGCCGTCGAGGGTGCCGAGGTGGCCTTCATCGGCCGCCGGGGCGCCGACATCACCGGTCGCAACCGTGACATGGAGCTGATGGGTTACGGGGTCGACGCCCGGCTTGTCATGGATCCTGAGCGGCCGACCGGCACCTGCGTGGTGCTCGTCACGCACAAGGGTGAGCGGACCATGCTCTCCGACCCGGGCGCCAACGCGGCGCTCTCGCCGGAGGATCTGCCGCGCGACCTGTTCGGCGGCGGTCATCTGCATCTGTCCGGCTACACCCTGATCAACGAGGGGTCCCGCGACGCGGGGCTGGCCGCGCTCGATATGGCTCGCCGGTCCGGGATGTCCATCTCGGTCGACTGCTCGTCGTCCGCGCCGTTGGAGCGTACGGGGGCGGAGCCGTTCCTCGAGTGGACCAACGGGGTCAAGCTGCTGTTCGCCAACGTCGATCAGGCGAAGGTGCTGACCGGCCGCGACGATCCCGAGGCCGCGGCCAAGGTGCTCACCGCCTGGTTCCCGCAGGTCGTGATCAAAATGAACGACGAGGGAGCGCTCTGGTTCGGCAACAGCCGAGCCGAGCCGGTCCGGGTCGACGCCGAGCCGGTCGAGCGGATCGTCGACGGCACGGGAGCGGGCGACGCGTTCTGCGCCGGGTTCCTGCCGCCGTGGCTGGAGGGCAAGCCGCCGTCCGAGGCGCTGACGGCCGGCTGCCACCTGGCGGCACAGGCGATTGTTCATCTGGGAGCGCGCCCGCGCCTCTAGTGCGATCTTTCCGGTGCCCTTTATCGTAAGAATCCTTATCGTAAGTTTTATCGCAAGAGCCCTCGATAAGGACGATAAGGAGCCGGATGCTGGGCGTGCGTCCGTTACGGCCAGGCGACCCCGTGTCGGTTGGCTCCTATCAGGTCACCGGGTTCCTCGGCGAGGGCGGCCAGGGCAGCGTCTATCTGGGGACCTCCCCGAGCGGCGAGCGGGTGGCGATCAAGCTGCTGCACGCCAGGTTCGCCGATGATGAGCAGGCCGTACGACGCTTCCGGCGCGAGGCTGAGGCCGCCCGGCGGGTGGCGGAGTTCTGTACGGCTCGGGTGCTCGAGGTGGGTGCCGTCAACGACCAGCCGTACATCGTCGGCGAGTACGTGGACGGCCCGTCGCTGCAGCGCCAGGTGTCCGGGGACGGCCCGCTGCGGGGCCAGGCACTGGTACGGCTGGCCATCGCGACCGCCACCGCGCTGGCCGCGATCCACCGGGCCGGGGTGATGCACCGCGACTTCAAGCCGAGCAACGTGCTGCTGGCTCCCGACGGGCCCCGGGTGATCGACTTCGGCATCGCGCGGGCGCTGGACGTGAGCCAGAGCCTGACGACCAGCGTGGTGGGCACGCCCGCGTACATGGCGCCGGAGCAGTTCCACGGCGAGCCGTCACCGGCCAGCGACGTGTTCGCGTGGGCCGGGACGATGGTGTACGCGGCCACGGGGCACAGCGCGTTCGGGTTCGGGGCGCTGCCGGTGGTGATGCACCGGATCCTGAGCATGGATCCGGACCTTTCGGGAGTGCCAGAGCCGCTCGGAGCGCTGCTGTGGACGGCGCTGGGCAAGGATCCCCGGCGGCGGCCGACGGCGGAGCAGGTGCTGGGAGAACTCATCCGGACGAGCGCCCCTCCTCCTCCGCCACCGGCCACCGCCTCCCCACAGGCCGCACCACCTGCGGCGGCGTACCCAGGGGCCGCACCCACGGCCGGGCCGCACGGGAGTTCCGGGCCACAGGCGCCTGGTGGGCTTCGCTGGGAATCCGGGCCTCAGGTGCCTGGGCCGTACCCGCGACCCACGGATCCCGGTGGTGTCACGCCCGTGACCGCGCCCGGCGTCCGGCGGCGTGGTGTGCTGGTGTCGGTGGGGGCGGTGGCCACGGCGCTCGTGGTGGGCCTCGCGGCGTGGATCTTCATCCGCAACCTCCCCGGGACGGGACCGAATGGCGGGCCGACGACCCCGGCCACGACGGCGCCCACCGGCTTCGACGCGGCCGTCGCGGCAGTCGCCAACCCGTCCGCCAAGACCGGCGGCACGCTCCACCTGGCCTCGGCCTACAGCCTGGACTCCTCCGATCCGGGCAACACCTACTACCCCGACGCCATGAACGCCATCCGCCTCTACGGCCGGTCGCTGACGATGTTCAAGCCCGTCCCCGGTCAGGCCGGCACCCAGCTCGTTCCCGACCTGGCCGAGTCCCTGGGGCAGGCGAGCGACGGCGGGAAGACGTGGACCTACCGGCTGCGCGACGGCGTGAAGTTCCAGGACGGCACGCCGATCACCGCGGCGGACGTGAAGTACGCGGTGCTGCGGAGCATGGACAAGGTCACCTTGAGCAATGGCCCCACCTACTTCGACACCATGCTCGACCTGCCCGCCGGTTACCAGGGACCGTACAAGTCGCCCGACGCGAACACGGACTCGGCCATCCAGACGCCGGACGACCGCACGATCGTGTTCCATCTCAAGCAGCCGTACGGGGCCTTCGACAACCTCGCCCAGCTGCCCGAGACCGTCCCCGTACCCAAGGCCAAGGACACCGCCGCCAAGTATCGGTACGCGGTGATCTCGTCGGGACCGTACAAGTTCGAGAGCGCGACGGACAACAAGATCGTCCTGGTCCGCAACCCGAACTGGGACCCCGCGACCGACCCGAACCGCAAGGCCCTCCCGGACCGGTACGAGCTCCAATTCGAACTGGCCGCAGCCGACGCGAGCGCCAAACTGCTGATCGGCCAGGCGGAGGTCAGCTCGCCGATCGCGACCTTGGACTCGACCAAGATCTACGACAATCCCGCGTACAAGAGCCGCGCCGACGCCCCCGTCGGCTCCCGGATCCGCTATCTGGCGATCGATCCGCAGGTACCGCCGTTCGACAAGGTCGACTGCCGCCGCGCGGTGATCCGCGCCCTGGACCTGTCGACGATCAACCGGGCCGTCGTCGGCGGGCTGAACCAGGGCGGCCAGATACCGACCTCGCTCGTGCCGCCGCTGATCCCCGGCACGCACGCGCCCCTGCCGGGCCTCACCGCCTCGGGCGACACGACCGCCGCCAAGGAGTCACTCGCCGCCTGCGGCAAGCCCACCGGGTTCAGCACCACCTACATCTACCGTGACACCTTCGGGGAATCCGCCGCCGCGCAGGCCGTGCAGGCGTCACTGGCCAAGATCGGCATCAAGGTGCAGCTGCGGGGCTACCCGATCACGGACTTCCACGCGAAGTACGGGGGCAATCCCGAATATCTCAAGAAGGCGGGTGTCGGCCTGATCGCCAGGGCGTGGGCGCCTGACTGGCCGGATGTGGAGACGTTCGTCTCCCCGCTGGCCGACAGCAGGGAGATCCTGGAGAAGGGTAACTCGATCAACGTGAACGTCCGCCTGCCCGCGCTCGACGCCCTCATCGACACGGCCAAGCGCGAACTCGACGCCACCACGCGCGCCCGGCGCTGGACCGAGGTCGAGCAGAAGATCGCCGACGAGGCCGTGCTGGTGCCGCTCTCCTGGGAGCGGTCACTACTCGTACGCGGCCTGAAGGCGACCAACGTGCACGTCAGCCCGGTCTACGGCGGCTATGACCTGGTGACAATGGGCGTCAGCTGACCGTCGCCAGGGCCAGCGGCAGCACGGCCGGGGCGCCCGCGTGGCGGACGAGCGCGGCGGCGAGCGTCATCGTCCAGCCGGTGTCGATGCGGTCGTCGATCAGCAGGACCGGACCGCCGCACGCCGCCACGGCGGCGCCGACCTCCTTCGGCATGGCCAGCGTCGCCCTCACCGCCTGAACCCGCTTGGCGCTGTTGAACTGCTTGCCCGGCGAGCCGTCGCGATAGCCGAGCTCGCCCAGGTAGGTCAGCCGCCCGACCTGCGCCAGCCGCTCGGCGAAGCCGCGCACGAGCAGGGGCCGCGACGTGGACGGCACGTTGACCACGGCGACGGGCCGCTCCCGCCAGTCCCACGCGGACAGTACCTGGATCACGGCCTTGAACATGTCGTCGGCCATCGGCCCGTCGGCGCCGTTGAACAGCTCGCGCAGCCGGTTGCCCCAGCCGATGTCGGTGAGCCGCCCGAGCGCCCGGCCCGGCTCGGCGCCGAGCTCAGGCTTGATGCGGCCGGACAGGTCGGCCAGGCCGGTCGGCCACTGCCTGCGCGCGTCGATCTCGACGCCGGGCCTGGTCAGCCGCTCGCGGGCGCCCGCCACGGCCTGCTCGGCGATCTGCGGCGAGCGGTGCTCCCCGGTGCAGTTGTCGCATCTGCCGCACGGGCCGGCCGTCTCGTCGTCGAGGTGGCCGCGCAGGTAGCGTTCGCGGCATTCGGTCGTGGTCAGGTAGCCGAGCATGGCCTCCTGCTCGGCCTTGCGCTCGCCGGCGATGCGGGCGTAGCGCTCGGCGTCGTAGTCCCACGGCTCACCGGTCGCCTCCCAGCCACCCTTGACCCTGCGGACGGCACCGTCGACGTCGAGAACCTTGAGCATCATCTCCAGCCGACTCCGGCTGAGATCGACGGCCGACTCCAGCGCGGGGGTGGAGAGCACGCCTCGCTCTTCGAGCGCCTGGAGCGTGGCTCGCACCACCGGCTCGGGCGGGAACGCCAGCGAGGTGAAATAGGCCCAGATGTCGCGGTCTTCGGTGCCGGGCAGCAGGATCACCTCGGCGCGTTCGACACCGCGTCCGGCCCGGCCGACCTGCTGGTAGTAGGCGACGGGCGACTGCGGCGCGCCCACGTGGACGACGAACCCGAGATCGGGCTTGTCGAAGCCCATCCCGAGCGCGCTCGTCGCCACCAGCGCCTTGATCTTGTTGTTGAGCAGCGCCTCCTCGGCGGCCAGCCGCTCGGCGGGATCGGTCTGCCCGGAGTAGGAGGCCACCTCATATCCCTGGTCACGCAGGTATCCGGCGATCTCGTGGGCCGCGGCAACGGTCAGCGTGTAGACGATCCCGGAGCCGGGCAGCTCGCGCAGCGCCTGGGACAACCACGCCAGCCGCTGCTCGGCGGTCGGCAGCCGCACCACGCTCAGGTGCAGGCTCTCCCGCTCCAGCGGCCCCCGCAGGACCAGCGTGCCCTCACCCATCTGCTCGGCCACGTCCCGTGTGACCCGCGCGTTGGCGGTGGCGGTGGTGGCGAGCACCGGGATGCCCGGCGGCAGCTCGTTGAAGAGCGTGGCCAGTCTGCGGTAGTCGGGCCGGAAGTCGTGGCCCCAGTCGGAGATGCAGTGCGCCTCGTCGACCACGACCAGGCCGGCGCTCTCGGCCAGCTCGGGCAGCACGTTGTCGCGGAAGTCGGGGTTGTTGAGCCGCTCGGGGCTGACGAGCAGCACGTCGATCTCCCCGTCGGCCACCTGCCCGTAGATCTCCTCCCACGCCTCGGGGTTGGCCGAGTTGATGGTGACGGCCCGGATCCCGGCCCGCTCGGCGGCGGCGATCTGGTTGCGCATCAGGGCGAGCAGCGGCGAGACGATGACGGTGGGCCCGTCGCCGAGCTCGCGCAGCAGGGCGGTGGCCACGAAGTAGACGGCCGACTTGCCCCAGCCGGTGCGCTGGACGACGAGGCACCGCCGCCGGTCGATGACCAGCGCCTCGATGGCGGCCCACTGGTCATCGCGCAGCCGAGCGTGCTCACCGGCGAGCGCTCGCAACCGGGTCTCGGCCTCTTCACGCAGCATCTCGGCGTCTGGGGCGTCAATCATGAAGTCCTTGTTACCAGCTCCCACCGACCATTGGCGCCCATTGGTACGGTCCGGACAACCCCTTTCCATCCGTTACGGCAAGCCACACCCACCGCCACCCGCCGCACATGGCTGAGGGCCTCCAGGAAAACGCCCGCTGACCCCGCACAGGGCCGGGCGCCGTTACGTGCGCATTCTTGGCCGGTGGCGGCCAGTGGTTCAGCCGGTGGTTCCCCCAGCGGCTCGGCCGGTGGGGCGGCTTGCCGTAACGAAAGGCGACGGTTTATTGGTGTTCTGGGAAGGCGTTGATGGTCACGCGGTGCATGCGGCGGCGCTCCGTGTAGTCGGCGACCGCATAGTGCTGCGTCGGGCGGTTGTCCCAGAAGGCCAGTGTGCCCGGACGCCAGCGAAGCCTGAGCTGATACTCCGGCGACCGTATGTGGTCGATCAGCATAGGCAGCAGCGCCTCGTTCTCCCGGTCGGACAGCCCCACCAGCCGGGTCGTGGACGCCCGGTTGACGAACAGCGCCTTGCGGCCGGTCTCGGGGTGTACCCGTACCACGGGGCGTTCGAGCGGCGGCCACTTCGCCTGGACCTCCGCCAGGTCGAACGGATGCCCCTTGGAGATGGCCTTCTTCATCGACATCGTGATGTCGTGCACCGCCGTGAGCTCGTCGCAGAGCCGCTGCAGCGGCGGGGACAGCGTCTCATAGGCCAGGTACGTGTTGGCCCAGCACGTGTCGCCGCCCACGCTCGGCAGCTGGACGCAGCGCAGCAGCGACCCCATCGGCGGCGTCGGCTCGAAGGTGTTGTCGCTGTGCCATTCGTCGCCACCCTCCCCCTTGGGGTCGGTCTGGTCGAGTACGTGGATCGGGCTGGCGCTGTCCTTCTTGAAGGCCGGATGGTTGAGCGTGCCGAAGTTCAGGGCGAACTGCAGGTGCTGCTCGTCGTCGATTTCCGCGTCCCGGAAGAACAGCACGAGGTACTTGAGCCAACCGGCCCGCAGGGTCTCCACCTGTTCCTGGGACAGCGGCTTGCGCAGGTCCACGCCTGTCACCTCGGCGCCGATGTGCTTGGTCACGGGATGGAATTCGATCATGACGCCTCCGGAAGCGAGTCTGCCGCCTTCATTTCCGAACGTAAGCCCCAAGCAATTGCTTGGTCAAGCGCACTATTACGGACCGGCGCGGCCGATGCGTCGCGGGCACTCAACTTTCTTCGGCACAATGTTCGACATGGCCCGACGTACGACTGCACCCCCACCCGAGGACTTCGAGGAGCGGATCGTCGACATCGACGTCTCCTCGGAAATGCGCGCAAGCTATCTCGAGTACGCCTACTCGGTGATCTATCAGCGCGCGCTGCCCGACGCGCGCGACGGTCTCAAGCCCGTGCAGCGGCGCATCCTCTATTCGATGAGCGAGATGGGCCTGCGTCCCGAACGCGGCCACGTCAAGTGCTCGCGGGTGGTCGGCGACGTGATGGGCAAGCTCCACCCGCACGGCGACGGCGCGATCTACGACGCCCTCGTCCGGCTGGCGCAGCCGTTCTCGATGCGCCTGCCCCTGGCCGACGGCCACGGCAACTTCGGCTCCCCCGACGACTCGCCGGCCGCCATGCGTTACACCGAGGCCAGGCTGGCCCCGGCGGCCATGCTGATGGTCGAGTCGCTCGACGAGGACACCGTCGACTTCAAGCCCAACTACGACGGGCAGGAGACCGAGCCCACGGTCATGCCGTCGGCGTTCCCCAACCTGCTGGTCAACGGCACGACCGGCATCGCGGTCGGCATGGCCACCAACATGGCGCCGCACAACCTCGCCGAGATCGTGGCCGCCGCCCGTCACCTGATCAAGAAGCCCGACGCGGGGCTCGACGAGCTCATGCGCTTCGTGCCCGGCCCCGACCTGCCCACGGGCGCCTCGATCATCGGTTTGCAGGGCATCCGCGACGCCTACGAGAGCGGCCGCGGCACCTTCCGCATGCGGGCCAAGTGCAGGGTCGACCAGATCACGCCGCGCCGCAAGGGCCTCGTCGTCACCGAGCTGCCCTACAACGTCGGCCCCGAGCGCGTCGTCGCCAAGATCAAAGAGCTGGTCACCAGCAAGAAGCTGCAGGGCATCGCCGACCTCAAGGACCTCACCGACCGGCACAAGGGCCTGCACCTGGTCATCGAGATCAAGAACGGCTTCATCCCCGAGGCCGTGCTGGAGGAGCTCTACCGGCTGACGCCGATGGAGGAGACCTTCGGCATCAACAACGTGGCGCTAGTCGACGGCGAGCCGCGCACGCTGGGCCTGCGTGAGCTGCTGCGCGTCTACGTGGAGCACCGGCTCGAGGTCGTGCGCCGCCGCTCGGAGTTCCGCCGCCGCAAGCGCGAGGAGCGCCTGCACCTGGTCGACGGCCTCATCATCGCGCTGCTCAACATCGACGAGGTCATCCAGGTCATCCGCACCTCCGACGACTCGGCGCAGGCGCGCGCCCGGTTGATGGAGGTCTTCGACCTGAGCGACATCCAGGCCGCCTACATCCTCGACACGCCGCTGCGCCGCCTGACCCGCTTCGACAAGCTGGAGCTCGACCGCGAGAAGCAGACGCTCTCCGACGAGATCGCCGAGCTGACCGGGATCCTGTCCTCGGACGCCCGCCTGCGCCAGGTGGTCTCGGGCGAGCTGGCCGACGTGGCCAAGAAATACGGCACGCCGCGCCGTACGGTCCTGCTGGAGGCGTCGGGCGTGACCCGCACGGCGGCGGTGGACCTGCAGGTGGCCGACGACCCGTGCCTGGCGATGCTCTCCTCCACCGGGCTGCTGGCCCGCACCTCCGACGCCTCGCCGCTGTCGGGCGGCGACGAGCGATCCGCGCACGACGTGCTGGTCTCCGTGGTCCGCACCTCCGCCAGAGGCGAGGTCGGCGTGGTGACGTCGGCGGGCCGGTTGATCCGCGTCGCGGTGGTCGATCTGCCCACGCTGCCGCCCTCCGCCAACCCGCCGTCGCTGTCGGGCGGCCATCCCGTCTCCGAGTTCGTCGCGCTCGAACCGGACGAGACGGTCGTCGGGCTCGGTTCGCTCGACCCCGACGGTCCCGGCCTGGCGGTGGGCACCGCGCAGGGCGTGGTCAAGCGGGTGGTCCCCGACTATCCGGCCAACCGCGACGACTTCGAGGTGATCACCCTCAAGGAGGGCGACACCGTGGTGGGCGCCGTGGAGCTCGAATCCGAGGAGCACGACCTGGTGTTCGTCTCCTCCGACGCGCAACTGCTACGTTTCCCGGCCTCGCAGGTACGCCCGCAGGGACGTCCGGCGGGCGGCATGGCGGGCATCCGGCTCGACGACGCGGCCCGGGTCATCTGGTTCGGCGTGGTCGATCCGTCGCGTCCGTCCCAGGTGGTGACGGTGGCGGGCTCGTCCACCGCCCTGCCGGGGACCCAGGTCGGGGGCGGCAAGGTGTCGGACTACGCGGAGTTCCCCGCCAAGGGGCGGGCCACCGGCGGAGTCCGGGCCCAGCGCTTCCTCAAGGGCGAAGACGTGCTGCTGCTGGCCTGGGCGGGGCCCGCGCCGGCCAAGGCGGTGTCCTCGGTGGGCAAGCCGGTGCCGCTGCCGGACGAGATCGGGCGCCGCGACGGCTCGGGCGTCCGCCTCACCAACACCATCGGGGCCGTCGGCGGCGCCCTGGCGGCAGGCCCGGCCGACGACTCGGCCGAACCCGCTCAGCCGGAAGACGACTAACGTGCGGGCCGCCCGGCCTAGGACAGCCGGGCGGCATCACACAGGTTGACGGGGGTTGTTATAAATCGCTCCCGTGACACGATCCTCTCTAGGAGAGAGCGCTCTCTCTGCTCTTGGGAGGATCCATGTTCCGATTAAGGACCCCGCTGTGGGCGGCGGTGGCCCTGGTGGCCGCGCTGGTCACCGCACCCCCGGCT
Source organism: Nonomuraea sp. NPDC049129 (assembly GCF_040648495.1). NCBI lineage: Bacteria > Bacillati > Actinomycetota > Actinomycetes > Streptosporangiales > Streptosporangiaceae > Nonomuraea > Nonomuraea sp. NPDC049129. The sequence continues at coordinate 8,829 of NZ_JBEZDU010000002.1, read as the reverse complement.
CAGGCCGCCGCGGAGCCGCTGACCGTCACCGACTTCGAGGCCACGACCCTGCCCGCGGGCGTCTCCGCCTGGGGCAACGACGCCGCCTCGACCCCGGCCCTGACCGTCGAGCCCGACGCGACCCGGCCCGGCGCCCCCGCGACCAACCGGGTGCTCAAAGCGGTCTACAACGTGAGCCAGTGGGGCGGCTGGTCCCACGACCTGACGACCGCCCAGGACTGGTCCGCCTACGAAGGGTTCTCCTTCTGGGTCAAGGGCACCGGATCCGGGCAGAAGGTGTTCTTCGAGATCAAGGACGGCGGCGGCGGAGCGGGCAGCTCTGAGCTGTTCGAGTCGTCCTTCACCGATGACACGGCCGGATGGCGGCAGGTGCAGGTGCCGTTCTCCGGCTTCACCCGCCGCGGCGACTACCAGCCGGGCGGCGCCCCCACCGACGGACAGCTCGACCTGGTCGCCATGTGGGGCTACTCGATGCGGCTCCCGGCCGCCTCCGGCACGCTGCTCTGGGACGATGTGCAGGTCTACGGCACGGCCCCGCCCCGGCCCGTACGCCTGGCCACGGACAAGCCGGTCTATCCGGTGAACGAGAAGGGCACGGCCGAGGTACGCGTCTCGGTCACCACCGCCACCGGCGGCCCGCTCCCCGCCGACCTGGCCGTCGGCTACCGCACCGGCACCGGCACGGCCACCCCCGGCCAGGACTACACGCCGGTCGAGGGCACGCTGACCTTCCCCGCGGGCACCGCCTCGGGCTCGGCCAAGGCGTTCACGGTCAAGACGCTGGCCGACGGCGCGGCCGAGGTCGCCGAGACCATCCCGATCGAGCTGTCCGGCACGGGCACCCGGCCCCCGGCCGAGGCTCCGGCCATCGTGATCAACGCGCACGGCCTGCCGTACCTCGACGCTCGTAGGCCCGTAAAGCAGCGGGTCGCCGACCTGCTCGGCCGGATGAGTACCGAGGAGAAGGTCGGCCAGATGACGCAGGCCGAACGCGGCGCGCTCGGCTCGCAGAACGACATCGCCACCTACCTGCTCGGCTCGCTGCTGTCGGGCGGCGGCTCCACCCCGGCGACCAACACGCCGAAGGCGTGGGCCGACATGATCGACGGCTTCCAGCTGCGCGCCCAGCAGACGCGGCTGCAGATCCCGCTGATCTACGGCGTCGACGCGGTTCACGGGCACAACAACGTGGTCGGTGCGACGATCTTCCCGCACAACGTCGGCCTCGGCTCCACGCGCGACGCCGACCTGGTCGAGCAGGCGGGCAAGGTCACGGCGAAGGAGGTCAAGGCCACGGGCATTCCGTGGGACTTCGCGCCGTGCCTGTGCGTATCACGGGACGACCGGTGGGGACGCGCCTACGAGTCGTTCGGCGAGGACCCGGCACTGGTCTCGCGGCTGACCACGATCATCGACGGTCTTCAGGACAACGGGGTGCTGGCCACGGCCAAGCACTACGTCGGCGACGGCGGCACCACGTACGGCTCCTCGACCGGCGACTACAAGATCGACCAGGGCGTCACCCAGCTCACCAGGGAACAGCTGGCGGCCATCCACCTGGCGCCCTTCGCCGAAGCGGTCAAGCGGGGCGTGGGCAGCGTCATGCCGTCGTTCTCCAGCGTCGACTTCGGCCAGGGGCCGCTCAAGATGCACGCGCACAAGGAGCTGATCACCGACGTGCTCAAGGGCCGGCTCGGCTTCAAGGGCTTCGTGATCAGCGACTGGCAGGCCATCGACCAGATCCCCGGCGACTACCCGAGCGACGTGCGTACCTCGATCAACGCCGGGCTCGACATGATCATGGTGCCGTACGCGTATCCGCTGTTCACGAGCACGCTCAAGGCCGAGATCGCGGCCGGAGGGGTGCCCATGGCGCGGATCGACGACGCGGTCTCCAGGATCCTGACGCAGAAGTTCCGGCTCGGCCTGTTCGAGCACCCGTACGCCGACCGTTCCGGCATCGGCGACGTCGGCTCGGCCGCCCACCGCGCGGTGGCCCGCACGGCCGCCGCGAAGTCGCAGGTGCTGCTGAAGAACGAGGACCGGCTGCTGCCGCTGCGCCGCGACGCCAAGGTGTACGTCGCCGGATCCAACGCCGACGACCTCGGCAACCAGAGCGGCGGCTGGACGATCACCTGGCAGGGCTCGTCCGGGCCCATCACGCAGGGCACCACGATCCTGTCGGCGATCCGTGGCCGGGCGGCCTCCGTCACCTACTCGGCCGACGCCTCCGCGCCGCTGACCGGGCATGACGTGGGTGTCGTGGTGGTGGGAGAGAAACCGTACGCCGAGGGCCAGGGCGACGTGGGCGTCAACGGGCACACGCTCGACCTGTCGGCCGGCGACCGGGCCGCGATCGACCGGGTGTGCGGGGCGATGAAGTGCGCCGTGCTGGTCGTCTCCGGCCGCCCGCTGCTGCTGGGCGACCTGTCCAAGGTCAAGGCGCTGGTGGCGTCGTGGCTGCCGGGCACCGAGGGCGCCGGCGTGGCCGACCCACTGTTCGGGGCCGTGCCGTACACGGGGCGGCTGCCCTTCACCTGGTTCCGTACGGCGGAGCAGGTGCCGATCAACGTGGGCGACGCGACCTACGACCCGCTTTACCCGTACGGCTGGGGGCTGCGCACCGACCGGGCCCGCGACCGGCTCAAGGCGGCCTACGACCGGCTCTCCGGCGGTGACGGAGCCTCCAGGGCGGCTTCGGCGGCGCTGCTGGTGGCGCTGCTGGGCAACAACTGGCACGCCGACGGCTCCGTGCGGCAGACCCGCGTCGTGCTGGGGGCGATCGGCACGGCGGCGGCGCTGCTCGACCGTTCGAAGACGGACGCGTACGCGCAGGACGACGCCGTCGTCTCGGTGGCCAGGGACATCGCCCAGGCCACCGGCGGACGGCCCGACCTGCAGGCGTCGGCCGACCATGAGCTGGCGGCCGGCAACGTACACAAGGCGGTGGAACTGCTGACACAGGCGGCCCGCTGACATAAGGCGGTGGGCTGCTGACGCAAGGACCGGCTTCTGGCGCCAGCACGCCAGAAGCCGGTCCACTCGTCTGTCAGACGTCCCTGCAGAGGCAGAACGTGTGGCCTGCCGGGTCGAGGAAGACGCGGAAGGAGTCGTCATCGCTCGGCTGGTGCTCGTGCTTGGTGGCGCCGATCTCCAGCACCTGGGCCTCGGCCTTGTCCATGTCGCTGACCGTCACGTCGATGTGCATCTGCTGGGGATGCTCCGCACTGGGCCAGACCGGCGGCCGGTAGTCGTCGACGGCCTGGAAGGCCACCCGCGCGGGCGGGCCTCCATTGGTGACAACGGCCCACTCCTCGTCGGACCCCTCCAGGATGGGCCAGCCGAGCAACCGCGAATAGAACTGGGCCAGCTCCATCGGATGGGCACAATCGAGGACCGTGGTCCGGAACTCCGCGATGCCGTTCATTACTTACCTCCGAGACTCTCATACCGATGACCACCGACGGTTTCGTCGGGGCCAACAGCGACAATGGATGCCATGGCTGCCAACTCGTTCATGGTCCCACTCGGTTCTCCAGCGCCCGATTTCCATCTGACCGCGATCCACGGCGGCAGCGTCTCGCTCGCGGATCTCAAGGATTCGCCCGCCATCCTCGTGGCGTTCCTGTCGAACCACTGCCCCTACGTACGGCACATCGAGCGCGGCCTCAGCACCCTGGCCACCGACTACGGCCCCAGACTGTCGATGGTCGCCATCTGCAGCAACGACAGCGTGAACTACCCCGATGACGACCCGACACACCTGGCCGAGCAGGCGGCGCGGGCGGGCTTCCCGTTCCCCTATCTGCTCGACGAGACGCAGGAGACGGCCAAGGCGTATCGGGCGGCGTGCACGCCTGACTTCTTCCTGTACGACGCGTCGTTCCGGCTGGCGTACCGCGGCGAGTTCGACGATGCCCGGCCCGGTAATTCCGTACCGGTGACGGGGGCCTCGTTGCGCGCGGCGATCGACGCCCTGTTGGCGGGCGACCCGGTGAGCGAGGAGCAGAACCCGTCACTCGGCTGCGGCATCAAGTGGAAGCCAGGCAACGCGCCCGCCTGACCCCTGCCAGATGTCAGGCGCGGGTGGCGGTGGAAGCCAGGTGAGCACGCCGGCCTGACCCCTGCCGGACGTCGGCGGAAGTGGTGATGGGACGTCAGGCGGAGGTCGCGATGGCGGCCGGCAGGGCGAGCAGGAGTTCGTGGGGCTCGCCCTGCCAGCCCCGGATCAGCCGGAAGCCGGCCTCTCCGGGGTCGAAGTCGTCACAACCCAGCGGCCCGAAGCAGCCTGCCTGGTCGAGCAGCACGATGAGCGGGTCGTCGTCGGGCAGGCCGCCCGCGTAGGCGGCCGCGTCGAGGAGCGCCAGCGCGCACCTCGCGTTGAGGCCGTCGTCTCGGGTCTCCACACGGTCGAGGCGGCGCCAGGCATGGGTACGCAGGTACGCGGCGAGCGATTCGGACCTACTCACGACAACCTTCTTCGATCACACATGGGGCTGTTCATACGTTGGGCTACGACATCATCACGCAAAGTGAGTGTCGCGCGTGGGACCTTGGGCAACTTCCGCCGTGTCGCCACCCCGGGAACCGCTACGAAACGGACGTGAGGAATCATCTGTCACATGAGCCAGTTCGATGACCTGATTTCCGCCAATGCGAAATATGCTGCTAAATTCCGGAATTCCGAACTGACCGGCCGGGCCGCTCGCGGACTCGGCGTCGTGACCTGCATGGACTCCCGCATCGACCCCCTTGGCCTGCTGGGCCTGAAGGCGGGCGACGCCAAGATCCTGCGGAACGCGGGCGCGCGCGTGACGGACGACGTCCTGCGCACCCTCGTCCTGGCCGTCTACCTGCTCGGCGTAGAACGCGTCCTGGTGATGCCCCACACCGACTGCGGCATGTCCAAGGTCACCGACACCGATGTGTACGAGCTCACCCAGCGGCACGGGGTCGACACCCGCAGTCTGGAGTTCCACACCGTCCCCGACCAGGACGCGGCCCTGCGCCATGACCTGACGCGGATCCGCTCCTCGCCCTTCCTGCCGCCGGGCCTGCCGGTGAGCGGCGCGATCTATGACGTGCACACGGGCAAACTGCTGCCGGTCGACCTGGTATGACTCTCCGCCTAACCCGATAACTCTACGTTTTGTGAGAAATATCGCACCAAAGCGATCCCCCACTTTGCCGTGCTGTTACCTGTGATATCCCTGTGACCCGTCGGCGATCTTGTCGCCGCGACAGAAACGGGGATGTCATGTCAACGATCAATCCGGCACCGCCTAACGATCGGTGATCGTCGCCGGGGGCCAGTCCCCCGCCCGACGCCCTGAAGTCAGCGCATTTCGTGCGCTACTCCACACCCATCGATCGTTAGGACATTGATTTTGCGTAAGTCTCTCAACCGTTCCATGGGCCGCCTGGCCCTCGGGCTCAGCGCCGTGACCGTGCTCACCGCCGCCACGGCCATCCCGGCTTCGGCCGCTCTGGCCGCCACCGGCCAGAGCGCGGAGGACGTCGCGTCGGCCCAGGCCGCCGCCGACGGCAAGCCCGTACCCGTGCCGAGCCTGTCGGACGAGTCCAGCACCACCGTCGCCAACCCCGACGGCAGCTTCACCGCGACCATCACCTCGGGCCCGTCCCAGGTGCAGCAGAACGGCCAGTGGGTGCCCATCGACACCTCACTCGTCGCCGACGGCGCGGTACTGAAGCCGCGTGCCTCACGTGCCCAGGTCGAGGTCTCCAACGGCGGCGAGGGCACGCTGGCGAAGATGACCGACGACAACGGCCGCGTGTTCTCGCTCAAGTGGCCAACCGCGCTGCCCAAGCCGGTCGTCAAGGCGAACGTCGCCACCTTCACCGACGCGGCGGGCCCGGGGGCCGACCTCGTCGTCACTGTCCTGCCGACGGGATTCCGTCACGACGTCGTTCTGCGCGAGAAGCCCTCCGGTCCGCTGGAGCTCCGCATTCCCGTACAGACCGAAGGCGTCGATCTGTCCGAGTCGGCCGACGGCCGCCTTCTCCTCACCAGTACGGCCGGCGACAAGGTGATCGCCGCCGGGCCGCAGCCGGTCATGTGGGACTCGAAGGGTCACGGCAAGCCCCGCGGCGACTCGCTCTCGAAGATCGACACCACGGTCGAGACGCAGAACGGCACCAAGGTCCTCGTGCTCAAGCCGGACGCCAAGTTCCTGGCGGACCCGGCGCGCGTCTACCCGGTGACCGTCGACCCGGTGATCACGCTGCCGAGCGTGACGGACACCGACGTCGCCACCTCCTGGGCCTCGCACCCCGGTGACCCGATGATCATCGCGGGCACGATGCCCTGGGAGAACGGCCAGGGCGGCGACGTCATGCGCAGCCTGGTCAAGTTCGACACCCACAAGCTGACCGGCAAGCGGGTCATCTTCGCCAACATGGCGATGTGGAACCTGGAGACGAACGCCTGCGGCCTCCGCGTAGGTTCCGGCCTCACCGCCCAGCGGATCACCAGCTCGTGGGACGAGACCGACCTGAACTGGGACAACAAGCCCACCACCACCACAGAGGGCCAGGCGACGAACCGCGCGGGCCGCGGCCGCACCTGGACCGCACCGTGCGCCGGGGGCGCCGGCTACCTGTCGTGGCCGGTGACCACCATGGCCAAGGCGTGGGCCTCGGGCGCCGCCAACTACGGCGTACAGCTGAAGGGCGCCGACGAGACGGAGGCCACCAACTGGCGCGCCTTCGCCGCGTCGGAGAACAAGGACGAGGGCGTCAAGCCCCCGACCCTGACGGTCATCTACTGGCGCTGACCATCACCTGAAACCCCGAAGGGGGCCGGGCTCCCCCCGGCCCCCTTCGGCATGTCCGAACGAACTCGGCGCGTGGGGACACGCTCGGCCTCCGGACGGGCTCAGCGTGCCTGGAGGAGTCGAGGGCGGGGGTGTCAGCTCGTCGGGCCGGAGCGCATCTGCTCGACCTCGTCCTGGAACACGGCCTGCGTCTTGTTCATGAAGTCGGTGATCACCTCAAGCTGCTCATCGCTGTAATCACTCAACGAAGCCCGCCACGCCTTGATCAGCGGTGTGAACACCGGCGCCACATCCACCGCCGCCCGCTCCAGCACGAGCGTCACCACGACCTTCCGCCGATCGGCGTCGTCCCGCTCCCGCCGCACATATCCCACTGCTTCGAGCCGATCGATGACCCCGGTGACGGACGCGGTGGTGATCCCGGCCCGCCGCGCCAGTTCGCTGGCCGTCAGGGCTCCTTCACTCAACAGGTTGAGGCAGTGGAGATCGGTGGTGTTGATGCCGATGCGCCCCGCAGCCGCCTGACTCATCGAGACCGAAAGCACGTTGGTCTTGCGCAGCGCTTCGAGCAACGCGGTCACCAAGGTCGCACGTCTTGACATCGCCCACCAAATTCTCTAGCTTTTCAAATATCTAGGAAAACTAGAGATAAGCATCTCTAGCAACTAGCCAATCGGAAGGATATCCCGATGAAGGACGTCGTCATGCGCCTGTACGACGAGGTACTCAACCAGGGCAAGTTGGAGGTAGCCGACGAGATCATCGCCAGCACCCTCTCCACCGCCCCCAACGACCCACCCGGCCCGGAACGCGTCAAGCAGATCTCCACCCACATCCGCTCAGCCCTCCCAGACATGCACTTCGACATCCAGGACATGATCGCAGAAGACAACAAAGTTGCCACCAGGTGGATCTTGAGCGGCACCCACACCGGCACGTTCTTCGGCGTCCCACCAACAAACCAGCCCGTGGAGATCAGGGCCTGCGTCATCTTCGAACTCAAGGACAACCAGATCACCAACCTGTGGCCAGTCCTGGACACCAGCACCTTGCGCCCCACCTGACAACAGACCGAACCCCTCCCCGGTCCCCGCCCGAATCCCGGGCCCCGGGTCTCGCCTGTGTTCCAGCCCCGACACCGGACTGGCCCCCGCCCCGCACCCCGGGCCCCGCCTGCGCCCCAGCCCTGCCCCGGCCTGGTCCTCAGCCCCGGCCTCCGCCCCGGTCCAGCTCCCGGCGCCACCCCTGCCTGCGCCCCCAGCCTGACCTCGGCCCCGGCCCCGGCCTTGGTCCCGGCCTCGGTCCCGGTCTCGGTCGGTCCCGGTCTCATCCCAATCCGGCCCCGCCCCGTCCCAAATCCCATCCGATCCCGATCCCGATCCCGGCCCCGGCCCCGGCCCGGCCCCGATCCCGATTCCGATCCGTGACGTCAGCGGGCACCACCCACGAGGACATCTCCCAGCCGACGTGATGTGGTCGAAACGACCGGACCTGGACGGACCGGATGGGAGCGACCGAGCCTAGACGGAGCAGACCCGGGCTGCGGGGCGCGGGCTAGGCCGGGCGCGCTGAGCGGCCCAGGCTGGGGCGCGATGGGACCGGGCGCGCTGGAACCGGGCGCGCTGGCCGGACCGGGGCCGAGAGGCGCGATCGCTCGGCGTGCCTCGACGCTGACCGACTTGTCAGACCTGGGCCTCAGTCCGCTGTGCACGATCAACGGAATGCCGCCAACGCCACCGGCTGCCACTTCCGCCACGTGGCAAGTCGTTCCTCGTACTCGGCCGCGACCGGCTCCAACGACTTGCCGAAGAAGATCCGCGCCGGCGGGTCGTCGGTGTCGGCCAACTCCAGGATCGGCCCGCGGGTCGCCCTGGGGTCACCGAGGTCCCACGCGATTTCGGCGCCGGCGCGGACCTCGGCGTAGTCCGGGTGCTCGGCACTAGGGCCTGTATGGAGTTCGGATCTTTAGATCGGTTGAAGGCTTCGGATCCACAAGATGGCTCCGCGTAGGTGGAGCCCGGCGAGATAGCTTTCG